>NZ_JAKUMP010000004.1:0-330053 GCF_026341415.1 Pseudomonas sp. MCal1
GCGTTGAGCTAACCAATACTAATTGCCCGTGAGGCTTGACCATATAACACCCAAGCAATCTGCAGACTCGAAAGAGACCAGATTGCGGTGTGTGAAGACGCAATGAACCGAAAGTTCGACGCTCACAAAACACCGAAAGCTGTCACATACCCAATTTGCTGAAGCGAGGCCATCTGGTCACGAGTCAGTACCCGAATTTCTTGACGACCATAGAGCGTTGGAACCACCTGATCCCATCCCGAACTCAGAAGTGAAACGATGCATCGCCGATGGTAGTGTGGGGTTTCCCCATGTGAGAGTAGGTCATCGTCAAGATTAAATTCCGAAACCCCAATTGCGAAAGCAGTTGGGGTTTTGTTTTGCCCGCAGGAAAGTGGATTTTTTGAATTCTATGCAACGGCCCGGTGCATGGCTATTATTCGGGCCTCATTCAGAGGCGAGACCTGCATGCTGACGTTGTTGAATCTCCTGAAGGATGGTCGATTCCATTCCGGTCAGGCTTTGGGTGCTGCCTTGGGAGTTAGTCGAAGTGCGGTGTGGAAGCAGCTTCAACACCTGGAGGCTGAGCTTGGATTGTCCATACATAAAGTTCGGGGGCGGGGCTATCAATTGGCCTCGCCATTGACATTGCTTGACGTGCTCAAGATAGAGGAAGGCCTTTGCGGCTGGTCTGTCAGTATCTTCGATTCTGTCGACTCTACTAATGCTGAATCGCTGCGCGCGGTGGATGGGGGGCGGGCGGCTCCCTTTATTGTATTGGCTGAGCGCCAGAGCTCAGGGCGTGGGCGCAGAGGCCGTAAATGGGTGAGCCCGTTCGCTGAAAATCTCTATTACAGCCTCGTGTTGCGTATTGATGGTGGGATGCGTCAGCTTGAGGGGCTGAGTCTTGTTGTCGGGCTCGCCGTCATGCAAGCCTTGCATGTGCTTGGAGTGCCAGGTGCAGGTTTGAAGTGGCCCAATGATGTATTGGTCGGGCGAAAAAAAATCGCCGGGATTCTGTTGGAGCTGGTTGGGGATCCTGCTGACGTGTGTCACGTAGTGTTGGGTATAGGCATCAATGTGAACATGCAGACTACGGATGAAGTCGATCAGCAATGGACTTCAATGCGTTTGGAGTCGGGGCAGGCGTGTGATCGCAATATTCTGGCGATTGAGCTAAGTAAGCAGCTGCAGCTTTATTTGCAGCGTCACCAATCGGACGGCTTCGCTGCGCTACAGGCGGAATGGGAGGCGAGCCACTTGTGGCAAGGGCAGCCGGTTTCCCTCACTGCTGGTGTCAACCAGGTGGATGGTGTGGTGCTGGGAATCGATAATCAAGGCGCGCTGCGGCTGAAGGTAGATGGCGTGGAAAAAGTCTTTAGTGGCGGTGAGCTCAGCTTGAGGTTGCGTGATGATTCTTGAGCTCGATTGTGGAAACAGCTTTATCAAGTGGCGTGTGCTGCGCGTTGAGGCGGGTACCGTGATCGCGGAAGGTGTGGCCGACTCTGATGAGGCATTGGTAAGCAGTCTTCGATCGCTAGAGAAGGTGTCTCTCGATAAGTGCCGTCTCGTCAGCGTAAGAACTGAAGATGAGACTAATTTGCTGATTGGCGTGCTCAAACATGAGTTCGGCGTTTCCGTTGTTTGTGCGGCGCCGGCTCGCGAGATGTCCGGTGTTAAGAATGGTTACGACGATTATGAGCGCCTTGGCCTTGATCGCTGGTTGGCAATGCTTGGTGGTTTTTACTTGGCTAAAGGGGCTTGTCTGGTTCTTGATTTTGGCACTGCGGTGACTGCTGATTTCATCTCGCCGGAAGGTGAGCATCTAGGAGGTTTCATTTGTCCTGGCATGCCGCTAATGCGTAATCAGTTGCGTACTCATACTCGAAAAATTCGCTATGGAGACCTCGCAGCGGAGCAGGCATTGACGAGTCAGGCGCCTGGACGCAATACGGCTGAGGCTGTCGAGCGTGGTTGTGCGTTGATGCTCAGAGGATTCGTACTGACGCAGTTGGAGATGGCGCGTGCCTACTGGGGTGGTGATTACAGTCTCTACATTACGGGGGGGGACGCCGAGCTGGTCTCGGATATCGCGCCTGAGGCTAGGGTTGTTCCCGATTTGGTATTCGTGGGTTTGGCTATGGCGTGTCCTTTGTCCTGAGGTTTGTATGCGTTGGTTGTTCCTTCTGCTCCTGGTACTCAATGTTTTTTATTACGTCTGGCATCAGCAGGAGGCGCCGCTACGCGCAAAGGATGTCACGCCGCTCAGTCTCTATCGTAGCTCGCAACAGGATATTCGCTTGCTGAGTGAGGCTGGTGGTGATGCTTCTAGTGAAAAAAGGACTGGAGGAAAGCCTGATGTTCAGTGTCTATATATAGGTGGTTTGAGTCGCCCTGAGTCCGCCCAGGCATTGGAGCAGCGTTTGGCAGGGCTTGGGGCAAAAGCTCTTCCTTCGGCCAAAGAGTCTTCCGGCAGTTCGTATTGGTTCCAGATTACGCCCGAAACCCAGCGTTTGCTGGGTGATGCTCAGCTGCAAAACCTTTCTAAGGAATTCAATGAGTTAAAACATAAAATAATGCTGTGCGAGGGGGTTGCACCTACTGAGTAGTTTGCATAGAATGGCGCCCGCTCCACAGCGAAGACCTGAAAAGGTCACTGCGGCGGGGTGATGTCAATGCAGCTAACCTCATGTTTTTTAAATGAGAAAATGCTTGACAGGGGGTTGGCATAGTATAGAATGCCGGCCTGATTAGGAGGGGTTCCCGAGCGGCCAAAGGGATCAGACTGTAAATCTGACGTCTACGACTTCGAAGGTTCGAATCCTTCTCCCTCCACCAGATTTTAGCGTGAGCTGCAGGCTCCGCGGGTATAGTTTAGTGGTAGAACCTCAGCCTTCCAAGCTGATGATGCGGGTTCGATTCCCGCTACCCGCTCCAAGTTTGCAGGTTGTGCAAAGTGTTACGCTCTTGTAGCTCAGTTGGTAGAGCACACCCTTGGTAAGGGTGAGGTCAGCGGTTCAAATCCGCTCAAGAGCTCCATATGACAAGGCAGATATGAAAATATCTGCCTTTGTTTTAATGGCTTGTGTTGTTTGCTCAATTTCTTCTGTTAGGGGTGATATCGATGGCTAAGGAAAAATTTGATCGTTCCCTGCCGCACGTCAACGTTGGCACCATCGGTCACGTAGACCACGGTAAAACCACGCTGACCGCTGCTCTGACTCGCGTCTGCTCCGAAGTTTTCGGTTCGGCCGTAGTTGAATTCGACAAGATCGACAGCGCTCCAGAAGAAAAAGCTCGCGGTATCACCATCAACACCGCGCACGTTGAGTACAACTCGAACATTCGTCACTACGCTCACGTTGACTGCCCAGGTCACGCTGACTACGTGAAGAACATGATCACCGGTGCTGCCCAGATGGACGGCGCGATCCTGGTTTGCTCGGCTGCCGATGGTCCGATGCCACAAACTCGTGAGCACATCCTGCTGTCCCGTCAGGTAGGTGTTCCGTACATCGTGGTTTTCCTGAACAAGGCTGATCTGGTAGACGACGCAGAGCTGCTGGAACTGGTTGAGATGGAAGTTCGCGACCTGCTGTCCACCTATGACTTCCCAGGTGACGACACTCCGATCATCATCGGTTCGGCTCGTATGGCGCTGGAAGGCAAAGACGACAACGAAATGGGCACCACTGCTGTCAAGAAGCTGGTGGAAACTCTGGACAGCTACATCCCAGAGCCAGAGCGTGCTATCGACAAGCCGTTCCTGATGCCAATCGAAGACGTGTTCTCGATTTCGGGTCGCGGTACTGTTGTGACCGGTCGTATCGAGCGCGGTATCGTTCGCGTTCAGGATCCGCTGGAAATCGTTGGTCTGCGTGACACCACCACCACCACCTGCACCGGTGTTGAGATGTTCCGCAAGCTGCTGGACGAAGGCCGTGCTGGCGAGAACTGCGGCGTTCTGCTGCGTGGTACCAAGCGTGACGACGTTGAGCGTGGTCAGGTTCTGGTCAAGCCAGGTTCGGTTAAGCCGCACACCAAGTTCACCGCAGAAGTTTACGTTCTGAGCAAGGAAGAAGGCGGTCGTCACACTCCGTTCTTCAAAGGCTACCGTCCACAGTTCTACTTCCGTACTACTGACGTGACCGGTAACTGCGAACTGCCAGAAGGCGTTGAAATGGTAATGCCAGGTGACAACATTCAAATGACTGTTACCCTGATCAAAACCATCGCGATGGAAGACGGTCTGCGTTTCGCAATCCGTGAAGGCGGCCGTACCGTTGGTGCTGGTGTCGTTGCCAAGATCATCGAGTAAACAGTTGTAATGTCTTTTTCGGGCCGGCATAATGGTCGGCCTGATTTTGTTTTAGGTCAGTAGCTCAATTGGCAGAGCGACGGTCTCCAAAACCGTAGGTTGGGGGTTCGATTCCCTCCTGACCTGCCAGATTCACTCGGTGTTTCTGGCTTTCTTTTCACAGGATCTTCATAGATGACTCCTAAAGCTGAAGCTCAAGGCTCTCGCTTCGATTTGCTCAAGTGGCTGGTAGTAGTCGCTTTGGTAATTGTTGGCGTTGTCGGCAATCAGTATTACGCTGCTTCGCCGATCCTGTACCGTGTACTCGCATTGCTTGTCATTGCTGCTGTGGCTGCCTTTGTAGGTCTGCAGACTGCCAAGGGCAAGTCTTTCTTTGTACTGGTTAAGGAAGCTCGCACCGAGATTCGTAAAGTCGTTTGGCCAACTCGCCAAGAAACCACGCAGACCACGCTGATAGTTGTGGCTGTTGTCCTGGTTATGGCGTTGCTGTTGTGGGGGCTTGATTCCCTGCTCGGCTGGCTTGTTTCCTTGATTGTTGGCTAAGGGTGTCCCGTGGCTAAGCGTTGGTACGTTGTGCATGCTTACTCGGGTTACGAGAAGCATGTCATGCGTTCGTTAATCGAGCGCGTAAAGCTGGCTGGCATGGAAGATGGCTTCGGCGAAATTCTGGTTCCCACTGAAGAAGTGGTTGAAATGCGTAATGGCCAGAAACGCAAAAGCGAGCGCAAATTCTTCCCAGGTTATGTGCTGGTCCAGATGGATATGAACGAGGGTACTTGGCACTTGGTCAAAGATACTCCTCGGGTGATGGGTTTTATTGGCGGTACTGCTGATAAGCCGGCGCCAATCACCGATAAAGAAGCTGAGGCGATTCTGCGTCGCGTTGCCGATGGTAGCGACAAGCCGAAGCCGAAGACTCTGTTTGAGCCAGGCGAAACCGTTCGAGTCAATGACGGGCCGTTCGCTGACTTTAACGGTGTTGTCGAAGAAGTTAACTACGAAAAGAGCCGGATCCAAGTGGCAGTGCTTATTTTCGGACGCTCTACTCCGGTAGAGTTGGAGTTCAGTCAGGTCGAAAAGGTCTAGCTGAACAAGCATCCCAACCCCGCAGCCCTAGGCTGTGGGGTTTTGTCGTCACTGGGATAAACGCGCAAGTAACCGGGGAGCCTTTCGAGGCGTTCGAACCCGTAATTGGAGTGCCTCATGGCCAAGAAGATTACCGCTTACATCAAGCTGCAAGTGAAGGCCGCTCAGGCTAACCCAAGCCCACCTGTTGGTCCTGCTTTGGGTCAGCACGGCGTGAACATCATGGAATTCTGCAAAGCTTTCAACGCCCGTACCCAGGGCCTGGAAGCTGGTCTGCCGACTCCAGTGATCATCACTGTCTACAGCGACCGTAGCTTCACTTTCGAAACCAAATCCACCCCTGCTTCGGTTCTGCTGAAGAAGGCGGCCGGTCTGACCAGCGGTTCCGCTCGTCCGAACACCGTTAAGGTTGGCACTGTTACCCGTGCTCAGCTGGAAGAAATCGCGAAAACCAAAAACGCGGATCTGACTGCAGCTGATATGGATGCAGCCGTGCGCACTATCGCCGGTTCTGCTCGTAGCATGGGCCTTAACGTGGAGGGTGTGTAATGGCTAAGCTGACCAAGCGCCAAAAGGCTATCGCTGAAAAAATCGAAGCGGGCAAGTCCTACAACTTCGAAGAGGCCGCAACTCTGCTGGCTTCGCTGCCAGCTGCCAAATTCGTCGAGTCGTTCGACGTAGCTGTAAACCTGGGTGTAGACCCGCGTAAATCCGACCAGGTCGTTCGTAGCGCTACTGTGCTGCCGCACGGCACTGGCAAGACTGTTCGCGTTGCTGTTTTCACCCAGGGTCCAGCTGCTGAGGCCGCTCTGGCTGCAGGCGCTGACCGTGTAGGTATGGACGAGCTGGCTGCAGAAATGAAAGGCGGCGACTTGAACTATGACGTAGTGATCGCGTCCCCGGATGCAATGCGCGTTGTAGGTCAACTGGGTCAGATCCTTGGTCCACGTGGTCTGATGCCTAACCCGAAAGTCGGCACTGTTACCCCAGACGTCGCTACCGCGGTTAAAAATGCCAAGGCTGGTCAGGTTCGTTATCGCACCGACAAAAACGGCATCATCCACACTTCCGTTGGCAAGATCGGCTTCGATGCCGTCAAGCTGAAGGAAAACGTTGAAGCTCTGATCGCTGATCTGAAGCGTATCAAGCCAGCTTCTTCGAAAGGTATCTACGTCAAGCGCGTTACCCTGAGCACCACTATGGGCCCAGGTCTGGTTATCGACCAGAGCTCGCTGGACGCTTAAGACAAAAATTGGCGCAGTTGACTGCGCCAATTGAAAGATTGGGGTCCCTGCCTGGCGGGGGCTATCCAAGACCGTAGGCGACGCAAGTCTTAAACCTCAAGCCTACGCAGATGGTGCTCCCGGTTCCTTACCGAATCAGACACCAAAACGACATTCGGTTCCGATCGAATGAAACGGTAACAAGCAGGAGTTAAACCCGTGGCAATTAATCTCGAAGACAAGAAGGCCATCGTCGCTGAAGTCAACGAGGCTGCCAAAGTCGCTCTGTCCGCTGTCGTGGTTGATGCCCGTGGCGTAACAGTAGGCGCAATGACCGGACTCCGTAAAGAGGCTCGTGAAGCTGGCGTTTACGTACGTGTTGTACGTAACACCCTGCTCAAGCGCGCTGTTGCTGACACTCCTTACAGTGTCCTCAACGACGTGTTCACCGGCCCGACCCTGATTGCATTCTCCAACGAACACCCGGGCGCTGCTGCTCGTCTGTTCAAGGAATTTGCCAAGGGTCAGGATAAGTTCGAGATCAAGGCAGCTTCGTTCGAGGGCAAGTTCCTCGCAGCGAATGAGATCGACGTGCTGGCAAGCCTGCCAACTCGCGACGAAGCTATTGCGAAACTGATGAGCGTGATTCAAGGCGCTACCAGCAAGCTGGCTCGTACTCTGGCGGCAATTCGCGATCAGAAAGAAGCAGCTGCAGCCTGAGGCTGAGCGTTTCCACTCTCGCGTATTTTTGTTTATTTCGACGGCCGTACAGGCTGTCCACCAAATCAGGAATTGAGTCATGTCTCTGACTAACGAACAAATCATCGAAGCAATCGGCCAGAAAACCGTTCTGGAAGTTGTTGAGCTGATCAAAGCAATGGAAGAAACCTTCGGCGTGACCGCTGCTGTTGCTGCTGCTGGTCCAGCTGCTGCTGCCGCTGTTGTTGAAGAGCAAACCGAGTTCAACGTTGTTCTGGTTGAAGCCGGCGACAAGAAAGTAAACGTGATCAAGGCAGTTCGTGAACTGACCGGTCTGGGCCTGAAAGAAGCCAAAGAGAAAGTCGACGGCGCTCCTCAGGTTGTAGCTGAAGGCGTTTCGAAAGAAGCTGCTGAAGACGCTAAGAAGAAGCTGGAAGAAGCAGGCGCTAAAGTCGAGCTGAAGTAAGCATCGACTTTGCTCCTCCAGCCCGAGCGTCAAGCGACAGGCTGATGGCTGGTGGCTCTTGCCACCGGCCTTTTTCCGTTATTGGCAGCCGACTGGGTCGGTGCCGATAGCGAGCTGTAACCACCCGATGTGGTGGCGCAAACCATGGGGTTTGCACGATTTTCTGGCTGCTCCCGTCGGGAGGGGCCAAACAAGCAGGTGACCAAGCTGGGGAACGCTGATGGCTTACTCATATACTGAGAAAAAACGTATCCGCAAGGACTTTAGCAAGTTGCCGGACGTCATGGATGTGCCTTACCTCCTGGCCATCCAGCTGGATTCGTATCGTGAATTCTTGCAAGCGGGAGCGACTAAAGATCAGTTCCGCGACGTGGGCCTGCATGCGGCCTTCAAATCCGTTTTCCCGATCATCAGCTACTCCGGCAATGCTGCGCTGGAGTACGTCGGTTATCGCCTGGGCGAACCGGCATTTGATGTCAAAGAATGCGTATTGCGCGGTGTAACTTTCGCCGTACCTTTGCGGGTAAAAGTGCGCCTGATCATTTTCGACAAAGAATCGTCGAACAAAGCGATCAAGGACATCAAAGAGCAAGAAGTCTACATGGGCGAAATCCCATTGATGACTGAGAACGGTACCTTCGTAATCAACGGTACCGAGCGTGTTATCGTTTCCCAGCTGCACCGTTCCCCGGGCGTGTTCTTCGACCACGACCGTGGCAAGACGCACAGCTCCGGCAAACTGCTGTACTCCGCGCGCATCATTCCTTACCGCGGTTCGTGGCTGGATTTCGAGTTCGACCCGAAAGACTGCGTATTCGTGCGTATCGACCGTCGTCGCAAGCTGCCGGCCTCGGTACTGTTGCGCGCGCTCGGTTATACCACCGAGGAAGTACTGGACGCGTTCTACACCACCAACGTATTCCACGTAAAAGGCGAAGGCCTGAGCCTGGAGCTGGTGCCCCAGCGCCTGCGTGGTGAAGTTGCGGTTCTTGATATCCAGGACGACAAAGGCAAGGTGATCGTTGAGCAGGGTCGTCGTATTACTGCCCGCCACATCAACCAGCTGGAAAAAGCCGGGATCAAAGAGCTGGACGTGCCTCTGGATTACGTTCTGGGTCGTACCACCGCCAAGGCCATCGTGCATCCGGCTACAGGTGAAATCCTGGCAGAGTGCAACACCGAGCTGTCGACCGAAATCCTGGCGAAAATCGCCAAGGCTGGCGTCGTACGCATCGAAACTCTGTACACCAACGACATCGACTGCGGTCCGTTCGTCTCCGACACGCTGAAGATCGATTCCACCAGCAACCAATTGGAAGCGCTGGTCGAGATCTATCGCATGATGCGTCCAGGCGAGCCGCCAACCAAAGACGCTGCCGAGACCTTGTTCAACAACCTGTTCTTCAGCCCTGAGCGTTACGACCTGTCTGCGGTCGGCCGGATGAAGTTCAACCGTCGTATCGGTCGTACCGAGATCGAAGGTTCGGGCGTGCTATGCAAGGAAGACATCGTCGCAGTACTGAAGACTCTGGTCGACATCCGTAACGGTAAAGGCATCGTCGACGACATCGACCACCTTGGTAACCGTCGTGTTCGCTGCGTGGGCGAAATGGCCGAGAACCAGTTCCGCGTTGGCCTGGTACGTGTTGAGCGTGCGGTCAAAGAGCGTCTGTCGATGGCTGAAAGCGAAGGCCTGATGCCGCAAGACCTGATCAACGCCAAGCCAGTGGCTGCGGCGGTGAAAGAGTTCTTCGGTTCCAGCCAGCTGTCGCAGTTCATGGACCAGAACAACCCGCTGTCCGAGATCACCCACAAGCGTCGTGTCTCCGCACTCGGCCCTGGCGGTCTGACTCGTGAGCGCGCGGGCTTCGAAGTCCGTGACGTACACCCGACTCACTACGGTCGTGTCTGCCCGATTGAAACGCCGGAAGGCCCGAACATCGGTCTGATCAACTCCCTGGCCGCTTACGCTCGCACCAACCAGTACGGCTTCCTCGAGAGCCCGTACCGTGTGGTGAAAGAGGGCGTGGTCACCGATGACATCGTGTTCCTGTCCGCCATTGAAGAAGCCGATCATGTGATCGCGCAGGCTTCGGCGACCATGAACGAGCAGAAAGTCCTCATCGACGAACTGGTAGCCGTACGTCACCTGAACGAATTCACCGTTAAGGCGCCGGAAGACGTCACCTTGATGGACGTTTCGCCGAAGCAGGTAGTTTCGGTTGCAGCGTCGCTGATTCCGTTCCTCGAGCACGACGACGCCAACCGTGCGTTGATGGGTTCGAACATGCAGCGTCAAGCTGTACCTACCCTGCGCGCTGACAAGCCGCTGGTCGGTACCGGCATGGAGCGTAACGTGGCTCGCGACTCCGGCGTTTGCGTCGTGGCTCGTCGTGGCGGCGTGATCGACTCCGTTGATGCCAGCCGTATCGTGGTTCGCGTTGCCGATGACGAAGTTGAAACCGGCGAAGCGGGTGTCGACATCTACAACCTGACCAAGTACACCCGCTCGAACCAGAACACCTGCATCAACCAGCGTCCGCTGGTGAGCAAGGGTGATCGTGTTCAGCGTGGTGACATCATGGCCGACGGTCCGTCCACCGACATGGGTGAACTGGCTCTGGGTCAGAACATGCGCATCGCGTTCATGGCATGGAACGGCTTCAACTTCGAAGACTCCATCTGTCTGTCCGAGCGTGTGGTTCAGGAAGACCGCTTCACCACGATCCATATCCAGGAACTGACCTGTGTGGCTCGTGACACCAAGCTTGGCCCAGAGGAAATCACTGCGGACATCCCGAACGTGGGTGAAGCTGCACTGAACAAGCTGGACGAAGCCGGTATCGTTTATGTAGGTGCCGAAGTCGGCCCGGGCGACATTCTGGTCGGTAAAGTCACTCCGAAAGGCGAGACTCAACTGACCCCGGAAGAAAAGCTGCTTCGCGCAATTTTCGGTGAGAAGGCCAGCGACGTTAAAGACACTTCCCTGCGCGTGCCGACCGGCACCAAAGGTACTGTCATCGACGTTCAGGTTTTCACCCGTGATGGCGTTGAGCGCGACAGCCGTGCCCTGTCGATCGAAAAGTCCCAGCTGGACGAGATCCGCAAGGATCTGAACGAAGAGTTCCGCATCGTTGAAGGCGCAACCTTCGAGCGTCTGCGTTCCGCTCTGGTAGGCCACAAGGCTGAAGGCGGCGCGGGTCTGAAGAAAGGCCAGGACATCACCGACGAAGTGCTCGACGGTCTCGAGCATGGTCAGTGGTTCAAGCTGCGCATGGCTGAAGATGCTCTGAACGAGCAGCTCGAGAAGGCTCAGGCCTACATCGTTGATCGTCGCCGTCTGCTGGACGACAAGTTCGAAGACAAGAAGCGCAAACTGCAGCAAGGCGATGACCTGGCTCCAGGCGTGCTGAAGATCGTCAAGGTTTACCTGGCAATCCGTCGTCGCATCCAGCCGGGCGACAAGATGGCCGGTCGTCACGGTAACAAAGGTGTGGTCTCCGTGATCATGCCGGTTGAAGACATGCCGCACGATGCCAATGGCACCCCGGTCGACGTGGTCCTCAACCCGCTGGGCGTACCTTCGCGTATGAACGTTGGTCAGATCCTTGAAACCCACCTCGGCCTCGCGGCCAAAGGTCTGGGCGAGAAGATCAACCGGATGGTCGAAGAGCAGCGCAAAGTTGCTGAACTGCGTACCTTCCTGGACGAGATCTACAACCAGATCGGCGGTCGTAACGAAGATCTGGACAGCTTCTCCGATCAGGAAATCCTGGATCTGGCGAAGAACCTGCGTGGCGGCGTTCCTATGGCCACTCCGGTGTTCGACGGTGCCAAGGAAGTTGAAATCAAGGCCATGCTGAAACTGGCGGATCTGCCAGAAAGCGGCCAGATGCAGCTGACCGACGGCCGTACCGGCAACAAGTTCGAGCGTCCAGTTACCGTTGGCTACATGTACATGCTGAAGCTGAACCACTTGGTAGACGACAAGATGCACGCGCGTTCTACCGGTTCGTACAGCCTGGTTACTCAGCAGCCGCTGGGTGGTAAGGCGCAGTTCGGTGGTCAGCGTTTCGGGGAGATGGAGGTCTGGGCACTGGAAGCATACGGTGCTGCTTACACTCTGCAAGAAATGCTCACAGTGAAGTCGGACGATGTGAACGGTCGGACCAAGATGTACAAAAACATCGTGGACGGCGATCACCGTATGGAGCCGGGCATGCCCGAGTCCTTCAACGTGTTGATCAAGGAAATTCGTTCCCTCGGCATCGATATCGATCTGGAAACCGAATAACACGTGACGCGATCGAGAGCGGGGCAGGATTGCCCGCTCTCTGCTCCGCCAGGAGGAAAGGCCTTGAAAGACCTACTGAATTTGCTGAAAAACCAGGGTCAAGTCGAAGAGTTCGACGCCATCCGTATCGGATTGGCCTCGCCTGAGATGATCCGCTCGTGGTCGTTCGGTGAAGTTAAAAAGCCGGAAACCATCAACTACCGTACGTTCAAACCCGAGCGTGACGGTCTGTTCTGCGCCAAGATCTTTGGCCCGGTAAAGGATTACGAGTGCCTGTGCGGTAAGTACAAGCGCTTGAAGCATCGTGGTGTGATCTGCGAGAAGTGCGGCGTTGAAGTTGCACTGGCCAAGGTTCGTCGTGAGCGCATGGCGCACATCGAACTGGCTTCGCCGGTTGCCCACATCTGGTTCCTGAAATCGCTGCCGTCCCGTATCGGCCTGCTGATGGACATGACCCTGCGTGATATCGAACGCGTTCTCTACTTCGAGAGCTATGTCGTTATCGATCCGGGCATGACCACTCTCGAAAAAGGTCAGCTGCTGAACGACGAGCAGTACTTCGAAGCGCTGGAAGAGTTCGGTGACGATTTCGACGCCCGCATGGGTGCCGAGGCTGTCCGCGAACTGCTGCACGCTATCGACCTGGAACATGAGATTGGCCGTCTGCGTGAAGAGATTCCGCAAACCAACTCCGAAACCAAGATCAAGAAGCTGTCCAAGCGTCTGAAGTTGATGGAAGCCTTCCAGGGTTCCGGCAACCTGCCAGAGTGGATGGTGCTGACCGTTCTGCCGGTTCTGCCGCCGGATCTGCGTCCACTGGTCCCGCTGGATGGCGGTCGTTTCGCGACTTCCGACCTCAACGATCTGTATCGTCGAGTGATCAACCGTAACAACCGTTTGAAGCGCCTGCTGGATCTGTCCGCTCCGGACATCATCGTGCGCAACGAAAAGCGTATGTTGCAGGAAGCTGTCGATGCACTGCTCGACAACGGTCGTCGTGGCCGCGCTATCACCGGTTCGAACAAGCGTCCTCTGAAATCCCTGGCTGACATGATCAAGGGTAAGCAAGGTCGTTTCCGTCAGAACTTGCTCGGTAAGCGTGTTGACTACTCCGGTCGTTCGGTAATTACCGTAGGTCCGACCCTGCGTCTGCACCAGTGCGGTCTGCCGAAGAAGATGGCTCTCGAGCTGTTCAAACCGTTCATTTTCGGCAAGCTGGAAATGCGTGGTCTGGCGACTACCATCAAAGCGGCCAAGAAAATGGTCGAGCGCGAGCTGCCGGAAGTTTGGGACGTTCTCGCCGAAGTGATTCGCGAACACCCGGTTCTTCTCAACCGTGCACCGACCCTTCACCGTCTGGGTATCCAGGCGTTTGAACCGGTACTGATCGAAGGTAAGGCTATCCAGCTGCACCCTCTGGTCTGTGCTGCGTACAACGCCGACTTCGACGGCGACCAAATGGCCGTGCACGTACCGCTGACGCTGGAAGCCCAGCTCGAAGCGCGTGCGTTGATGATGTCGACCAACAACATTCTGTCGCCAGCAAACGGTGAGCCAATCATCGTTCCGTCGCAGGACGTTGTATTGGGTCTGTACTACATGACTCGTGAAGCGATCAACGCCAAGGGTGAAGGTCGTGTGTTCGCGGATCTGCAGGAAGTTGACCGTGTGTTCCGTGCCGGCGAAGCCGCACTGCACGCCAAGATCAAGGTTCGTATCAACGAAACCGTGAACGATCGTGACGGCAACAGCGTGGACAACACCCGTATCGTCGACACTACTGTCGGCCGTGCGCTGCTGTTCCAGGTTGTACCGAAAGGTCTGTCGTTCGACGTCGTCAACCTGCCGATGAAGAAAAAGGCGATCTCCAAGCTGATCAACCAGTGCTACCGCGTGGTTGGTCTTAAAGAGACCGTGATCTTCGCTGACCAGTTGATGTACACCGGTTTTGCCTATTCGACCATTTCCGGCGTTTCCATCGGTGTTAACGACTTCGTTATCCCGGATGAAAAAGCCCGCATCATCGGTGCTGCCACCGACGAAGTGAAAGAAATCGAGAGCCAGTACGCCTCCGGCCTGGTAACTCAGGGCGAGAAGTACAACAAAGTGATCGACCTTTGGTCGAAAGCGAACGACGAAGTCTCCAAGGCGATGATGGCCAACCTCTCGAAAGAGAAAGTCATCGACCGTCACGGCGACGAGGTCGAGCAAGAGTCTTTCAACTCGATGTACATGATGGCCGACTCGGGTGCGCGGGGTTCCGCAGCACAGATTCGTCAGCTGGCCGGTATGCGTGGTCTGATGGCCAAGCCGGACGGTTCCATCATTGAAACGCCGATTACTGCGAACTTCCGTGAAGGTCTGAGCGTACTCCAGTACTTCATCTCGACTCACGGTGCTCGTAAAGGTCTGGCGGATACCGCGTTGAAAACTGCGAACTCCGGTTACCTGACTCGTCGTCTGGTAGACGTGGCGCAGGATCTGGTTGTGACCGAGATCGATTGCGGCACCGAACACGGCCTGGTAATGACTCCGCACATTGAAGGCGGTGACGTTGTAGAGCCGTTGGGTGAGCGCGTATTGGGTCGTGTCATTGCCCGTGACGTATTCAAGCCGGGTACCGAGGACGTCATCGTTCCTGCCGGCACTCTGGTAGATGAGAAGTGGGTCGAGTTCATCGAGCTGAATAGCATCGACGAAGTGATCGTGCGTTCGCCGATCAGCTGCGAAACCCGCTACGGTATCTGCGCCAAGTGCTACGGCCGTGACCTGGCTCGTGGTCACCAGGTGAACATCGGTGAGTCGGTCGGCGTTATCGCTGCCCAGTCCATCGGTGAGCCGGGTACCCAGCTGACGATGCGTACGTTCCACATCGGTGGTGCGGCAAGCCGTACTTCCGCAGCCGACAGCGTTCAGGTGAAGAATGGCGGTACCGTCCGTCTGCACAACCTGAAGCACGTTGAGCGCGTGGATGGCAACCTGGTTGCCGTGTCCCGTTCCGGTGAGCTGGCGATTGCTGACGACTTCGGTCGTGAGCGCGAGCGTTACAAGCTGCCGTACGGTGCCGTGATTTCGGTTAAAGAAGGTGACAAGGTCGACGCTGGTGCCATCGTGGCCAAGTGGGATCCGCACACTCACCCGATCGTTACCGAAATGAAAGGTACCGTGACCTACGTGGGCATGGAAGAAGGCATCACGATCAAGCGTCAGACTGACGAATTGACCGGTATGACCAACATTGAAGTACTTGATCCGAAAGATCGTCCAGCCGCCGGCAAGGACATCCGTCCTGCTGTGAAGATGGTCGACGACAACGGCAAGGATCTGCTGCTGCCAGGCACTGACGTTATCGCTCAGTACTTCCTGCCAGCCAACGCCCTGGTCGGTGTTGCGGACGGTGCGAAGATTGCGATCGGTGATGTTATCGCTCGTATCCCGCAAGAAACTTCGAAAACCCGTGACATCACCGGTGGTCTGCCGCGTGTTGCCGACCTGTTCGAAGCTCGTCGTCCGAAAGAGGCGTCGATTCTGGCTGAAGTCAGCGGCACCATCGCGTTCGGTAAAGAGACCAAGGGCAAGCGTCGTCTGGTCATCACCCCGAACGACGGTAGCGATCCGTACGAAGAGCTGATTCCGAAGTGGCGTCACCTGAACGTGTTCGAAGGCGAACAGGTAAACCGCGGCGAAGTTATCTCCGACGGTCCGAGCGATCCGCACGACATCCTGCGTCTGCTGGGTGTCAGCGCGCTGGCCAAGTACATCGTCAACGAAATCCAGGACGTTTACCGTCTGCAAGGCGTGAAGATCAACGACAAGCACATCGAGACCATCCTGCGTCAGATGCTGCGTAAAGTTGAGATCTCCGAGTCGGGCGACTCCAGCTTCATCAAGGGCGACCAGATGGAACTGACTCACGTTCTGGTAGAGAACGAGCGTCTGAATGCGGAAGACAAGTTTGTCTCCAAGTTCACCCGTGTTCTGCTGGGTATCACCAAGGCGTCGTTGTCGACCGAATCGTTCATCTCGGCGGCTTCCTTCCAGGAAACCACCCGCGTACTGACCGAGGCGGCGGTAACCGGCAAGCGCGATTACCTGCGCGGCCTGAAAGAAAACGTGGTCGTGGGTCGTCTGATCCCAGCTGGTACCGGTCTGGCTTATCACAGCGAGCGCAAGCGTCGTCGTGATGCGGACAAACCGTTGCGCGTAAGCGCCAGTGAAGTGGAAGCTGCACTGACCGAAGCGCTGAACTCAAGCGGTAACTGAGTTCTGCGAAAAATGAGCTGAGGCCCTGATCGCGCCGTTCATCGAATCGAGACAATTTGTCGAAGTTCGATGGGCGGGGAGGTCGGGGCCTTGCCTTGACTGGGGGCAAGATCCTCTTTAGACTCTTGATCCCCTAAATTTGGCGGGAATCCGTTCCTGTCATTTTGCTTTTCTTGCAAGACAATAGCGTCGCAAGACAACAGTGGAGCTAGTAGATGGCAACTATCAACCAGCTGGTACGTCAGCCGCGTAAGCGTATCGTCGAGAAATCCGACGTACCTGCGCTGCAGAACTGCCCGCAACGTCGTGGCGTATGCACCCGTGTGTACACCACTACGCCGAAAAAACCTAACTCGGCACTGCGTAAAGTATGCCGTGTGCGCCTGACCAACGGTTTCGAGGTTTCCTCGTATATCGGTGGTGAAGGCCACAACCTGCAAGAGCACAGCGTGGTTCTGATCCGTGGCGGTCGTGTAAAAGACTTGCCAGGTGTTCGTTACCACACCGTTCGCGGCTCCTTGGATACTTCGGGCGTTAAAGGCCGTAACCAGGGTCGTTCGAAGTACGGTACCAAACGTCCGAAGTAATCGGCCGTTTTGCAGATTTTTATTTTACTGAGTCGATAAGAGTAAGGTCGGGCGCGCATCCTCGCGGATCTGTCCCGAACTAACCTGAAGACCGTTTGAGGGCTTATCAATGCCAAGACGTCGCGTAGCAGCAAAGCGTGAGATTCTGGACGATCCGAAATACGGAAGCCAAATCCTCGCCAAATTCATGAACCACGTTATGGAAAGCGGCAAGAAAGCCGTTGCCGAACGTATCGTTTATGGTGCCCTGGAAACCGTTGCGGCTCGCAAGACCGGCACCGATCCCCTGGAACTCTTCGAAAAAGCACTCGACGCCATCGCTCCGCTGGTCGAAGTGAAGTCGCGCCGCGTTGGTGGTGCTACTTACCAGGTTCCGGTCGAGGTTCGTCCGTCCCGTCGTAACGCTCTGGCAATGCGCTGGTTGGTAGACTTCGCCCGCAAGCGTGGCGAGAAGTCTATGGCTCTGCGCTTGGCTGGCGAGCTGCTGGATGCTGCTGAAGGTAAAGGTGCTGCTGTTAAGAAGCGTGAAGACGTGCACCGTATGGCCGAAGCTAACAAAGCTTTCTCGCACTACCGCTTCTAATTTTAGCTTCACTAATTTTGCGAGGGCTTTATGGCTCGTACTACTGCAATCAACCGCTATCGTAACATTGGTATCTGTGCTCACGTTGACGCGGGCAAGACCACCACTACCGAGCGGATCCTGTTTTACACAGGTCTGAGCCACAAAATGGGCGAGGTGCATGATGGCGCCGCGACCACCGACTGGATGGTGCAGGAGCAGGAGCGGGGTATTACCATTACTTCCGCTGCTGTTACCACTTTCTGGAAGGGTTCCCGTGGTCAGTATGACAACTATCGCGTGAACGTTATCGATACCCCGGGTCACGTTGACTTCACAATTGAAGTAGAGCGTTCCCTGCGCGTGCTTGACGGCGCTGTGGTTGTATTCTGCGGTACCTCCGGTGTTGAGCCTCAGTCCGAAACAGTATGGCGTCAAGCCAACAAGTACGGTGTTCCACGTATTGTTTACGTGAACAAGATGGACCGTGCCGGTGCGGACTTCCTGCGCGTTGTCGGCCAGATCAAGAATCGTCTGGGTCATACTCCGGTTCCAGTACAGCTGGCCATCGGTGCAGAAGATAACTTCGAAGGTCAGGTTGATCTGATCAAGATGAAGGCTATCTATTGGAACGAAGACGACAAGGGCACTACCTATCGTGAGGAAGAAATTCCTGCGAATCTGGTAGAGCTGGCCAACGAGTGGCGCAACAACATGGTTGAGGCGGCTGCCGAAGCCAGCGAAGAACTGATGAACAAGTACCTTGAAGAAGGTGAGCTGACCGTCGAAGAGATCAAGGCAGGCCTGCGTGCGCGCACCCTGGCCAGCGAGATCGTTCCGGCTGTCTGCGGTTCGTCGTTCAAGAACAAGGGTGTTCCCCTGGTTCTCGACGCCGTTATCGACTTCCTGCCTGCTCCGACCGAGATCCCTGCGATCAAGGGTATCCACCCTGATCTGATCGACGTGCCGAAAGACGAAGTCAAACCAGAGCAGTACGACGAGCGTCACGCTGATGACGACGAGCCGTTCTCGGCGCTGGCGTTCAAGATTGCCACCGACCCGTTCGTGGGTACTCTGACCTTCGTTCGCGTTTACTCGGGCTTCTTGACCTCCGGTGACTCCGTCATCAACTCGGTCAAGGGCAAGAAAGAGCGCGTTGGTCGTATGGTTCAGATGCACGCCAACCAGCGTGAAGAGATCAAGGAAGTACGTGCGGGCGACATCGCCGCTCTGATCGGCATGAAGGACGTCACCACCGGTGATACCCTGTGCAACGCCGACAAGCCGATCATCCTCGAGCGTATGGATTTCCCTGAGCCTGTGATTTCGCTCTCCGTTGAGCCGAAAACCAAGCAGGACCAGGAAAAGATGGGTATCGCACTGGGCAAGCTGGCCCAGGAAGACCCGTCGTTCCGCGTCAAGACCGATGAAGAAACCGGTCAGACCATCATCTCCGGTATGGGTGAGCTGCACCTGGACATCCTCGTTGACCGCATGAAGCGCGAGTTCAACGTCGAGGCCAACATCGGCAAGCCGCAGGTTTCGTACCGCGAGAAGATCACCAAGTCCAACGTCGAGATCGAAGGCAAGTTCGTTCGTCAGTCGGGTGGTCGTGGTCAGTTCGGTCACTGCTGGATCCGCTTCTCCGAGCCGGATGCCGACGAAAAAGGCAACATCACCGAAGGTCTGGTTTTCACCAACGAAGTTGTTGGTGGTGTGGTTCCTAAGGAATACATTCCAGCGATTCAGAAGGGTATCGAAGAGCAGATGAAGAACGGCGTTGTTGCCGGCTATCCGCTGATCGGCCTGAAGGCTACCGTGTTTGACGGTTCCTACCATGACGTCGACTCCAACGAGATGGCGTTCAAGGTCGCTGCTTCGATGGCAACCAAGCAACTGGCCCAGAAGGGTGGTGGCGTGGTTCTCGAGCCGATCATGAAGGTGGAAGTTGTTACTCCGGAAGACTACCTGGGTGACGTGATGGGTGACCTGAACCGTCGTCGTGGTCTGGTTCAGGGCATGGAGGACTCGGTTTCCGGTCGTGTCGTTCGTGCTGAAGTTCCGCTCGGAGAGATGTTCGGTTACGCAACCGACGTTCGTTCCATGTCTCAGGGTCGCGCGAGCTACTCCATGGAATTCTCCAAATACGCCGAAGCTCCGTCGAACATCGTCGAAGCTCTCGTTAAAAAACAAGGCTGATTCAGCCCCCCTTTAGGCTAGGAGTTAATTGTCGTGGCTAAAGAAAAATTTGATCGTTCCCTACCGCACGTAAACGTTGGCACCATCGGCCACGTTGACCACGGTAAAACCACTCTGACCGCTGCTCTGACTCGCGTCTGCTCCGAAGTTTTCGGTTCGGCCGTAGTTGAATTCGACAAGATCGACAGCGCTCCAGAAGAAAAAGCTCGCGGTATCACCATCAACACCGCGCACGTTGAGTACAACTCGAACATTCGTCACTACGCTCACGTTGACTGCCCAGGTCACGCTGACTACGTGAAGAACATGATCACCGGTGCTGCCCAGATGGACGGCGCGATCCTGGTTTGCTCGGCTGCCGATGGTCCGATGCCACAAACTCGTGAGCACATCCTGCTGTCCCGTCAGGTAGGTGTTCCGTACATCGTGGTTTTCCTGAACAAGGCTGATCTGGTAGACGACGCAGAGCTGCTGGAACTGGTTGAGATGGAAGTTCGCGACCTGCTGTCCACCTATGACTTCCCAGGTGACGACACTCCGATCATCATCGGTTCGGCTCGTATGGCGCTGGAAGGCAAAGACGACAACGAAATGGGCACCACTGCTGTCAAGAAGCTGGTGGAAACTCTGGACAGCTACATCCCAGAGCCAGAGCGTGCTATCGACAAGCCGTTCCTGATGCCAATCGAAGACGTGTTCTCGATTTCGGGTCGCGGTACTGTTGTGACCGGTCGTATCGAGCGCGGTATCGTTCGCGTTCAGGATCCGCTGGAAATCGTTGGTCTGCGTGACACCACCACCACCACCTGCACCGGTGTTGAGATGTTCCGCAAGCTGCTGGACGAAGGCCGTGCTGGCGAGAACTGCGGCGTTCTGCTGCGTGGTACCAAGCGTGACGACGTTGAGCGTGGTCAGGTTCTGGTCAAGCCAGGTTCGGTTAAGCCGCACACCAAGTTCACCGCAGAAGTTTACGTTCTGAGCAAGGAAGAAGGCGGTCGTCACACTCCGTTCTTCAAAGGCTACCGTCCACAGTTCTACTTCCGTACTACTGACGTGACCGGTAACTGCGAACTGCCAGAAGGCGTTGAAATGGTAATGCCAGGTGACAACATTCAAATGACTGTTACCCTGATCAAAACCATCGCGATGGAAGACGGTCTGCGTTTCGCAATCCGTGAAGGCGGCCGTACCGTTGGTGCTGGCGTCGTAGCTAAAATCATCGAGTGATCTCTTTGTTGAGATAGCTTTGATGAGTTGAAAAAGCCCCCGCTTAGCGGGGGCTTTTTTATTGGGTTGACACCTATCGGGGGCGTCTATAGAATTGCGCCTCCTTTTAACGGGCGTATTGCGCCCGGTGGGAATAGCAGCCGGAGTCTGAAATCCAATGCAAAATCAGCAAATCCGTATCAGGTTGAAGGCTTTTGACCATCGCCTGATCGACCAATCAACCCAGGAAATCGTGGAAACCGCGAAACGTACTGGTGCTCAAGTGCGTGGTCCAATTCCACTGCCTACCCGTAAAGAGCGGTTCACCGTTCTGGTTTCCCCGCACGTCAACAAAGACGCGCGTGACCAGTACGAGATCCGCACTCATAAGCGCGTTCTGGACATCGTCCAGCCAACGGATAAAACCGTTGATGCTCTTATGAAGCTTGATCTTGCGGCCGGTGTGGAAGTGCAGATCAGCCTCGGCTAAGACTCGGTCTTGGTCGTGTAACGCTCTGAAATGGGCGGCCATAGCGGGTGAAAGCCCCGTACACTCATGAGGTTTACAACATGACTATTGGTGTAGTCGGTCGTAAAGCGGGTATGACCCGTATTTTCACCGAAGAAGGTGTCTCCATTCCGGTCACGGTCATTGAGATCGAGCCGAATCGCGTCACCCAGTTCAAAACTGAAGAAACCGATGGCTATCGTGCAGTGCAAGTCACTGTCGGCGAGCGTCGTGCTTCCCGTGTTACAGCTGCTCAAGCTGGCCACTTCGCCAAGGCGAACGTTGCCGCTGGTCGTACCGTTATGGAATTTCGTCTTGAAGAAGGCGAGTACCAGGCCGGCGATCTGATCAACGCTGAAATCTTCGCTGCTGGTCAACTGGTTGATGTAACCGGTCAGTCCAAAGGTAAAGGCTTCCAGGGTACGATCAAGCGTTGGAACTTCCGCGGGCAAGATAACACCCACGGTAACTCCGTATCCCACCGCGTCCCAGGCTCTATCGGCCAGTGCCAGACTCCTGGTCGTGTATTCAAGGGCAAAAAAATGTCCGGTCATATGGGCGCTGAGCGCGTGACCGTGCAGTCCCTGGAAGTAGTGCGCGTGGACGCTGAACGCAATCTGTTGTTGGTCAAGGGCGCTGTACCTGGCGCTACTGGCGGCAACCTGGTTGTACGTCCGGCAGCCAAGGCTCGCGGTTAAGGGGAAGCTGACATGCAATTAAATGTAAATGACGCTCAAGCGATCGAAGTTTCCGAACTGACATTTGGCGGCGAGTTCAACGAGACGCTGGTTCACCAAGCAGTCGTGGCCTACATGGCTGGCGGCCGTCAGGGTAGCAAGCAGCAGAAGACCCGTTCCGACGTTCGTGGTGGCGGCAAGCGCCCATGGCGTCAGAAAGGTACTGGCCGTGCTCGTGCCGGTACTATCCGCAGCCCAATCTGGCGCGGCGGCGGCACCACCTTCGCAGCTCGTCCACAGGATCACTCCCAGAAGCTGAACAAGAAGATGTATCGCGCAGCAATGCGCTCCATCCTTGCTGAGCTGGTGCGTACTGATCGTCTGGTCGTGGTTCAGGATTTCGCAGTTGAAACTCCGAAAACCAAAGACCTGCTGGGCAAACTGAACAACATGAGCCTGACCGACGTTCTGATCGTGTCGGACGCTGTTGATCAGAACCTGTACCTGGCTGCTCGTAACCTGCCACACGTAGATGTACGTGACGTGCAAGGTTCCGATCCAGTTAGTCTGATCGCATACGACAAGGTGTTGATCACCGTGTCGGCCGTGAAGAAATTCGAGGAGCTGCTGGGATGAACCAGGAACGCGTATTTAAAGTTCTGCTTGGCCCGCACGTTTCCGAGAAGGCTACGGTTCTGGCAGACAAGAAAGGCCAGTTCGTTTTCAAGGTTGCTACTGACGCAACCAAGCTGGAAATCAAGAAGGCCGTCGAAAGCCTGTTCAGCGTGAAAGTTGAGCGTGTTACTACCCTGAACGTTCTGGGTAAGAGCAAGCGCACCGCTCGCGGTCTGGGCAAGCGTAATGACTGGAAGAAGGCAGTTATCTCCCTTCAGCCAGGCCAAGATCTCGATTTCAGCAGCAGTGCTGAGTAAGGAAGGGGTGCATCATGGCAATCGTTAAATGCAAACCGACTTCCCCTGGCCGCCGTTTTGTGGTCAAGGTGGTCAACCAGGAGCTGCATAAAGGAGCTCCTCACGCACCGCTGCTCGAGAAAAAATCGAAGTCTGGTGGTCGTAACAACAATGGCCGCATTACCACTCGTCACGTCGGTGGTGGTCATAAGCAGCATTATCGTCTGGTCGACTTCCGTCGCAACGACAAAGATGGCATCGCTGCCACTGTCGAGCGTATCGAATACGATCCAAACCGTACTGCTCACATCGCTCTGCTGCTGTACGCAGATGGCGAGCGTCGCTACATCATCGCCCCTAAAGGCGTGAGCGCTGGCGACCAGCTGATCGCAGGTGCTCTGGCGCCGATCAAGCCGGGCAACGCTCTGCAACTGCGCAACATTCCAGTTGGTAGCACCGTACACGGCATCGAACTGAAGCCAGGTAAAGGCGCGCAAATCGCTCGTTCCGCTGGTGCTTCGGCTCAGCTGATCGCTCGTGAAGGCGTTTACGTGACCCTGCGTCTGCGTTCCGGTGAAATGCGTAAAGTACTGGCTGAGTGCCGTGCGACCCTGGGCGAAGTCTCGAACTCCGAGCACAGCCTGCGTTCGCTGGGTAAAGCTGGTGCCAAGCGCTGGCGTGGCGTTCGCCCAACCGTTCGTGGTGTTGCCATGAACCCGGTTGACCACCCACATGGTGGTGGTGAAGGTCGTACCTCTGGTGGTCGTCATCCGGTATCGCCATGGGGCTTCCCGACTAAGGGCGCGAAGACTCGTGGTAATAAGCGTACCGACAAAATGATCGTCCGTCGTCGCAAGTAAATAGAGGGATACGACAGTGCCACGTTCTCTGAAAAAAGGTCCTTTTATTGATCTTCACCTACTGAAGAAGATCGAAGTGGCGGCGGAAAAAAACGATCGCAAACCAATTAAGACTTGGTCGCGTCGTTCGATGATCCTGCCACAAATGGTCGGTCTGACCATCGCTGTACACAACGGTCGTCAGCACGTCCCAGTTCTCGTAAACGAAGACATGGTCGGCCACAAACTGGGCGAGTTCGCCGGTACCCGCACTTATCGCGGGCACGTGGCAGACAAGAAAGCCAAGCGTTAAGGGGTAAGGAAATGGAAGTAGCCGCTAAGTTGTCGGGCGCTCGAATCTCCGCCCAGAAAGCCCGCTTGGTCGCCGACCAGATCCGCGGGAAGAAGGTGGGCGAAGCGCTCAACCTGTTGGCTTTCAGCAGTAAGAAAGCCGCCGAGATCATGAAAAAAGTGCTGGAGTCGGCCGTAGCCAACGCCGAGCATAACGAAGGCGCAGACGTTGATGACCTGAAGGTCAGCACCGTTTTCGTCAACGAAGGGCGTTCGCTGAAGCGCATCATGCCACGTGCCAAAGGCCGTGCTGATCGCATCGTCAAGCGGTCTTGCCATATCACTGTCAAGGTTGCTGACAAGTAACGGAGTCGAAGAGATGGGTCAGAAAGTACATCCCATTGGCATTCGCCTGGGAATCGTCAAGGAGCACACCTCCGTCTGGTACGCAGACGGTCGGACTTATGCGGACTATTTGCTCGCAGATCTGAAGGTGCGTGAGTATCTCCAAGACAAACTAAAAAGCGCGTCCGTAAGCCGTATCGATATCCATCGCCCGGCTCAAACTGCACGCATCACCATCCACACCGCTCGTCCAGGTATCGTTATCGGGAAGAAAGGTGAGGATGTTGAAAAACTGCGTCAGGACCTGACCAAGCAAATGGGTGTGCCTGTGCACATCAATATCGAAGAGATCCGCAAGCCGGAGCTCGACGGTATGCTGGTTGCCCAGAGCGTAGCTCAGCAGCTGGAGCGTCGTGTGATGTTCCGTCGCGCCATGAAGCGCGCCGTACAGAACGCCATGCGCATTGGTGCCAAAGGCATCAAAATCCAAGTGAGCGGTCGTCTCGGCGGTGCTGAAATCGCACGTACTGAATGGTATCGCGAAGGTCGTGTGCCACTGCACACCCTGCGTGCCGATATCGACTATGCCACCTACGAAGCTCACACCACCTACGGTGTGATCGGTGTAAAGGTTTGGATCTTCAAAGGCGAAGTAATTGGTGGTCGCCAAGAAGAACTGAAACCACAAGCACCAGCGCCTCGTAAAAAAGCTGCTAAGTAAGGGGTACGCCAAATGTTGCAACCAAAGCGTACGAAGTTCCGCAAGCAGATGACCGGCCACAATCGTGGTCTGGCACTGCGCGGTAGCAAAGTCAGCTTCGGCGAGTTCGCGCTGAAGTCTGTTGCTCGTGGTCGTCTCACCGCTCGTCAGATCGAGTCAGCGCGTCGTGCTCTGACCCGTCACGTAAAACGTGGTGGCAAGATCTGGATCCGTGTATTCCCGGACAAGCCGATCTCCAAGAAGCCTCTCGAGGTTCGTATGGGTAAAGGTAAGGGTAACGTGGAATACTGGGTTGCCCAGATTCAGCCAGGCAAAGTCCTGTATGAAATCGAGGGTGTTTCTGAAGAGCTGGCGCGTGAGGCTTTCGCCCTGGCTGCTGCAAAGCTGCCGCTCGCCACCTCCTTTGTTAAACGGACGGTGATGTGATGAAAGCGAATGAACTTCGTGAAAAATCCGCACAGCAGCTGAACGAGCAACTGCTCGGCTTGCTGCGCGACCAGTTCAATCTGCGCATGCAGAAAGCAACTGGCCAGTTGGGGCAGTCTCATCTGCTCTCGCAAGTTAAGCGTGACATCGCTCGCGTGAAGACTGTGCTCAACCAGCAGGCAGGTAAGTGATCATGGCTGAAGCCGAAAAAACTGTCCGTACGCTGACTGGCCGTGTTGTCAGCGACAAGATGGACAAAACCATCACCGTTCTGATCGAGCGTCGCGTTAAGCACCCGATCTACGGTAAATACGTTAAGCGTTCGACTAAGCTGCACGCGCACGACGAAACCAATCAGTGCCACATCGGCGACAAAGTCACTATTCGTGAAACTCGTCCGATGGCCAAGACCAAGTCTTGGGCGCTGGTTGATGTTCTCGAACGCGCTGTGGAAGTCTAAGGGCTAGGGGTCGGAGAAATTATATGATTCAGACTCAATCCATGCTCGATGTGGCCGATAACAGCGGCGCTCGCCGCGTTATGTGCATCAAGGTGCTGGGTGGCTCCCATCGTCGTTACGCTGGTATCGGTGACATCATCAAAGTTACCGTGAAGGAAGCAATTCCTCGCGGTAAGGTGAAAAAAGGCCAAGTGATGACTGCTGTTGTAGTCCGCACTCGTCACGGCGTACGTCGTGCTGATGGCTCCATTATCCGCTTTGATGGCAACGCTGCTGTTCTGCTGAACAACAAGCAAGAGCCGATCGGCACCCGTATCTTTGGGCCAGTGACCCGTGAACTTCGTACCGAGAAGTTCATGAAGATCGTCTCGCTCGCCCCAGAAGTGCTGTAAGGAGATCCGACATGCAAAAGATTCGTCGTGACGACGAGATCATCGTGATCGCCGGCAAAGACAAAGGTAAGCGCGGTAAGGTGCTGAAGGTTCTCGCTGACAACCGTCTGGTTGTTGGTGGTCTGAACCTGGTCAAGCGTCATACCAAGCCTAACCCGATGTCGGGCGTACAGGGCGGTATCGTCGAGAAAGAAGCGCCACTGCACGCTTCCAACGTTGCCATCTTCAACGGCGAAACCAACAAGGCTGATCGCGTTGGTTTCAAAGTGGAAGACGGTAAGAAAATTCGTGTCTTCAAGTCGACCCAAAAAGCGGTTGATGCTTGAACACTGCTAGGTAGAAGACCATGGCACGACTACAAGAGATTTACCGGAAGGAAATCGCTCCCAAGCTGAAGGAAGAACTGAAGCTTGGCAACGTGATGGAAGTTCCGCGCGTTACCAAAATCACCCTGAACATGGGTCTGGGCGAAGCGATCGGTGACAAAAAAGTCATCGAGCACGCTGTTGCTGACCTGGAAAAGATCACCGGCCAGAAAGTCGTTGTGACCTACGCTCGCAAATCCATCGCTGGCTTTAAAGTCCGTGAAGGTTGGCCGATCGGCGTCAAAGTGACCCTGCGCCGTGAGCGTATGTACGAGTTCCTGGATCGTCTGCTGTCGATCTCCCTGCCTCGGGTTCGCGACTTCCGCGGCCTGAATGCCAAGTCCTTCGACGGTCGTGGCAACTACAGCATGGGCGTGAAAGAGCAGATCATTTTCCCGGAAATCGACTACGACAAGATCGATGCTCTCCGCGGTCTGGACATTACCCTGACCACCACTGCCAAGAACGATGACGAAGGCCGCGCTCTGCTGCGTGCTTTCAAATTCCCGTTCCGCAACTGATTGGAGTAGGAAAATGGCCAAGAAGAGCATGAAAAACCGTGAGCTGAAGCGTCAACTCACCGTTGCCAAGTACGCCGTCAAGCGTGCAGCGCTGAAAGCTATCATCGTCGATCTGAACGCAAGTCCAGAAGCGCGTTGGGAAGCTACCGTAGCTCTGCAGAAGCAACCACGTGACGCTAGCGCTTCGCGCATGCGTAACCGTTGCCGTCTGACCGGTCGTCCGCATGGCGTTTACCGCAAGTTCGGCCTGGGCCGTAACAAGCTGCGTGAAGCTGCAATGCGTGGTGACGTTCCAGGTCTGGTTAAAGCCAGCTGGTAATTGCTGTCAAAGTCTCGATGGTCGGGGTCGCAAGAACCTGACCATCGGTGGCCTTGAACATGAATCAAGCCCCTTTTGGGGCTTGATTCATTTCTGGGGTGTGTCTAGAATGACCGGCTCGCCTGAGCCCGTGTTTTTCTGCCCGGAATTTCTCGGCGACAAGTAGTAGCCGCAAGGCTAATTTTTCTGTATTAGGAGCGTCTAGCCCATGAGTATGCAGGACCCGTTAGCGGACATGCTAACTCGAATCCGTAATGCCCAGATGGCTGAAAAGTCCGTCGTAAGCATGCCTTCTTCCACGTTGAAGGTGGCTGTAGCTAAAGTTCTTAAGGACGAAGGTTACATCGCGGGTTATCAGATCAGCAGCGAAACCAAACCACTGCTGTCTATCGAGCTGAAATATTTCGAAGGCCGTCCGGTTATCGAAGAAGTCAAGCGCGTTAGCCGTCCAGGCTTGCGTCAGTACAAGTCCGTCGAAGAACTGCCAAAAGTACGTGGCGGTCTCGGCGTGTCTATCGTCTCCACCAACAAAGGTGTGATGACTGATCGTGCTGCGCGCGCTGCCGGTGTCGGCGGCGAAGTTCTTTGCACTGTGTTCTAAGGGGGGATAAGCATGTCTCGCGTCGCTAAGAACCCCGTTAAGCTGCCAGCCGGTGTCGAAGTAAAATTCGCAGGCCAACAGCTTTCGGTGAAGGGTGCCAAGGGTACTCTTGAACTGAACGTCCATTCGTCCGTTGAGATCGTTGAAGAAGCCGGTGAGCTGCGTTTTGCTGCTCGCAATGGCGATCAGCAGACTCGCGCAATGGCCGGTACCACTCGTGCGTTGGTAAACAACATGGTCCAGGGCGTAAGCCAAGGCTTCGAGCGCAAGCTCCAGCTGATCGGTGTTGGTTATAAAGCGCAAGCAAAAGGTCAGGTGCTGAACTTGGCTCTTGGCTTCTCGCACCCAGTGGATTACGAACTGCCGGAAGGCATCACCGCTGAGACTCCTAGCCAGACCGATATCCTGATCAAGGGCATCGACAAGCAGCTGGTAGGTCAAGTGGCCGCCGAGATCCGCGACTTCCGTCCACCAGAGCCGTACAAAGGCAAAGGTGTGCGCTACGCGGACGAAGTCGTCCGTCGTAAAGAAGCCAAGAAGAAGTAGGGCATAGCAAATGACCGACAAAAAAGTTACTCGACTGCGTCGCGCTCGCAAAGCACGCCTGAAAATGCACGAACTCGAAGTCGTGCGTCTCTGCGTGTTCCGCTCTTCGCAGCACATCTACGCCCAGGTCATTTCGGCCGACGGCAACAAAGTCCTGGCAAGCGCCTCGACTTTGGATAAAGAACTGCGTGATGGCGCCACTGGCAACATCGACGCGGCCACTAAGGTTGGCCAGCTGGTCGCTACGCGTGCTAAGGCCGCTGGCGTCTCGCAGGTGGCTTTCGACCGCTCTGGCTTCAAGTACCATGGCCGCGTTAAAGCGCTGGCTGATGCTGCTCGTGAAGCTGGGCTGGAGTTCTAAGTTATGTCAAATAACGACCAAAAGCGCGACGAAGGCTACATCGAGAAGCTGGTTCAAGTTAACCGCGTAGCCAAAACCGTTAAAGGCGGCCGTATCTTCACTTTCACCGCGTTGACCGTGGTTGGTGATGGTAAAGGGCGTGTTGGCTTCGGCCGTGGCAAGTCGCGTGAAGTGCCTGCTGCGATCCAGAAGGCAATGGAAGCTGCTCGCCGCAACATGATCCAGGTTGATCTGAACGGCACCACTCTGCAGTACGCAATGAAGTCTGCCCATGGCGCTTCGAAGGTGTACATGCAGCCTGCTTCTGAAGGTACCGGTATCATCGCTGGCGGCGCTATGCGTGCTGTCCTCGAAGTTGCTGGCGTTCAGAACGTTCTGGCCAAGTGCTACGGCTCGACTAACCCAGTAAACGTGGTTCACGCCACTTTCAAGGGTCTGAAAGCTATGCAGTCTCCTGAATCCATTGCAGCCAAGCGTGGCCTGCGTGTTGAGGAGATCAAGTAATCATGGCTACCGTTAAAGTTACGCTGATCAAAAGCATGACCGGCCGCATCCCTAACCACAAACTGTGCGTTAAGGGTCTGGGTCTGCGTCGCATCGGTCACACTGTAGAAGTCCAGGATACTCCCGAGAATCGCGGGATGATCAACAAGGCTTACTACATGCTGCGTGTCGAGGGTTAATCGATGAAACTCAATGATCTGAGTCCAGCGCCGGGTTCCCGTCGCGAAAAGCATCGTCCGGGCCGTGGTATCGGTAGTGGTTTGGGTAAGACTGGTGGCCGTGGTCACAAAGGTCAGACTTCCCGCTCCGGTGGCACCATCGCTCCAGGCTTTGAAGGCGGTCAACAGCCGCTGCATCGTCGCCTGCCGAAGTTCGGTTTCGTTTCCCTGAAAGCCATGGACCGCGCAGAAGTGCGTCTGTCCGAGCTGGCTAAAGTGGAAGGCGACATCGTCACCGTGCAGTCCCTGAAAGATGCCAACGTGATCAACGTCAACGTACAGCGCGTGAAAATCATGCTGTCCGGTGAAGTGGCTCGCGCTGTCACTATCGGCAAGGGAATCGGCGCCACCAAAGGTGCGCGTGCGGCTATCGAAGCAGCTGGCGGCAAGTTCGAGGAATAAATGGCTAAGCAAGGTGCTCTCTCTGCGCTCGGCAAAGGCGGTATGTCTGAACTTTGGGCTCGTCTGCGTTTTCTGTTCCTGGCGATTATCGTCTACCGAATAGGCGCACACATCCCGGTTCCAGGTATCAACCCGGATCGACTCGCGGACCTGTTTCGACAGAATGAGGGGACCATTCTTAGCTTGTTCAACATGTTTTCCGGCGGCGCGCTGGAGCGGATGAGCATCTTTGCACTGGGGATCATGCCGTACATTTCGGCATCGATCATCATGCAGTTGATGACCGCCGTCAGCCCGCAGCTGGAGCAGTTGAAGAAGGAAGGTGAAGCTGGCCGTCGCAAGATCAGCCAGTACACCCGCTACGGCACCGTCGTCCTCGCTCTCGTTCAGGCCATTGGCATGTCCATTGGTCTGGCGGGGCAGGGCGTTGCGTTCACTGGTGACTTTGGCTTCCATTTCGTTGCGGTCTCCACGTTTGTGGCTGGCGCGATGTTCATGATGTGGCTGGGTGAGCAGATTACTGAGCGTGGTGTAGGCAACGGTATCTCGATGTTGATTTTTTCGGGTATCGTCGCCGGTCTTCCGAGAGCAATCGGGCAGTCTTTCGAGTCTGCGCGTCAGGGCGATATCAACATCTTCGCTTTGGTTGCCATCGGTTTGCTGGCAGTAGCGATTATCGGTTTCGTGGTGTTTATTGAGCGTGGTCAGCGTCGTATCGCTGTTCACTACGCCAAGCGTCAGCAGGGCCGCAAGGTTTTTGCTGCGCAGACAAGCCACTTGCCGCTGAAGGTGAACATGGCCGGTGTTATTCCGGCTATTTTCGCGAGCAGCATTTTGCTGTTCCCGGCTTCGTTGGGTGCCTGGTTCGGTCAGTCTGAAGGTATGGGCTGGTTGCAGGACATCTCGCAGTCGATCGCTCCTGGTCAGCCGTTGAATATTCTGCTGTTTAGTGCAGGGATTATTTTCTTCTGCTTCTTCTATACGGCGTTGATGTTCAATCCGAAAGACGTAGCGGAAAACCTGAAGAAGTCCGGTGCCTTTATTCCGGGCATCCGTCCAGGTGAGCAGTCCGCGCGCTATATTGATGGCGTTTTGACTCGCTTGACCATGTTCGGTGCTCTTTACATGACGGCCGTGTGCTTGTTGCCCCAGTTCCTGGTGGTAGCGGCAAACGTTCCGTTCTACCTTGGCGGGACCTCGTTGCTGATCGTGGTCGTGGTTGTGATGGACTTCATGTCCCAAGTACAATCGCACCTCGTTTCGCACCAGTACGAATCCCTGATGAAGAAAGCCAACCTGAAGGGTTACGGCAGCGGCATGTTGCGCTGAGTACCCATAAGGTTCGAGGAGTTGGTGATGAAAGTTCGTGCATCGGTGAAAAAGCTGTGCCGTAACTGCAAGATTATTCGCCGCGAAGGTGTTGTTCGAGTAATTTGCAGCGCGGAACCGCGTCACAAACAGCGCCAAGGCTGAGTGTGATTGTGCTTCAAGCCCGGTAGCTAGTGCGCTACCGGGTTGATTATTTGTTATTACAGCGATATTATCTCGCGCCCTATTTCTTGGCTTCCGGGGCGTAGGTAGCTGTCAATTGGAGTCCCACTGAATGGCCCGTATTGCAGGCGTTAACATTCCAGATAACAAGCATACTGTTATCTCGCTGACCTACATCTATGGTGTTGGTCGCACTACTGCACAGAAGATCTGTGCAGAGACTGGGGTAAACCCAGCCGCAAAGATCAAGGATCTGAGCGACGAGCAGATTGAACAGCTGCGTGGCGAAGTGGCGAAGTTCACCACTGAAGGTGACCTGCGTCGCGAAATCAACATGAAAATCAAGCGCTTGATGGACCTCGGTTGCTATCGCGGTCTGCGTCATCGTCGTGGTCTGCCAGTACGCGGTCAGCGTACCAAGACCAACGCGCGTACCCGTAAAGGTCCGCGTAAGCCGATCCGCAAGTAATCGCCCCAGCGAATCGACAGGAATTTAATCATGGCAAAACCTGCTGCTCGTCCTCGTAAAAAAGTTAAAAAGACAGTGGTTGATGGCATCGCCCACATCCATGCTTCTTTTAACAACACCATCGTGACCATCACCGACCGTCAAGGTAACGCTCTTTCCTGGGCTACCTCCGGTGGTTCGGGTTTCCGCGGTTCCCGCAAGTCCACCCCGTTCGCTGCTCAAGTAGCTGCTGAGCGTGCTGGTCAAGCTGCGCTGGAATACGGCCTGAAAAACCTCGACGTGAACGTCAAGGGTCCAGGTCCAGGTCGTGAATCCGCAGTCCGCGCTTTGAACGGCTGTGGCTACAAGATCGCCAGCATCACCGACGTGACGCCAATCCCGCACAACGGGTGCCGTCCGCCGAAGAAGCGCCGCGTGTAATCCAGGAGATTGTAAAGAATGGCTCGTTACATTGGTCCAAAATGCAAACTCGCTCGTCGCGAAGGCACCGATCTCTTCCTGAAGAGCGGCGTGCGCGCGATCGAATCGAAGTGCAACATTGAAGCAGCACCTGGTATCCACGGCCAACGCCGCGGTCGCCAGTCCGACTACGGCACCCAACTGCGTGAAAAGCAGAAGGTCCGTCGTATCTACGGCGTTCTCGAGCGTCAGTTCAGCGGCTACTACAAAGAAGCTGCTGGCAAGAAAGGTGCAACCGGTGAGAACCTGCTGCAACTGCTCGAATGCCGTCTGGACAACGTTGTATACCGTATGGGCTTTGGTTCGACTCGTGCCGAATCCCGTCAGCTGGTATCGCACAAGTCGATCAGCGTTAACGGTCAGACCGTGAACGTTCCGTCCTACCAGGTTCGTGCTGGTGACGTGGTTGCTGTTCGCGAGAAAGCAAAAAACCAACTTCGCATTGTCCAAGCTCTCGATCTGTGTGCCCAACGTGGCCGCGTAGAATGGGTAGAAGTAGACACTGAGAAGAAGTCGGGCGTTTTCAAGAACGTTCCTGCTCGCAGTGATCTGTCCGCCGACATCAACGAAAGCCTGATTGTCGAGCTCTACTCCAAGTAAGGGCTAGAAAATAGGTGCATCCATGCAGATTTCGGTAAATGAGTTCCTGACACCCCGCCACATTGATGTGCAGGTTGTCAGTCCAACCCGCGCCAAGATCACTCTCGAGCCTCTCGAGCGTGGTTTTGGCCACACCCTGGGCAACGCGCTGCGCCGCATCCTGTTGTCCTCAATGCCCGGCTGCGCAGTAGTCGAGGCCGAGATTGACGGTGTGCTCCACGAGTACAGCGCCATCGAAGGTGTACAGGAAGACGTAATTGAAATCCTGTTGAACCTTAAAGGTCTGGCCATCAAGCTGCACGGTCGTGACGAAGTTACGCTGACCTTGTCGAAGAAGGGTTCGGGGGTGGTTACCGCTGCCGATATTCAGCTGGATCATGATGTCGAGATCGTTAATCCCGATCACGTAATCGCTAACCTGGCGTCTAACGGCGCCCTGAACATGAAGCTCACCGTAGCTCGTGGTCGTGGTTATGAACCAGCAGACTCGCGTCAGAGCGATGAAGACGAAAGCCGCAGCATCGGTCGCTTGCAGCTTGACTCTTCGTTCAGCCCGGTTCGCCGTATCGCATATGTGGTGGAAAACGCCCGTGTCGAACAGCGTACCAACCTGGACAAGCTGGTTATTGATCTGGAAACCAACGGTACTCTGGATCCTGAAGAGGCTATCCGCCGCGCTGCAACCATCCTGCAACAGCAGTTGGCTGCGTTCGTCGACCTCAAAGGTGACAGTGAGCCAGTGGTTGTCGAGCAGGAAGACGAGATCGATCCGATCCTGCTTCGCCCGGTTGACGATCTGGAACTGACTGTACGTTCGGCTAACTGCCTTAAGGCGGAAAACATCTACTACATCGGCGACCTGATTCAGCGTACCGAAGTAGAGCTGTTGAAGACTCCGAACCTGGGCAAGAAATCCTTGACTGAAATCAAGGACGTTCTGGCCTCCCGCGGTCTGTCCCTCGGCATGCGCCTCGACAACTGGCCGCCTGCAAGTCTTAAGAAGGACGACAAGGCGACTGCCTGATCGTCGTAATCACCGAACGTAGTGTTTGGTAAGGAATGAACCATGCGTCATCGTAAAAGTGGGCGTCACCTGAGCCGCACCAGCTCGCACCGCAAGGCCATGTTCCAGAACATGGCGGTGTCGCTGTTCGAGCACGAGCTGATCAAAACTACTCTGCCAAAAGCCAAAGAACTGCGCCGCGTTGCCGAGCCGCTGATCACTCTGGCCAAGACAGACAGCGTTGCTAACCGTCGTCTGGCTTTCGACCGTACTCGTTCGAAAGCTATCGTTGGTAAGCTCTTCAACGACCTGGGCAAGCGTTACGCTACCCGTGAGGGTGGCTACCTGCGCATCCTCAAGTGCGGTTTCCGCGCTGGCGACAACGCGCCTATGGCGTACGTCGAACTGGTTGATCGTGCTGTCGGCGGTGAAGCTGTATCCGCTGAGTAAGACATCAGTCTGAAACAAGGAACCGGGCCCAGTGCCCGGTTTTTTGTGCCTGTAAGAAATGCTCCGTTCGTACAAGCATCTACCCTGTTTGGGTCTGCACTATGTGCGGGGATATGTCGTTAGTTTTTCTCTATTGCTGACCACGAGTTAATGAATTTGTGGCTGTCATATTGATGATCGATACTCCCCAACAAGCCGATTAGCCGGCAGTTCAAGACCGATAGAGGAAGAAGATCGCATGAGCCAGAACAAGACGCTTACGACCGCCAGTGGCGCACCTGTCGCCGATAACCAGAACTCTCGCTCCGCCGGCCCTCGTGGTCCGTTGTTGCTCGATGATTTTCATCTGATCGAAAAACTTGCTCACTTCAACCGGGAAAACATCCCTGAGCGTCGTGTGCACGCCAAGGGTTCGGGCGCATACGGCACTTTCACGGTCACTCGCGACATTACGCAGTACACCAGTGCCAAGCTGTTCTCTGCTGTCGGCAAACAGACGCCGACCTTCCTGCGCTTTTCGACGGTGGGTGGCGAGCGTGGCTCGGCCGACACCGAGCGCGATCCGCGTGGCTTCGCCCTCAAGTTCTACACCGAAGAAGGCAACTGGGACATCGTTGGCAACAACACGCCGGTGTTCTTCATTCGCGATCCGCTGAAATTTCCTGACTTTATCCACACCCAGAAACGCCTGCCGCAAAGCAACCTGAAAAGCGCGCAGATGATGTGGGACTTCTGGTCGCATTCGCCTGAAGCGCTGCACCAAGTCACCATTCTGTTTTCTGATCGCGGGATCCCGGACGGCTATCGCCACATGCACGGCTTCGGCAGCCACACCTACAGCCTTATCAACGCTCAAGGCGAGCGGCACTGGGTGAAGTGGCACTACAAGACCAAGCAAGGGATCAAAAACCTCGCGCCGGCAGACGCGGCACGTCTGGCGGGCACAGACCCTGATTACGCCCAGCGCGATCTGTTCGAAGCCATCGAGCGTGGTGACTTCCCGAAATGGAGCGTGTGCATCCAGATCATGACCGAGGCCCAGGCTGCTGCTCACTACGAGAACCCGTTCGACGTAACCAAAACCTGGTCGCAGAAGGAGTTTCCACTGATCGAAGTGGGTGAGCTGGAACTGAACCGTAATCCGCTCAACTACTTTGCTGAAGTCGAGCAAGCTGCGTTCGGTCCAAGCAACATGGTGCCTGGCGTAGGTCTGTCTCCGGATCGCATGCTGCAGGGTCGTGTATTCGCATACGCCGATGCCCACCGCTACCGCGTAGGCACCAACCACCAGCAACTGCCAGTGAACGCCCCGCGCAGCCCGGTGAATACTTACCAGCGCGACGGTTCGATGGCTTTTGGCAGCAATGGCGGCGCAGCGCCTAACTATGAGCCGAACAGCTACGTAGAGTCGCCGAAACAAGCGCCGCACTATGCCGAGCCTGCGCTGGCGTTGAACGGTGCGGCTGATCGCTACGATCACCGTGAAGATACTGACTATTACAGCCACGCCGGTGCGCTGTTCCGCTTGATGAGCGAGGAACAGAAAGCGTTGCTGGTCAGCAATATCGCCGGCGCGATGGCAGGTGTGTCGAGTGATGTCGTCGACCGTCAGTTGCAGCATTTCTACAAGGCCGATCCGGCGTACGGAGAAGCAATCGCAAAGCTGCTTAACGTACAGCTTAGCGAAGTCTAAACGAGAAGCAGAACCGCCCTCATTCGGGCGGTTTTTGCGTTATTTAGGCTGCTTTTCTCAGAATATCTTCGCTTTTATTGCGCGAAGTGGGTGACCTTCCAGTCAGGTTGGTTCAAACTACAGACTTTCAAGCAGGGAGATGTAGGGCGATGCAAGGCCACCCAGACGTTATCGATTACCTCAACACGTTGCTGACCGGCGAACTGGCCGCGCGTGACCAATATTTCGTTCACTCGCGGATGTATGAGGACTGGGGATTCACCAAGCTCTACGAACGAATCAACCACGAGATGGAAGAAGAGGCCGGTCACGCCGATGCACTGATGCGCCGGATCCTGATGCTCGAAGGCACCCCGCGCATGCGCCCGGATGACCTGGATGTTGGTACCACGGTAGAGACCATGCTCGAAGCGGATCTGCGCCTTGAGTACAAGGTGCGTGCCGCGCTGTGCAAAGGCATCGAACTGTGCGAACAACACAATGACTATGTCAGCCGCGAAATCTTGCGCGTTCAGCTCAACGACACTGAAGAAGATCACACCTACTGGCTTGAAAAGCAGCTGGGTCTGATCAAGCTGATCGGTATCCAGAACTATCTGCAGTCGCACGCCTCCTGATCGCAACGGATACGAAAAAGCCCCTGTTACTGACGAAGTGACAGGGGCTTTTTCATGTCCGGCGATCAGGCGCGATCGCGGATCAGCAGCGGCTTGAGGTAATGCCCGGTGTGAGACTGCTTCATCTCGGCCACTTCCTCCGGCGTACCGGTGGCGATGATCTGCCCACCTTTCGAACCACCCTCGGGACCGAGATCCACCAGCCAGTCGGCTGTCTTGATCACGTCGAGGTTGTGCTCGATCACCACCACAGTATTGCCGTGGTCGCGCAGGCGATGCAGTACGTCGAGCAATTGCTGGATGTCCGCGAAGTGCAGACCGGTGGTCGGCTCGTCGAGGATGTACAGGGTCTTGCCGGTGTCGCGCTTGGACAGCTCACGGGACAACTTGACCCGCTGCGCTTCACCACCAGACAACGTGGTCGCCGACTGCCCGAGCTTGATGTACGACAGGCCCACATCCATCAGTGTTTGCAGCTTGCGCGCCAGCGCCGGTACCGCGTCGAAGAACTCCCGAGCTTCCTCAATGGTCATCTCGAGGGTTTCGTGGATGCTCTTGCCCTTGTATTTGATCTCCAGGGTTTCGCGGTTGTAGCGCTTGCTCTTGCACACGTCACACGAAACGTAGATGTCCGGCAGGAAGTGCATTTCCACCTTGATCAGACCGTCGCCCTGGCAGGCTTCGCAACGACCGCCCTTGACGTTGAACGAGAAACGCCCCGGGCCGTAACCACGGGAGCGGGATTCGGGCACGCCGGCGAACAGTTCGCGGATCGGTGTGAACAGACCGGTATAGGTCGCCGGGTTGGAGCGCGGCGTACGGCCAATCGGGCTCTGGTCGATGTCGACGACCTTGTCCAGATGTTCCAAGCCCTTGATGCTGTCGTGGGCTGCCGCCTCCAGGGTGGTCGCGCCATTGAGTGCCGTGGCGCTCAGCGGGAACAGCGTGTTGTTGATCAGCGTCGATTTGCCGGAGCCGGAGACACCGGTCACGCAGGTCAGCAAGCCGATCGGGATTTCCAGGTCTACGTTGCGCAGGTTGTTGCCCCGCGCGCCCTTGAGCGACAGCACCTGCTTCTTGTTGCGCGGTGTGCGTTTGGCCGGCACTTCGATCTTGACGCGGCCCGACAGGTATTTACCGGTCAGCGAGTCCGGATGCGCCATGACCTCGTCCGGCGTGCCTTCGGCGACGATCTGCCCGCCATGAACGCCGGCGCCGGGGCCGATATCCACTACGTAGTCAGCGAGACGGATCGCGTCTTCATCATGTTCGACCACGATCACCGTATTGCCGATGTCGCGCAGATGCTTGAGGGTGCCGAGCAGGCGATCGTTGTCGCGCTGGTGCAGACCAATGGAGGGTTCATCGAGGATATAGAGAACACCTACAAGGCCTGCGCCGATCTGGCTGGCCAGACGAATGCGCTGTGCCTCGCCGCCGGACAGGGTATCGGCACTACGATCCAGCGACAGATAGTCGAGACCGACGTTGACCAGGAATTGCAGGCGCTCGCGGATCTCCTTGAGAATCTTGTCGGCGATTTCACCACGGCGACCGGTCATCTTCAGCGCGCCGAAATAGTCGCAAGCGTCGCCGATCGGCAGGTTGGTCACCGCCGGCAGGGTTTTCTCGCCGACCCACACGTGTCGCGCTTCGCGACGCAGGCGGGTGCCACGGCAATCCGGGCACGACTGGGTGCTGAGGAACTTCGCCAGTTCTTCGCGCACGCTCGCCGATTCGGTTTCGCGGTAGCGGCGCTCGAGGTTCGGCACGATGCCTTCGAACGGATGCGAGCGCTTGACGATGTCGCCCCGGTCGTTGAGGTATTTGAAATCGACGCTCTGCGAACCGCTGCCGTGCAGAATGTATTTCTGCTGGTCGGCCGGCAGCTCGTTGAACGGCTGCTCCAGGCTGAAACCGTAATGTGCGGCCAGTGAGCCGAGCATCTGGAAGTAATAGACGTTGCGCCTGTCCCAGCCGCGGATCGCGCCTTCGGCCAGGGTCAGTTCTCCGTTGACCAGGCGCTTGATGTCGAAGAATTGCTTCACGCCCAGACCGTCGCAGGTCGGGCAGGCACCGGCCGGGTTGTTGAAGGAAAACAGCTTGGGTTCCAGCTCACTGATGGCATGGCCGCAGATCGGGCAGGCGAAACGCGCGGAGAAGATCATTTCTTCGCCCGGCTCGTCGTCCATCGGCGCCACCAGGGCGATGCCGTCGGCCAGCTTCAGCGCTGTCTCGAAGGATTCCGCCAGACGCTGTTGCAGGTCGGCGCGTACCTTGAAGCGATCGACCACGACTTCAATCGTGTGCTTCTTCTGTTTATCCAGTTTCGGCAGTTCGTCCAGCTCGCAGAGCCGGCCGTTGACCCGGGCACGGACGAAGCCCTGGGCGCGCAGTTCCTCGAACACCGACAAGTGCTCGCCCTTGCGCTCGCGAATCACCGGCGCCAGCAGCATCAGCTTGCTGCCTTCCGGCTGAGCCAGCACCAGGTCGACCATCTGGCTGACAGTCTGTGCTTCCAGCGGAATGTCGTGATCCGGGCAGCGCGGCGTACCGACGCGGGCATAAAGCAGGCGCAGGTAGTCGTAGATTTCGGTGATGGTGCCGACCGTGGAACGCGGGTTGTGCGAAGTCGACTTCTGTTCGATGGAGATCGCCGGCGACAGGCCTTCGATGGTGTCGACGTCGGGTTTTTCCATCATCGACAGGAACTGCCGGGCATAGGCCGACAGGGATTCGACATAGCGGCGCTGACCTTCGGCGTACAGCGTGTCGAAGGCCAGGGACGACTTGCCGGATCCGGACAGGCCGGTGATGACGATCAGTTTGTCCCGTGGCAGGGTCAGGTCGATGTTCTTCAGGTTGTGGGTGCGGGCCCCACGAATCAGGATCTTGTCCAAAATGGCCTCGCTCGGCGGGCGTCGAAAACACAGGAGTATACGGCCAAATACTGGATGGATGCACACTATCAAGTGAAGGGTTTTTTGCCTTACATGAAGAGAGTTTCATCTGTACGCGTCAAAGCGTCGCGATATACCCCGTCTCTCGATGGGACTGGTAGAATCGCCGCCGGTTCACACGAGGTTTTTCCATGCACGATCCCCACAGCGAACGCATGAGTGGCAGCGAGACCCGCGCGGCGAGCGGTCTGGCCCTGGTGTTCGCCTTCCGTATGCTTGGCATGTTCATGGTGTTGCCGGTACTGGCCACCTACGGCATGGATCTGGCGGGAGCGACCCCGGCCCTGATCGGGCTGGCGATCGGCGCTTACGGCCTGACCCAGGCGATTTTCCAGATTCCGTTCGGGATCATTTCCGACCGCATCGGCCGGCGTCCGGTGATTTACCTCGGGCTGATCGTCTTTGCCCTCGGCAGCGTGCTGGCGGCTCAGGCCGATTCGATCTGGGGCGTGATTGCCGGGCGGATCCTGCAAGGCGCCGGTGCTATTTCCGCCGCGGTCATGGCGCTGCTTTCCGATCTCACTCGCGAGCAGCACCGCACCAAGGCCATGGCCATGATCGGCATGACCATCGGCCTGTCGTTCGCCGTAGCGATGGTGGTCGGCCCGCTGCTCACCCGTGCGTTCGGTCTGTCGGGTCTGTTCCTTGCTACCGGCGGCATGGCGCTGCTCGGGATCGTGATCGTGATGTTCATGGTGCCGAAATCCACCGGGCCGCTGAGTCATCGCGAATCCGGTGTTGCGCGCCAGGCGCTGATGCCGACGCTCAAGCATCCGGACCTGCTGCGGCTGGATCTGGGCATTTTTGTGTTACATGCGATGTTGATGTCGAGCTTCGTCGCTTTGCCCCTGGCGCTGGTCGAAAAGGCCGGTCTGCCCAAGGAACAGCACTGGTGGGTCTACCTCACAGCCTTGCTGATCTCTTTCTTCGCCATGATCCCGTTCATTATCTACGGCGAGAAGAAACGCAAAATGAAACGAGTTTTGCTCGGCGCCGTGATGACGCTGATGCTCACTGAGCTATTCTTCTGGCAATTCGGCGACAGCCTGCGGGCTCTGGTGATCGGGACGGTGGTGTTCTTCACTGCGTTCAATCTGCTGGAAGCTTCGCTGCCGTCGCTGATCAGCAAGGTTTCACCGGCGGGTGGCAAGGGCACGGCCATGGGCGTGTATTCCACCAGTCAGTTCCTCGGTTCGGCACTCGGCGGGATTCTCGGCGGCTGGATGTTCCAGCATGGCGGTCTGTCGGTTGTGTTCCTCGGATGTGCCGGGCTGGCTGCACTTTGGCTGGCCTTTGCTGTTACCATGCGCGAACCTCCCTACGTGACGAGCCTGCGCCTGCCGCTGTCGCCCGAAGCGATCCGCGAAGCGGGTCTGGTCGAGCGTCTCAAGGCCCTCGTAGGGGTAACTGATGCAGTGATAGTTGCTGATGAAGCGGCGATCTACATCAAACTGGACACCGAATTAATGGATCGCACCACTCTCGAACGCCTGGTGAACAACCCGGCGCAGACTGCGTGCGAAGCCTAGGAGAACGTTATGGCCCGTGGGGTTAACAAAGTCATTCTGGTCGGTACTTGCGGCCAGGATCCCGAAGTACGCTACCTGCCCAACGGTAACGCCGTGACCAACCTGAGTCTGGCGACCAGCGAGCAGTGGACCGACAAGCAGACCGGTCAGAAGGTCGAGAAGACCGAGTGGCACCGCGTATCGATGTTCGGCAAGGTTGCCGAGATCGCTGGCGAATACCTGCGCAAGGGTTCGCAGGTTTACATCGAAGGCAAGCTGCAGACCCGTGAGTGGGAAAAAGACGGTATCAAACGTTACACCACCGAAATCGTGGTCGACATGCAAGGTACCATGCAACTGCTCGGCGGCCGTCCACAACAGGGCGACCAACAAGGCGGTGGCAACAATTATCAGCAGCAGGCGCCACGCCAACAGGCTCCGCGTCCGCAGCAGTCGGCACCTCAGCAGCGTCCGGCCCCGGCTCCGCAGCAGGCTGCACCGCAACCGGCTCCGGATTTCGACAGCTTCGATGACGACATTCCGTTCTGATTCGCTGCTGAGTCCGCTCCAGACAAAAAAGGCCCGTCGCTGAATGCGACGGGCCTTTTTCATGCGCGCAGGTTTTTCAATCGAGAATCAGATGTGGCAGAAACCGGCTCGAATCCTTGGTGATCAGGCTGTTGTCTTCCCGCACACCAATCCCCGCCGCCTGATCGCCGATCACCCATGAGCCGATCAACGTGTAGCTGTCGTCGAATTTCGGCAATGGGGCAAATTCCTGCAGGATGAAGGGCGCATCGGTGTAGGGCCCATCCTCTTTGACGATCAGACCGTCGGCGGTCTGCAACTCGATGTTGGCGCCTTCCCGGGAGAAGTACGGTTTGCGCACCCAGCCCTTGGGCACCGCGCTGCCCGGATTCGGGTCGAGGTGCGCGGCCAGCAGATTCGGGTGGCCCTTGTGCAACTCCCATAGCAGGGGCAGGGCGCCCTTGTTGGAGAGGATCGACTTCCACGCCGGTTCAAAAAACTGGGTGTCGCACCCGGCAATCGCCGCGCCGAACGGCTCGTGGAAGATGAATTCCCAGGCGTGCAGTTTGAACAGGTGCGGGATCCAGCGATCCTCAAGATCCACGAAACGACCGTCAGCGCTCAGGCCGATGTCTTCGATGTCGATATGCCGCGATTCGATGCCGACTTTCTCTGCGATCAGCCGCAGATAATCCGTGGTGCCTTTGTCTTCCACCGAGTCTTTCATCGAGGCGAAGTAAAACGGCCGCGTGAGTTTCAGTTGGGCAAAGGCTTCGTGCAGACGGGTGTCGATGCTGTTGAACTGGTCGGCATGGCGCGGCAGCAGCCCGCGCTCGATGCATTGCTCCAGCCAGCCCCACTGGAACGCCGACGCCTCATAAAGGCTGGTGGGCGTGTCGTAGTTGAGTTCGAGCAGCTTCGCCGGGCCGTTGCCGCTGTAGGAGAAGTCCATGCGCCCGTACAGATGCGGATGACCTTCCAGCCAGGACGTTCGGATCATGTCGTAGTACGGCGTCGGAATGCTCAGACGATCCAGCAGTTCTTCGCTGTGCACGACGCGGTCGACCAGGTCCATGCACATCTCGTGCAGCTCGGTGGTTGGATCCTCCAGATCGTTCTCGATCTGCGCGAGCGTGAACTGGTAGTAGGCGCTCTCGTCCCAGTACGGCTCGTCGTCGATGGTATGAAACAGAAAGCCGAGGCTTTCGGCGGTCTGCTTCCAGTCGTGGCGCTCGGCGCAGTGGATCTTCTTCATGGTCAGCTGCTCGAACGGCCCCAGCCGCCCCAACCACTGCGTGCGCTGGACTGGCTGCCGAAGCCGCCACGGGAGGTGGACGCAGCGACGTTGACCGGTTTGCGGTAATCGCTGTCGTAGTCCCGCTGGCTGCGGCTCGGCGCCGATTCGATGCGGCGGTTCAGCGTCGAGGTGTCGTAGGTCTGGCGGGTATTGCGCTCACGATAAACCGGCCGCGAGTCGATCGCGCGGTTGTTGCTCATGGCATTGCCGATCAGCCATCCGGTGAGCCAGCCGTTGCCTGCACCGCTGGACGAGTGCGAAGTGCTGGTCTGATTGCTCTGCACGGCGGCGGCGTCGCCGGCGGGCATCTGGGCATTGGCGATCGCATCGAGGTTCTGCGCCGGCTCACCGTCCTGCGGCACCTTGAAGCCGCCGAGTTTCGGCACGAAACGGCCGGCGGAATTTTTCTGACACCAGTCGGCGGCAAAGTCCGCGTCGCAGGCAGCCTTGTCGTCGTAGGCCGGGGAAATACGGCGGTGCTCGGCCAGGGCTGCGACATAGGCGTTCGAGCAGACATCCGGTGCCACTTCGGCGTCGACGCATTGTTCGACGCTCTGGAAGTTGCGTTGCTGTTCCTGGGCGGCCACTTCACCGGAAATCGCCAGGGCCACCGAAGCGGCCAGCGACAGTTGAACGTACTTGCTTCGTTTCATCTCAGGCTTCCTGCCGATCAGTAGGACGGGGTCATGCATGCGGCGTTGAGCATACCGACGCTGATCGCCACCGCCGCCACATAAATGCCCGAGGCGATTTCACCGTTGGCAATACGCTGGGACGTGCCCTTGAGCACCAGCCCGGTCGCCAGGAACGCCAGCAATTGCACCACCGCCGCGATCACCGCCCAGAGGACGAAGTCGAGGACGTTGATCGAGTGAGCGATCACGTTGCTCGCCGGAATCGCGAAGCCAATGATTGCGCCGGACAGAGCGATGGCGGCGGCAACGTTGCCGGAACGGATCAGCTCGAATTCCTTGTGCGGCGTGACGCGGGTGTAGACGAACTGAAACAGCATGAACAGCAGCACGGCGCCGATCAGGTAGGCGACGAAACCGACCAGTGCGGCTTTGTTCAGGGAAATGGACAACGCTTCCAGCATGGAAAACTTCCTTTTAAATAGTGCTCAAGTCGGTGGTGTACAGCGAGATGCCCAGCGAAGTGCTCAGGCTGACCGTGCCTTCTTCGTCCTGCTCGACGGAGAACAGCAAGAGCTCGCGGCGATCGGTCAGGCCGGTTTCCCGGGCGTAGAGCATCGAGTGATGGTTGATGGTGTAGGACTCGTCGGGGTTGATCACCTGTTCGGTGAGCGGCACCAGTTCGGTCTGGCCGCGTTCGGTGCCCCATTCACGGGTGTATTCGACACCTTCATGGCGATAGGTCGGGAGGCCGATCAGGCTGTTCGGGCCGGCCAGACGCTGCAGCTCGGCGTTACTGTTGACCGTCACATAGCTGACGTAATTGAACAGCGTCACCGACTCGATCTGGTCGTCACCGGTGACATGGACCTGTACCCAGAATTCTTCATCGTTCAGGTAGTAGCGATGCAGTTTGTTCGACTGACCGAGGTCGATCCAGCCGGCGCTCCAGATGGCCTGGGCGTCGGGAACCCGTACCGAGGTGCTGCCCTCCAGCAACAGGCCGAGGGTCGTGTCGAAGCGGATCGCCTTGCCCTGCGCCAGTCCGAGCGGGCCGCCGGCAGACCTGGACGCCGGTGCGGCCGACTGCCAGTTGCTGGTGCCGAGCAAATCTTTGAACCATCCCATGGGTACATTCCTTGAAGCGGGTGGAGGTATTCGTTGGCAAAACGCCGCTAGTGTACCGGCGTCGTGACAAACCGGCAGGCAAAAAAGAAGGGCACCCGGTGCCCTTCTTTTTTCTTGCCGCCGTTACTGGGCGGACTTCTGCTTCAGACGCTCGAGGATGGCGTTGGCGCTGCCTTCGTTCGGCGTGATGCCGGCTTCGCGCAGCTTGCGATCCAGGTCGTTGCCGGTCGAAGCATCGGCCAGTTCGTCGGCAGCACTCAGCTCGGCCGCGCGTTGCTGCTGCTTGGCTTGCAGACGGTTAAGGGTGCCGACAGCGGTTTCCAGTTTGCCGTTGGCGCCGCCGCTGGCGATCGAAGCGCTGACCTGAGCCTTCTGCACGCTTTCACGGGCCTTGGCCATGTCCACTTGCTGGCGCAGGCTCTTGATCCGCGCTTCGGCCTTGTTGATGTCCTTGCGCATGTTGTCGGCGTAGGTGCCGAATTCGTCGCTCTGTTTTTTCTCGACGCCCAGGTCGTTGGTCAGGGTCGAGATGGCTTCGGCCACTTCCAGTGCCAGATCTTCACGGCCGGCGTTCAGGGCGGAAACGGCCTTGGCTTCCAGGTCCTTGATCTTGGCTTCGTACTCGCTCACGCGGTCGGCAGACAGTTTGTGCTTGGCCATGATGGTGACCAGTTCGCGACGGGCGTTGGACAGCGCGCTGTCGGCGTCACGGATTTCCTGATCGAGGATGCGCAGGGCCTGTTGGTCGGCGATCGCTTCGCCGACTTCGTTGGCGCCGCCGCGCAGCGCGGTGAACAACTTGCTCCAGATGGACTGAGTCATTGGATATTCCCTGTTGATTACTTGAAGAAGTGTTCGAAGGCTTCGCTGGCGCGCTGCACGTTGTCGACCAGGGTTTTCACCTCGGTGACCACGTTGGTCAGGCTCGAATCGGCACTCAGTGCACCAAACATGTTGTAGACGGTCTGGCCGTTGGGCATGGTCTCGATGCCGATCGACGACAGCGGGAACATTTCCCGGCTGCGCAGCACGGCGTCGTTGAAAGCGCGCACGTCGGTGATCGAATCGATGTCCACCAGCACGGTGTCGACGATGATCTGCTGACCGGCGAGGGCGATGTGAATCGGCAGACCGCCGAATTCGTTCATTTCCAGCTTGAGGCTGGGTTCGGAGCTCTGGATCAGAGACAGCGTGATCTCTTGCGAAGCCACCTCGTCCAGCGCCTTGAAAGCGTTGTAGAGGCTATCGATGTTCCAGTTATTGCCTGCGCTCATGTAATTCTCCGACATGAAAGAGCCAGCCAGAATCGGTTGGCGTAGCTGTTGCTCCATTTGCTTGAGCAAGCTCCGGTTTTCCGGAAGCACCCAAGTTTCGTGTTTCACATAACCGGCGGCAGCCAGGCCCGCGCGCATCTGCTTCATGTAGAAGCTCGACGGTTTTTTCGCGGACGGTGTCGAGCGCACTCCCTTTGGGCTCTCTGACTTGGTGGCGGGGGAGCGGCTTTTCATGGCGATGACTCCGTTATGAACATCTCACGCGTGAGCGACACTACAGCCAAATCAAAATGCCATCAATGGCTCACGCGTGAGATTTTTGTGACACACAAACAAAAGCGCCCGCAACGAGGCGGGCGCAGGTTTTTCCGGGTGTGTCCGCGCAGGGCTCAGCGGCTGGCGGCGAGGAACTCGTCGGTGGATACCACGCTGGCATAGGCAAACCCCAGCGCCGACATGAATGCCGCATGCACATGGGCGGCAGGCACGGTCAGGCCGTTGAATTCCAGGTCGCGGGTGGCGCAGGCGTCGTGGATTACCGTGACGGTGTAACCCAGATCTGCCGCCGCACGGGTGATGCCGTCGACGCACATGTGGCTCATGCTACCGACCACCACCAGTTCCTTGATGCCTTGTTCGTCGAGGATCGATTGCAGTTCGGTTTCGCGGAACGAGTTGACGAAATGCTTGAGCACTACCGGCTCGTCGGCGCGGTTGAGCACTTTCGGATGCAGTTTCGCGCCTTCGGAGCCGGGTGTGAAAAACGGCGCCTCGGGCGAGGTGAATTCGTGGCGGATGTGCACCACCGAATCGCCGGCCTCGCGGAATGCCGCGATCAACCGGGCGGCGTTGTCGGCGGCGGCGTCGGCGCCGGCCAGCGGCCACTTGCCTTGGGGGAAGTAGTCGTTCTGGATATCGACTACGATGAGCGCTTGCTTGGCCATGGGTGTGTCCTCGACGTTATGGGTGGGTGTGGATTCAGTATTGGTGCTGGCCACGTTTTCGAGGATTGGCCGCACCGACAATACACAGGGGAAAACTGACAATGGCTGCTGAAAGGATCGTCGCGGAGCTCGGCGTGCTGATCTATCCCGGCGCGCAAATGGCGGCGGTACATGGCCTGACCGATCTGTTCGGGGTGGCCAACCGGATCGCTGCCGAGCATCAGACGGCACAGCTGCCACTGCTGCGGATCAGTCATTGGCAGGTCGACGGTGATCAGCCCCCCGTGCGCGTTTACGACAGCCTTCCCGGTGCCGAAAACGGTTTGCTGGCGGTACTGATCCCACCGTCCATCGCCGGTTTTTCCGCTGCACAGATGCCGGCCGGTCTGATCCCCTGGTTACGTGAGCAACATGCGCGGGGCGCGACACTCGGTGGGGTCTGTGTCGGCTCGTGGTTGCTGGCCGAAAGCGGCTTGCTCGACGGTCGCAGCGCGACCACGCACTGGACGTCGGCCAAGGCCTTCGCCGAGTGTTACCCCAACATCAGGCTCAAGGCCGACACGCCGATTGTCGACGATGGTGACCTGATTACCACGGCAGGGCTGATGGCCTGGTCCGAGCTTGGCTTGCGGCTGGTGGACCGCTTGCTCGGGCCGAGCATCGCCAGCAGCACTGCGCGGTTTCTGGTGGTGGAGCACAGCGACAGCGCAAGCGAGTGCGGAAGCAATTTTGCGCCGATTCTCAATCACGGCGACGGCGCGATTCTCAAGGTTCAGCACTGGCTGCAAGGCAATGGCGCGACCGATGTCTCACTGACGGCGATGGCCGAACGCGCAGGCCTGGAGGAGCGCACTTTCCTGCGGCGGTTTCGTGCGGCGACCGGCCTTAAACCCACCGAATACTGTCAGCATCTGCGGGTCGGCAAGGCTCGGGAAATGCTCGAGTTCACCAATGGCACCATCGACCATATTGCCTGGACGGTGGGTTATCAGGACCCGGGAGCTTTTCGCGCGACGTTCAAGAAAATCACCGGGCTGGCGCCGAGTGAATACCGCACCCGATTCGGCGTCAGCCCGCCGCCGACCGTCGCGAAGTAAACCCGCCTGTCGTGCAAAATGCCGGAGCCGACAGAGCCGTCGTGCAGATTGAAACAGGCGCGGTGCCAGCACGGGGTGTCCAAGTGGCTGATTAACGGGATGTTTCCACTGAGCGCCCGTTGGCCTGATCTCTGCACCCTCTGACCTACATTCAAACCGCCGTTGGAAGGGGGACGCATGACCCCGACATCCCGCAGGAAAGTGGTCGTCGCCCATTCGATTCGGCCCGGCGCGCCACAACATGAAGCGCAGACCAACAAGGCCCTCGCGCGATGGCTGGCGCAGATCCTCGGCCTGAAGTTTGGCGGCAGTTACGACGCCGAAAAACATCGCGGCCGGGATATTTATCTGCTGCCGACCCAGACCCTCGTCGGCGCGGCGGCTCGCGAACTGGGCGTGAGCGGCCCGGACGATTTGTGGGGCGGTTTCGTCGAGCACGACTTCATCTGCACCAAAGCCATCAGCCACGGTTTGCGCAGCCATCAGGCTCATGCACCGCAAGGCTGGTCGCCGCTGTTTTCCGATCGGGTGCGCACCGTGGTGCTGGACGGGCTCAGCGTCTTTGCGCTGGAAGATGCGCGGCCCGCCGCCGAACATCTTTTGTACAGCGGGCCGATCCGTCTCAAGCCGATTCACGCCTGTGCAGGGCGCGGACAGGAAGTGATCAAGAGCCTGGATGCGTTCGACGAAATTCTCGCCCGACCTGACGCTGAAAAACTGTTCAGCGATGGCGTGGTACTGGAGCAGGACTTGAGTCAGGTAACCACCCACAGCGTTGGGCAGTCGTTCATCGGCGACAAAGTGTTGAGTTACTGCGGTGATCAATACTTGACCAGGGACGCCCACGGCGAAGAGGTGTACGGCGGCTCGAACCTGCTGGTGGTACAGGGTGGCTATGAGGACTTACTAAAGCTGGATCTGGCTGACGACGTGCGTCTGGCGATCCGGCAGGCGCAGGTGTTCGACCGGGCGGCGGACGAAGCCTATCCGCGCTTCTACGCTTCGCGGCGCAATTACGACATCGCCCAAGGCCTGGACAGTGAAGGCCGACCGCGCAGCGGCGTGCTCGAACAGTCCTGGCGCATGGGCGGTGCCAGCAGCGCGGAAGTGGCGGCGCTGCAAAGCTTCGTCAACGACCCCTCGATGCGCGCGATCCGCGTGTCGTCGGTGGAAACCTATACCGATCAGGCTCTGCCGGCGGATGCCATCGAGGTGTATCGCGGCCCGGCCGAGAACAGCGACTTTCTCCTCAAATACGTAACGGTCAAATCCTATGACGGCTAGAAGCGAAAGCATTCAAATCGACATTGATGATGAACAGATGAGCGGGACGTTCCTCAGTCCCAAATCGAAAGTCCCCGGCGTATTGTTCGTGCACGGCTGGGGTGGCAGTCAGGAGCGCGATCTGGAACGGGCCAAAGGCATCGCCGGCCTGGGCTGCGTGTGCCTGACGTTCGACTTGCGCGGGCACACCGGCGGCACCGGCATTCCGCTGAGCCGGGTCACCCGCGAAGACAACCTGCGTGACTTGATGGCGGCCTACGACCGGCTGCTCGCCCATCCGGCGCTGGACACCTCGGCGATCGCGGTGGTTGGCACCAGCTACGGCGGTTATCTCGCCTCGATCCTGACCTCGCTGCGGCCGGTGCGCTGGCTGGCGCTGCGGGTGCCCGCGCTGTACCGAGACGAACAATGGCACACGCCCAAGCGCGATCTGGACAAGGCCGACCTGCGCGATTATCGCGGTACGCTGGTGCGTGCCGACAGCAACCGCGCCTTGCACGCCTGCTCGCAATTCACCGGGGACGTGCTGCTGGTGCAATCGGAAACCGACGACTATGTGCCTCACGCGACGATCATGAGTTATCGCGCCGCGTGCCAGCAGACTCACTCGCTGACCCACCGCATCATCGACGGCGCCGACCACGCCCTGAGCGATCCGACCTCGCAGCAGGCCTACACCTCGATTCTCGTCGACTGGATCACCGAAATGGTGGTGGGCGAGCGGTTGAGCATTATTCAGTCCTCATGATTTGTGGTGTTTCTTCGGACGCCTTCGCGGGCAAGCGCGCTCCCACATTTTGAATGCATTGCGCCTGTGGGAGCGGGCTTGCTCGCGAAGGGGCCACCAGCCATAAAAAAATCAGGACGGCTTCTTCTCGATCCGCAACGCCTTGGCCTTGGCTTCCACCACCAGGTACATCAGCACGGTGATCAGCAGCGGCAGCAGGAAATAGATCGCCCGATAGGCCAGCAACCCGGCCACCAGACTGCCGCGCGAAGCCTCGTGTTGCAGCAGCGCCACGAACACTGCTTCGAGCACGCCGAGCCCGGCGGGAATGTGGGTGATGACCCCGGCAATCGCGCTGATCAGCAGCACCCCGAGCACCAACGGGTAATCGAGCTTGCTCGGCAGCAACGTGAAAATCACCGCTGCCATCAGCGACCAGTTCAGCGCCCCGAGCAGCAATTGCAGAACCGCCATGCGCAGCGACGGCAGATTGATTTCCACCCCGCGAATCGACCACTCGCGCCGCCGGGAAAACTGGCAGGCGATCAGATAACCAGCGCTCACCAACAGCAGCAACACACCAATGCCCTGCAACGCGCCGCTGCTGACTTTCCAGCCCGGCGGCATGCGTACCAGCCCGCTGGCAAACACCACGCCAGCGATGGTCATGTAGCCGAACCAGTTGGTCGCCAGGCTCAGGCCGAGGATCTTGGCGATGTTGCTTTTGCTCACCCCGAGCCGCGAATACAGCCGATAGCGCATGGCAATCCCGCCGACCCATGCGCTCAAGTTGAGGTTGAACGCATAGCTGATGACGCCCACCGGCAGGATCTGTTTCCAGGTCAAGTCCTGGCGAATGTAGGTGCGGCCGATCAGGTCGAAACTGGCGTACACCAGAAAGCTCAGCAAGGTCAGGCTGGAGGCGATGATCAGCGTGCGCACCTTGAAGTCGGCGAGGGTTTGCAGGACCTCGGCCCATTCGATACGGCTGGCGAACATCGTCAGCAGGACGATCAGCGCAAGAAAAAACAGCAGGGTCAGCGGACGTTTCCAGCGACTCCAGCGGGACTTGCCCGCCGGTGCCGGATGCACCGCCGCGTGGGCTTCGGAATGGCTCATGAAGGATCCCTCCCGGAGGCCTGGAAAAAGGGTTTGAGTCGTGGCTTGTGTGCCGGCAGCCAGCCGGCCATTGCCGGGAAATGCCGCAGGAAGTGAAACACCAGAAAGCCCACGGTCATGTGCCAGATTCGCCCCCGTGGCGACTTCGTGGCGTCCATCGCCTTGCAGTGGTTGTGGCTGAGGTCTTCAAGGCGTTCGAACAGCAGACGATTGAAGGCTCGGTCGCGAATCAGCACGTTGGCTTCCAGGTTCAGCGACAGGCTCAACGGGTCGAGATTGCTTGAGCCGACGGTGCTCCATTCTTCATCCACCAGCGCCACTTTGCCGTGCAGCGGCCGCTCGCAATATTCATGAATCTGCACACCGGCCTTGAGCAGGTAGTCGTAGGTCATGCGCGCGGCGAGTTTGGCCACCAGCATGTCCGGCTGTCCCTGCAGAATCAGCCGCACCTCGACCCCGCGCCGGGCTGCGTTGCGGATCTCGCGCAGCAGGCGATAGCCGGGAAAGAAGTAGGCGTTGGCGATCACCACCCGCCGTTGGGCGCGGCGCAGCACCTGCAAATAGACGTCTTCGATATCGGTGTTGTGCTGGTCGTTGTCGCGGAACACCAGACGCACCTGGCCGTCGTGATCATCGAACGCCATTTCCGCGCGACGTTGCCGACGCCGTTGCCACCAAAACCTTGCGCGTCCCGGTCGGCCGCTTTGCAGCAGGGCGAAATGATGGATGTCGGTCACCGCCGGGCCCTGAACTTCTACCGAATAATCCTGCTTCGCTTCGGGGCCGAAATCGGCCAGGTGATCGCCGGAAAAATTGATCCCGCCAATGAACGCGACCAACCCGTCGACCACCACGATCTTGCGATGCAACCGCCGGAACCAGTTGGTGCGAATCCCCAAATGCTTGGGGGCCGGATCGAAGATCTGCAGATGCACGCCAGCATCGCTCAACGCGGTCAGATAACCGGCGCTCAGTTCGCCACAACCGAAGCCGTCGAGGCTGACGGTGGTGCGCACGCCGCGCCGGGCGGCATCGATAAGAATTTCCTGCAACTCCTTGCCGACCTTGTCTTCGAAGACGATGAAGGTCTCCAGCAGGATTTCGCTTTTCGCCGCGCGCATCGCTTCGAACACCCGGGGGAAAAATTCCTCGCCGTTTTCCAGCAGCTCGACGCGGTTGTTGCCCTGCCAGCGATACTCGACATCGACGGTGCCCGGCTCGCGTACGGGCGGGGTGATGCTGACCGGCTCCACGGCGGATTTCTCCAACGGTGCACTGCTCATAGTTCAATCTCCACCGATAGTGGTGCGTGGTCGGAAAGGTGTGACCAGGGACGGTTCGCCAGCACTTTTGGCTGACTGGCCTTGAGGTTGCGCACATAGATCCTGTCCAGGCGCAGCAACGGCATGCGGGCGGGGAAACTGCGCGCCGGTTTGCCGTGATGCGCCGCAAACACTTCGCGCAGGCCACAGGGTTCAAGCAAGGCATCGGCGCGCTGGCGCCAGTCGTTGAAATCGCCGGCGACGATCACCGGCGCGTCATCAGGCAGCTCGGCCAGGCGCTCTCGCAGCAGACGCAACTGATCGTTGCGATGGCTTTCGCGCAGGCCCAGATGGACACAGATCGCATGCACTTCACGGTCGTCTTCCGGCAGGCGCAGCACACAGTGCAGCAACCCCCGGTTTTCATGGCCGCTGATCGAAACGTCGAGATTGTCATGGCGCACGATCTGGAATTTCGACAGCACGGCATTGCCGTGATCGCCGTCCGGATACACCGCGTTACGCCCGTAGGCGAACTGCGGCCAGAGACTGTCGGCGAGAAACTCGTACTGCGGCATCGTCGGCCAGTTTGCGTAGCGTTTGGGGTGATGCTCGTGGGTGCCGTGGACTTCCTGAAGAAACACCACATCGGCGGACACGCTGCGCACCGCTTCGCGCAATTCCGGCAGGATGAAACGCCGGTTCAGTGCGGTGAAACCCTTGTGGGTGTTGACCGTCAGCACGGTGAAACGGCGTACCGTGTTGATGACTGTGGTCTGTTCGTCGGTGAAGCCGACCGGCTCGGGAATGCTCATGCGAGTACTCCTTCGGCGGCCGGCTCACCTGGCATGGTTTCGAGGTTTTTATCCAGATCGAAACGCTGCAACAGGCTGCGGGCATTGAAAGGCGCGCGGACCTTGATGTCGTTGTCGAAGTAGCAGAAAACCTCACGGGATTTACGGGCCCGAGGTTTCAGACGCGGCGCGATCAAATGGGCGTCGTCCGGTTGCCGGCCATGGTGCCAGGCGTCGATCCGCTCGGCCCAGCGTTGCAGCGCGGCGTCGGTGTAACCGCTGGCGTAAAGCTCCTCGGCACCGTGCAGGCGCAGGTAGACGAAATCGCTGGTGAGGTCTTCGCGGTACGGCCATTTCCCGGCGGTGTCGGCGATCACCAGCGCGGTGTTGTAGCGTTTGAGCAAACGCACGAAGTCCGGGTCGATGAAACTGTCGTTGCGGATTTCCACGGCATGGCGCAGCGGTTTTTTGCTGTAAGCCTTCATGCTCGCGTGGCCGTGCAGGTGCGAATCGTGCTGGCGGGCGAGCTCGGCGGCCGCCTGGGTGTCGTGGGGCAACTGGTCGAGAAAGGCTTCGAAGCGTTCGGGGTCGAACGTGAAGTTGGGCGGGAATTGCCAGAGGATCGGGCCGAACTTTTCCTTCAGTTCCAGCACCCCGGAGGCGAAGAAATTGGCCAGGGGTTTTTCGATATCGCGCAGGCGGCGAATGTGGGTGATGAAGCGCGGCGCCTTGATGCTGAACACGAAGTCATCCGGTGTTTCGGCGTACCACTGGGCGTAGCGTTCGGGCCGTTGCAGGGCGTAGAACGATCCGTTTATTTCGATGCTGTTGACCGCCCGTGAGGCGAACTGCAATTCGCGTTTTTGCGCCAGCCCCTTCGGGTAAAAGTCCCCGCGCCACGGGGCGTAACGCCAGCCTGAAATACCGATATGAATCGTTGCCATGCCGCCCTCCCGTCGAAAGTCCCCATACGGCCTCTGTCTGTGGATGACTGTGGGCGGTTCGGGAAAGTTTCGACGGGATTACGGACGGTCGGGCTGTGCCGGATCAGTGCCCGGTGACGATCCGGGCCGAGCCTTCGGCAGGTTCGGCGTACACCGGGCCCAGGCGATCGAGGCGTCCGCTCAACGCCGTCAGAGCCAATGCCACCAGCACCACCAGGCCGCCGATCCACGCCGTATGGATCAGGCCGATGTGTTCGACGATCAAGCCGCCACCCCACGCACCGCCGGCAATTCCGAGGTTGAACGCGGCGATGTTCAGGCCCGATGCCACATCCACTGCGTGCGGTGTGTGATGTTCAGCCTGACGCACCACATACACCTGCAAGCCCGGCACGTTGCCGAAGGCGACTGCGCCCCAGACGAGCACGGTGGCCAGCGCCAGCCAGGGATTGCCGGCGGTGAAGGTGAGCGCGAACAGCACGGCGGCGAGCAGGGCAAAGATGATTTTCAGCGCGCTGATCGGCCCGCGTTTGTCCGCCAGTTTGCCGCCCCAGATGTTGCCGACCGCCACCGACACGCCATACACCAGCAACACCAGGCTGACGGTGCTGGCGCTGAAACCGGAGATGTCCTGAAGGATCGGCGCCAGGAACGTGAAGGCGATGAACGAGCCGCCGTAACCGATGGCGGTCATGGCGTACACCAGCAACAGGCGCGGTTGCTTGAGCACCTGCAATTGCTGCAACAGTGATGCGGGTTTGCTGTGGGCGATGTTGTTCGGCACATACAGCAGGCTGCCAATGAACGCGATGACGCCAAGTGCCGATACCGCGAGGAAGGTTTCACGCCAGCCGAAATGCTGACCGATGAACGTGCCCAGCGGCACGCCGGTGACCAGCGCCACGGTCAGGCCGGTGAACATGATCGCGATCGCACTGGCGGCTTTTTCCTTGGGGACCAGGCTGGTGGCGATGGTCGAACCGATGGAGAAGAACACGCCGTGGGCCAGACCGGTGACGATCCGCGCCAGCACCAGCGATTCATAACTCGGCGCCAGCCAGGCCAGCAGATTGCCGAGGGTGAACAGCACCATCAGCGACAGCAGCAACAGTTTGCGCGGGACCTTGCCGGTGAGGGCGGTCAGCACCGGCGCACCGATGGCTACGCCCAGAGCGTAGAGACTGACCAGCAGACCGGCGGACGGCAGACTGACGCCGAGATCGGCGCCGATGGTGGGAAGCAGGCCAACGATGACGAACTCGGTCGTCCCGATGGCGAAAGCGCTGAGAGTCAGCGCGAGCAGGGCAATGGGCATGACGGCACTCCGGTGGGGGATTGAATGGAGCGCAGTGTCGGGGTTTGGTGGGGGTGGAAAAATACAGGGAGGGGCATTTGATATTTGCGTGCGACGCAAATATCCCCCCTAAAGGTGTTCGTTTCCACGCTCTACGTGGGAATGCCTCCGTGGACGCTCTGCGTCCGCTCTTTGAGACGCGGAGCGCCTCTCGCTGTATTTCCACGCGGAGCTTGGGGACGATCAGTGAAGGGGAGTGGGCGGGGGAACGATCAAAACCGAACTTGCCGGGCCAAAACCGATCAGTTCTTTACAGGTTCAACCAAGGGAGCTCTGCGTTTTGACCAGGTTCAGGATCGCGATTCTATTGGGGACATTGCTGTTGTTCGGCGGCAATGCAGTGCAAGCCGCCAGCCTGCCGGGTGTTCCGGCGACCAGTGAAGAGCCGGCCAAACCGGAACCGATCGTGCAGGGCGGACTGCTCGGCGCCATCAGTTCCAGCATCGACGACGTGCAGGACAAACTCGATCTCAACGAGCATCTGGTCGACGCCTGGCGCCTGCGCGCCGACCGGGCGGCAGATGAAGTCGACAGGCTAGTCAATCAACCTTCGAACCGCTCCGGCTGGGGCGTGGCGGGAGATTTCCTGATGCTCTCCGGCGTTTGGCTGGGCACGTTTGCCGTATTGACGGTGCTCGGCAGCCTGCTGGCCAAGCGTCTGCAGGAAGGGCGTTGGTTGCGCACCCGGCAACGCAGTCAGGACCTGCTCGGTTACCTGTTGCCCTACACGTTGCCCGCGCTGATCTGCCTGCCGTTGACCCTGTACGTCAGCCATTTTCTGTCGGCCTCGATCGGCCGGGCGCTGGCGCTGTGTCTAGCCTATGCCACCAGCAGCGGGATATTTTCCACGTCGATGCTGTTGTGCGTGGTGATGATGTTCAACGTCGGCCACAAACGTCGCGCCGTGCAGATCATCCGCGACTACTGCCCGAAGCCGCTGTTCCTGATCGGCTTTCTCGCCGCATTGAGTGACGCGCTCACCAGCCCGCAGATCGCCCGGCAACTGGGCGGCAACATCACCAGCAGCATCGCGGTGTTCACCGGTCTGCTGGCATCGATCATCTTCGGTCTGCTGGTGATTCGCCTGCGTCGGCCGGTGGCGCACCTGATCCGCAATCGCTCGCTGGCCCAGCGCTTGAAACAGCCGTCGCTGCAGGAGTCGCTGCGGATTTTTTCCGGGCTCTGGTACTGGCCGATCGTGCTGATGGTGCTGGTCTCGGCGGTCAATCTGATCGGCATCGGCGAGGACAACCAGAAAGCCCTGCGCTGCGCGTTGTTCACCACCGTGCTGTTGATCGGGACGGTGTTTCTCAGCACCGTCCTCCAGCATCTGTTCAAGTCGCGCAAGGCCGAGGCGATCCAGCGTAGCAGCGCCTACAAGGAACGCTTTCTCAGCCTGTTGCACGCCTTGCTGCGGATCGTCATCGCGATTGTGTTCATCGACATTCTCGGGCGGATCTGGGGTGTGTCGCTGCTCGACTTCGCGCAGAGCAGCACGGTCGGTCGGGCGATCAGCAATGCTCTGAGCAGCATCGGCCTGATCTTCCTCGTGACGTGGCTGCTGTGGGTGGTGCTCGACACGGCGATTCAGGAAGCGCTGAAACCACCGGTCAGCAAGCGCTCGGCGCGCCAGCCCAGCACCCGGGTGAAAACCATCCTGCCGCTGCTGCGCAACGCGATCAAAATCATCCTGGTGGTGATCTGCGCGATCACCACCATGGCCAATCTCGGGATCAACGTCGCGCCACTGCTGGCCGGCGCCGGGGTGGTCGGCCTGGCTATCGGTTTCGGCTCGCAGCAACTGGTGCAGGACGTCATCACCGGGTTGTTCATCATCATCGAAGACACCCTGTCGATCGGCGATTGGGTGGTGCTCGATTCCGGGCACGCCGGCACGGTCGAAGGCCTGACCATTCGCACCCTGCGCCTGCGCGACGGCAAGGGCTTCGTGCATTCGGTGCCGTTCGGTCAGATCAAGGCGGTGACCAATCAATCGAGGCAGTTTGCGTTCGCGTTTTTCTCGGTGCAGTTCACCTATGACACCGATGTCGACAAGGCCATCGAACTGATCCGCGAGGCGGGGGATTCGATCCGCGAAGACCCGTTCCTCAAGTACAACCTGCAAGGGCCGCTGGATGTGTTCGGCGTGGACAAAATGGACCTGAACGGCGTGGTGCTGACTGCGCAATTCCGCACGGTGTCGGGCGGGCAATACGCGGTAAGCCGCGCCTTCAACCAGCGTCTGAAAAAGCTTGTGGATAACAGCCCGTGGGTGCATTTCGCGCAGACTTATCCACAGCAGGTTTTGTTGCCCAATCGCCAGGAGGAAGAGGCGGCTGCGGCGCATTCATCGGTGGTGTTGCCGGAGCAGGCGCGGACTCAGTGACGGGTCAGCTTGTTGCGGATTTCGCTCATGGCGGCGAAGTCCAGCTCCACCCAGAACTGCTGCTTGCCCGCGACCTCGGCAGCGACCGGCAACCCGTCGCGATACACCAGCCGATTGCTCGCCAGCGCCGGCACTTTCGCCCCCGGCAGCAAGGTGCCGGCGAGGTTCAGCGGATCGACGCCGCACACCGCGACCAGGCTGCCGTCATGTGGGCGACGGCGGACTTCGCGCAGCAGGGGAATCGCCTCGGGCAGGGCGAATTGCTCGCCCGCCAGACCGCTGACAAACCGCCCGCCACGAATCTCGCCCCGTGCTTCCAGTCGATGGAATGTACGCAGCAGTTCGCGCCAGCTCGGCAACCAGTCGGCCTCGCGCTCCAGCAGGCGCCAGAACACCACGCCATAGCGCCGCAACAAGGTCATGGCGACGTGCTCGAGGGTTTCGGGCGACGCTGTTTGACGGTTTTCCACAACCGGCCCGCGACGCAGTAGCGCCCAGCGTCCGGCATCGTCCATGCCACCGACAAACGCCCCACGCCCGCGTCGACTGCTGCGCTGCTGGCGCTTGCTCGCCGGGGTGATCAGTGCCCGCAACCCGGCAAAACTGTCGGCATTCACCAGACCGGCGCCGACCAGTTCCTGCAAGGCGATTTCCAGTTCGGTGCGCAGCAGGTGCGCTTCATGAATCAGCTCATCGAAGAACAGCGCGCCGTGCTGGCTCAGCGCGTCGAAAACCTTTCGGGTCTTGGGCGACAGTTCGCTGAGCGGCGTCTGTTCGGCCAGTGCACTCCACAAGCCGACCTGACTGCGCGGCAGCAACACGATTGGTGTGCTGCGCAATGCCGTGCCGCTGATGTTTTGCCGGGCGCTGAGGCGCGTCCATACCAGTTTGCCGCTGCGGCACAGATCGTCCAGCCAGCTCGGTGAATAGTCCTTGAGCCGCGCCGGAAGGAGGTCGCTATCCCACGCCGATGCGGCAGCCGGATAGCCTTCGAACTGACCGACAATCGCCGGCAACACGGTGCTGCCCTGACCCCGAGTGGACGCGGATAAATGCTGCCAGTCGAACAGAAACCGCGTGAAATCCTGCAACGCCACCGGCTCGATTTCCCGGCGCAGACGCTTGACCGTGTAGCGGTGAATGCGTGCCAGCAGGTGTCGTTCGCACCACTCCTCAACGGTCGATCCCGGCGTGAAATGGCCCCGCAGCACATAACCCTCGTGCTCCAGTTGAGCGAGGGCTTGATGAACAGAGGCCGGCATCAAGGCCAGCGGCTTGGCAATCGCCGCCAGTGGTAAAGGACCGAATGCGCCGAGCCGCGCGCGGATCACTTCGACCAGTGCGTCATCGGCCGTCCATGCTTTGTCGAAACCGGGTAATGCGGGGAGTGCCGATTGCGCCTGTGGATAAAGCGCTTGCAGACACGTCAGGCGTTCTCTCGCCAGCCACAGTGAATGCTTGGGATTGATCTGCAACTGGCAGGCTCGCCCGGTATCGGCCAGAGCATTCAGCCAACCGCGCCACGGCGGATTGGCCTCGACTTCGCGGTCGCTGATGCAGGCCAGGCTCATCAATGTTTCGTGCATTTCATCGGCGCTGTCTGGCGTCGGCCACGCCTCTTCGCGCACGGCTTCGATCGCATCGGCGTCCAGTGCGCCGAGGTCATCGGTGGATTGCGGATCGCTCCAGCGGCGGTTGAGCACGGCCTGGGTGCGACGTTCTTCCAGCGGCGCATCGTCGAGAAAGGTGTAGGGCCGGGCGCTGAGGATTTCCGCCGCCAGCGGCGAGGGCGCCGGCAGGTCGCGGGCGATCAGACGCACTTCGCCGCGCTCCATGCGCCGCAGGAGTTCGAGCCAGCCTTCACTGTCCATCGCTTCATGCAGGCAATCGTCGAGGGTCTGTTCCACCAGCGGATGCGCGGGGATTTCCCGTTCGCCGGCGAGGTTTTCCAGGCAGGCGATCTGATCGGGAAACACGCTGGCGATCAGGTCTTCGCTTTTCATCCGCTGCAATTGCGGCGCGACTTTGCGCCCGCCCGTGTAGCGCGGCAGGGCCAGCGCCACCCCGGCATTCCAGCGCCAGCGCACACCGAACAGCGGCGCATCCAGTACCGCCTGAATCAGGATGTGCTCGGCGCTGTTGCTGTGCAGGTAACGCCAGACCTCGTCGAGTTCGAAACTGTGGCTGGTGGATAGCGACAGCACGATCGCGTCTTCGCTGGCGGCGGCCTGCAATTCGAAGTTGAAGGTGCGGCAGAAGCGCTTGCGCAAGGCCAGGCCCCAGGCGCGATTGATACGGCTGCCGAACGGCGAATGGATGATCAGTTGGGTGCCGCCGGACTCGTCGAAAAACCGTTCCATCAGCAGCGTGTCTCGCGACGGTAAGGCGCCGAGGGCGAGGCGGGCACGGGCCAGGTAATCGACCAGCTGTTCGGCGCTGGCCAGGTTCAGGCCGAGGGTGTCGATCAGCCAGTCGAGGGCCGGTTGCAGATTGCCGGGGCTGGCGCTGAGCAATTGATCGAGCTGCGCGTGCAGGCGCGCCACGGCCGCCGACAATTCATCGCTGCGCCCCGGTGCTTCGCCGAGCCAGAACGGAATGGTCGGCGGCTGACCCTGGGCGTCCTCGACCCGTACCTTGCCGGTTTCCACCCGCAGGATGCGATAGGAGGCGTTGCCGAGCTGGAACACGTCGCCGGCGATGCTCTCCACGGCGAAGTCTTCGTTGACGCTGCCGATGTTCAGGCTCTGGGGTTCGAGCAATACGCTGTAGTCGGCGTTGTCGGGGATGGTGCCGCCGCTGGTGACGGCGGTCAGCCGGGCGCCGCGTCGTCCGCGCAGGGTTCGGCTGACGGCGTCGTGGTGCAGGTAGGCGCTGCGCATGCCCTGACGGCCGTTGTAGCCCTCGGCGAGCATCGCCAGCAGCGCCTGATAATGTTTTTCGTCGAGGCGGGCGTAGGGCTCGGCCCGGCGCAACAGCGCAAGCAAATCGTCCTCGGCCCATTCCTGGCAACTGACCTCGGCGATGATCTGCTGCGCCAGCACATCCAGCGGCGCTTCGGGGATGTGCAGCGTATCGAGTTCACCCCGGCGCACGCAGTCGAGCAGGGCGGCGCACTCGATCAAATCGTCACGGGTGGTGGCAAACAGGCGGCCCTTGGGCGTGCCGCCGACCTGGTGTCCGGAGCGGCCAACTCGCTGCAGAAAACCGGCAATCGAACGTGGCGAGGCGATCTGGCAGACAAGGTCGACTTCGCCGATGTCGATCCCCAGTTCCAGCGACGCGGTGGCGATCAGCACTTGCAGCTCGCCGCGCTTGAGCCGCTGTTCCGCATCGAGGCGAAACTCCTTGGCCAGACTGCCGTGGTGCGCGGCCACCGCCCGTTTGCCGAGGCGTTCGCTGAGGTGCCGGCTCAGGCGTTCGGCCAGGCGCCGGGTGTTGACGAAAATCAGCGTGGTGCGGTGTTCGCGGGCCAGCGTGGCGAGGCGGTCGTAGACCCGTTCCCAGACATCATTGGCCATCACTGCCGACAACGGCACCGGCGGCACTTCGATGCCCAAGTCCCGTGGGCGGGCGTGGCCGATGTCGATGATTTCGCAGGGGCGCTCATGACCGACCAGAAACCGCGCCACCGCATCGATCGGTTTTTGCGTGGCTGACAGGCCGATGCGGGTCAGCGGTTCGGCGCACAGGGCCTGCAAGCGTTCGAGGCTCAAGGCCAGGTGGCTGCCTCGTTTACCGGCAGCGATGGCATGGATTTCATCGACGATCACCGTGCGCGTGGTGCCGAGCATCTTTCGCCCCGAATCCGAACCCAGCAGCACGTAGAGCGATTCCGGGGTGGTCACCAGAATGTGCGGCGCGCTCTTGCGCATGGCGGCGCGCTCTTTCTGCGGGGTGTCGCCGGTGCGCACGGCGGTGGTGATTTCCAGCGGCGGCAGATCCATTTGGCGCAACTGCTCGGTTATCCCGGCCAGCGGGTTCTGCAGGTTGATGCGGATGTCGTTGGACAGCGCCTTGAGCGGCGAAACGTAGACCACCAGGGTTTCGTCCGGCAGACCGTCCGGGGTTTCCAGACCACGGTGGACCAGATCGTCGAGCACGGCGAGGAACGCGGTGAGGGTCTTGCCGGAGCCGGTGGGCGCGGCGATCAGCGTCGAGCGGCGCTGGCGGATCAACGGCCATGCGCGGGCCTGGGCGGCCGTCACCGTCGGGAAGGTGCTGCTGAACCAGGCGCTGACGGCGGGGTGAAAGCCTGCCAGCGCCGCGTCCGTGGGAAGGGGCAAATTCATGGTTTCAGTTATGCGGGTGGGCGGGCGAAGTTGCAAGTACCGCTCGGGATCTACACTTTACGGGTGACGGTTGCGCACTAAACCCGCAAAATGCAACGATTCCGGCAATTATCGACGACGCTGCCACAGGCATCGTCGCCAAAGCCATCGTTCCAATCAGACTGGGCCTGCTGACTCTATGCGAATGCGCCTTATGTTACTGGGCGGCGGAAATGCCCTTGGGCAGGCGCTGATTCGCCTCGGTGCAGAGGAAGACATCGGTTTCCTCGCCCCCCGCCCGCCCGAAGACGGCTGGGATGCCGCGAGCCTGACCCAATTGCTCGACGACACCCGTCCCGATGCATTGATCAACCTTGCCTACTATTTCGACTGGTTCCAGGCCGAGACCGTCAGCGAAACCCGTCTGGCCGGGCAGGAACGCGCCATCGAGCGACTGGCCGAACTGTGCCAGCACCACAACATTGTGCTGGTGCAGCCTTCCAGCTATCGGGTGTTCGACGGTTCCCGCGCCACCGCCTACAGCGAAAAGGACGAGCCGGTGCCGTTGGGCCTGCGCGGTCAGGCGTTGTGGCGAATCGAGCAAAGCGTACGGGCCACTTGCCCGCAACACGTGCTGCTGCGCTTCGGCTGGCTGCTCGACGACAGCCCGGAAGGCATCCTCGGGCGCTTCCTGGCCCGGGCCGAACAGCCGGAAGAATTGCTGCTGGCCGATGACCGTCGTGGCAATCCGACCCCGGTCGACGATGCGGCCCGAGTGATCATCTCGGTGCTCAAACAACTCGATTGCGCCGCGCCGCTGTGGGGCACTTACCACTACGCCGGCCACGAGGCGACCACACCGCTGGCGCTGGGCCAGGCGATTCTCACCGAAGCGCGCAGCCTGCACCCGCTGGCCATCGAATCCCCGACCGCCCAGGCCCACGCCGCGCGTCCGGACGCTGCCGAAGAGCCGCAACACGCGGTGCTCGCCTGCAAGAAAATTCTGCACACCTTCGGGATCAAGCCGCGCGCCTGGCGTGCCGCGCTCCCGGGCTTACTGGATAGGTTTTATCGTCATGGCTGAAGGCCCTGTTTTAATCACCGGCGGTGCCGGTTTCATCGGCTCGCACCTGACTGACGCGCTGCTTGCCAAGGGCCATTCGGTGCGGATCCTCGATGATCTGTCGACCGGCAAGCGCAGCAATCTGCCGCTGGACAATCCCAGGGTCGAGCTGATCGTCGGCGACGTCGCCGATGCGGCGCTGGTCGCCAGGGCGATGGAAGGTTGCAGCGCAGTCGCGCACCTGGCTGCCGTGGCATCGGTGCAGGCGTCGGTGGATGATCCGGTGAAGACTCATCAGAGCAATTTCATCGGCACGCTGAACGTCTGCGAAGCCATGCGCGAGGCCGGCGTCAAACGTGTGCTGTATGCCTCCAGCGCAGCGGTCTACGGCAACAATGGCGAAGGCGAGTCGATTGACGAAGACACGCCCAAGGCGCCGTTGACGCCTTACGCGTCGGACAAACTGGCCGGCGAGCAGTACTTCGATTTCTACCGCCGTCAGCACGGTCTGGAACCGGCAATCTTCCGCTTCTTCAACATCTTCGGTCCGCGCCAGGATCCGTCCTCGCCGTACTCCGGGGTGATCAGCATCTTCAGCGAGCGCGCGCAGAAAGGCCTGCCGATCACCGTATTCGGCGATGGCGAGCAGACCCGGGATTTCATGTACGTCGAAGACCTGGTCGATGTGCTGGTGCAGGCAATCGAAAAGCCGCAAGTGGATGTCGGTGCGGTGAACGTCGGCTGGAATCAGGCGACCAATCTCAAGCAGATGCTGGCCGCGCTCGAAGCGGTGGTCGGCGAGTTGCCGCCCGTCAGCTACGGCCCGGCGCGCTCCGGTGACATCCGCCATTCGCGGGCGAACAACCGCCGGTTGCTTGAGCGATTCAACTGCCCGACACCAACGCCGATGAACGTCGGCCTGGCCCGTCTGCTCGGCCGCTGAGCTTCTTGCAGACATGAAAAAGGCGCCTTTTGACAGGCGCCTTTTTCACGGCCGGAATTCGGGTTTCAAACCTGTTTCCTGTAGCGAGGGAGCTTGCTCCCCGGTCGATGGCGTAACATCGCCGTCAGTTCTGAGCTGCCCGCCACCAAGCCTCATTCACCACCACGTGAACGTTCTTCAGAACTTGTAGCCTAGACCAACCATGTAGATGAAGGGATCAACGTCCACATTCACCCGTGCACGGGTGCCCGGAGCCACGGCGTTGTTCTCGACGGTGGCGCGGGTGTCGATGTCGATGTAGCGCACCTGGGCGTTGAGCATGATGTTGTCAGTCAGCATGTAGTCGGCGCCGACCTGCCAGGCCAAGCCCCAGGAGTTTTTCGCCTTGAAGTTGCTGAAGCCGTTGGACTGGGCTTCGCTGCCGACGTGCTCGTCGTAGATCCAGGTGTAGTTGATGCCGCCGCCGATGTACGGCTGGAAGGCCGACTTCGCATCCAGCGGGTAGTAGACGACGCTCAGGGTTGGCGGCAGGTGTTTCAGGGTCCCGAGCTTGCCATTGGCGGCCGGCAGGGCAGTGCCCTTGATCTTCACGTCATGCTCGAAGGGCGATGCGGCCAACAGCTCGATACCGATGTTGTTGGTCAGCATGTAGGCGAAGTTCAGACCCAGTTGGGTGTCGCTGCTCATGGTCGCCTTGCCGCCCAGGTTGGCGCCGCTCAGTGGACCCTGATCGACCTTGACGCTGGAGCTGTCGGCCTTCGGGTTGACGGTGATCGCACCGGCGCGAACGATGATGTCGCCGGCTTCGTGGGCGTGGGCGAGCGGGGCTGCGAGCGCGAGGGCAAACAGCGAGGCGCTGAGCAAGGACTTGTTCATGGAAGCTCCCAAAGGACGTTAAAAATGTTTGATGTCCTATGGTACGAATCCGTCTGATACGGTCTTTTGACTCAGCTCAATGAAACAGTGATGGGCGTTTTTTTTGTGGAACCTTTGCCGACCCCTTCGCGAGCAAGCTCGCTCCCACATTAGAGCTCGGTCAACTGTGGGAGCGAGCTTGCTCGCGAAGACAATGGGCCAAACAGTACAGAATGACCGGATTTACTCCGGCAGCTCATAGACGTAAATCTTGTCCGCATCCATCTGATAGCCGGCATCCGCCAGCTCGCTGGTGGACGGTTTGACCTGCAACGGCCCTTCGACCCAGTACGGCTGATACAGCTCATCGAGCTTCACGCCGAGTTCGCTTTTCACGTGCACGATCTGGTTCGACGGCGGTGGCGGCACGTGGATGCAGGCGCCGAAATACGGCACCAGCAGGAAGTCCGTGGTGCGACCTTCTTCGCTGACTTCCAGCGGCACGATGTAGCCCGGCAGGCGAATGTTCTGGCCGTCGAGGCTTTGCACTACCGGGGCGTTGGGCATGTCCTGTTTCGCCGCTGGCGCGGACTCGGCCGACAGCGCATCGCCCATCTTCGACAGGTCATGCAGCGGCGTCATGTTCGGCACTTCGGGCGCCGCGTCCGGCGGGATCATCTCCGACCAGGTCAGGTCTTTCGGTGCCGCCGCCCAGACGGGCAGGGCAACCAGCATCAGCAGCGCAAGGGCGGCGCGGGGCATGGTGAACATCCTCATAAACGGATCGACAGGCCATCGGCCAAGGATTGGCGATACGCGCGCCAGGCCGGCACGCTGCCCATCAGCAGCGCGGCAGCCAGAATGCCACCGAGCAGCGTCCATTCATACTCGCTTGGCCAGGCCAGCGGCAGATACAAGCCGTAATTGGCCTGCACATAACCCTGAGCGGCGGCGATGCCGAGGTACAGCAACGCCAGCCCGGCGATCACCCCGGTCAGCGCCAGAGCGAACGCTTCCAGCACCAAAAGGCTCGCGATATGCCACGGTCGCGCGCCCACCGAGCGCAGAATCGCCATTTCGCGGCGACGTTCGTTGAGGCTGGTGAGAATCGCCGTGAGCATGCCGATCAACCCGGTCAGCACCACGAACAGCGAGACCACGAACAACGCTTTTTCGGCGGTGCTCATCAGGCTCCACAATTCCTGCAAGGCCACGCCCGGCAGGATCGCCAGCATCGGCTCGCCACGGAATTCGTTGATTTCCCGTTGCAGCGCGAAGGTGGAGATCTTGCTGTTGAGGCCGAGCATGAACGCGGTGATTGCTTGCGGCGTCAGGTCCATGTTGCGTGCCTGATCGGCGCTGATCCGACCGTTACCACGGGCCGGCACGCCGTTGTGCCAGTCGATGTGGATAGCCTCCATGCCACCGAGGCTGATGTGCAACGTGCGATCCACCGGGGTGCCGGTGCGCTTGAGAATCCCGACCACGGTGAACGGCTTGTCGTCGTGCTTGACCAGGCTGATCGCCGCCACGCCGTGGGCCAGCACCAGCTTGTCGCCGAGCTTGTAATGCAGGGCCTCGGCCACTTCGGCACCGAGCACCACTTCGAACGGATCGGTGGCGAAGGCGCGGCCGTCGGCCAGTTCCAGGTGTTGCTGGCGACCGTACTGGTAATGCTCGAAATAGGCTTGGGTGGTGCCCATCACCCGGTAACCGCGATGGGAATCGCCGAGGGACATCGGGATCGCCCACTTCACCTTCGGGTTGCTGGCGAAGTGTTCGAAGCTGTCCCAGCGGATGTTGTTGGTGGCGTTGCCGATGCGAAATACCGAGTACAGAAGCAAGTTCACCGACCCCGAGCGGGCGCCGACGATCAGGTCGGTGCCGCTGATGGTGCTGGCGAAACTGGCCTTGGCTTCGGTGCGCACCCGCTCGACGGCCAGCAGCAGGCAGACGGAAAGCGCGATGGCGAAAGCAGTGAGCAGAGCGGTGAAACGCCGGTTGGCGAGGCTGGCCATGGCCAGACGGAACAGATACATCTCAGACCTCGGCAGACGTGGCGGCGCGATTGAGTTCGGCCAGGGACAGATGACGGTCGAACAGCGGCGCCAGGCTCTGGTCGTGGCTGACGAACAACAGACTTGATCCCGCTTCGCGGCACTCGGCGAACAGCAGGCGAATGAAGTTTTCCCGGGCGTCGTAATCCAGCGCCGAGGTCGGTTCGTCGGCGATCACCAGTTCCGGCTGACCGATCAACGCTCGGGCCGCGGCGACCCGCTGTTGCTGACCGATCGACAGCGAATCGGCGCGGCGGCTCAGGATGCTTTCGTCCTTCAGGCCCAAGTGGGCGAGCAGGGTGGCGGCAGCCTGATCGACGCTGCCGTGGCGCTGCTTCGCACGCTCGGCACGCAGCCTTGAGAAGTGGCACGGCAGCTCGACGTTCTCGCGCACCGAGAGAAACGGCAGCAGGTTGAACTGCTGGAAAATGTAGCCGGTGTGATCGACGCGAAAACGATCGCGGGCGCCGGCACCCAGTTCGGTCAGCTCTTGGCCGAGCAGCCGAATGCTGCCGCGACCGGGTTTCTGCACCCCGCCGAGCAGGCCGAGCAGGGTGGTCTTGCCGCTGCCGCTGGGGCCCTTGAGGAACAGGGTTTCGCCGGCTTCCAGGCGAAATGCCGGGATATCCAGCAGCGGCGGGTGACCGGGCCAGTTGAAGCCCAGGTCAGACAGTTCGATGAGTGCTTGGGTCATGGCGCCGTTTCGTATCAGAACTTCAGGGCGGCGGCCTTGGCCGTCACTTCCGTGCCTTGCTGGCCGCTCGGGCCGATCAGTTGTACCTGAATTTTCTGGGTGGCCGGGAAGGTATTGAAAAGGTTTGCCAGATCGAGGGTTTTCAACGCACCCGGCGCTGCACAGCTGAACTGGTAGTGGGCGTGGATTTCACTGTGGTCATGATGATGCTCGTGACCATCCTTGCCGGCTTCTTCTTCGTCGTCGTGGTCGTCGGCATCCGGCTTGTCGCCGAACAGCGGGCTTTCCAGTTCCTGGCTGGTGACTTTGCAACCGGCGGCGGCCGGCAGACTGAACAGCGCCAGCGGTTTTTCCAGCTGCGCACGAGCGGCGGCGACTTTGGCCTTGTCGGCATCGCTGGTGGCGACGTGTTCAAAACCCACGAGGTTCATCGCCGGGCTTTCCAGCTCCAGCTCCAGGGTCTGGCCGTCGAGGGCGGCGTTCAGACGACCGACGCCATGTTCGTGGGCACCGAGGCTGCCGTGCTCATGGTCGTGATCATGCTCATCGGCGGCATGGGCGATGGCCAGCGGCAACAGGGCAAACGGCAAAGCGAGCAGCAGACGACGCATGGCGGTCTCCGGGAAGTAAAGTGAAGAGTTTGTTATGTAATCTTATAACGAAAGTGCGCAGAGTTTGCCCGCCCGCTTGGCGTTATACAAGTCCCATGGGAGCATGCAGGTCAGAAATGTGCGGGAGCGAAGTTATGGTGCGGATACGCGGAACCGTCGGTGCGTTGCCGGTGGATTTGACCCTGGAACTGGATGAAAGCGACTGGGCGCGGCTCGGTGCGCAGTTGGGTATGCCGGTGCAGGCCGCCCAGCCGCAAGCTGCTGCAGCGTCTGCGGCGAAACCGGTGAATCAGGATGACGCGTTGTGGCAGGTCGCCAGGGATTTGCTGCGCAAGGCCGGGCAACTCAGCGGGCCGGAGTTGCTGGATCAGCTCGAAGGACTGACCGGCAGCGCAGCGGCGGGCAAGCGCTTGCTGGTGCGCCTGCGTCATTCGGCCGATGTGAAAGTGCTGAGCGGCGGTGATACGCCGCTCTACAGCTGGATCGAATAAGCGCTTAGTACAGCGCGGCAAACACCTTGCGCCGGTAAGCGGTCACCAGTGGGTGATCGTTGCCCAGCAGCTCGAAGACTTGCAGCAAGGTCTTGTGCGGCAGACCTTCGCTGTAGCTGCGGTTGCGGATGAACAGCTTGAGCAGTGCGTCCAGCGCCGCTTCGTATTGCTGACGGGCCAGTTGCTGGATCGCCAGTTGATACACCGCTTCATCGTCCTGCGGGTTCTGCGCCAGACGGCTTTTCAGGTCGGCGGCATCCGGCAGGTCACGGGCCAGGCCGAGGAACTTGATCTGCGCCTTGGCACCGGCCAGTGCAGCCTTGTGTTCGTCGCTCTTGACCGCGTCGAGCACGGTTTGCGCCTCACCCAGTTCACCGCGTTCAGTCAGGCAGCGAGCGTAGAGAATCAGTGCCTTGGCGTTGGTGTTGTCTTCGCCCAGCAGCGTCACCAGTGTCGCTTCCGCGTCGGCGTAACGGCCTTCGTCAAACAGTGCCTGAGCCTGTTCGAACGGATCGGCGGCGGACGGTGCCGGCATCTGCACATGCGGTTCAAGCAGGGCGCGCACCGCGGATTCCGGTTGCGCACCGGCAAAGCCGTCCACCGGTTGGCCGTCCTTGAACAGCACCACGGTCGGCAGGCTGCGGATGCCGAAACGGGCGACGATGTCCTGCTCGATATCGCAATTGACCTTGGCCAGCAGCAACTCGCCCTGATAGCTCTCGGCGATGCCTTGCAACATCGGCATCAGCGCCTTGCATGGCGCACACCATTCGGCCCAGAAGTCCACCAGCACCGGTTTTTGAAAGGAGGCCTCGATCACCGACTGGTCGAAGTCGGCCGTCGTGGCGTCGAAGATGTACGGCGTTTGCTGACTCATGGGGTCTCTCGTGAAAGCGTGAATGGGGCAACTATACGGTCAGGCACGGGCCGCATGGTAGAGGCTGACATGGCGAAACTCTTCGGGCTCGGCCAGATCCGGCAGGGTCATGGCTTCGAGCATTTCGATGCGCCGGTACAGCGGATGCCGGAAATCCCGAACCCGCGAATCCGCCACCAGCGCTTCGCGGCCACGGCTCAGGAAGGCGTCGAGCAGCGGCAGGTTTTCCCTGTCATACAGAACGTCGGCCACCAGGATCAGATCGAAGCGATCCGCTTCGGCGAAGAAATCCGTGGAATAACTCATCTGCACATCATTGAGTTCGGCATTCGCCCGACAGGCGGCAATCGCCAGCGGATCCAGGTCGCAGGCCACGACTTCCAGTGCGCCGGCCTTCACCGCCGCGATCCCGGCGATCCCGGAACCAGCGCCGAAATCCAGCACCCGCTTGCCGCGAACCCACGAGGGAAACGCCGCCAGATACCGCGCCACTGCCAGACCACTGGCCCAGCAGAAACTCCAGTAGGGCGGTTCATGCAGGATGCGTTGGGTTTCTTCCTGACTGAATTCGCGCGCCATGTTGTCGCCGTCAATCAGCCACAGCCGCAAATCGGTGTCCGGCAACGCACAGGCCTTCAGTCGCGCGTCACCGAGCAATTGGCCCAGCGACCGTTGCAGGTCTTGCGGTGCATTCATGGTGCTTTGACAAATTGCAGTTGGCCCAGGGCCTGGGTGGTCGGCTGAGTGATGGTCTGCGACGGCAGGTGCAGGATCAACTGGCCGGACTGGCTGGCGCGGCCGCGCAATTCAACCCGCGCGCCGACCGGGAAAGCGTCGGGGTTGAAGCGCAGGTGGAACGGCAGAATCTGGTTGTTGCCGATCAGACTGGAACTGGCGAGCAATTGTTGCGGGCGATCCTTGGCGTCGATCACCAGCAGCGCCAGTTCGACTTCGGCGCCGGCCGGCACGCCTTGCAGGGTGCCGCTCAGTTCCCGTTGATACGCGGGCAGCGGGCCGAGGTCGGCGGCTTCCCGGGCTTTTTTCTGCGCCTGTTGCGGCGCCGGGCCCGGTGTTGGCGGCTGAGGCTTGGGCGCATCGCTGCCACAGGCCACCAGCAGGCTGAAAACACTGAGCAAAACGAGCGGTCGTAAGGACATTGGCGGCTCCAGCAAAATGAAATCCATGGATCAAACGATCATGGCAGTCTGTATACCGCAAAGCCTATGGCTTGTCTTGCCACCGGGATGCGCTACCATGGCCCTCCCTTTTTTTGTTGCCAGCCACCATGCACTGTCCCTTCTGCGGTGCCAACGACACCAAGGTCATCGACTCGCGTCTGGTCGCCGAGGGCGAACAGGTGCGCCGCCGGCGTGAATGCCTGGCCTGCGGCGAACGTTTCACGACGTTCGAGACGGCCGAACTGGTGTTGCCGCGCCTGATCAAAACCGACGGCAGCCGCCAACCGTTCGACGAAGAAAAACTCCGCGCCGGCATGCAACGCGCCCTGGAGAAACGTCCGGTGAGCGTCGAGCGCCTCGAATCCTCGCTGGTCCATATCAAACACAAGCTGCGCGCCACCGGCGAGCGCGAGGTCAAATCCCTCGTGGTCGGCGAACTGGTGATGGCCGAGCTGAAAAAGCTCGATGAAGTCGCCTACATCCGTTTCGCATCCGTGTACCGCCGCTTCCAGGACCTCAACGAATTCCGCGAAGAGATCGACCGCCTTGCCCGTGAACCGGTGAAAGAATGACCACCGCCGCCGAGCAGGCCATCCTCGACGCCCGCTTCATGGCCCGGGCCCTGGAACTGGCGCGCAAGGGGCATTACACGACTCATCCCAATCCACGGGTCGGCTGCGTGATCGTGCGCGACGGGCAGATTGTCGGCGAAGGCTGGCATGAACGCGCCGGCGAACCGCACGCCGAAGTCCACGCCCTGCGCGCCGCCGGTGAGCAGGCCCGGGGCGCGACCGCTTACGTCACCCTCGAACCTTGCAGCCACCACGGCCGCACGCCGCCGTGCGCCGATGCGCTGGTGAACGCCGGTGTTGGCCGGGTGGTCGCGGCAATGCGTGATCCGAATCCACAAGTCGCCGGACGCGGTCTGCAGCGTCTGGCCGATGCCGGTATCGCCACCGAAAGCGGCGTACTGGAAATTGAAGCGCGCAAGCTCAATCAAGGTTTTCTGAAACGCATGGAACACGGCTTGCCGTTTGTGCGGGTCAAGTTGGCCATGAGCCTCGACGGCCGCACGGCAATGGAAAGCGGCGAGAGCCAATGGATCACCGGCCCGGCCGCGCGTTCTGCAGTGCAGCGTTTGCGCGCCCAGGCCAGCGTGGTACTGACCGGTGCCGACACGGTGCTGGCCGATGGCGCACGCCTGACGGTGCGCGGCGACGAGCTGGGGCTGGATGACGAACAAACCGCGCTGGCCCTGAGCCGTCCGCCGCTGCGGGTGCTGATCGACGGGCGTCTGCGAGTGCCGCTGGATGCGCCGTTCTTCAAGGCCGGCCCGGCGCTGGTCGCCACCTGCGTGGCCATCGAAGAACAGTACGCCAACGGCCCGGAATGCCTGATCGTGCCGGGCGATGATGGTCAGGTCGATCTGCATCAGTTGCTGATCGAGCTGGCCAACCGAGGTGTCAACGAAGTCCTGGTCGAGGCCGGCCCGCGACTGGCCGGCGCATTTGCCCAGCTCGGTCTGGTCGATGAGTTCGTGATCTTCATCGCCGGCAAGTTCCTCGGCTCCACGGCGCGTCCGCTTCTGGACTGGCCGCTCGCTTATATGAAGGATGCGCCGGAGCTGAAAATCACTGAAATTCGCGCGGTTGGCGATGACTGGCGAGTCACTGCAATCCCTGTCTGATCAGCGAGCGTATAATTCCCGGCCATCGCGTTAGCGCTGGCTTCGTTCTCAAGGAGAACCCCATGTTTACCGGCATCATCGAATCCATCGGCAGTATCCGCGCACTGACCCCAAAGGGCGGTGATGTGCGGGTGCATGTCGAAACCGGCAAGCTCGACCTGAGCGACGTCAAACTCGGCGACAGCATCGCGGTCAACGGCGTGTGCCTGACCGCCGTGGAACTGCCGGGCAACGGCTTCGCTGCCGACGTCAGTCGCGAAACCCTCGACTGCACCGCCATGAATGACCTGAAAAGCGGCAGCCCGGTCAACCTGGAGAAAGCCCTGACCCCGACCACCCGTCTCGGCGGCCATCTGGTCAGCGGTCACGTCGACGGTGTCGGCGAAGTGGTCTCGCGCAGCGACAATGCCCGCGCCGTGGAATTTCGCATCCGCGCGCCGAAAGAGCTGGCCAGGTACATCGCCCACAAAGGCTCGATCACCGTCGACGGCACCAGCCTGACCGTGAACGCGGTCGATGGCGCCGAATTCCTGCTGACGATCATTCCGCACACCCTGAGCGAAACCATCATGGCGTCCTACAAGCCAGGTCGCCGGGTGAACCTGGAAGTCGACTTGCTGGCGCGTTATCTCGAGCGTCTGCTGTTGGGCGACAAGGCTGCAGAGCCAACGTCTGGCGGCATCACTGAAAGCTTTCTGGCCGCCAACGGCTACCTCAAATCCTGACTGAAGGGGGTGCCTTGTGGCGCTCAATAGCATCGAAGAACTGGTTGAAGACATCCGCCAAGGCAAGATGGTCATCCTCATGGATGACGAAGACCGCGAGAACGAAGGCGACCTGATCATGGCCGCCGAGTGCTGCAAGGCCGAGCACATCAACTTCATGGCCAAGTACGCCCGTGGCCTGATCTGCATGCCGATGAGCCGCGAGCGCTGCGAAACCCTGAAGCTGCCGCTGATGGCGCCACGCAACGGTTCCGGTTTCGGCACCAAGTTCACCGTCTCGATCGAAGCGGCCGAAGGCGTGACCACCGGTATCTCCGCCGCTGACCGCGCGCGCACCGTGCAAGCGGCGGCTGCGAAAGACGCCAAGGCTGAAGATATCGTCAGCCCGGGCCACATCTTCCCGCTGATGGCCCAGGCCGGTGGCACCCTGGCCCGAGCCGGTCACACTGAAGCGGCCTGCGACCTGGCACGCATGGCCGGTTTCGAGCCAAGCGGCGTGATCTGCGAAGTGATGAATGACGACGGCACCATGTCCCGTCGCGCCGAGCTGGAAGCCTTTGCTGCTGAGCACGACATCAAGATCGGTACCATCGCCGACCTGATTCACTACCGGATGATCCACGAACGTACCGTTCAGCGGATTGCCGAGCAGCCGCTGGACAGCGAACTGGGCCAATTCAACCTGGTGACCTATCGTGATTCCGTGGAAGGCGACGTGCACATGGCACTGACCCTGGGCACTGTTTGCGCCGAAGAACCGACCCTGGTTCGCGTGCACAACATGGACCCGCTGCGCGACCTGTTGATGGTCAAGCAACCGGGCCGCTGGAGCCTGCGCGCCGCCATGGCTGCGGTTGCCGAGGCCGGCAGCGGTGTGGTGTTGTTGCTGGGTCACCCGCTGGATGGCGACGTGTTGCTGGCGCACATCCGTGAAACCGGCGATCAGGCGACGGTGAAAAAACCGACCACCTACAGCATCGTCGGTGCCGGTTCGCAGATCCTGCGTGACCTCGGCGTGCGCAAAATGCGCCTGATGTCTGCGCCGATGAAGTTCAATGCGATATCCGGTTTCGATCTGGAAGTTGTAGAATACGTGCCCTCCGAATAATGACCGGTTGTTTCCGGCCCTGTATTCGCGGCAAATAAATCACTGAGGGACGCGAAACAGACGCGTCCCGGCTCTTTAAGAGATCTGACGAATGACCCTGAAGACCATCGAAGGTACCTTCATCGCCCCTAAAGGCCGCTACGCTTTGGTAGTGGGCCGCTTCAACAGCTTCGTGGTTGAAAGCCTGGTCAGCGGTGCAGTTGATGCCCTGGTTCGCCACGGCGTGAGCGAAAGCGACATCACCATCATCCGCGCACCTGGCGCCTTCGAAATCCCGCTGGTTGCGCAGAAAGTCGCCCAGAAAGGCGAGTTCGCAGCAATCATTGCCCTGGGCGCGGTCATTCGTGGCGGCACTCCGCACTTCGAATACGTGGCTGGCGAGTGCACCAAGGGCCTGGCCCAGGTGTCCATGGAATTCGGCGTACCGGTCGCTTTCGGCGTCCTGACCGTTGATTCCATCGAGCAAGCCATCGAACGTTCCGGCACCAAGGCCGGCAACAAAGGTGCTGAAGCTGCCCTGTCCGCTCTGGAAATGGTCAGCCTGCTGGCGCAGTTGGAGGCCAAGTGATTAGCGACGAAAGCGATCGTTTCAACCCGCGCGATCCGAAACCTGCGGATGCCGGCAAACCATCGAAAAGCGCCAAGCGCCGCGAAGCCCGTCAGCTCGCGACCCAGGCCCTGTATCAGTGGCACATGGCTCGGCAGTCGTTGAACGAGATCGAAGCGCAGTTCCGGGTCGATAACGATTTCACCGATGTCGACGGTGCCTACTTCCGCGAAATCCTGCACGGGGTTCCGCAGTTCAAGACCGAAATCGACAACGCGCTCACGCCTTGCCTGGACCTGGCGATCGAAGAGCTGGACCCGGTTGAACTGGCGGTTCTGCGCCTGTCCACCTGGGAACTGCTCAAGCGCGTTGACGTGCCGTACCGCGTTGTGATCAACGAAGGTATCGAACTGGCCAAGGTGTTCGGTTCGACCGACGGCCACAAGTTCGTCAACGGCGTGCTCGACAAGCTGGCTCCGCGCCTGCGTGAAGCTGAAGTGAAGGCGTTCAAGCGCTGATCGGCGCTTGAATACTTCTTCTCAGCCATGGGCGAGTTTGAGCTGATCCGCAATTTCTTCGCCGCCGCGCCTTGTGCGCAGGGCGGCGAAGGCGTTGCACTGGGGATCGGCGATGACTGCGCCTTGCTGGCAATTCCCTCCGGGGAACAGCTGGCGGTTTCCACCGATACGCTGGTGGCCGGCGTGCATTTCGCCGATCCCTGCGATCCGTTTCTGCTCGGTCAGCGCTCGCTGGCCGTGGCGGTCAGCGACCTTGCTGCCATGGGCGCCACGCCCGTTGCCTTTACCCTTGCCCTGACCTTGCCGACGGTGACCGCCGATTGGCTGCAAGCCTATGCCCGTGGTTTGAACCGCATGGCGCAGGGCTGCGGCGTGGCGCTGGTCGGCGGCGACACGACGCGCGGGCCGTTGAGCCTGACCGTCACGGTGTTCGGCCGCGTCCCGGCCGGCAAAGCGCTGACCCGCAGCGGCGCGCAGCCGGGCGATCTGCTGTGTGTCGGCGGCGAACTGGGCAATGCCGCCGGGGCCTTGCCGCTGGTGCTGGGGCAGCGAGACGCCGAACCCCATATTGCCCAACCGCTGCTCGATCATTACTGGTCGCCGCAACCGCAACTCGCCCTCGGCCAGGCCCTGCGTGGCAAGGCCACCTCGGCGCTGGACATCTCCGATGGCCTGCTCGCCGATTGCGGTCACATCGCACTGGCTTCGCAGGTGCGCCTCGAAGTCGAGTGTGAGCGTGTTCCATTGTCGGATGCGCTGGTGGCATTTCTCGGTCAGCGCGGCGCCGAACGCGCGGCGTTGAGCGGTGGCGACGATTATGTGCTGGCCTTCACCTTGCCGCCCGTCGAGTTGCCGGCGCTGCTGGCTGATGGCTGGCCGATCCATGTGATCGGCCGCGTGACGCAGGGCCAGGGCGTGGTGCTGCTGGACCGCGACGGGCACGACATCACCCCGCAAATCCGGGGCTATCAACATTTTCAGGAGTCACCGTGACAGATCACCCGAAACAGGTTCCGGCCGAATTCGTTCCGCCGTCGGTCTGGCGCAATCCCTGGCATTTCCTCGCGTTCGGCTTCGGCTCGGGCACCTTGCCCAAGGCGCCGGGCACCTGGGGCTCGTTAGTTGCGCTACCCTTTATCCCGTTGTGGCAGATGCTGCCCGACTGGGGTTACTGGCTGATGCTCGGAATCACCATGCTGTTCGGCTTCTGGCTGTGCGGCAAAGTGGCTGACGATCTGCGGGTGCACGACCACGAAGGCATCGTCTGGGACGAAATGGTCGGGATGTGGATCACCCTGTGGCTGGTGCCGGAAGGCTGGTACTGGTTGCTCGCCGGGTTCCTGGTGTTCCGCTTCTTCGACATTCTCAAGCCGTGGCCGATCCGCTGGATCGACCGGCACGTTCACGGCGGCGTCGGCATCATGCTCGACGATGTGCTGGCCGGCGTGTTCGCCTGGCTGGCGATGCAGGGCCTGGTGTGGCTTTTCGCCTGATTTCCAGGCGTGGATGAGGGACGCAGGGATGACTCGACGCTGGTTGGCGATAGTGGTTTTGACCTTGCTTGGCGCCGTGGCCCAGGCACAGGACGCACCGCCGTCGGTCATTCATCTGGCCAGTGAAGATTGGGAGGACTACACCGCCGCCGATGGCCATGGGCTGGGCTGGGATGTGTTGCGCAAAGTCTTCGAGCCGGCCGGCGTAACCCTGGACATCCGCACCGTGCCCTACACCCGTTCGGTCGGGCTGGTGCAATTGAAGGAAGTCGACGCACTGGTCGGTTCTTACCGCGGTGAAGCCGAGCAGGTCTTGTACCCGAAATGGAATTTCGATTCCGACCACATCTACGCGCTCGGCCTGGCCAGCAATCCGTCGCCAACCCAGGCGACGCTGGGCAAATACCGACTGGCCTGGGTACGCGGCTATCGCTACGAAACCTACCTGCCGAACGTCAAACGCTTCAACCAGATCGAGCGCCGCACCGGGATCCTGTCGATGCTCAAGCAGGGGCGGGCGGATTACTACATCGATGCGCTGACGGAAATCGAAGCGGTAGTCAGAAACGCCGCCGATCCTTCGCAATACCGTTATTCACATCTGGCGGAACTGCCGCTGTACCTCGGTTTCGCCGACACCCCGCAAGCCCGGGCGTTGATGTCGATCTACGACCAGCGCATCGAGCAACTGGTTAAAAGCGGCGAGCTGAAGCCGATCTTCGAGCGCTGGAAACAGCCGTATCCGTTCGAGTAAGGGCGATAACGAAGGGCCTGTAATCAAACTTTTTGATCGTTATGGCCGATAATTCAGCCTAAGCGCCTGTAGGAACGTGCTGTTACAATGCCGCCCAGCGAATCTCGGACTTTTCAGATCAGGAGCACACCGGTGCCTGTCGTTTTTGTCGCCGCTTCCAAGCTGCCCACTCCTTTTGCGCAATTCACCATGCACGGTTTTCTCGATGAAGCCACCGGCCGCGAGCACGTTGTGCTGAGCCTGGGTGAGATTGCCGACGGTGCCCCGGTACTCGGCCGTCTGCACTCCGAATGCCTGACCGGTGATGCCTTGTTCAGCCAGCGTTGCGACTGCGGTTCGCAACTCGAAGGCGCCCTCAAGGCCATCGCTCGCGAAGGTCGTGGCGTGTTGCTGTATCTGCGTCAGGAAGGGCGCGGCATCGGTCTTTTGAACAAGATCCGTGCCTACGAATTGCAGGACGGCGGCGCCGATACCGTTGAAGCCAACGAGCGCCTGGGCTTTGCCGCCGACCAGCGTGATTACGCCATGTGCCTGCCGATGCTCGAGCATCTGGGCGTCAAGTCCCTGCGCCTGATGACCAACAACCCGCGCAAGGTCAAAGCCTTGACCGACATGGGCATCGTCGTCGCCGAGCGCGTTCCGCTGCACACCGGTCATAACCCGCACAACAAACTCTATCTGGCGACCAAGGCCAGCAAGCTCGACCACATGATGGGCAACGAGCATCAGGGCGAGGTAGACCGGGCGTGACCCGCGGACAAGTGCGGCGCCGTCTGGCGATCGCCTGGTGGAAATACCTGGCGCTGGCGCTGGTGCCGCTGTTCGTGATCAACGGAGTGTTTGGCCAGGGCGAGGCGATTCTGCCGGTCCTGGCGATGCCTTTCTTTATCGCTGGCGTGGCCTCGATGTTTGTCAGCCTGAAGTTTTTCGGGCGCTACAAACATGCGCTGATCGCCACGCAAAAAGCCCTCGATACCCCTGAAGAACCCGCTGCCTGGATTGCCTTGGCAGCCTGCCTTCGCCGTGCATTTGTGGTCGCGGCGCTGCCGGCCTGGATCGGCGCGCTGGCGGTGTTCGTCGGCCTTGAAGCGGTGCCGCTGATGTTGCTGGCGCTGTCGACGGCGGTGCTGTTCTACCTCTACCGTATCCCGCGTCAACTCGCTTGATGCGGCGTCTCTGGCTGGCGGTTCTGCTGCTGGCCGTCAGCGGTGAAACGCTGGCCGCCCTGCGGGTGGTCAGCCTTGCGCCCTCCCTGTCGGAAATCGTGGTTGAACTGGATTCGGCCGACCTGCTGGTCGGGGTGCTGGATGCCGGTGAGCGGCCATCCGCGATCAAGGACGTGCCTTCGGTGGGCCGTTACGGCCAGCTCGACATGGAACGGCTGCTCAGCCTCAAGCCTGACTTGTTACTGTTGTGGCCCGGCAGTGTCGGCCCGGCCCAGCGCGATCAGCTCAAGCGCCTGAATATCCCGACTTTCGTTGCCGAACCCCGCAGTCTCGAACAGCTGGCCGCGCAGATTGAAGCCATCGCGACGCAGCTCGGTCGTCCTGTGCGTGGGGTCGAACGGGCCCGCGAGTTGCGGCAAAAACTCGATAAACTGCGCCAGCGCTACCGGCGGGAAGTGCCTCTGCGGGTGTTCTATCAAGTCTGGGACAAGCCGCTGTACACCATCGGCGGCGGGCAGATCATCAGCGATGCGCTTGAAGTGTGCGGTGCGCGCAACGTGTTCGGCGACTTGAGCCTGCCCGCGCCGCAGGTAAGCATCGAGGCGGTTTTACAGCGTGATCCCGAGGTGATTCTGGCCGGCGATCAGCCACAACTGAATGCGTGGAATGCCTGGCCGCAGGTGGCGGCGGTGAAGCACAGGCAGCTGCTGTTGGTCACCGACAAAGGTCTGGAGCGTCCGAGCGGGCAGATGATCGAAGCGACCGCCAAGCTTTGCCAACTGATCGCGCCAGACCGCTGAGACCGCAGCGCCTGCATTCGCGAGCAAGCTCGCTCCCACAAGTATCGGGCTGAACCTGTGGGGGCGAGCTTGCTCCGGGCGGCGATCCGACGATGAGGCCCGTCAAGGCAGCGAAAATCCCGGATCAGAGCTGCGGCGTCCAGGTCACGCCGAACATGAACGCCCGACCTTCCTCGCGATAGCCATACTGACTGCCGTCATGGCTGTACAGCGCCCGGCTGTAACCCTTGTCCAGCAGGTTATCGACCTTGAAATCCAGCTTGATCTCACGGTTCAGCGCCCAGCTGCTGCGCAGCCCGAGCAGCGCGTATCCGCCAAGCGGTTGTTGATTGTTGAGGTCGTCATAACTGCTGCTGACAGCCTGCCAACTGGCCCCGAGGCCGAGGCGGTCGAATTGCCGATCCAGATCCCAGCTCAAGGTGCGGCGGGCACGCCGCGCCAATGTGTGGCCGGTGTCGCGGTCGCGGGGATCGATGATCGCCACGCCCAGATTGCTCTGCCAGCCGAACAGCTGCTGTTTCAGCGCTGCTTCGAAGCCGTTGATCCGCGCCGAGGCGACGTTTTCCGGGCGTGAGTTGCTGCCGAAGATGATCGCGTCTTCCAGATCGGTCCGATACAGCGACGCTTCGAGGCGAGTGCTGTCGCTCAACTGGCTGCGCCATTGCAGTTCGTAGCTTTTCGAGGTTTCCGGTTTCAGGTCGGGATTGCTGAAGTCCGGGTAGTACAGGTCGTTGAAGGTCGGCGCACGGAAGCCTTCGCTGTAGCTGAGCAACAGGTCGTTGTCCGGGTTGACCGGCAACGTCAGCGTGCCGCTCCAGCTGTTCTGGCCGCCGAACTGCTGGTTGTCGTCACGGCGCAGGCCCAGTTCGGTGGAAAAACTGTCGGCCTGGAAGCGATGCTGGATGAACGCGGCGCGGTTCCAGCGACTGTCTTCGGCGAACTCGGTGCTGCTGTTGATCCGGTCTTCGTACCAGTCGCCGCCGAGGATCAGGCTGTTGCGTGAATCCAGCGTCAGGTCGTTCTGCCAGGTCACCGAGTCGCGGTAGGTGTTGAACACCGAGCGCTCGTCGCTGAGCTTGTCGAAAGACTTCTCGCGGTTTTCGCTGTGGCCAAGCTCCAGGCGCGACTTCCAGCGCTCATTGATCCGCGCGTCGATGTAGCTGCTGAAACTGCTGACGGCGAAATCGCTGTAGGGCTGCTGCTGGAGGGAGTCGAAGGTCACCGGGTCGAAGCGCCCGAACGGGTTGTCGAATTCGCTTTTGCCACGGTTATCCAGCAGGTTGGCGCCGACTTCGATGTCATCGGTCAGCGCATGGCTGAGGCTCAGGCTGAAGGATTTATTGCGGTAGGCATCGTGATCGCTGTCGCTGGGATACGAATCGTGGGTGCGGTCGAGGCCGGCGGTTTCATCGAGGCTGGCGCCGAGGTTGAAGCGGGTTTTCTCATCACCGCCGGAGAGGCCGACGCTGCGCTCCCAGGTCTGATTGCTGCCGAAGCCGACATGCATCCGCGGCTGCAGGCCCTGTTCGCCGCCGCGCCGGGTGAAGATCTGGATCACCCCGCCGATCGCGTCGCTGCCGTAAATGACCGAGCGCGATCCGCGCAGTACCTCGACACGCTCGATCTGTTCGATGTTGAGGTGTTGCAGGTTGCTGTCGCCGGAGGTGGCGTTGCCGATGCGCTGGCCGTCGACCAGCACCAGGCTCTGCGCCGATTGCGTGCCACGAATGTAGATTCCCGGCAGGCTGCCGCGTCCGCCGGTTTGCGCGACTTGTACGCCCGGTACCCGTTGCAGCAGATCGGTGACGCTGCTCGGTTGCAGGCGCTCGATGTCTTCGCGGGTGAACACGGTGTTGGCGGCGCTGCTGTCGTTGCGCGCCTCGACCTGGCGGTTGGCGCTGATCAGCACGTCCGGCAGCTTCAGGGCCTGATCGCGTTCGAAGGTGTCGGCCAGGGCGTTGGCGGTTGGCAGCAGCAGGAGGGGCAGGGCGAGGCGCGAGAGGTTCATCGGAGTCCGTTGGTACATAAAGCGAATTGAATTTTGAAAGCTGCACAAACCACTGTGGGAGCGAGCTTGCTCGCGAATGCGGTATGTCAGTCAAGAATGAGTCGACTGACTGTCCGTCTTCGCGAGCAAGCTCGCTCCCACAGGGTTGTTCACAGATCTGGCGATTAGCGGTTAAGCAGCTCCAGACGCTCACGCACCGCCACTTCGATCCCTGCCTCGTCCAGCCCGCACTCGGCCAGCATCTGCGCCGGCTTGGCGTGCTCGACGTAAACGTCCGGCAAGCCCAGGTGCAGCACCGACTTGAGGATGTTCTCGCGGGCGAGGAATTCGCTGACTGCGCCACCGGCGCCGCCCATGATCGCGTTCTCTTCGATGGTCACCAGCAGGTCGTGGCTGTTGGCGATTTCGCGCACCAGCGCTTCGTCCATCGGTTTGACAAAGCGCATGTCGACCACGGTCGCGTCCAGCGTCTCGCCAACCTTCAGGGCTTCGGCCATCTGCACGCCGAATACCAGCAGGGCGACTTTGCTGCCCCGGCGACGCACCACACCCTTGCCGATCTCGATCGGTTCGAGGTCTTTCTCGATGGTCGCGTTCGGGCCGGTGCCGCGTGGGTAACGCACCGCCGCCGGGCCGTTGTACAGGTGGCCGGTGGTGAGCATTTTGCGCAGCTCGTTTTCATCGCTCGGGGTCATGATGACCATGCCCGGGATGCAACGCAGGTAAGACAGGTCAAAACTGCCGGCGTGGGTCGGGCCGTCTTCGCCCACCAGGCCCGCGCGGTCGATGGCGAACAGCACGTCGAGGTTCTGCACCGCGACGTCATGCACCAACTGGTCGTAACCGCGTTGCAGGAACGTCGAGTAGATCGCCACCACCGGTTTCGCGCCTTCGCAGGCCATGCCGGCCGCGAGAGTCACGGCGTGTTGCTCGGCAATCGCCACGTCGAAGTAGCGCAGCGGGAAGCGTTCGCTGAACGCCACCAGATCCGAACCTTCCTTCATCGCCGGGGTGATGCCTACCAGACGCGGGTCGGCAGCAGCCATGTCGCACAGCCATTCACCGAACACGCCGGAATACTTCGGCCCGCTGGCCTTCTTCGGCGCAGCGGCCGGGGCGTCCAGCGGCTCGAGTTTGGTGATGGCGTGGTAACCGATCGGGTCGACTTCAGCCGGGGCGAAGCCTTTGCCCTTCTTGGTGACGATGTGCAGGAACTGCGGGCCTTTCAGATCGCGCATGTTGCGCAGGGTGGCGATCAGGGTCGGCAGGTCGTGGCCATCGATCGGGCCGATGTAGTTCCAGCCCAGTTCTTCGAACAGGGTGCCGGGAACCAGCATGCCTTTTGCGTATTCTTCGGTGCGACGGGCGATTTCCCAGGCCCCGGGCAGGCGCGACAGCACTTTTTTGCTGCCTTCACGCATGCTCGCGTAAGTGCGGCTGGAAAGGATCTTCGCCAGATAGTTCGACAGACCGCCGACGTTGCGCGAGATCGACATGTCGTTGTCGTTGAGGATCACCAGCATGTTGGCGTCGACTTCCGGCGCATGGTTCAGCGCCTCGAACGCCATGCCTGCGGTCAATGCGCCGTCGCCGATCACGGCAATCGCCTTGCGATCAATGTTCTGCAGGCGGGCGGCGATGGCCATGCCCAGCGCGGCGCTGATCGAGGTGCTGGAGTGACCGACGCCAAAGGTGTCGTACTCGCTCTCGGAGCGGCGCGGGAAGGCCGCGATGCCGTCCTTCTGGCGCAGGGTTTCCATGCGCTCGCGACGACCGGTGAGGATCTTGTGCGGATAGGCCTGATGACCAACGTCCCACACCAGACGGTCGTCCGGGGTGTCGAAGACGTAATGCAACGCGATGGTCAGCTCGATGACGCCCAGGCCGGCACCGAAATGCCCACCGGTCTGGCCGACCGTGTAGAGCAATTCCAGGCGCAACTCATCAGCCAGGGTTTCCAGCTCGGCTTCGCCTAACCGGCGCAGGCCGTCCGGCGTGTTCGCGCGGTCGAGCAGGGGCGTGGTCGGGCGCTTGCGGGGAATCTCATGAAACGTCGTGGGCATCAGGCGAATCGTTATAGGTATAAAAGATGCGGCAGTTTACCTGATGCATCGCCCCCTGCCCACGCGTTGGTCTTTTTTGGCTGATTAGCCTTCAGTTACGCCGATCGACGATATACCGGGCCAGATCGCGCAACGGCTCGGCAGCCGCGTCAAACGGTCGCAGTGCGTGCAGGGCCTGATCGCGCAGTTCCAGCGCGTAAGCCTTGGCGGCGTCGAGACCGAGCAGGGCCGGGTAGGTCGGCTTGTCGCGGGCGATGTCGGCACCCTGGCGTTTGCCGAGGGTTTCGGTATCGCTTTCGACGTCGAGGATGTCGTCCTGGACCTGGAACGCCAGACCGATGGCCTGTGCATAAGTCTGCAGCGACTTCAATTCATCCTTCTCGGCACGGCCGCTGGCCAGCGCGCCAAGTTTGACGCTGACTTCGATCAGCGCGCCGGTCTTGTGCCGGTGCATTTGTTCCAAAGCTTTCTGGTCGAGCTTGAGGCCGACCGAACCGAGATCGATGGCCTGACCGCCGACCATGCCGGCCGGGCCTGCCGCGTGCGCCAGCGCTGTGACCTGTTGCAGGCGGATGTCCGCGCTCAGGTCACTCAGGCGCGGGTCGAGCAGGGCGCCGAACGCCAGACTCTGCAAGCCGTCGCCGGCCAGAATCGCGCAGGCTTCGTCGAATTTCTTGTGAGTGGTCGGCTGGCCGCGACGCAGATCGTCGTCGTCCATCGCTGGCAAATCATCGTGTACCAGCGAATACGCATGGATCAGCTCAACCGCACACGCCGCGCCGTTGGCCTGTTCGGCCTTGCCGCCAAGGGCTTCGCATGCCGCGTAGGCCAGCAACGGACGCACGCGTTTGCCGCCGTTCATCACGCTGTAGCGCATGGCTTCATAGAGGCGCGCCAGTTCTGGCAACGGGGCATTGAACAGGGTTTCCAGTGCCGCATTGACCCGCGCCTGGCTGGTCGCCGAATACGCAGCAATCATTCTGGCTGATCCGCGTCGAATGGTTCCTCGGCGAGTTCGCCATCGCGCTCCAGCAATACCTGGACCTTCTGCTCGGCCTGGGCCAGCGCCGCCTGGCAGTCACGGGTCAGGCCGATGCCCTGCTCGAAGGCGGTCAGCGAGTCTTCCAGCGACAATTCACCGTTCTCCAGACGCTCCACCAGCGTTTGCAGGTCGGCGAGGGACTGTTCGAAATCCAGTGCAGCTTTTTTGCGGGCCATGGCGGCTAATTCCGGTTGACGTTAAACCGGCGCGACACTAGCAGATAGGGGGGGTATGGGCAAATGAGCGGGCCGACGGACAAGGGTGTCAGTCGGTCGATTCGTCCGGATATTGAATCTGATACCGAGTGCTGCGTCCGCCGCCCGGAAGACGTTGCAGGCAGCCCTTTTCCAGCAGTTCCGCCAAATGTCGGGTGGCCGTGGCTTTGGAGACCTTGGCCACACTCTGGTATTGCGCTGCACTGATACCGTGCTCGAAACCGCGCTCACCACCGTCGAGCAAACGATTGAGCACTTTGATCTGCTCCGCCGACAGCCCGGATTCCCGGTGCGCCTGCCAGAAGCGTGATTTTCCCAACACACTTTCAATCCGCGCGATGGCCTGTTGCAGACTGCGCAGCAAGGTTTGCAGGAACCATGTGAGCCAGTCGGTAATGTCCAGCGTGGCTTTCTGGCTCGATTCGAGAATCCGGTAATAGCCCTCACGATCATCGAGGATGCTGGCGGACATCGCATAAAAACGAATCGCCTGCGCTTCGCCCTGAGCCAGTGCCAGATCGGTGAGTGTGCGGGTCAGGCGCCCGTTGCCGTCGTCGAATGGATGCAAGGTGACGAACCAGAAATGTGCGATGCCAGCTCGCAAGAATGGATCGAGGCCTGCCTGTTGCCGACTGGCGTCGAACCACTTGAGAAAACTGTCGAGTTGCCGCTCAAGGCCTTGTCGCGGTGGCGCCTCGAAGTGCACGGTCGGACGCTCGATTCGTCCGGAAACCACCTGCATCGGCTCATCGCCGCGTAATGCGCCGACATTGATTGCACGCGAAAGGAAGCCACTCTCCGGTTCTGGAAACAGCCACGAATGCCATTCCAGCAATCGTTCCAGCGTCAGAGGTTCGGCAAAGCGCTGAGTGGCATCGAGCATCAGCTGTGCCAGTCCCTCGCTGCGCTTGCTGACGTTGTGGCCATCAGGCGATTCCAGCCCCAGGCGTCGTGCCAGTGAAGAACGCACGGATTCAACATTCAACTGTTCCCCCTCGATGGCCGAAGAGGTCACGATGTTTTGCAGCAACGCGTCCAGTTCAGTCTGAGCGCTCAGTGAATTGCCCACTGATCCCGCCATACCCATCAATTGTCCCTGCGCCTGAACGCATTCGCGCAACAGCGCAGTGAGACGCGCTGCCTGCCAGTTGAAGTCAGGCCAGTCGGGCTGCTGCCAGATCCAGTGAGTTGCCATGAAATGCCGTTCCTGAGTGCGTGAGCCGAATAGAAACGCTATTCGGCTCATTTGGTGAGCCGAATATGACGCCTATTCGGCTCATCGTCCACCCGAGGGCGTGATTCCCGCCGCATTTCAAGATGTATCCGATTGTTAAAAAACTGCCGAATCGCTAACCTTCGCGCCTTCTACGACCCGACAGTCACGGGTCTTTCAGACGAAACGCAGTTTTCAGCGCTGTGAAGTACCGAGGATCGGGTGCAAGGTTTCGTTCAGGCATGGCAGGAGGCATCACATGCGTTCACTTCTTTTGCTGCTGATCGGGTTGGCCTGCGCGCCCGCGCTGCTGGCGGCGCCGAGTGCGGAGCTGTCGGAGCCGGTGGGTGGCTGGCGTTATCACGGGCTGCTCGATCGCACGGAAAACCCGCAGGTCGCCTATCCGACGCCGCCCATTGATCGCGGCATCCAGCGCAATCGCACGATGATCGAGGGCCAGCTCAAGGCTATCGGGCATCTGCGTCCGCCCCACAGCCTGGCGGTGAACGGCAATCCACTGAATCTGTACACCGACGACCAGGGCCGTTTCGCCCGGCCGTATGCGTTCGGCGCCGGTTCCAACAGTGTCGAGGTGATCAGCGCTGACGGCCAGTCGCTCAAGCGCGTTCAATTCTACGAAGCCAACAATTTGCGCACGCCGGCGCGGATCCGCGTGGTACTGGGTTGGGACGATCCTAAAGCCGAACTCGACCTGCACGTCATTACGCCTGACGGCCAGCACGCCTTCTGGGCGCGTCCGGCGATGAGCAACGGCGGTGGCCTCGATCCGGACGGCATCGACGGCCCCGGCCCGGAAATGTTCACCATGACCGCGCCGCTGCACGGCACCTATCTGGTTTACGTCAACTATTGGGGCAACTTCGGTAACGGCGGCTATAACTTCGAGGAGGCCAGCAACCAGAACGAGGTCATCACCTCGCAAATCACGCTGGTACTCAACGAAAACACCGTCGACGAAAAACGCGAAACGTTCATCGTGCCCCTGCGGGCCATCGGTGATCTGCTGCTGGTCAAGACTTTCAACTATTAAGCATCCCGCACCACGGATGAACTGCCGAGCTTTGGGAACATGAGCGAGAAGATGAGCGAAAACACTGAGACCCCGGCCACCGATACGCCCGCCGCCAAACCTTCCCGGCGCTGGCCGTTGCTGGCGGTCGGGCTGTGCCTGGTGGCCGGCGTGGCGGGCGGGCTCGGCTGGCTGATGCACAAACCCAAGGCGCCGCCAGCGGAATTGGCCAGCGACAAGCTCGGCCTGAGCCGCCCGGACGCGCTGCTGGAAACCCGCTCCCTGAGCCAGTTGCCCAAGGATTTGCTGACGGTGCCGTTCCTCAAAGCCACGCTCACCGAGGATTTCGTCTTCTATTACGAAACCCACGCCGACCGTCTCGGGCTGATTGGCAGTCTGCGGCGGATCATCTACGAGCATGACCTGAAGCTGCAAGACAGCCTGATCGAGCAACTCTTCGATCAACCGGCGGACGTGGCGCTGTGGCGCGGCGCCGATGGTCGTTTGAAGGATTTCCTGCTGGTGATGGATCGCGGCGGTTTGGCCAAGTTGCTGGAGCCCTTGGCGAAAGTCGCGCTGGATGATTCGCAACTGAGCGTGTTCAGCACCCTGAAAGTCGGCGGCGACGAAGTGCCGCTGTATCAACTGACCTACAACGCCGGCAAATCCCTGTTGTTCGCCTCTCGCGGCGACAAACTGGTGGTGCTGTCCAACCCGGCCAAGTTCTACGACCCGGAAAGCGGTGCTTCCGAAGAGTCCGGCCATGTTTCGCCGCAGGCTTTGGCGGCGCTGCTCAACGGCGAAAAACTGTTCCCCGAAGCGTTCGGGCTACCGGTCAAGACGCCTGAAACCAAACAGCGCCTGTCGGTCAACTCCAGCGTCCTGGCCATGGGTTACCAGCGCTTCATCCCGAACTTCGCCGGCCTGCGTTTCGACATGGACGACAAGGGCTGGCACAGCTATCTCGCGATGGATGAACTGGACAACCAGCCGGACTTCGATTTCAAACCGGTCTGGCAAGCCATGCCGCTGGGCGCCAGTGCCTGCGTGACCTTGCCGGTCGCTGCCGAGCCGCAGAAACCGTTGCTGTTGAAGCTCGGTGCCGAAGAGGCAGTGGCGCAGAAACTCACCGAACACGTTGCCGGCGCGGCGGGCCTGTGCTGGTACGCCGATTCGCGGTTGTACACGCCGTTGCTGGTGGCCAGTCTGAACGACGAAGACAACGGCAAGCTCGACGCGGATATCGGCACATTGTTCGATTCGATGGTCGGCGCCTACGAAAGCAAGGTCGACGAGCACGCGTTCCCGGTGGTCGAAAGGCAGGAAGGCCAGAGCCACCTCTGGCAGCGTCAGGTCAGCTCCAACTTTGGCCCGTACGCGGCCAGGGATGCCGAGAACCCGGATGCAATCACCGGCCGTGCCTTCATGAAAGTCAGCCTGGCGCGCCACGGTTCGACACTGCTGTTTTCCCTCGACGACAAACTGGTCGACAAGGCCCTCGGCACCCTCGACAAGCGCTTCCCGCCGATGGCCGATGTGCTGCCGAAAGACGTGCTGATGCCGATCTATTTCGGCCCGGATTCAATGGCACAGCTGATCCAGCAGGAAACCCTCGACAGCCTGCCGCAGGACATGGAGCCGGTGTTCTACAACGCCGCGCAAACCTACCTGATCCCGAAACTGCGCACCCTCGGCGGCATGGGTAAATACGCTCTGACTCTGCCCGAGGGCAGCGAGCCTGACGGTCACTGGCAATGGTTGCCGCTGGAGTGGAAAGCGCTGTGACGACATTGATCCGCAGCCTCGGCTTGCTCGCGCTGTTACTGAGCGCGGGTGCCCGAGCGGTCGAAACGCCGGCACTCGATCCTGCGCAGTCCCAGGTTTTTCGCGCCTGGTTCGTGCGCATCGCTCAGGAGCAGTTGAGCAAAGGCCCGAGCCCGCGCTGGTATCAGCAGGACTGCGCCGGGCTGGTGCGGTTTGCCGCCAACGAAGCGCTGAAAGTCCATGACGACAAATGGCTGCGCAGCAATGGCGTGTCCAATCGCTACCTGCCGCCGGAGCTGGATCTGAGCGCCGATCAGCGCCAGCTCGCCCAGCAATGGCAGCAGGGCGGCGGCAAGGTCGGGCCCTACGTCAATGCAATCAAACTGATTCAGTTCAACAGCCATCTGATCGGCCGCGACGTGTCTCAGGCACGGCCCGGCGATCTGATGTTTTTCGATCAGGGCGACGACCAGCACCTGATGATCTGGATGGGCCGCTACATCGCCTATCACACCGGCACGACCACCCCAACCGACAACGGCATGCGTTCGGCAAGCCTGCAGCAACTCATGACATGGAAGGACACCCGATGGATACCCGACGCAGCCAACCCCAACTTCATCGGCGTCTATCGACTGAACTTTCTCTCCCAATGACCGGTGCCCGCATGCTGCGTTTACTGCCTTTTCTGTTGCTGTCAGTCCTGCCGTTTTCGGCCGTGAATGCCGAAGACTCCGTGGAGCCAAGCGGCTACACGCCGGTCTCCGGTGAAAGCTTTTTCCTGCTGGCCGACAGCAGTTTCGCCGCCGACGAACAGGCGGTGGTGCGCCTCGAAGCGCCGGGCCGTGACTACCGCCGTTTCCGTATGGAACCGTACGGCGGCGCCGACATTCGGGTGTACAAGATCGACAAGCCGCTGGACTTCCTCAAGCGCCAGAAAAACCTGCACCGCGTGGTCAGCGACGGCCAGTTCAAGGGCGAAGGCCTGTCGAACACCCTCGCGTACCTGTGGGACAACTGGTACCGCAAATCCCGTCGGGTGATGCAGCGTGCGTTCTCCTACGAGTCGCGTCAGCAAGTCACCGAAGAGGTGCCGGAGCTGAAGATGGGCAACGCCATCGCCGCGCCAACGCCGTACGACGCGCAGCCGCAGTTCGCCCTGATTCCGGGCCTGCCGGTGGTCAGCCAGTTCCGCTATCCGCTGTGGCAGGCCAAGCCGATCCAGCCGCCGACAGGCGTGAGTCTGGCCGGGTCTTCCAGCGAGTTCGTCAGCGTTGCGCCGGGCAACGTCTACATCCCGCTGGGCAATCTGAAACCGGGCCTGTATCTGGTCGAAGCGCTGATCGGCAAGTACCGCGCGACCACCATGGTTTTCGTTTCCAACACCGTCGCGGTGAGCAAGATTGCCGGTGATGAATTGCTGGTGTGGGCCGCGCGCAAACACGAAGGCAGCTCGGTGCCGAAGGTCAATGTGCTGTGGACCGACGGCCTCGGCGTGATGAGCAGCGGCGCTACCGACAACGACGGTTTGCTGCGCCTGAAACACGTCAGCCCGGAGCGTTCGTTCGTCATCGGCGAGGACGAAGAGGGCGGCGTATTCGTCTCGGAAAACTTCTATTACGACAGCGAAATCTACGACACCAAACTCTACGCCTTCACCGACCGGCCGCTGTATCGCCCGGGTGATTGGGTGTCGCTGAAAATCGTTGGCCGCGAATTCAAGAACGCCCGGGATTCGGTATTGCCGGGGGCGGCGGACGTCAATGTCAGCGTGCTTGATGCGACGGGCACCGAGTTGCAGCGTCTCGATCTGAAGCTCGATTCGAAGGCCGGCACTCAGGGCCGCTTCCAGTTGCCGGACAACGCCGTGGCCGGTGGTTACGAGCTGCGTTTCAACTACAAGGATCAGGCCTACAGCAGCGCGTTCCGGGTAGCGGAGTACATCAAGCCGCACTTCGAAATCTCGCTGAATCTGGCCAAGCAGGATTACCGAACCGGCGAACCGGTGAAGGGCAGCCTGGTGCTGCTGTACCCGGACGGCAAACCGGTGGCCAACGCCAAACTGACCCTGAGCCTGCGCGCCCAGCAACTGTCGATGGTCGACAACGAGCTGCAATACCTCGGGCAATTCCCGGTGGAGCTGACCAGCACCGAACTGACCACCGACAGCAAGGGCAATGCGACCCTTGACCTGCCGGCCGCCGACAAGCCGAGCCGCTACATGCTCACCGTGTTTGCCAGCGATGGCGCGGCGTACCGGGTCAAGACCACCAAAGAAATCCTCATCGACCGGGGCGCCGCGAGCTTCCGTCTGACTGCGCCACAGCGTTTCAGTGCGGTCGGTGACAAGGTCGCGTTCAGCTACGCCAATGAGGGCGGCAGTCAACAGGCGCAGGCCGTGGTGCCGAGCAGCTACAGCTGGGTGCGTCTGGAAGACCAGAGCACGGGCGAAGGCAAACTGGCGGCGAAAGACAAAGGCTTCAGCGTGACGTTTGATCGTCCGGGCACCTACAACCTGTCGCTGAAGGATCAGCACGGTCGAGTGCTTGGCGCGACCGGTCATTCGGTCACCGGTGACGGCGTCAAGGCTGTGCCGGGCACCGTGGAGATCGTCCTCGACAAGCCCGAGTACAAGGCCGGCGACGAAGCACTGGCGCTGATCACCTTCCCGGAGCCAGTCAGCGATGCGCTGCTGTCGCTGGAGCGCGACAAGGTTGAAGCTACCGCGCTGCTGGCCAAGGGCGGCGACTGGCTGAAACTGGAAAAGCTCAGCGACACCCAATACCGCGCGCGCATCCCGGTGAAGAACAACTTCGCGCCGAACCTGACATTCTCGGTGCTCTACACCAAGGGCGGTCAGTACAGCTTCCAGAACGCCGGGATCAAGGTCGTCGCCCCGCAGATCGACGTGGCGATCAAGACTGACAAAGAGACTTATCAACCGGGCGATACCGTGACGGTCGACCTGACCACGCAGTTCGCCGGCAAGGCTGTGCCGGCGCACCTGACGGTCAGCGTGGTCGATGAAATGGTCTACGCGCTGCAACCTGAGGTCGCGCCGACCATCGACCAGTTTTTCTATCACCCGCGCCGCAACAACGTGCGCACCAGCGCCAGCCTGTCGTTCATCAGCTACGACGTGGCGCTGCCGGGCAGCCCCGGTGCACCGGGCAAAGCCAACCGCAGCGAACGTGGGGTGAAAGTGCTGGAGCGGCCGCGCCGCGAAGACGTCGACACCGCTGCATGGCAGCCGGAATTGCTGACCGACGCCGACGGCAAGACCCGCTTCACTTTCAAGATGCCGGACTCGCTGACCCGCTGGCGCATCACCGCGCGGGCGATTGCCGATGACGGTCAGGTCGGACAGAAGAAGCAGTTCGTCCGCTCGGAAAAGCCGCTGTACCTGAAGTGGAGCGGGCCGAGCAAATTCCGCAAGGGCGATCAGCCGCAGCTTGGCGTGTTCGCCTTCAGTCAGGCCGAGAAACCGGTCAAGGCTGAACTGGTGACGCACTACGCGGGCGCCGAACAGCGCCTGCCGGTGACCCTCAACAACGGCATCAACTATCTGCCGCTGCCGGCCTTCGCATTGGCCACCGGCGAGTGGACCGCCGAGCTGGTGCAGGACGGCAAAACCGCCGATGCCCTTGCTGTGCGCCTGACGGCGACCGGCGAAGGCTGGCAAGTGACGCAGACCCAGAGCCTTGACGTGGCCAGCGGCGACACACCGTTGAGCCTGCCGGCAGACGCGACCGACATTCGCCTGCGTCTGGATGACAGCCCGCAGGCGCTGTTCCGCTCTGCCCTCGATGATCTGCTCAGCTATCCGTACGGCGGCGTCGAACAGACCGCCAGCCGTTTGCTGCCGCTGAGCATCGCTTATCCGTCGCTGGCGTCGAGCCCGCAGATCCGCGACCGCTTGCGCCTGATCATGCAGAACAGTCGTCTGCGCCTGGTACAAATGGCCGGGCCGTCGGCGAGCTTCACCTGGTGGGGCTTCGACGGCGAGCCGGATGCGTTCCTCACCGCTTACGCCTATTACGCCGACTGGAACGCCAGTCAGGTGCTGGAACTGACCTTGCCGCCGGAACACTGGCAGCGGGTGCTGGAGGTTTACGCCAAGCAGGCGCCGAACACGCCATTGCTGCAACGGGCGCTGATCCTGTCGTTCGCCAAGCAGATGCACTTGCCGGTCAACACGCTGCTCAGCGGCTTGATGGAGGATCTGGCCAGGGCCGGGGAAGGCAATGCCGAAACCCTGATGGACGACGGCGAAGACAGTCTGGTGATGGGCGATCCGGATTCGGCACTCGGTCTGGCGGCGGCGCGGGTCTTGACCGCATCGCTGGCCACCCAGTCGAAAGTCGCTTTGCCGGACGCGTTCAACCGTCAGCTGGGCGCTGCGCAACAGCGTTTGGCCGTCAGTTCGCAGCCGTTTGCCGAAGCGCTAAACCTGTCCCTGCAACCGTTCGATCAGGCTCGCGCGACAGCGTTGTTGCAACGCCTGCTGCCGCAGCAATCGACCCTCGAACGTGCGCTGGCGCTGACCTGGCTGCAACGCAGCATCGCCCAGGCGTCGCCGACCATCGCGCTGGCGCCGGGCGACGGCTGGAAGAAAAACCATGGCGCGACCGGTGAGATGTACTGGACGTGGCAGGGGGCTGCGCCGGTGCCGAGCGTGTTGACGGTGTCGGGCACTCAGGAGCGTCCGTTGCGTGCCACGTTGAGCTTCCAGACCCTGCAGCCGGCGGTCGATCCGATGGCGGTGACCATCACTCGTCGCCTGTCGCGCCTGGTGCCGGGTGACGAAGCGTTCACCTTCAAACTGGAGCCCGTCGGCAGCAAGCCGCTGTCGAGTGACAGTCTTTATCTGGACGAAGTGATCCTCACCAGCAAGGCACCGAAACCGCTGCGCTACGGCATGCTCGAAGTGCCGTTGCCGCCGGGCGCCGATGTCGAGCGCACCACGTGGGGCATCAAGTTGCAGGGCAAGGACGGCACCGAGCCGACTGCGCTGGAGAAAGCACGTTTCGAACCGGGCCAACTGGCCTACGCGGTGCCGGTGGATGCGCTGAGCGGTGAATTGCGTCTGCGGCATCTGGTGCGTTTTTCGCAGAAAGGCCAGTTCAACTTGCCGCCGGTGCGTTTCACTCAGGTCTACGCGCCGCAGCACCGGGCCCAGGAAGCGAAAGCGGCCCTCGGTCAGGTCACGGTCAACTGACATGACCCGGCCGCTGCTGTGGCTGCTGATGTGTGTGATTCCTGCGCTGGCGACGGCGCAGGATGAACCTTTGCGCGTGGCGTACAAGGGCGAATTGTTGTCGCTGAACACGGCGCAAATGACTGCTCGCGAGCCGTTGCCATCGTCGCTGGAGACGCCGCTGGGCAGTCTGTGGAAGGTGATCGTTTACGCGTGGCTGGTGGATACCGGCGCACGGGAACCGGCCTATGAATGCCGCGGGCAGTCGAAGGAAGAAGTCTATTGCTGCGCCGCGGGCGGCAAGATCGAGCGTGATCAGGCGCTGGTGAAATCCTGCGGGCTGTATTTCGAGCCGGCGCGGTTGGGCATAACCGCTGGCGACTGGAGAGCCTATTGGCAGACGCGACAGGCGCCGTCGTGGTTGCTGGATTTGCCATCGGTGCAACCGGCTACTCGGGTTTCCGTGGCTGACTTGTTGAAGGTTTTGTCTTGGCTGCCGGCTCAGGATCAGATGCGCCGTGTGCTGCTCGATGTCGTTTTGAATGCGGCGGATGGCAATGTCGTCGGTGAGCTTGGCGGACGTTTGCGGGTGAAGACCTGGAGCTGGCTCGGCGATCAGGATCCGCAATCACGTCAGGGCGGTTTCGCTGGCTGGACGGCAGATGGATCGCCGATCTGGGCCGGTGGCCGGGGCACCAGTCAGATGGTTCTGCGGCATTACGGTTCGGCGCTGGCGACGTTGTTGCTCGCATCATGGCCGGCGGAAGCGGGAAGTTGCGTTGAGGTCGGACTGTTCTCGCGTTATCCGGTTTCGCGGGTTCTGGCGGGTGAACGCGTTGCTGGCTCCGGCCCGTTGCAGGGCGATTACCGCGTCGAGTTCGCCAACGGCAATGCGCTGGATATCCACAGCGACGGCGAACTGTTTCTGCTCAACGACAAGCTGGTCGCCCGGCTGGATCGCGAAGAATACGTCGCCCGCGTGCTGGAGCGTGAAGCCAAACCCGAACCGGCCGAAGCCGCCAAAGCATTGGCCGTGGCAATCCGCACGTATCTGCTGCAAAACGCCGCACGCAACGGCGAATGTCTGAGCATCGACGACAGCAGCACCCGGCAACGTGTCGCCCCGCGTCCGGCCTCTGCCGAATCGCGCAATATCGCAGCATGGACGGCGGATCTGGTGCTGGCCGGCAGCACCGTCACCTATCACTCCGATCAACCCGGCCCCGACAAACTCGCCTGGCAGCAGGCCGTCGAACAAGCCAATGCCGGCCAGCGTTACGACGCGATCCTGCTGCATGCTTATCCGCGCGCGAGCCTCAGCCGTTGGGACAACCCGGTGGCGTCCTGCGAAGCGCTGCCCGCCGCGCAGGACTGGCTGCAAAAGCAGCGGCGCGGCTGGCGTCCGAAGCTGGAAGGTGAAACCGGCTACAGCGAAGTCAGCACATTCGCCGTCTGCAAACTCGCCTTCGGCCGGCCCTTCGTCGACCGCGAACGCCAGCGCATCTACGTGCGCGGCGTGCTGTCGTTGCAGGATCGCCTCGACCTGACTCACGAATACCTGCACCTGGCCTTTGAAGCACACCCCAACGGCCAGGATGAAACCTATATCGAAGGGCTCGCCCGTCACCTTTTGCTGGAATAGACCATGACACACCGTTATCCACAGGTCTTGCTGTTGCTTTGCGCGTTCGCCGCTGTTTCGCCGGTGATCGCCGCTGACGGCGTCAAACTCGACACCCCGGTCGGCGGCTGGCGCAGCGGCGCGCCTGAAGGCGAGGGCGAGAGCTTTCGCCAGGCGGTCAACTACCCGGCCTCCTCGGTGAACACCCCCCTCGGCCAGGCCAACACCGCGCGCATCAGCGGCGAAATCAAGGCCACCCCGAAAAACAAAGAGCCCGGCCGCCTGATCGTCAACGGCGTCAGCATGCCCCTGAAAATCGACGACAGCGGCCGCTTTGATCGCCCGTTCTCCTTCCCCAACGGCAGCAACAGCGTTGAAGTCCGCAGCCCCGACGGTCAGCAACGGCATCGTACGCAATTCCTCAACACCAGCGGCGGCGCCACTCCGGCGAAACTTCGGGTGTTGCTGGCGTGGGACAGTGATGGCACCGACCTCGATCTGCACCTGATCACACCCGACGGCGCACACATCTGGTACGGCGATCGCGTCGCCCCCAACGGCGCGGCCCTGGACGTCGACGTGACCACCGGTTACGGCCCGGAAATCTTCGCCATGCCGGCGCCGATCAAGGGGCAGTATCTGGTGTATGTGAATTACTTCGGCGGTGGCTATCGCGGGGATGATGAAGGTGGGGAAGAGGCGGTACAGCCGCTGACTACGGCGCAGGTGACGGTGATTACCGAGGAAGGGACACCCAGCGAGAAGATGGAGACGTTCCTGGTGCCGATGCGGGCGGTGGGGGAGTTGACGTTGGTGAAGGCGTTTAGTTATCCGTGAGGGGATTGTGCAACGGGCTGTTGCACAGTTGAATTGGGCAGCAGCTTATTGCCCGATTGCGGTACCAATTCTCGCGAAACTACGGCTTGGCTGGATTCGACGTTACAACTCATCCAGGCTTATCTTGACTCGCTGAGGAGCGACAAGACGTTCGTGGACTGCGGCGATAAGCGCCACATCCTCCTTGCAGCGTAACTGGGCTTTGATCAGTAACTGATCCCTATCTGAGAGTTGCGGCTTCTGACAGTCATCATTATGGATTTTTGAGGAGTCCGTGATGGAGCACCGTAATGAGTTTTGCCATTACGGTAACAAGGAAGATATTGGGGCATTAGATTTGGTTTTCTTGCGGGCATTAAAAAGCCGGCTTGTGGCCGGCTTCTCGGGGACTGGCTTGGTTTATTTTTGGTAAACCGCGCCAGCCTTCAAAACGTACATCCGGATCTTGCGTCCGGCTGTGGGACTTGGTCAGACAGTGGTCTGCCGCGTCAGGCGTCATCTGGGCCGCTTGGCGGGTCGATGCGCGAATGTGGGGCGCAGGATACTGAGTTTTGTTGGGGATTCCCAGTCTCAAGTGCGGATTAGAGCGATTTCTGCGGCAGGACGCGGGGATTTGTACCGTGTAGCCGGGCCTCTTTGCAGGCTAGCCAAGGGCCGGGAGTGACAGAGGGTCAGAGAAACGGCACCACCGGTCGCCGCTTGCCCAGCGTCGACCACCAGAACACCCACCCCAATACATGAATCCTCTGCTCCTCGATCTGCGCGGCGCGGAAGATTTCGTCCGGGTATTCGGCGCTGTTGTGGCTGCGCAGGCGCAGGGCGTTGCCGGGCATGCGGTGCAGGTATTTGATGCGCAGCATGCCGTCGTGCTCGATGGCGTAGATTTCGCCGTCCACCACCTGGGTGAGGCCGCGGTCGATGGCGAGGGTGGAGCCGTCTTCGATTTTCTCGGCCATGCTGTTGCCGATCATGTGGGTGCAGATGGCGTCGGAGTGGCGGATTTCCAGGGCTTCGAGGTGGCTGCGGGGCAGGCGGATGGTTTGGTCCGGGTCTTTGATGACGTGGGTCTTGTCGGAGCCAGGGGCAGTGGGGGCTTCCTTGTAGAGCGGCAATTCGATGTCGTTGGTTTCGAGCACCGTGTAGACGCCGCGAATGGCATGGGCATCGAGAATGTCGCCCGAGTCCGTATGCAGGTGCGGGGCCTCTTTCGGGCCTTCGCCGGTCTTCAGCCATTGGCTGTTGACGGACAGCAGGCGTGCGACCTCTTCCAGGCGGTACGCGGGTACGCCCCGGGTGTACCAGTTATGAACGTTTTGGGCTTCCGTGCCCCAGAACTTTGCGAATCCCGTGGTGGTGATGTTCGCAGCTTCCAGGAGTGCCTTGAATCTTGGACCGCTAGTGTTCTTTCTCATAAACGCGAGTCTACGGCCGGCCTAGAGCGGTTTGAATAAACCTTGCGTTCAAAATCAGGGCAAATTTTGCGACGGGATGTAAGACGTCATTGTGGGAAATTACACACACTAAAACTTTTCTGTAGGCCGCTATAAACAAGCTGTTTAAGCCCTGGGCGGCCAGGCACAAAAAACCCCGGATCAACCGGGGTTTTCTTCAAGCGTGTCGCAGGTCGCGAGGCTTAGCCTTTGTAGGCAGCAACCGACTTGGTGATCGCGGCGCGGGCGGCGTCTGCACCGTCCCAACCTTCGATTTTCACCCATTTGCCTTTTTCGAGATCTTTGTAGTTCGCGAAGAAGTGCTCGATCTGCTGGATCAGCAGGGCTGGCAGGTCGGTGTATTCCTTCACGTCCACGTACAGCTGGGACAGCTTGTCGTGCGGAACTGCGATGACTTTGGCATCGCCGCCGCCGTCGTCGGTCATGTTCAGGATGCCGACCGGACGGGCGCGGATTACCGAACCTGGAGCAACCGGGTAAGGGGTTACGACCAGTACGTCGAGGGGATCACCGTCGTCAGCCAGGGTGTTCGGGATGTAACCGTAGTTGGCCGGGTAGAACATCGGGGTGGCCATGAAACGGTCAACGAACAGGCAATCGCTGTCTTTGTCGATTTCGTATTTGATCGGCGCGTGGTTGGCCGGGATCTCGATCGCGACGTAGATGTCGTTCGGCAGGTCTTTGCCAGCCGGAATCTTGCTGTAGCTCATTGGGCGTTGCCCCCGTTAGTTGACCAAAAACACTTGGCCGGATTGACCAAAAAGTGGCGGCGATTATAGGCATATTCTGCCGTGGACGCCACGTACCGGAAGTCGTGCAGACCTTTACTCGTGAGCCTGATAGACCGGGTCGGTGGCCTGAAGTTGCTTCAGGCGGGCCAACGGATCCTGGCGGTAGAAAAGGCGCAACTGCGCATACACCTGTGGATAAGCCTCGTGCAGCAGATCCGGAGCGCTGAAGAAGTACTCGCTGGTGACGGCGAAGAATTCGGCCGGGTTCTCGGCGGCATACGGGTCGATGGCGGTTTCGGCATCGGGGTTGCGGTCGAGCTGGCGATTGAGGTCGTCGTATGCCGTCTGCATCACCTCGGCCCAGTCGCTGACCCGCATATCGGCGTGCAGCGGTGGCAGGCCGTTGGCGTCGCCGTTGAGCATGTCGAGTTTGTGTGCGAGTTCGTGGATCACCAGGTTGTAGCCTTCCCAGCCACCACTGGCCATCACGCCGGGCCAGGCGAGGATGATTGGCCCTTGTTGCCACGCTTCGCCGCTGTGTTCGCCGTCCCACTCATGCTCGACGCCGCTGGCATCGCGATGGCGTTGGGGGCTGAGGAAGTCGTCGGGGTAGAGGACGATCTCGTGGAAACCCTGATACCAGTTCAGGTCGCCGAGATGCAAAAGCGGCAATTGGGCCTGGGCGGCGAGCAGCAGGCGCTGTTCCTGATGCAGTTCGACGCCGGGCAGGGCGGTCAGGTGTTTGTCTTCGAGGAACAGCACGCTGGCTTCGCGCAGCCACTGGTCTTGCGCGGCAGTGATGCCATCGAGAAAGCTCAGGTGATGACGCACCCGCTGCCACATATCGTCGGCAATCGGGTGCTTGGCCAGAATGCGCCGGCGGCGCCAGGCGCTCAGCGACCACATCGGCTTAGTGCGATTGGGCTTTGGCGCCGCCGAAACGGCTGCGAATCACGCCGATGATCATCGGTACCAGCGACAGCAGGATGATGCCGACCACCAGCAGCGACAGGTTCTTCTTGATGAACGGCACGTTGCCGAAGAAGTAACCGAGCGTCACCAGGCCGCCGACCCACAGGACGGTGCCGAACACGCTGAAACCGAAGAAACGCGGGTAAGGCATCTTCGCGACACCGGCAACGAACGGTGCAAAGGTGCGGATGATCGGCAGGAAGCGCGCCAGGGTCACGGTTTTGCCGCCGTGCTTGTCGTAGAAATCGTGGGTCTGTTGCAGGTAATCGCGGCGGAAGATCTTCGAGTTCGGATTGCTGAACAGCTTTTCGCCCGCCGTTCGTCCGATCACGTAGTTGGTGCTGTCGCCCAGGATCGCCGCGAGCATCAGCAGCCCCGCCAGCAACACCGGGTCCATGCCACCACCCGCAGCCACGGCGCCGGCGATGAACAACAGGGAATCACCCGGCAGGAATGGCATCACCACCAGACCGGTCTCGCAGAAGATCACCAGAAACAGGATGGCGTAGATCCATGGCCCGTAATTATTCACCAGCAGGTCGAGGTAAACGTCGAGATGCAGGATAAGGTCGAGCGGGTTGAAATCCATGGAGGCACCTGTGGTGATGGCCTGACTCGGCAAGCCTGTGCGGATGACTTCGTGTAAGCCTACAAGCGGGTGTAGTTTTTCTTACAAGCCGGAAAGATCGGGATTATACGGGCTGAGGGGTGAAAAGCGTGTTGGTTTTGTAGCGGGGAATGTCGGTGTGAACAAATGTCGGGTTGGAATTTATTCCGGGGAGGGCGTTCGCTTCCTCCCCGCCGTACGCCCGGCGATCAGAGCTCGTCGCTGATCGGCAGCACGTAGTTCTTGAACTCGGTGTCTTCCTTGAACCCGATGGATTCGTAGGTTTTCTGCGCGACTTCGTTGTCGGCACTGGTGGAGACGCGCATGCGCACAGCCTGGGTTTCCTTGGCCATTTTCTTTGCGGTGCGGATCAGGTTGTCGGCCACCAGTTGGCGGCGGGCGTCTTCGGCGACGTAGATGTCGTTGAGGATCCACACGCGCTTGAGCGACAGGGAGGAAAAGCTCGGATAGAGCTGGCAGAAACCCATGAGTTTCTTGTCGTCGTCATCGGCCAGCGCCAGGTAGATCACCGATTCCTTGCGTCGCAGGCGCTTTTCGAGAAACGCCCGGGACGAGTCCGGATAGGGCAGGGAGCCGTAAAACTCGCGGTACTTAACGAACAACGGGGTCAGCAAATCCAGGTGTTCGAGGGTCGCTTGGATAATCCGCATGGTAGGTCTCGTCCTTCAAGTGGCTGTCTTCACGTGCTCTGACGGCGATGGGAAACCCGGGCGGCCGTGAATCGATCCTGCCTCAAACCTGCGCAGAAAGGCAATGCGGAAACGGTTCAGGCTGGGGGCGGATCGAGCAGGAAATTACTCTTCATGTCTGCACCGGCTTCCGATTCCAGCGTCTGAACCTGCGCCTCGTCCTTCAGATTGACGCCCGACAGCTGTCGCCGACAGGCTTCGCGCATCAGGTACAGCAGGCGATGCGCCGCCATACCGTAGCTGAGCCCTTCCAGCCGCACGTTGGAGATGCAATTGCGGTAAGCATCCGTGAGACCGACCTTTGGATTGTAGGTGAAATATAAACCCAGGCTGTCCGGCGAACTGAGGCCCGGACGCTCTCCGATCAGCATCACGACCATTTTGGCGCCCAGCAATTGGCCGATTTCATCGCCAATCGCCACCCGCCCTTGTTCCACCAGCACCACCGGCGCGGTCGACCATTGGTCGGCGCTCATCTGTTCCTCCAGTCGGGTCAGGAACGGCAGGGTATGCCGATGCACCGCCAGCGCCGAGAGACCGTCCGCCACAACGATTACCAGATCTACACCGCCCGGATGCGTCTGGGCGTAGTCGCGCAGGGTCTGGGCGGATTGATCGCTCAATTTTCGCCCCAGATCCGGGCGTTGCAGGTAGCTGTTGCGATCCACCGCCGCGCTGTGCAGCAGCAGACTTTCGCGCCGGCGTTCAGCCAGTTGGGCGCTGAGCCCGGCATGATCGAACGGCAAATGCACTGCGTCCCGGGCCTGCGCGTGGGCATATTGGAAATCCAGTTGTGCGCGGGTCGGCAGGCTGGTGCCGGTGCGACCGAGGGCGATGCGCGCCGGGGTCAGGCGACGCAGCTCCAGCCACGGGTTTTGCGGATCGACGGGCGGTTTTTCCATCTGACTCATCCCAGTTGCGCCAAGGCCTGGCGGAAAGCCGGCGGCAGGTTGTTGCCGAAGCGGACCTTGCCGTCCGCCTGGGTGAAGATGCCCATGTTCGCCAGCCACTGCTCGAACTCCGGTGCCGGCTTCAGGCCCAGGGTCTGACGCGCGTAGAGCGCGTCGTGGAACGAGGTGGTCTGGTAGTTGAGCATGATGTCGTCGGAGCCGGGAATGCCCATGATGAAGTTGATCCCGGCCACGCCCAGCAGGGTCAGCAGGGTGTCCATGTCGTCCTGGTCGGCTTCGGCGTGGTTGGTGTAGCAGATATCGCAGCCCATCGGCACGCCGAGCAACTTGCCGCAGAAGTGGTCTTCGAGGCCGGCGCGGATGATCTGTTTGCCGTTGTAGAGGTATTCCGGGCCGATGAATCCTACAACGGTGTTCACCAGGAACGGCTTGAAATGGCGCGCCACGGCGTAGGCCCTTGTCTCGCAGGTCTGCTGATCGACGCCGTGGTGGGCGTTGGCCGACAACGCGCTGCCCTGACCGGTCTCGAAATACATCAGGTTCTGCCCGAGGGTGCCTCGATTGAGGCTCAGGCCCGCTTCATAACCTTCTCGCAAAATGTTCAGGTTGATGCCGAAACTGGCGTTGGCCGCTTCGGTGCCGGCAATCGACTGAAACACCAGATCCAGCGGCACGCCACGGTTGATCGCTTCTATAGAAGTGGTGACGTGGGTCAGCACACAGGCCTGGGTCGGAATGTCGTAGCGCTGGATGATCGCGTCGAGCATTTCCAGCATCGCGCAGATCGAGGCGATGCTGTCGGTGGCCGGGTTGATGCCGATCATGGCGTCGCCGTTGCCGTACAGCAGGCCGTCAAGAATGCTCGCCGCGATGCCGGACGGTTCATCGGTCGGGTGATTGGGTTGCAGCCTTGTGGATAACCTTCCACGCAGGCCGAGGGTTCCGCGAAATTTGGTGACGACGCGGATCTTCTGCGCCACCAGTACCAGATCCTGCACGCGCATGATCTTCGACACGGCGGCGACCATTTCCGGCGTGAGGCCGGGTGCGAGTGCTCGCAGACTGGACTCGTCGGCCGCTTCGCTCAGAAGCCAGTCGCGAAAGCCGCCAACGGTGAGATGGCTGACGACCGCAAAGGCCTGTTTGTCATGGCTGTCGATGATCAGTCGGGTGACTTCATCGGATTCGTAGGGTATCAGCGCTTCCTGCAGGAAATGAGTCAGCGGGATATCGGCCAGTGCCATTTGCGCGGCCACCCTCTCGCCATCGTTGAGCGAGGCGACGCCGGCCAGAAAATCCCCGGAGCGCGCGGGGCTGGCCTTGGCCATCACGTCCTTGAGGCTGTCGAAGCGGTAGGTCTGGGCGCCGACGGTATGGGCAAATGCGGCCATTGGGCGCGTTCCTCCTGAATGAATGCTTTTAGTGCAGGCACCGAGCCTGAGGCCCGGTGCCGGTGCAATCCGGATAACGTTCAGACACTTTCGAGCATAGCGTCTGCCGGTGCTTCGGAGCGTTGTTTGGCGGTCAGCTGGAAATACAGGTAACCGGCGGCCATGAAACCGAGGAATACACAGCCGATCAGCGTGTTGAACCAGGCCATGGCCACCAGGCACACCAGCGCCAGGAACAGCGCGATGGCCGGCACCACCGGATAGCCCGGCGCGCGGAAGGTGCGCTCCAGATTCGGCTCGGTTTTGCGCAGTTTGAACAGGCTGAGCATGCTGATGATGTACATCACGATGGCGCCGAACACCGACATGGTGATCATCGCCGCCGTCAGGGTCATGCCTTGCAGATTGACCAGTCCGTCGCTGTAGATCGCCGCGATGCCGACCACGCCGCCGGCCAGGATCGCCCGGTGCGGGGTCTGGAAACGCGAGAGTTTCGCCAGGCCTTTCGGCAGGTAACCGGCCCGGGCCAGGGCGAAGAACTGCCGCGAGTAGCCGAGGATGATCCCGTGGAAACTCGCCACCAGCCCGAACAGACCGATCCACACCAGCATGTGCATCCAGGTCGAATTGTTGCCGACTACCGCTTTCATCGCCTGCGGCAGCGGGTCGTTGATGTTCGACAACTGGCGCCAGTCGCCGACGCCGCCGGCCATCACCATCACGCCGATGGCCAGGAACACCAGGGTCAGGATGCCGCTGACGTAGGCCCGTGGAATCGTGCGTTTCGGGTCCTTGGCTTCCTCGGCCGCCATGGCCGCGCCTTCGATGGCTAGGAAGAACCAGATTGCGAAGGGGATCGCCGCGAAAATGCCGGGAATCGAGCCCATCGTGAACTCATTGGCGCCAGACCAGCCATTCAGCACGAAGTTGCTGAAGCTGAAGCCCGGTGCCACCACGCCCATGAACACCAGCAGTTCGGCGACGGCGAGCACGGTAACCACCAGCTCGAAAGTCGCAGCGATGCTGACGCCGAGAATGTTCAACGTCATGAACACGAAATACGCACCGACTGCCGCGAGTTTGGGGTCGAGCCCCGGATATTGCACATTCAGATACGCGCCGATGGCCATGGCGATGGCCGGCGGGGCGAACACGAATTCGATCAGGGTGGCGATCCCGGCGATCAATCCGCCTTTCTCGCCGAACGCCCGGCGGCTGTAGGCAAACGGCCCGCCTGCATGGGGAATCGCGGTGGTCAGTTCGGTGAAGCTGAAGATGAAACAGGTGTACATGGTCGCGACCATCAGGGCCGTGACCAGGAAACCCAGGGTTCCCGCCGTGCCCCAGCCATAACTCCAGCCGAAGTATTCGCCGGAAATCACCAGGCCGACGGCAATGCCCCAGAGGTGCAGGGTGCCGAGTGTGGGTTTGAGCTGTGTGGTGGAAGTCATAAGTCCTCTCTGTCTTTTTTATTGTTCGATCTGTTGGACTTTCAGGTGTAGCGGTTGAGTGGGTGGATGCTGTTCACGCAGCGGCAGTGTTCATGCAAATCCTGAATGACAGGTACGCAAGGCCCGTGCCAGAGCGGCCAGGCCATTTGTGGTGTGTCAGTCAGGACGCTATCGCTGGCAAGCCGGCTCCCACCAGGATCTGCGCAAGCCCCAGCAGCACCAAAACCTGTGGGAGCTGGCTTGCCAGCGATGGCTGTTTAAGGGGCAACACAGGACTCCCTGTATTGCCCCGAGGTTTTAGAAGAAGCCCAGCGGGTTGATGTCGTAGCTCACCAGCAGGTTTTTGGTCTGTTGGTAATGGTCGAGCATCATCTTGTGGGTTTCACGGCCGACGCCGGACTTCTTGTACCCGCCGAACGCGGCATGCGCCGGGTACAGGTGGTAGCAGTTGGTCCACACGCGACCGGCCTTGATGGCGCGGCCCACGCGATAAGCGCGGTTGATGTCGCGGGTCCAGAGGCCGGCACCCAGGCCGAACTCGGTGTCGTTGGCAATTGCCAGGGCTTCGGCTTCGTCCTTGAAGGTGGTGATGCTCACCACCGGGCCGAAGATTTCTTCCTGGAACACACGCATTTTGTTGGTGCCCTTGAGCAGGGTTGGCTGGATGTAATAACCGGAGGCCAGGTTGCCTTCGAGTTTTTCCACCTTGCCGCCGGTCAGCAGTTCGGCCCCTTCGCCCTTGGCGATTTCCAGGTACGAAAGGATCTTGTCGAATTGCTGCTCGGACGCCTGGGCGCCGACCATGGTGTCGGTGTCGAGTGGGTCACCCCGTTTGATCTGGCTGACCTTTTTCATCACCGCTTCCATGAACTGCGGATAGATCGACTCCTGAACCAGTGCGCGGGACGGGCAGGTGCAGACTTCGCCCTGGTTGAAGAACGCCAGTACCAGACCTTCAGCGGCTTTTTCGATGAAGCTTGGCTCGGCCTGCATGATGTCTTCGAAGAAGATGTTCGGCGATTTGCCGCCCAGCTCAACGGTCGACGGAATGATGTTCTCGGCAGCGCATTTCATGATGTGCGAGCCGACCGGCGTCGAGCCGGTGAAGGCGATCTTGGCGATGCGCTTGCTGGTGGCCAGGGCTTCGCCGGCTTCTTTGCCGAACCCTTGCACCACGTTCAGCACGCCCGGCGGCAGCAGGTCGCCGATCAGCTCCAGCAGCACGCTGATGCCCAGCGGGGTTTGCTCGGCAGGCTTGAGTACCACGCAGTTGCCGGCGGCGAGGGCCGGGGCGAGTTTCCACGCGGCCATCAGAATCGGGAAGTTCCACGGGATGATCTGGCCGACCACGCCCAGTGGTTCATGGATGTGATAGGCCACGGTGTTGCCATCGATCTCGGCGGCGCTGCCTTCCTGGGCGCGCAGGCACCCGGCGAAATAGCGGAAATGGTCGGCCGCCAGCGGGATGTCGGCGTTGAGGGTTTCGCGGATGGCTTTGCCGTTATCCCAGGTTTCGGTGATCGCCAGGGTTTCGAGGTTCTGCTCGATGCGGTCGGCGATTTTCAGCAGGATCAGCGAACGTGCCTGGGCGGAAGTCGAGCCCCAGGCATCGGCGGCAGCGTGGGCGGCGTCCAGGGCTTTTTCGATGTCTTCGGCCGTGGAACGCGGGAATTCGGCAATCGGTTGGCCATTAACAGGCGAGGTGTTGGTGAAGTACTGACCTTTGACAGGCGCGACGAACTCGCCGCCGATGTAGTTACCGTACTTGCTCTTGAACGAGACTTTGGCGCCGTCAGTACCGGGGTGAGCGTAACGCATGATGTTCTCCTTGGCTGTTGTATTTATCAGAGAGACGCGCATGAGCGCTTGCTATAAGCGTAGAGCAAAGGTCGGGCCACTGCCGTGCAGGTCAGGCAAATCAAGGCCTTGCGCGATTCCCGTCGGACAAGTGGCAAGCGTCTGTGACGCTATCGGTACAGCTTGGGTGACAGTTTGTACCGCTTCTGGCACAACCCGTGACCGGGCAGTCTTGCCAGCATTGCAAAGACCGGTTGGCTGGAGGATGCTGGGCACCACTTCACGCATGGGCCGATGAGCCTCGGGGAGAATAATAAGAAATGCACGACAACCATTTGAGTCGCCATGCCCAACAGGTTCTCACCGTCACCCAGGGCAAACCGCACCTGCATGGTCCCGGTGCCGACCCGTCGATTGCCCGCTCGTGGCTGCGTTGTCTTGAGGACTATCACCTCGACCCGGCCCTGACCATGGCGCCGACCGTGCTCGAACACGGTCGTGTCCTTGAAAGCCGCGAACGGTTGCAACAGGTGTTGCAGATCGCCGGCAATGAAATGAGCAGCCTGCATCAACAGCTCTCCGGCGCCGGCCACGCGGTACTGCTGACCGACGCGCGCGGGGTGATCCTCAACTGCGTCACCGCCCCCGCCGAACGCAAGATCTTTGAACGCGCCGGCCTGTGGCTGGGCTCCGACTGGAGCGAGGCCTGCGAAGGCACCAACGGCATCGGCACCTGCCTGGTGGAGCGCCAGGCCCTGACCATTCATCAAGACGAACACTTTCGCGGCCGCCACACCGGCCTGACCTGCTCGGCGAGCCCGGTGTTCGACCCGCATGGCGAACTGCTGGCGGTGCTCGACGTTTCCTCGGCGCGACACGACGTCTCGCGCCAGAGCCAGTTCCACACCATGGCACTGGTCAATCTGTCGGCGAAGATGATCGAGAGCTGCTATTTCCTGCGCTGCTTCGATAACCAATGGTTGCTGCGTTTCCATCTCCAGGCCGAATCCGTCGGGCTGTTCAGCGAAGGGCTGCTGGCGTTTGACGGGGAAGGGCGGATCAGCGCGGTCAATCAGAGTGCATTGAACCTGCTCGGGCATATTCGCGGCGGCTTGCTCGGCAAACCGGTGGAGGCGTTTTTCGATTGTTCGCTGGATGAATTGCTCGGGCGCGCCAGTGCCAATGCCAGCGCCAGTTGGCCGTTGCGCACCCGTGACGGTCGGCATCTGTTTGCGGTGCTGCGCGGCGAAACCCGTCGGCCGTTGCCGGTCGCGCCGGCTCCCGCGCTTGTCCAGGCGCCGCGCCTTGCAGGTATTTGCCTCGGTGATGCGGCGTTGCAGGCAGATTTCCGCAAGTCGCTGCGAGTGTTCGAACGCGACGTGCCACTGCTGATCAACGGCGAAACCGGTTCCGGCAAAGAGGCATTCGCCAAGGCTGTGCATAACGCCAGTCAGCGCGCCGGCAAAGCGTTCGTCGCCCTCAACTGCGCGGCGATTCCCGAAAGCCTGATCGAGAGCGAACTGTTTGGGTATCGCGGGGGCAGTTTCACCGGCGCGCGCAAGGACGGCATGCGCGGCAAGCTGCAGCAGGCCGATGGCGGCACGCTGTTCCTTGATGAAATCGGCGACATGCCGCTGGCCTTGCAGACCCGACTGCTGCGAGTGCTCGAAGACCGGCAAGTGGTGCCGATCGGGGGCGAGCCGGAAGCGGTCAACGTGCGGATCATCAGCGCCACTCACCGCAATCTGCTGGAGCGGGTTGGCGACGGCAGTTTCCGTGAAGACCTTTACTACCGGCTCAACGGGCTGGAAGTCGCGTTGCCGCCGTTGCGCGAGCGCAGTGACAAGTCGCAGTTGCTGGATTTCCTGCTGGCCGAAGAGGCAGGCGGGGAAACGATCCTGATCGAAGAGCCGGCGCGTCAGGCATTACTCGGGTTCAACTGGCCGGGCAATGTGCGGCAGATGCGCAATGTGCTGCGCACGCTGGCGGCGTTGTGCGATGAAGGTCGGATCGGGCTCGATGATCTGCCCGCGATGTTCCGGCAGGTGCAGCCGCTCCTGGTCAAGGTCGATGAGTCGTCGTCCGAACATCCGCTGGAAGATGCCGAGCGGATGGCCTTGCTCAATGCCCTGGAGCACACCCGCTGGCACATGACCCACACGGCGCAGCAGTTGGGCGTCAGTCGCAATACGCTTTATAGAAAGCTGCGCAAGCACGGGATTGCCCGAACCGCCTGAATCTTCGTGCTGATCGTTCCCACGCTCTGCGTGGGAATGCCTCCCCGGACGCTCCGCGTCCGCTTTTGGACGAGAGCGTCCTGCGCTGCATTCCCACGCAGAGCGTGGGAACGATCATGTCGGGTGATCAGCTAAAGAGTGCCATTTCCCCCTCCCTGCGCTAACCTGCGGCCATGTTTTACGAGGTCGACTATGCACATTCATATTCTGGGTATCTGCGGGACTTTCATGGGCTCGATGGCGGTTCTGGCCAAAGAGCTGGGCCATCACGTGACCGGCTCCGATGCCAACGTCTATCCGCCGATGAGCACTCAGCTCGAAGCCCAGGGCATTGAGCTGACCCAGGGTTACGACCCGGCGCAGCTCGATCCGGCACCGGATCTGGTGGTGATCGGTAACGCCATGTCCCGCGGCAACCCGGCAGTGGAATATGTGCTGAACAAAGGCCTGCCGTACGTCTCCGGCCCGCAATGGCTGGCCGACCATGTGCTGCAAGGGCGCTGGGTGCTGGCGGTTGCCGGTACACACGGCAAGACCACCACCAGCAGCATGCTCGCCTGGGTGCTTGAACATGCCGGCATGAGCCCGGGCTTCCTGATCGGCGGCGTGCCGCAGAATTTCTCGGTGTCGGCGCGTCTGGGCGGCACGCCGTTCTTCGTGATCGAGGCCGACGAATACGACAGCGCGTTCTTCGACAAGCGTTCGAAGTTCGTCCACTACCGTCCGCGCACGGCGATCCTCAACAACCTTGAGTTCGATCACGCCGACATTTTCCCTGATTTGCCAGCCATCGAGCGGCAGTTCCACCATTTGGTGCGAACCATCCCCAGCGAAGGCCTGGTGATTCACCCGACCACCGAACCGGCCCTGCAGCGTGTGATCGAGATGGGCTGCTGGACCCCGGTGCAAACCACCGGTGCTGGCGGTCAGTGGCAGGTCAAGTTACTGAAAGACGACGGCTCGGCGTTCGAAGTGATGTTCGAAGGCGTGCCCCAAGGCGTGGTCGAGTGGGAATTGACCGGCCAGCACAACGTCGCCAACGCATTGGCCACTCTGGCGGCGGCGCGTCACGTCGGCGTTGTGCCGTCGATGGGCATCGCCGGGTTGAGCGCGTTCAAGAGCGTGAAGCGCCGGATGGAGAAAGTCGCGGAAGTACGGGGAATCACCATCTACGATGACTTCGCCCACCACCCGACCGCGATTGCCACCACCCTTGATGGCCTGCGCAAGCGCATCGGCGATGCACCGCTGATCGCGATCATCGAACCGCGCTCCAACTCGATGAAGCTCGGCGCCCACCGTGACGGTCTGCCGGACAGCGTGGTCGATGCCGATCAGGTGATCTGGTACGCCCCGGCCAACCTCGGCTGGGATCTGGCCGGCACCGCCGCGCTGTGCACGGTGCCGTCGATTGTCAGCGACTCGCTGGAAGGCATCATCGAGCGCGTGAAGAGCCAGGCCCAGCCCGGCACCCATGTGGTGATCATGAGCAACGGCGGCTTCGGCGGCCTGCATGGCAAACTCGCCGAGGCGCTGAAATGAGCACTTTTTCCCGTGACGGCGGCCCGGAACGCATCACGCTGGCGATGACCGGCGCGTCCGGCGCCCAGTACGGTTTGCGCCTGCTGGACTGTCTGGTGCGCGAGGATCGCGAGGTGCACTTCCTGATCTCCAAGGCCGCGCAACTGGTGATGGCCACCGAGACGGATGTGTCGCTGCCGGCCAAGCCGCAAATGATGCAGGCGTTCCTCACTGAATACACCGGCGCGGCCGCCGGACAGATTCGGGTCTACGGCAAGGAAGACTGGATGTCGCCGGTGGCCTCGGGCTCCGGCGCTCCGGCGGCGATGGTGGTGGTGCCGTGTTCGACCGGCACCTTGTCGGCCATCGCCACCGGCGCCTGCAACAACTTGATCGAACGGGCGGCGGACGTCACCTTGAAGGAGCGTCGCCAGTTGATTCTGGTGCCGCGCGAAGCGCCGTATTCGAGCATTCACCTGGAGCACATGCTCAAGCTGTCGAACATGGGCGTGACCATCCTGCCAGCCTCGCCGGGCTTCTATCACCAGCCGCAGACCATCGATGACCTGATCGATTTCGTGGTGGCGCGGATTCTCAATCTGCTGGGCATTCCCCAGGACATGCTGCCGCGCTGGGGTGAGCACCATCTGAGCAGCGATGAATAAGCTGCTGGCGATCCTGCTGATAGTGCAACTGACCGGCTGCGCCACCGCACGCACGCTGGATGCCGCCAAACCCGGTGCGCCAGTGGTGTATGCCGGCACGAGGCTGGACCTGTACGCCCTGAACGGTGGCTGTTGTGCGATGGACCGGTTCGGCGCCGAGGCCCCGAGCTATCCCGGAGTGGATCTGCCGGCCAGCGCACTGCTCGATACGCTGCTGTTGCCGTTGTCACTGCTGACGGTGATCGGTGTAGGGTTTCAGGCGACTGGCGGACTGTAAGAATCAAAGGCTCGACCCCGCAGGGTCGAGCCTTTGAAACGTCCTACAGCGTGATCGTTTCGGGCGGAAAGACGATGTGGTTGGAGAAAACGTCCTGTCCTGCCGGCAACTCGATAATGCGTTTTCCGGCTGTCGCCACGTCATCGATCAACTCGTCATATTCATTCCGGTTCAATTCCCCTGCCCGTGTGCGTGCCTCGATGGCGTCAACGGCGTTCTGATCCGATCCAGTGGCGCGTGTCAGCGCCTGCAGATGGATGTCTTCCACTGTCGCCGCGCGAGTCATGCTTGAGTTGACCAGCCAGACGCGCCTCGACGTGAAGCCGATCGACGACATCGAAACATGACCCTCCATCTTCATGCTCGGGAACCACGTTGTGCCGTCCGCAGGGCTTCGTTCGAGTCGCGTCGGGTTGTAGACGCGATTGTCTTGCCCCGCTACGACCTCGACATTGCGGGTATCGAGCAGGTAGCAAAACTGGATGCGCTGAGCAGGGGGCGTCGAGGTACCGTTGACTGGCTGGTGCGCTCCCTTGCCTGCTATTCCCATGGTTTCATTCGCAAAGCCCATGGCGGTCTTCAGGCTGAACATTGCACTGACAGGTATCTCGCTTGTGGCACCCCTTGCCGATATTGCCTGTGGGACCATGGCCGCGGGCCGGGCTATTTCGAAAGGTGTCCGGTTATCCACTTTGAACATGGCGGGCGTATCGGTCCTGTACAGGTAGTTGTGCTTGTTGCGTTTAAAGCCGCTGATGCGCAACAGCCCTTGAAAGAAGGGATCGGTCAGGCTGGCCTTCAAGAGGCTGGTGCCTTCTCCCTGATTTCTCAGTCGGATGATTTCTGCATGGATTTCCGGCAGAAACGGATCGAAGAGTTTTTCGTTGGTCACCCGGCGGGTGCGTTCTTGATGAGTCCTGACCCACCCGGGCAGCTCATCATTGATCAGATTCTTGAACTGCCCGGTTGGCGACAACTCCTTGCACAATTTCGCCAGTTGCTGGACGGAGAGGTTGTAGGGCTGGAACCGGGCGAGAACCTGCTCTCGTGATTTGAGCGGTGAGTCAGGATTGGTCCACAGCCTCAGGTAGTCGATCAGTTTTTCGCGCCGGGAAGGGTATTTGCGTTGTTTGACCCAGTCAGGCGGTTTCTGATGAAGCGCAACGTCCCGACGAAAGCGCACGATGTCGGGCCCTTCGATCCTGTAAAGATTCCAGATGTCGACGTCCCGCCAGAAGGGGCGCAGGACGGTTTCTTGATGGATCGAATAATCGGTGGCTTTGACGACGATCAGTCCGGCACCTTCACGAAACGCCAGTTGAGTGAGCGGTCCGTGACTGTCATCCAGGCCAGGTTTGCGCTGCATCTCGACATAACCGTGAAAGTTCGACTTGTCGAGATCCCAGGTGTAGTGGCGCTGATCACCGTACGTCGTCGCAGGGGTGTCCCTCGTCTCGGAAATGTCAGGGTCTGGCTGGCGTGGCAACGGCGATTCCTGGACGTGTGTTTGGGTTGTCGACCGTTGCGGCAACGGGGATTGCTGGTCAGCTGGAGCGCGGTGCAGGGAGACCGATTCAAGGTGTTTCACCCACTCGGCGGGTGTGCGTTTCTGATGCTCCAGAAGCCGGTTGAACATATCGCGATCCATGTCCGGGCCCAGCCAGCGACGAAGCTCGTCATACAGATAAACGTTTTCCATCCGGTCTGGCCGGACTCTGGCCCACTGAGGCTTCTTGCCGGTGCTGTGGGCTTCGGTGCGAAAGCGGGTGATATCGGTGCCTTGCAGTCCGTAGAGATTCCAGATGTCGCGGTCCGTCCAGGCGGACAGCAATCGGGCTGGCTGATCGATGGGATAAGCAGGTCGCTCAACACTGACAAACGATCCGTTATCGTCCCGGAAGGCGTGGTGCGAGCGAGGTCCGACGGAATCGTCCAGCCGCATTTTCCGGTGCATGACCACGTAGCCATGGTGGTGAGTCGTGGCGCTGTCCCACACGTAATGCCGGGTGTCGATGTAAACCGGTGGCGTGTTTGATTGTGTGAGGGGCGCAAGAGCCTGTTGTGACGTGTCCTGCGAGCTGACTGCCGGTCGATGGGCCGCAGATTCGATCAGAACGCCGGTTTCGGGTGGCTCGCCAACTCGCCAGGTATTGCTTTGTGAGTCGAAATGCAGGGCCGGGCCGGAGGGGTGTGCTTCCTTTGGTCGCATGGCTCGATAGGTTCCGGCGCCGTCGTCCCAGCCCACCATGACGGTACCGGTCGAGGTGTATTGAACCTCGGCGTAAATACGCCCCCGGTAGATACGCAATCCTTGTGTCATGACGGCAGGCAAAAGCGTTCGCTCCTGTGGTGGCAGCGCGTACTCAAGAATGTTTTCGGCCGGGCGAAGGCTATCGGAGGACGTACTCTCCCGGACTGCGGGAGCCAGGTCCTGGATCAGTAACCCGGGCAATGATTCGCTTGAGGTCAGCTGTGTCGAATGCTGTTGCCCGGAGGGATTGGCGTCCGGCCCCGCAGGCCGGATCTGGCCTGGACGCTCAAGTCGCGGAGTCGACAGGGGGATCGATGTATCGGCTGGAGTGCCGGGGGCGCGGGTGCCTTTCGGTGTGGTCTTTTTGGGTGCCATCAGGCGTCCTTTCATTGATTACCTGCTGTCGGGGGCCGTCCGATGACGACATGACGGATGCAGGTGTGCTGGAGGGCACGTTATCCATGAAGGGGGAGGGGCGTGTGGTAGATAGATAGGGCGCGGTTGTCGAATCGATTCGGCTCATTTCAGAGAGCAGTTCAACACCGGATCCTCTGACTTCATTGAAAGATGATGGTCTGGATCTGCGTTGAACTGCTTCATGCGCGAACTCACTTGCCGAGTTTGCGCAGCTCATCCGATTCGACGATACGTACTCCGTCCTGCTCTTCCAGTGCAAGGCGCCACATGGCACGGGCCAGTTGGCAGGCTTCGATGCCGCGGTATTTGCCGGGAATCAATTTGGAGAACGGCGCGGCAAGCTGCTCGCCCAGGCGCGGCTCGCTGCGTTCGCCGAGCAGCAGGGAAGGTCGGCAAATGGTCAGTTGCGGCCAGTCCTGCGCGCGCAATGCGTATTCCATTTCGCCTTTGACCCGGTTGTAGAACACCGAGGACCGGCGATCGGCCCCCAGGGCACTGATCACGATCAGGTGGCGTGCACCCATTTCCCGGGCGCGCTTGGCGAATGCCACCACCATGTCCAGATCCACGGCGCGGAACGCCTCTTCGGAGCCGGCCTGTTTGATGGTGGTGCCGAGGCAGCAATAGGCGATATCGACCCGACCGGACAGTTGCGGCAGGAAGGTCTGTGGATCGCCGACCGGATTTTCCAGATGCGGATGTTCAGCCAGCGGCCGGCGTGAGGGGGCAAGGACGCGGCTGATCGTCGGTTCGTTGAGCAGACGGTCGAGCAGATGTTCACCGGTCAGTCCGGTGGCTCCGGCAAGCAGGACATGCTGAGGCGTCAAGTACATAGTGTCTCTCCCTTGATACTGTTCAGCTTAGTTGCTCTTTGTTGCTCCGTCGTTCAACGCAGCACTTTGCAAGGCTTTTCTCGCTTGCTGTTTGCGCAGCAGTTGCCAGTGTGCCAGCACGGTTTTCGGTGCCCAGATCTGCGGTTCAGAGGCCTCGAAGTTGTCCGCCAGTTCGCGCTCGGCGACGGTGGCCTTGGCCAGTTTGAAGGCTTGCTCCAGGTCGTCGGTCTGGTTCAGGGCCTGGGCGAACAGGGCGTCGCCGAAGTAGGTGAAGTTGGCCTCCTCGGAGCAACCGAACGACACGCGGTCGGCGCGCGCGGCGGTCATGATCAGCGTGCGCTCATCCTTCAGCGCCGGAATGAAACCCCCGGAATAGCACGAGGAAATGACGATGATCTTGTCGCGGTTCTTCAGCGGCGCCAGCACGGCGGCAAGTTCATCGGCGGGCAGGTCGGCCAGTTCCATGCGCGGCTGATCGAGCACCAGTTCGTGCTCGGCGGTGCCGTGGCTGCTCAGGTAGATGAAAACCAGATCTTCCGGGCCGCTGCGTTCGGCCAGGGTCTGGGCTGCGCGGCGCAGGTTTTCGCGGGTGGCCATGGGCCGGTCGCCGAGGTGGTCGCGATGATTGACCAGGCGAATCTGGCCAAACGCGCCGAAACGGCTGGTGAGCATGTTGGCCACGTAATCGGATTCGCGCAGGAACACACTTTGTTTGCCGTCGCCGCCGAGGGTCAGGGTGTACAGCTCCACTGCCGGGGTCGAGGCCGGCACATTGGCCAGCGCCTCGTCGAGCAGGCGACCCTGGGCCAGCAGGCCGAGTTCGAGGGTGTCGGGCAGCAACTTGCCGTCGGCATCGCGCACGCGCTGGCCGTTGATCCAGGTGCCGCTGAGCACGCTGCCATCGGTGAGCACCAGGGTGCCGCGTCCCGAATAGCTGTCGCTGTCGAACCCGCCGACGTAGAAACTGCCATCGGCCAGGTTCAGCCGGCCCTGACCGCTGAAGCGCCAGTCATTGAAATAGCCGATGTAGTGGCTGCCGTCGGCGCCGATCAGTTCGCCCTTGCCGGTCAGCGCGCCTTCCTTGAACTGCCCGAGCCAGACATCGCCATCGGCGTTTTCGTAGCGGCCCTTGCCGTGCAGTTGATTGTTTTTGAAGCCGCCGACATAGATGTCGCCGTCGGCACTGTTGAATGTACCGTTGCCTTCGAGCTGGCCGTTGACGAAGTGGCCGGTGAACTGATTGCCGCTGGCATCGCCGCGTTGGCCTTCGCCATTGGGTTTGCCGTGGGCGAACTGGCCCTGATAGGAGCTGCCGTCATCCAGCTCGAGACGGCCGAGCCCGGAATACTGGTCGGCCTTGAATTCGCCGCGATAGGTCATCGCATTTTCTTTGAGGGTGCCTTCGCCGTCGCGCCGGCCCAGCTTGAAACCACCGGTGTAGCTGCCGGCCGTGGTGGTCAGCGTGCCCTGGCCGTCGAACAGCCCTTGCTGGAAGTTGCCGCGATAGACCTCGCCATTGCTGCCGTGCCATTCGCCCTGGCCGTGCCATTGCCCCTTGTCGAACGCCCCGGCGTACCAGCTGCCGTTGGGGTAGTCGACCCGGCCCTGACCTTGCAGCAAGCCATCGACCAGTTCACCGCGATAGCGGCCGCCGTCGGGCAGACGCGCATCCGGCGGCAAGAGTGATTCGCCGTCGCCACACGCGGCCAGCAACAGGGTCAAGGCAAGGGGAGCAAGAGGAGCGAATGAGCGCATGGCGGGATCCGGGCAATTAGGCGACCGAGTATGCCGCAGCTATGTGACCTTATACAGCCGGCGGGGAGGAGCGGATGCGAAACAGCGTGAGCCGCTTCGCATCCAGGCGCTTAAACGAAGCAGAGCGACAGCGGTTCGGCGATGTAGGCCGGTTTGTCCGAGCCTTCGATCTCCAGGGTGGCGGTGGCCTTGAGCAGCCACTGGCCAGGTTTTTTCTCGGTCACTTCACCGAGGTCGACCTTGAGCCGGACCTTCGAGTTGACCTTGACCGGCTGGATGAAACGTACGCTGTCCAGACCGTAGTTGACCACCATCTTCACGCCTTGCGGCAGGACCAGTATGTCTTCCATCAGTTTGGGGATCAGCGACAACGACAGAAAACCGTGTGCAATGGTGCTGCCAAATGGCGTTTGCGCGGCTTTGACCGGATCGACATGGATGAACTGGTAATCCCCGGTGGCTTCGGCGAACAGGTTGATGCGCTCCTGATCGATGGTGAGCCATTCGGAACGTCCGAGTTCCTTGCCGACATAATCTTTGAGCTCTGCAACTGGAACATAGGGCATTGAGACTCTCCTTGGGTTCATCGGTTTTATAGTTTTTCAGGTGGGGGATTTGACCGCCCTGCGAACCACTGTAGATCATCATGGCGATTTGCTCAGGTCAACCGACCATGCTTTTGGCGAATGCCGATCCGTAGCGCAGGCGTGCTTATAATGCCGACGACTTGCAGGTTGGAAAGTAAGACGGAGATGACGGATGTTGCTACGCGGCCTGACGTGGCTGGTGCTGTTTCAATTGCTCGGCACGGCTCTCAATCATTTGCTGTTGCCGGTGCTGCCGGGGCCGATCATCGGCCTTTTGCTGTTGCTGGTATTCCTGATCGTGCGCGGTGAGGTCGGCGAACCGCTGAATCTTGCCGCCGGCAGTCTGTTGCGTTATCTGCCATTGCTGCTGGTGCCGCCAGCGGTGGGCGTGATGGTGTATGCCACGGCGATTGCTGCGGATTTCTGGGCCATCGTCGGGGCGCTGGTGGTCTCGCTGATTCTGTCGATGGCCTTTGCTGGCGTGCTGATGCAGCGCCTGGTCAAGCGTCATGCGCCGCATTCGGAGGAATCCTGATGCTGTTCGACTGGCAAGGTGCCTGGGCGTCGGTGATTCACCACCCGCTGTTCGGCATCGGCATCACCCTGGGCGCTTATCAACTGGTGCTGGCGGCGTTCGAGAAAACCCGCTGGATCTTTCTGCAACCGGTGCTGGTCTCGATGCTGTTGGTGATTGGCGTACTGGTTGGTTGCGGTCTGACTTACGCCGAGTACCGCAAGAGCACGGAAATCCTCAGTATTCTGCTGGGCCCGGCAACCGTCGCGCTGGCGGTGCCGCTGTATCTGAATCTGCGGCGCATCCGCCAATTGTTCTGGCCGATTTTTACTACGCTGGTGATAGGCGGCGTGGTCGCCACGGGCATGGGCGTGGCGCTGGGCTGGTGGTTCGGTGCCGATCACATGATCCTGATGACCATGGCGCCCAAGTCGGTGACCTCGCCGATCGCCATGCTGGTGGCTGAGCAGATCGGCGGTGTCGCGGCACTGGCGGCGGTATTTGTGTTGATCACCGGGGTCATCGGCGCGATCTTCGGTCCGGCGCTGCTGACTCGCCTGGGCGTGCACAGCCCCGAGGCACGCGGCATGGCGCTGGGCATGACGGCACATGCGGTCGGCACCTCGGTGGCGTTGCAGGAAAGCGATGAGTGCGGCGCCTTCGCGGCGCTGGCGATGAGTCTGATGGGCGTGGCCACGGCGGTGTTTCTGCCGTTGGCGGTGTCGATGGTGGTGTAAGGAAATGTCTATGAGTCTGCCGCTTTTTCCGCTGAACACGGTGCTGTTTCCCGGCTGCAATCTGGATTTGCAGATCTTCGAGGCACGCTATCTGGACATGATCGGCCGCTGCATGAAACAGGGCGGCGGGTTCGGTGTGGTGTGCATCCTTGAAGGCAGCGAAGTCGGCGTCGCGCCGGAAGGTTTCGCCATGGTCGGCTGCGAAGCGCGAATTACCGATTTCCAGCAGCAGGACAACGGACTGCTGGGCATCCGGGTGCAGGGCGGACGGCGCTTCATCGTGCAGCGCACCGAAGTCCAGCGCGATCAGTTGATCGTCGCCGAGGTCGAGTGGCTTGACGAAGAGCCCGAGCAACCGTTGCAGGATGAAGACGCCGATCTGGTGGCGCTGCTCAAGGCCCTGGCCGAACACCCGATGGTCGAGGCGCTGAACATGGGCATCGAAGCGGCGGGGCAGCAGTCGCTGGCCAATCAGTTGGCCTATCTGCTGCCCTTCGCCGAGGAAGACAAGATCGACCTGCTGCAACTCGACAACCCGCAGCAGCGACTGGATGCGATCCAGGCGCTGCTCGACGAGTTGCAGGGCGAGTTGTTCGCTTGAGACTCGGCCCGGTTATTCGGGCCAGACGATGTCGTTGGCGAACCACTCCTTGCCCTGATCCAGTATCAATATCGGTTTGCCTGCACGGGCAACCTTGTCGATCAGGGCGTCATACTCATGCCGGTTGAATGCCCCACTGTGGGTGCGCTCTTCAATGGAGTTGCCGAATTCTGCCTGCTCGCCAATGTCATCGACCTTCGCTGCCCGAGTGAACGTTGAATCGAGCAGCCACAGGCGCTGCGAATCGATACCCCGCTTCGAAGTCGATATCAGTGCTTCAAGTTCGTCATCGGGAAACCAGGTGCCTTTCCTCGTTGCTGCGTCATTGAGGAAGTGATTTTCTTCTCGCAGTACGACTTCCATCCTCCGAGTGTCGAGGATATAGGCAAAGACGAATTGCTGGTTGTGCCGGATTGTTGCGTAGTTCCGCTCGTCATCCAGATCCATATCCGAGACGTCGGACCATTCGTTGTCCGACTCACCCGATTCCACATCCGGCTCGCCAGGTTTTTTGCCGGGGTATTTGTTTCTCTGACTGTTGTAGCGCAGGTACTCCGGATCGGGAGATTCGGTTCCCCGGCCGGCGTATCCCTTGACCAGCTTGAGGCTGACCGTGGCGCTGATCGGTTTTTCCGTCGTTGCGCCACGAGGGTGCTTCAGACGGGGCAGCATCCGGCCATCGTTGTAGAACTCGAAGGGCGTACGCTCGTCAGCCCGGAACAGCGCAGGGATATCCGTGCGATACAGACTGTCATTGATGTTGCGTAAATAGCCCAGCTTGCCAAGGAATGCGTCGAGAAACTGGCGGCTGACACTTTCATCGAAATCGTACAGATCGTAAAGTGCGAGCTTGCCGTTTCTCAAGGGCAGGAGCAGCGGTTCGATTTCCCGATGGAGTTCGTCGAAGCGGGTCGGGTCATTGCTATCCAGAGATCGCAGCTTGTGACTTTCCGCCCAGGCGGGAACCTTTAGCGGATTGGCATTCAGGTCGTCGCGCAACCTTACGTGCTGCAGCGGTGAAAGATTATAGGTACGTAGCAGCATGACTCTTTCTCCGTGAGTCATCTGTGGATGCAGCCGCATGAAATGTCCATTCAGCAATTCAGCGGTGGCTGCCCTCCACTGTGCCGGCAGAGGTTCGGGAGAAGATTGTTTGCGCGTTGCTCCCGGATCGCCGGCAGTGTCTGCCGCATGCGGTCGCGCCAGCGGGCTGGACGGGCTCCAGGTCGATTCCCCGGCGTTTCTGTAGAGGGCCGGACCGGGCGCAAGCTTTTTGTACAGATCCATGGCCCGGTAAGTGTTCAGGTCCGTGTCGAACTCCACATACACCGTTCCGCTGTCTTTCACATCGACGAATTTACGGCCGACGATGTAGCGCAGGCCTTCTTCGTTGGCAGGCTGCATGTTACGCAGCATTGCCGGTTTCAACAGGTAACTGCTCAGTCCGCTCGCCGTTGCTCGCGAAAGGTCCGATAAATCCGAGATGTCGATCCGGGGTGGTTCGGGTATTGCCGGACCTGAAGGCGTGTTTGCCGGGTTGATGTTTCGTGAAACGGCCGGGTTGGACGATGAATGTGGCGGGTGCAATTCTGGTGCCGGCGTTCGCAATCGGGGCGCTTGAGTGTCCGGGTCCGAGGACGTGTTGACGCGTGGCGGAGTGGACGAGGAGGGTGATTTTGGTCGCATGGTGTCATTCCTTGACAATAATCAGATGCCCGATCGGAATCGAGCGCGATGGAGCTTCTTCTGTACTCCATATGCGGGTTTCGGGGTTGTAGATAATCTTGCCGGGAGACGTGTCGAGCAGGCGAATGTTGCGGACCTTTACCTGAATGGTTTCAAGTTCGTCACGTTGGTGATGATCCTGAATATCCCGGGCAATCGCTTCAATCGACGGATAGCTCCGGGCGTCGACGGCATACAGACCAATCAGCTCGAACAAGGCATTGACGCGATAACAGTTGCCGGAAGAAATCATGACCTCGATGGTTTCAATTGGCAGTGTCGGATCGTTGCTGTCCGGCAGATGAAAATGAATGCTGCCGATCTTCAGCAGATTGTCCTTGATGACAAGGTCGCGTCGGTTGATCTGTTCCTGAAGATGTTGCGTGTGAATGTGCCAGGTGGAAGACCCCGTGACGCGGGCATCCGCTTGCGCTGTCGACAGGCGAATGGAGGTATGGCTGGCAGGCAACAACTCGTAGGTGGAGGAGCGTCCCTCCAGCCAGTACGTTGCGTTGTGCTCGGCATTCCTGAATTCGACCCGTTGCGCGGTTGTCTTCAGCTGGCGCTTTTCGACCGAGGGCCTGACGAAAATGTAGCGGCCCGCTCGTTCACGCAAGGAGGTCGGGCTTTGCACGCTGGTATAGCCAGGATGGCGGGCGTCATTGAAGTATGAGTTGTAGGGGTAGTCGAGCCGATAGGACGTGCTGTCACGCATGACCAGCGTCAGAGAATGGTTCAGTTGCCAGCCGGAGGCCATGATCCCGGCGCCTCTGTCGGTTTTGCGGCCGGGACTTTCTCTGACGGCTCCGTGCAGTGAAAGTATGCCGCCGCCCTGTTTGAACGTGAGGTCGAAGTGCATGTTTGTATAGGAAAGAAACGTGAAGGCTCCGTGCGTCGTTTTTGTAACCGTATAGATGGCGCGGACTTCGTTGATTTCAGTGCTGTCGTAGTCGACATACAACGTACTGTGGGCGGGTTTGTCATTCTGTGGCGCCATCAGAATGGTGTGTCGGTTCTGGCGGCTGACGAAGTAGTTCGAGAGCGGTTTGTCCGAAAGGCGATAAGGGCGATCGTTGACCTGTACCGGCGAGGCTTTGGCGGTGCCGGCGCTGAGGATGACGACGCTCAGGGGCAGATCGCCCGACTCCTCTATCATCTCTGGCCAGATCGGCTGCAGGTGGTAGCCGTCCTGAGTGATGAACACCCATTTGTCATTTTGCAACGCGCGTTTGCCGTCGAGGTTCCGGTAGACCGCCTCGCATGTCAGCTCACGCAGGGGCGTTCGGAAATCATCGGCGCGCAGTGATTCGATGACCATGCTTTCATCGCGGATGAACCAGCGCTGGATGGCTTCAAGAGTCACGCCCAGATAAACGTTGCTCGGTTCCTTGCCGTCTTCGCGTATGGATACCTTGAGACTGCTCGGGTCCAGATAGTAGACGTCGTTGCCGCTGCCTCCATCGACGACCGCACGCAGACCGCGCACGGAAACAAGGTCGTCCCCGGCGCCGGCTTCGATGTGATCATTGCCGTTGGCAGCGATGGTGTCGGCCTGATCGGAGCCCGTCACGCGATTGATCGCGCCGGCAAGGGTCTCGACTTTTTCGATGGAGCTGAGTGTCGAGTGCAGTACGGGTTCTTGCGCCGGGTTCATGGGCAGCAGGGACAGCGTGCCGTTTTTCAGGTCGACGTCATAGCCCTTGTGTCGTGGTGGCTCTGCTACATGGTCTTCGTATCGGTGCTTGCCTTGAAGCCACAGCAGGTCGATGCCCTCACCACCCGACAATTCGCTGGCTCTGATCGGATCGCTTGAAAGATTTTCCGATGCCGACTGAAAAAGAAACGAGTCATTCTTGTCGCCGCCGCTCAGGGCTTTTCTGCCGGTGGAGTAACTGAAAAAGTTCGGCTTGTCCTTCACGCCCTGCACCGTGTCGTGACCACCGCCCAAACTCCAGAAAACACCTTTGTCAGGATGGCTGACGCCCTTGGTGATGAGATTGTCAGCGACCGGCAGTCCTTTCCTTGCGTCGTAGGTGTCGTCGATTTCCTGAGTAACCGGCAGGTTCTCGATCTTGTAGGGCGCTTCGCCCTTGCTGGTGTCCCACTGGTAGCGATAGACGCGGGTGGGTTGCAGCTTGACTTCGTAGCGGCCATCGACGATGGCATCGACACTCTCCTTCAACTCATTGTCGAGCCAGCTGAGACTGCGTGTTTTCAGGGCTTTGGCGTAGTCGCTGGTGGTCTTGGCGATCAGGTAGCGATCCATCATCGCCTGATCCTGCTGCTGGCCGGTGAATGCGAACCAGCCGGCGCGCCAGCGCTCGTTCACGGTCAGTTCGATGTAGTCGTCGATGTCGTCGACCATCCTGGCGGCGCCATAGACTCTGGCGCCGACAATCATCAATGCGGCTGCGGCGATTCCCACCGGGCCGGCAGCCTGGAAGCCCATCAGTGCTGCGCAGCCAAGAGCGAGCGACAACGCGCCACTGAACACGCTCAACCCGCCGGCGACGTAAAGATCCTGTGCCTCCTTGCCTTTGGCCTTGGCGGCATCGTTGAACGACTTGATGGCGGTATAGATATCGAAGGGCAGTGTGATCGCGCTGGCGATCAGCCCCGCCCCGCGGCTGAGCCACTTGCCTGTGGAGGTCTTGGCGAATTTCTCGAATGTCTCATAGCCAAGGCGGATCATTTTTTCGCCGCTTTTGCCAAGTGCGTATTCGACTCCAAGGGAGAGAATTTCTGACACGCCGCCGCCGACATTGAGCCAAAACTCACCCATCTCTCCTTTTTTGACTGCCTCAAGGGCACCCATGTAAGCGCTGTACAGCCCGTAAGCCTGCATTCCGACGCCCATGCCGGTCATTCCGCGACTTTTGCCTTTGTCGATCCAGGTCGGCAGGTTTTCCGTCAACGGGCTTCTTCGGATGTCCAGGCGCTGGGTGGCGGTCAGCAATCGATTGATCCGGTTCATCGGATCTGCTGCATCGCCCGCTGGCATTTCGCGCATCAGCGGTGGGGCGTCGGGTGAGCGCTGCGTGACGATTTCATAGAGCAGCTCCGGTACGTGCTGGCGCTCCTGGCTGTCGACCGATCTGATTCGCTGCTCAACCTGTAACGGGTCAAAAGCCAGTCCGTCGGTAAAGGACTGGTCAGGCGCGGGGAAGTAGGTGTTGGCCGCGCTGATGGCGTGGCCGTTGATCTGCGCTCCCAAGGACGCCAGTGTCTGGCGACTGGCCGTTATTTCACCAAAACGCAGTGGTCCGAACAGCTGGTCCACGTCTCGCAGGGTGGGGGATTTTCCCGATGTTTTGAGTGAGGCTTCGGGAGATGAAAGAGAAGTATCAGTAATGTCGGAAATTGTAAGTTGGGCTGTAAGAATAGTTTCTGTGCTGGATATGAAAGGTTTGGCCAAGATCAATGCTCTTCAGTGAAATGTCAGAAAGAATCTGACATGAAGTGCAGTGCTGTTCAGTTGTTAATGTTTTGCGGATTGTGTTGTTGTTTTTTGTATTGTGTTGAAAGTGGCTGCAGGTTGTTTGTCAGTCGCTATTCATCTAGTTTTTAATTTTTCCGCCAGGGCGGGTAGATCGCAAAGGAGAGCGAAATGACAATTTACGAAGATGAGTGGGCCTTCTGGGACGATATCGCCGGAAAGTATATTTTCAAGCACGCTGGTGTTGATCAGAACACCGATACCATCATCAGGAACGCAGGTTATTACGCGGATTCGATGATCCTTGAGCGGCGCAAGCGCAAACGTGTCAAAAGTGTGTTGAGTGCCACTATGTCTACCGCAGTCAAATGACTTGCTGACGTTATTTGATTTACTTTTTATGGTGAGAGAGTTGCTATATGTCTGATTCGGAAAGTATCAAGTTTACGGGGCATCTTTTTTCGGGTGGTCTTCCTCTGGTTATTAATTATCAGGTGATGGAAAGTCGTTTGAGGTATTCGCGAATTACCACGGGGCAGCGACTGGAAGCAGAAATTTCTCTGGGTGATGAAGTTGCATCACGCATTGTGACGCTCGCGGACCATGATGATGTCGAACCGCTATTGTTCGAGTTTGTACCGGAATCTCGGGGGCGCTACTCCCTCAACGTCAAGACGGCCGGTCGTTATTTCGATTGGCGGGTACGCCTGGACCAGAAAAACCGGCATCTTGTTCTGGACAAGGATGTCGGCAGTTACTTCGAAGTGGAGACCTATGCGGGAAAGTTGAAAGACCTTGGTGACTTTCCTTCCAATCCTGTTTCTGTGGCGTTGTTCAGTGTCGAGAAACAGAAAAGACTTTTTCAACATGCAACGAAGCAAGGTCTGCGGTACTTCCTCGATCAGAATCCGAACGACACCGGCCACAATGCGTATGACGCCGAAAACGTGTCGTTCGTCCTGAGGATCAACCCTTCGCCGGTTTCTTCTGCTGCCTAGTACGAATAGCGCAGCAATGTATGCGGCAAGTGTCGCAGCACGAAGAAACCGAACAGGGCGACCAGCGCCGGCAGCACCAGCCACCAGACTTTTTGTGGCATGGCGCCGAGCGGCGTTTGCCGTTGACTGAGCCAGAGCCCGGCGGCGCATACGCAGGCTGCGAGCATGGCGCCGGCCAGCACATCCGTCGGCCAGTGGGCGCCCAGATACACCCGCGACAGGGCAATCGCCAGTGCCGGAATGCAGCCGATCAGCAGCCAGGTCAGTCGCAGCCTTGGCGGTTGCCCGCGTCCGGCGAGTACGGCCAGGGCCAGGAACAGCGCGAACGAGCCGGACGCATGGCCGCTGGGCATGCTGTAGCTGGTAAGCGGATCGGTCAGTACTTCCGGGCGTACCCGGGCGAAAAACAGTTTGGTTCCGGTGTTGGCCAGGGCCGTGACGAGCAGGGTGCCGCCCACGAAAATGGCATGGCGCCACTGACGGCACAGCAACAGCAGCGCAGTCAGCAGGGCGCTGAACAGCAACATGTTGCGGAATTCACCGATCAGGGTGAACACCACCGCCACTTCATCCAGCGCCGGGCGGCGATGTTCCTGCACCAGGGTCATGACGCCCTGATCGAGGGCGCTCAGATACGGGTAGCCGATGAACAGGCCGATCAGGATCAGCAGGCTCATGCTGCTGATCCAGATCGTCGCCCGGCGATGACGGCGCAGGCTGCTGTTGGCGCTCAGGCCGACCATGACGGCGATGCTGCCGGCGACGATCCCGGCCTGTAGCCAGAAACCTTCCGGCAAGGGCAGGCGAATCGCCGCCCCGGTGGCCCAGCCCGGCAACAGGTACGCGAGGCTCCAGCCTGCTGCTGCCAGCAGACTGACGGCGGCGAAGCGTGGGAAGGGCATGTCGCACATGCCGGCGACCATCGGCAACATCGGGCGTAACGGGCCGATGAAGCGCCCGACCAACAGGCTGGCGATGCCGTAGCGCTGGAAATAGGTTTCCGCGCCGGCCATCCATTCCGGGTGATGGCGCAGGCCCGGCAGACGCCGGATGTTCTGGTGGAAGTGACGGCCGAGGAAATACGAAATCACGTCGCCGAGAATCCCGCCGAGAAAGCCCAGCAACAGGGTCTCGCTCAAAGACAGTGCACCGCTGCCGGCCAGCACTGCCACGGCGAACAGCAGCACTGTGCCGGGCACGATCAGTCCGGCAATCGCCAGACATTCCACAAACGCCACAATGAGCACCGCGGCCGCCAGCCATTGTGGGTTGGCGGCCAGCCATCCGGTCACGCTATCGAGCCATGGGCCCATACAAACCACTCCATTTCATTGATGTCCCTGGCCGGCGTGCCGCAGGGGTGTGCAATCACAGCAGAAAATAATCGCGACCTTCGACCTGACCCCGACGCAGCGGGTTCCGCGTGCACCACTGGGCATAGGCAGCATCGACGAAGCGATACATCAAGTGCTCGTCACGGCCATGGGGAATGCCCAGGCGGGTGGTCTGAATCACATGAGTGGGCGCAGGGCCGGTGTTTTCCACCAGGAGGATTTCGTGGTCGAAGCGCTTGGCATCCCACACCGGCACTTTCAGCCCCAGCGCCTTGCACAGCAGCGTCTGCCCGGCACACAGTTTCTGGGAGGGGCGCGGGCGACCCTGAGCATCGGGATTGTTCAGCAGCATCTGCGCCAGACTGGCCGGGCCGCTGATCTCGTCGACCCACGGATAGGCCGATTTGATCAGCACCGCATTGCCCGGACCCTGCGCACTGAAGTTCAGTGAGTCGCCGCCACGGGCGTAGTACATATAGATGTGGCCGCCATCCAGAAACAAAGCCTTACGCTTTTCTGTGTAGCCGAGGGACGCATGGCTGCCTTTTTCCTCGCAGTAATACGCTTCGGTTTCGATGATTCGGGCGCTCAGCCACAAATCGCCAACGCGGTGGCGGATGACTTTGCCGAGCAGATCACGGGCCAGCGTCTGGGCGTCACGGTCGAAAAAGGCATCCGCAAGGCCGACAGGCTGGCGCGCGGAGGTGGCGCGAACGGTCAGGTTGGACATGGCAAACAGGGTTTATCCAGGCGGAGGAGGCCGTGATGATAACAATTCGCGGCTTAATCTCTGCTGAACGTCGGCAAATCGCCGTCCATTTCGACCATCCGCCCGTCACCGCTGTTAGTCCCGGGACGCGACAGCTATAATCTGCCGCTTTCCTCTTTGCCAAGACCCCAGCAGACCATGACTGAGTCCGTTCTTGACTACATGACCCGATTGGGTCGCGCCGCCCGCGAAGCTTCCCGCGTCATCGGCCGTGCCAGCACCGCGCAGAAAAACCGCGCTTTGCTGGCTGCCGCCAATGCCCTGGACGCCGCCCGCGCCGAGCTTGCGGCAGCCAATGAGCAGGACCTGGCCGCCGGTCGCGCCAACGGTCTGGAGCCGGCACTGCTGGAGCGTCTGGAGCTCACCCCGGCGCGCATCGACGGCATGATCGTCGGCCTGCGTCAGGTTGCAGCGCTGCCGGATCCGGTCGGGGCGATCCGTGACATGAGCTTCCGTCCGTCGGGCATTCAGGTCGGCAAGATACGCGTGCCGCTGGGCGTGATCGGGATCATCTACGAATCCCGTCCCAACGTGACCATCGATGCTGCGAGCCTGTGCCTGAAGTCCGGCAACGCGACCATCCTGCGCGGCGGTTCCGAGGCGATTCATTCCAACCGCGCGATTGCCGCCTGCATCCAGCGCGGTCTGGCCGAAGCCGAGCTGCCGGCCGCCGTGGTGCAAGTGGTGGAAACCACCGACCGCGCTGCCGTTGGCGCGCTGATCACCATGCCGGAGTACGTCGATGTGATCGTACCGCGCGGTGGCCGTGGCCTGATCGAACGCATCAGCCGCGACGCCCGCGTGCCGGTGATCAAGCACCTGGACGGTATCTGCCACGTCTATGTCAGCGAACACGCCGACCTGCCGAAAGCCCAGCGCATCGCCTTCAATGCCAAGACCTACCGCTATGGCATCTGCGGTGCGATGGAGACCTTGCTGGTCGATCAAAGTGTTGCGAAGGATTTCCTGCCGCCGATGGCGAAGCAGTTCCGCGAAAAGGGCGTCGAACTGCGCGGTTGCGAGCGTACCCGGGCGATCATCGAAGCCGTAGCGGCGACCGAAGAAGACTGGAGCACCGAGTACCTGGCGCCAATTCTGTCGATCCGTGTGGTGGACGGCCTGGATCAGGCCATCGAACACATCAACCATTTCGGCTCCCACCACACCGACTCGATCGTCAGCGAAAACCTCGCCGACACCCGGCAGTTCGTGGCCGAAGTCGACTCGGCATCGGTGATGATCAACACCCCGACCTGCTTCGCCGACGGATTCGAATACGGATTGGGTGCCGAGATCGGCATTTCTACTGATAAGCTGCACGCCCGTGGCCCGGTGGGCCTGGAAGGACTGACCTGCGAGAAGTACATCGTGGTCGGTGATGGCCAGTTGCGCGGCCAGGCGACGGTCTGACTTGTCCGACCTCGATCTGAAAGCGCCGAAAACCGGCAAGAAATCCCGTCCCCGGCGCATTGGCGTACTGGGCGGGACGTTCGATCCGGTGCACGTCGGCCATTTGCGTGGCGCGCTGGAAGTCGCCGAAGCGCTGGGGCTCGATGAGCTGCGCATGATGCCCAGCGCCCGGCCGCCGCACCGCGATACGCCGCAAGTGTCGGCGCAGGACCGGCTGGCAATGGTTGAATGTGCGGTAGCCGGTGTGCCGCCGCTGGTGGTGGACGCCCGCGAATTGCAGCGGGACAAACCGTCCTGGACCATCGATACCCTGGAGTCGCTGCGCGCCGAAATGGCCGCCGAGACCCAGGTTTTTCTGCTTCTGGGCTGGGACGCATTTTGCGGCCTGCCCACTTGGCACCGCTGGGAAGAGTTGCTCCAGCATTGCCACATCCTGGTGCTACAGCGCCCGGACGCCGACAGCGAACCGCCGGATGCCTTGCGCAACCTGCTGGCAGCGCGTTCGGTGAGCGACCCGCTGGCCCTGAAGGGGCCGAGCGGACAGATTGCATTCGTCTGGCAGACACCGCTCGCGGTTTCCGCCACCCAGATCCGTCAACTGCTGGCCAGCGGTAAGTCGGTACGTTTCCTGGTGCCCGACGCGGTCCTGGCCTACATCGATGCGCACGGTCTGTACCGTGCGTCGAACTGAACAAGGCGTGCTTCACTGATACGAATCCACGTGTCGCCAAGCCGCCGAAAATATGAGCAAAACGAGTTTTATATGACTGACAAAGACCAAACCAAAGTAAAGCGCAAAGGCACATTCAAGAGCGCCCCGCTGCCAGAGCCGGTCAACACCAACGAGCCACTTAAGGGCGACGAGCTGGTCAAGGTGGCCGTTGCAGCCCTGGAAGACGTCAAGGCCCAGGACATCCAGATCATCGATGTGCGCGACAAGCAGAGCATCACTGACTACATGATCATCGCCACCGGTACTTCCAACCGCCAGATCAACGCGATGCTGGACAAGGTTCGCGAAGAGGTCAAAAAGCAGGGCGCCAAGCCGCTGGGCGAAGAAGGCAAGGGCGACAGCGACTGGGTGCTGCTGGACCTGGATCTGGTGATCGTGCACATGATGACCGCCTCGGCCCGTCAGTTCTACGACCTGGAGCGCCTGTGGGCCGGTGCCGAGCAAAGCCGTGCGGCGGACGCCAAGCACCACAGCCCGGAAAACACCCACGAGCATTTCACCAAGCTCAACAAAGACCAGCTGTAAGGGATTGCTGTGCGACTGCGCCTGATCGCCGTCGGTTCACGCATGCCCAAGTGGGTGGAAGAAGGCTGGCATGAATATGCCAAGCGTCTTCCGTCCGAGCTGGCGCTGGAACTGGTGGAAATTCCGCTCAATACCCGTGGCAAGAACGCCGACGTGGCCCGCTTCATCCGTCAGGAAGGCGAAGCCATGCTGGCCAAGGTCGGGCCGAACGAGCGGATTGTCACCCTCGAAGTTCATGGCAAACCGTGGAGCACCGAGCAATTGGCGGTCGAACTCGATCGCTGGCGCCTGGACTCGCGCACGGTCAACTTCATGGTCGGTGGCCCGGAAGGGCTGGCGCCGGAAGTCTGTGCCCGCGCGGATCAGCGCTGGTCGTTGTCGCCGCTGACGCTGCCGCACCCGCTGGTGCGCATCCTCATCGGCGAGCAGTTGTATCGTGCCTGGACCGTGCTGTCCGGCCACCCTTACCACAAGTAATCCGCCCTCATGTCTCAGCCGATCCGCATCAAGGACCACGAAAAAGACGCCCGTCTGGTGCGTGGTCGCGTCGTGTTCGGCGCAATTGCGGTGGTGGCGCTGATCTGCGTGCTGATTGCGCGGCTGTATTACCTGCAGGTGATTCAGTACGACTATCACTCGACGCTGTCGGAAAACAATCGGGTTCACGTTCAGCCGATCCCGCCGACCCGTGGCCTGATTTTCGACCGCAACGGCGTGGTGGTGGCGGACAACCGTCCGAGCTTCAGCCTGAGCATGACCCGCGAGCGTTCCGGCGACTGGCAGCAGGTGCTCGACGTGATCGTCGAGGTACTGGAGCTGACGCCGGAAGACCGGGTGATCTTCGAAAAGCGCATGCGCCAGGGCCGCCGGCCGTTCGAGCCGGTGCCGATCCTGTTCGAGCTGACCGAAGAGCAGATCGCCCGGATCGCGGTGAATCAGTTCCGCCTGCCGGGCGTCGAAGTGGTCGCGCAACTGGTGCGTCACTACCCGCAGGGCGCGCATTTTGCGCACTCGGTGGGTTATATGGGGCGGATCAACGAGAAAGAGCTGAAGACCCTCGATCCGGTCAATTACAGCGGCACCCACCACATCGGCAAGACCGGCATCGAGCGCTTCTACGAAGCCGAGCTGCACGGTCAGGTGGGCTACGAAGAGGTCGAGACCAACGCCCGTGGCCGGGTCCTGCGTGTGCTCAAGCGTACCGATCCGGTGCCGGGCAAGGACATTGTCCTGAGCCTCGACATCAAATTGCAGGAAGCCGCCGAGGCCGCGCTGGGCGGTCGACGTGGTGCGGTGGTGGCACTCGATCCGAAAACCGGCGAAGTGCTGGCGATGGTCAGTCAACCGAGCTTCGACCCGAACCTGTTCGTCACCGGCATCAGCTTCAAGGCTTACGCCGAGCTGCGCGATTCGATTGACCGGCCGCTGTTCAACCGCGTGCTGCGCGGTCTTTACCCGCCGGGCTCGACGATCAAACCGGCAGTGGCGATTGCCGGTCTCGACGCGGGCGTGGTGACGGCGTCGAGCCGGGTGTTCGACCCCGGTTATTACATGCTGCCCAACTACGACCACAAGTACCGCAACTGGAACCGCACCGGGGACGGCTTCGTCGACCTCGACACGGCGATCATGCGGTCCAACGACACCTACTTCTATGATCTGGCGCACAAGCTGGGCATCGACCGGTTGTCGGCCTACATGAACAAGTTCGGGATCGGCCAGAAGGTCTCGCTGGACATGTTCGAAGAATCCCCCGGCCTGATGCCGTCCCGCGAGTGGAAGCGCGCGACCCGGCGTCAGGCGTGGTTCCCCGGCGAAACCCTGATTCTCGGGATCGGCCAGGGCTACATGCAATCGACCCCGCTGCAACTGGCCCAGGCCACGGCGCTGGTGGCCAACAAAGGCGTATGGAACCGCCCGCATCTGGCCAAGACCATCGAAGGCGAGAAGCCGAAGGATGAAAATCCGATGCCGGACATCATCCTGCGCGACCCGTCGGACTGGAACAAGGTCAACCACGGCATGCAGCAGGTAATGCACGGTGCCCGAGGCACCGCGCGCAAGGCCTCGATCGGCGCGCAATACCGGATCGCCGGCAAGTCGGGTACGGCCCAGGTCGTGGCGATCAAGCAGGGTGAGAAATACGACCGCTCCAAGGTTCAGGAGCGCCACCGCGACCACGCCCTGTTCGTCGGTTTCGCGCCGGCGGATGACCCGAAAATCGTGGTGTCGGTGATGGTCGAGAACGGTGAGTCCGGTTCCGGCGTCGCGGCACCGGTGGTGCGGCAGGTCATGGATGCCTGGCTGCTGGATCAGGACGGACGGTTGAAAGCCGAATACGCCAGCCCTATCAGTGCGGAGGCTACGGCCCGTGATGAATAATTTCGATCGCATGCTCTCCAGCGAGGATGTGATGCGTCGCCGGGCGACGCTGTTGCAACGTTTGCATATCGACGGCCCGTTGCTGGTGCTGTTGTTGATCCTGGCGGCCGGCAGCCTGTTCGTGCTGTATTCGGCCAGTGGCAAGAGCTGGGATCTGCTGGCCAAACAGGCCACGTCGTTCGGCATCGGTCTGGTGTCGATGATCATCATTGCCCAGTTCGAGCCGCGGTTCATGGCACGCTGGGTGCCGCTCGGCTATGTGATCGGGGTGGTGCTGTTGCTGGTGGTGGACATCATGGGTCACAACGCCATGGGCGCGACCCGATGGATCAACATCCCCGGGGTGATCCGCTTCCAGCCCTCGGAATTCATGAAGATCCTGATGCCGGCAACGATCGCCTGGTACCTGTCCAAGCGCACGCTGCCGCCGCAGCTCAAGCATGTCGGCATCAGCCTGTTGCTGATCGGTGTGCCGTTCGCCCTGATCGTGCGTCAGCCGGACCTCGGCACTTCGCTGCTGATTCTGGCCGGCGGCGCCTTCGTACTTTTCATGGGCGGGTTGCGCTGGCGCTGGATTCTCAGTGTATTGGCGGCGGCGATTCCGGTGTCGGTCGCGATGTGGTTCTTCATCATGCACGACTACCAGAAGCAACGGATCCTGACGTTCCTCGACCCGGAAAGCGATCCGCTGGGCACCGGCTGGAACATCATCCAGTCGAAAGCCGCCATCGGTTCCGGCGGTGTATTCGGCAAGGGCTGGCTGTTGGGCACCCAGTCGCACCTGGACTTCCTGCCGGAAAGCCACACCGACTTCATCATCGCCGTGCTCGGTGAAGAGTTCGGGCTGGTGGGTATCTGCGCACTGTTGCTGATCTATCTGTTGCTGATCGGTCGTGGCCTGGTGATTACCGCCCAGGCGCAGACGCTGTTCGGCAAATTGCTGGCCGGCGCTTTGACCATGACGTTTTTTGTTTACGTTTTCGTCAACATCGGTATGGTCAGTGGCCTGTTGCCGGTGGTGGGGGTGCCGTTGCCGTTCATTAGCTACGGCGGAACTTCGCTGGTGACGCTGCTGTCAGCGTTTGGGGTTTTGATGTCGATCCATACCCATCGCAAGTGGATCGCACAGGTTTGAATAAGGTGAAGAGTTCAATGCAAGTAATGCGTGACTGGGCGACACGATACGCACCGTGGCTCGGCCTGGTAGGCATCCTTGGCAGCGCGCAGGAAGCGTTGGCCGGCGATTACGAAGGCTCGCCCCAGGTGGCCGAATTCGTCGGTGAAATGACCCGCGACTACGGTTTCGCCGGCGAACAGCTGATGGCCGTGTTCCGCGAAGCCCAACGCAAGCAGGCGATTCTCGACGCCATTTCCAAACCCGCCGAACGGGTCAAACAGTGGAAAGAATACCGGCCGATGTTCATCACCGACGCGCGCATTGCCCGCGGTGTGGACTTCTGGCGTCAGCACGAGGCCGCCCTGGCCCGCGCCGAGCAGGAATACGGCGTTCCGGCCCAGGTAATTGTGTCGATCATCGGCGTTGAGACCTTTTTCGGACGTAATACCGGCAATTACCGGGTGATCGATGCCTTGTCCACGCTGGGTTTCGACTATCCTCCCCGTGCCGAATTTTTCCGCAAGGAGCTGCGTGAGTTCCTGCTGCTGGCACGCGAAGAGCAGGTCGACCCGCTGACCCTCAAGGGGTCCTACGCCGGGGCGATGGGCTTGCCGCAGTTCATGCCGAGCAGTTTCCGCGCCTACGCGGTGGATTTCGACGGCGACGGCCACATCAATATCTGGAACAACCCGGATGACGCGATCGGCAGTGTCGCCAGCTATTTCAAGCGTCACGGCTGGGTCGCCGGCGAGCCGGTGGTCAGTCGCGCGGATGTGCGCGGCGAGCAGGTGGATGAAGGCCTGACCACCGGCATCGAGCCGACGAAAACCGTCGGGGAGTTGCGAGCGCTGGGCTGGTCGAGTCATGATGCGCTGCGCGATGACATGCCGGTCACCGCGTTCCGCCTGGAAGGCGACAACGGTCCGGAATACTGGATGGGCCTGAAGAATTTCTACGCGATCACGCGTTATAACCGCAGCGTGATGTACGCCATGGCCGTACATCAACTGTCTGAACAGCTGGTACAAGCACGGGGCGTCAAGTAATGCGGGCATTGCCTATCAATAAACCCCTGAAACTGGTGGCCTTCGCTGCGTTGGCGGTGTTGGTCGCCAGTTGTTCGACCAGCCGTTCGCCGAGCCAGAAGCCGACCACCGCCGTGCGTTCGCAGCCGGGCCTGGACATCAACCGGGCCCACAAGGACGGCGCGCCGTGGTGGGACGTCGATGTGTCGCGCATCCCGGACGCCACGCCGACCCTGCACACCGGACCGTACAAGGCCAACCCTTACACCGTGCTGGGCAAGACCTACTTCCCGTTGCAGGAATCCAAGACTTACGTGGCCTCCGGCACCGCGTCCTGGTACGGGACCAAGTTCCATGGTCAGAACACCGCCAACGGCGAGGTCTACGATCTGTACGGCATGAGCGCCGCCCACAAGACACTACCGCTGCCGAGTTACGTTCGGGTGACCAACCTGGACAACAACAGGAGCGTGATCCTGCGGGTCAATGACCGTGGGCCGTTCTATTCGGACCGGATCATCGACCTGTCCTACGCCGCCGCCAAGAAGCTCGGTTATGCCGAAATCGGCACCGCGCGGGTCAAGGTCGAAGGCATCGACCCGCAGCAGTGGTGGGCCGCGAAGGGCCGTCCGGCGCCCTTGATGCTCAACGAGCCGCAAGTCGCGCAGAATAGCGCCCCGGTGATCACGGCTTCGGCGGGCACCGTCGAACAATGGACTCCGCCGCCGCAGCAGCACGCCGCGGCCGTCGTACCAGTCCAGCTCGATGCAAAAAAAAACGCTTCTGCACCAGCGTCTGGCCAGTATCTGCAGGTGGGCGCGTTCGCCAACCCGGACGCTGCAGAACTCCTGAGGTCGAAGCTCAGCGGGATGGTGAGCGCTCCGGTGTTCATCAGCTCGATCGTGCGCAATCAGCAGACCCTGCACCGGGTTCGCCTGGGACCGATCGGTTCGCCGGGTGAAATTGCCCAGGTACAGAACAGCGTGCGCCTGGCCAACCTGGGTTCGCCAAGTGTGGTCACCGAGTAAACGTAGGACTTGATTGACGGTTCACCAGCGATTGGGGGGTGAACCAGGTTGTTGGCTCGTCGAAGAACAAAAGCCCGGCAAGGGTGACTGGAGTGAGCAACTGAACACGCGATGCTCGCAGGGTTTGCTCGAAAGCTCGCCGAGCGGCGATCAGGCAAGGCAAAAACAGGTGAGGAAGCGGATTGTAGGGGACCTACATGAGCACTCCGAATCTGTTTTTAACGCAGCATGATCGTCGCGCAGGCAGGTTTCGGGCAAAGCCTGAAAGACATCTGATTAAATTCTGCCCTTGGGCAGTTTCCATTAGCGATTTCGAGAGACGGATGAACATCACCACCTTTGCCAAACGCCTGTGTCTGCTAGTCCCGCTGCTCCTCTCGCCTGCCGCGTTCGCGGCCGAGATGATGCCGTCGCCACCACAACTGGCCGCCAAATCCTACGTGCTCATGGATGCCAACAGCGGCAACGTGCTGGTGGAGAACAACGGTGACCAGCGTCTGCCACCGGCCAGCCTGACCAAACTGATGACCGCGTACATTGCCACGCTGGAAATCCGTCGCGGCCAGATCGGTGAAAACGACCCGGTGACCGTCAGCGAAAACGCCTGGCGCACCGGCGGTTCGCGGATGTTCATCAAGGTCGGCTCGCAGGTCACGGTCAGCGACCTGCTGCACGGCATCATCATTCAGTCCGGCAACGACGCCAGCGTCGCGGTGGCTGAACACATCGCCGGCAGCGAAGACGCCTTCGCCGACCTGATGAACAAGACCGTCGCCGATCTGGGCATGACCAATACCCACTTCATGAACCCGACCGGTCTGCCGAACCCTGAGCACTATTCGTCGGCTCACGACATGGCGATCCTGGCTCGCGCGATCATCCACGAAGACCCGGCTCACTACGCGATCTACTCGCAGAAAGAGTTCTTCTGGAACGGCATCAAACAGCCTAACCGCAACCTGCTGCTGTGGCGCGACAAGACCGTCGACGGTCTGAAAACCGGCCACACCGAAGAAGCCGGCTACTGCATGGTGTCCTCGGCCGTACGCGACGGCATGCGCCTGATCGCCGTGGTGTTCGGCACCAACAGCGAAGCGGCCCGTGCCGCCGAGACCCAGAAGCTGCTGACCTACGGTTTCCGCTTCTTCGAAACCCAGACCTTCTACCAGAAGGGCACCGAACTGGCTCAGGCTCCGGTGTGGAAAGGCACCACCAGCCAGGTCAAGGCCGGCCTGGCTGAAGACCTGACCATGACCCTGCCGAAAGGCCAGCTGAAGAAGCTTGCTGCCAGCATGACCATGAACCCGCAACTGACCGCGCCAATCGCCAAGGGCGACGTGATCGGTAAAGTCGAAGTGAAACTGGACGACAAGGTGGTGCACAGCGCCGACCTGATCGCTCTGGACGCTGTCGAGGAGGGTGGTATCTTCCGCCGCATGTGGGATAGCATCCGTCTATTCTTCTACGGCTTGTTCAACTGATTTGAGTTGACCTGCATGGCCCCGTTCCTGTCCGGAGCGGGGCCTTGTTCGTTACCGGGCTTACGATTACGAGGCCGTTACGCCATGACCGATACCGAAGTAAAGGCGCCAAAGATCGAATTTCCCCAGGTTGATTATCCGGTTAAGGTGATCAGCGATACGGGCGTCGGCAACAAAGACAAGATCATCGACATCGTCAAGAAACACGCCAGCATCAATGATGAGCGTGTCGACGAGCGTCAAAGCAGCAACGGCAAGTACACCACCATCCAGTTGCACATCGTCGCGACCGACCAGGATCAGCTGTACAACATCAACAGCGAACTGCGGGCGACCGGCTTCGTACACATGGTGTTGTGATGCCGGGCACGCTGGGCTTTCGCGAACTCGGCCAGATGGCTTACGAGCCGGTCTGGCAGGCCATGCAACGTTTTACCAACGAGCGTGGCACCACGGCCCCGGATGAAATCTGGCTGGTTGAACACCCGCCGGTGTTCACCCAGGGTCAGGCCGGCAAGGCCGAGCACCTGTTGCTGCCGGGAGATATTCCGGTGGTGCAGGTCGACCGCGGCGGTCAGGTGACCTACCATGGCCCCGGTCAACTGGTGGCGTACCTGCTGCTGGATGTGCGCCGACTCGGTTTCGGCGTGCGCGATCTGGTCAGCCGCATGGAGCGCTGCCTGATCGAACTGCTGTCCAGTTACGGTGTGACCGCCGTGGCCAAGCCGGATGCTCCCGGCGTCTACGTCGACGGAGCGAAGATCGCTTCTCTGGGTTTGCGGATTCGCCACGGTTGTTCCTTTCATGGCCTGGCCCTGAACGTGGACATGAACCTGGAGCCGTTTCGACGGATTAATCCCTGCGGCTATGCCGGGCTGGCGATGACCCAGCTGAGCGAGCACGCAGGATCGATTGAATTTGCCGAGGTAAGTGCCCGGCTGCGCGCGCAGCTCGTCAAACACCTCGACTATGCTGAGCAGACGACCCTGACGGGCGGAATCGACTGATATGACTACTGATGCAGTGCAAACCATGATCCCGACGCTCGACGTGACCGAGCGCCCGGCCCCGCGTCCCAAGGTTGAAGCCGGCGTCAAGCTGCGCGGCGCCGAGAAGGTTGCACGCATCCCGGTGAAGATCATTCCGACCACCGAACTGCCGAAGAAACCCGACTGGATCCGCGTGCGCATCCCGGTTTCGCCGGAAGTCGACCGCATCAAGAGCCTGCTGCGCAAACACAAGCTGCACAGCGTCTGCGAAGAGGCGTCCTGCCCGAACCTGGGCGAATGCTTCTCCGGCGGCACCGCGACCTTCATGATCATGGGTGACATCTGCACCCGTCGCTGCCCGTTCTGCGACGTTGGCCACGGTCGTCCGAAGCCACTGGACGTCAACGAGCCGGAAAGCCTGGCCATCGCCATCGCCGACCTGAAACTCAAGTACGTGGTGATCACCTCGGTTGACCGCGACGACCTGCGTGACGGCGGTGCCCAGCACTTTGCCGACTGCATCCGCGAAATCCGCAAACTGTCGCCGAACGTGCAGCTCGAGACCCTGGTCCCGGACTACCGTGGCCGCATGGACATCGCCCTGGAAATCACCGCCGCCGAGCCGCCGGATGTGTTCAACCACAACCTGGAAACCGTGCCGCGCCTGTACAAGGCTGCGCGCCCGGGTTCGGACTACCAGTGGTCGCTGACCCTGCTGCAACGCTTCAAGCAGATGATGCCGCACATCCCGACCAAATCCGGCCTGATGCTGGGTCTGGGCGAGACCGACGACGAAGTCATCGAAGTCATGAAGCGCATGCGCGAACACGACATCGACATGCTGACCCTGGGCCAGTACCTGCAACCGTCCCGCAGCCACTTGCCGGTGCAGCGTTTCGTACACCCGGACACCTTCGCCTGGTTCGCCGAGGAAGGTTACAAGATGGGCTTCAAAAACGTTGCGTCCGGCCCATTGGTGCGTTCTTCGTACCACGCCGACGAACAGGCGAAACTGGTCAAGGCCGAGCTGCTCGGTTCCTGATTCAGCGCTGAATGAGAAAATGCCCGCCGGGGTTTATCGCCCGGCGGGCATTTTTTTGTCTGGCTTACACTCGTTACTGACTTTTCCTGCAATCTGCGGCGCGGCCGGGCCTCTTCTGTTTGTCGCCGTTCCTGACTACTGTGTGAGCATGACTTCACACAGGGAGATCCATGGATGACCGTTCGACCGACCCATACCCTTTTTCCGCACAAGCCTGTGCCCGCGCTGCCGTCGGAAGGGCTGATAGGCGTAATTGCGCCCGCCGGCCCCGGCACGCTCGATACCGAAAAGGCCGTTCAGTGGATGCGCGCCCGGGGTTACGGTTTGCGGGTGTTCCCCGGCGTCTACGAGAAGGACGGTTATCTGGCCGGCAGCGACGAGGTGCGGCTCAATGATCTGCATGCGGCGTTTGCTGACAAAGAGGTCGATGCAATCATTTGCCTGCGCGGTGGGTACGGCACGCCAAGGTTGCTGGACCGGATCGACTACGATCTGTTGAGCCGTCATGCCAAGCCCTTCGTCGGTTACAGCGACATCACCGCGCTGCACTTGGCCATCAGTCGCTACGCCGGGTTCGTGACCTTTCACGGGCCGTTGTTGAATGCCGATCTGCTGGGGGACAAGAAACCGCCGACGGTGACGTCGTTCTTCGCCATGCTGCGCGGTCAGTTGAAGGCCGGCAGTGTACTGAGTCACCCGGCGGCTTATCCATTGACCACCGTGGAGCCGGGCATTGCCCACGGACGTTTGCAGGGCGGCAATCTGGCGATGATCGCCGCGACCCTGGGCACGCCTTACGAAATCGACGTCGAAGGGGTGATTCTGCTCATCGAGGACATCAACGAGCCGTTGTACCGGATCGACCGTTTGCTGACGCAAATGCGTCTGGCAGGCAAGTTGGCCAGATTGCGTGGCGTGCTGGTCGGGGACGTGGCGGGCGTGGATGTCGAGGCCTTGAACCGCTTGCTCAAGCAGACTTTTGAACCACTGCGGATTCCGGTGCTGTCCGGCTGGCGTAGCGGGCACTGCGATCCGAACCTGACGTTGCCACTGGGGGCGCTGGTTCGACTGGATGCCGGGAAGAAGGAGTTGATGCTGGAGCAGGATGTGGTGATCAATGCGTAGGGATTAATCGCCTGATAGTCAGTCATCGCGGGCAAGCCCGTTCCCACAGTTTTCAGGTCGTACGCAGATACTGCGAACCCCTCTAAACCTGTGGGAGCGGGCTTGCCCGCGATGCTTTTACTGGTTGCGCAGGCTTTCCAGCAGCTTGTGCGTCGGGTAACCATCCGCCGGCCAGCCGAATGACTGCTGCGCACTGCGGATAGCCTTGCGCGTATTGGCGCCGATGATCCCGTCCGCCGCACCGGCGTCGTAGTTGCGCGCGGTCAGCAGGTTTTGCAGTTCGATCCGCTCGGTGCGGCTCAACGGCAGGTCATCTTTTGGCCAGGTGCCATTGATCAGGCCGGCGCCGTTGAAGCGCTCGGACAACAGACTGACGGCCAAGGCATAGGACGACGAATTGTTGTACTTGAGGATCGCCCGGAAGTTATCGAGGATCAGGAACGCCGGGCCACGATAGCCGGCCGGCAGCAGCAGGGCAGCGGACAGTTGCTCGGCGCCGGCCGGCACCTGGCCGCCGTTCGGCAGGATCACGCCCAGTTGCCGCCATTCGGCGACGCTTTTACGAATCGCGCCGTCGGCCAGGGTGTAGTTGAAACCGCTCGGCAGTTGCACTTCGAAGCCCCACGGCTGGCCACGCTGCCAGCCGGAGCTTTGCAGGTAATGCGCGGTGGAGGCCAGGGCGTCGGCCGGGCTGCCCCAGATATCGCGGCGACCGTCACCGTCGAAATCCACGGCGTGGGTGTTGTAGGTGGTCGGGATGAACTGGGTCTGGCCCATGGCACCAGCCCAAGAACCGAGCATTTTCTCGGGGGTGATGTCGCCCTGCTGCAGGATCTGCAGTGCCGCGATCAGCTGCGCATGGGCAAAGCCCGGACGGCGACCTTCATAGGCCAGGGTGGCCAGCGAGTTGATCACCGATTTGCTGCCCTGGAACTGGCCGAAATTACTTTCCATCCCCCACACCGACACCAGCGCCTGACGATCGACGCCATAGCGCTGTTCGATGCTTTGCAGGATGTCGGCGTACTGGCTGATCAGCGCCTGGCCTTTGCGTACGCGCAAGGGCGAAAGCGCGCCATCCAGGTACTCCCAGACCGGCCGGGCGAATTCCGGCTGGCTGCGGTCGGCACGAATCACGCTGGCGTCGAAGCTGACATTGGCGAAGGCGCGGTCGAACAGGTCTGGACGGATGCCGGCGGCCAGCGCGTCCTTGCGGAAACCCGCTTGCCATTCGGCAAAGGTCTGGGTCGGTTGCAGGTCGAGGTTGTCACCGGACGGCACTACCGGCGGGATGACCGCTGGGGCTGTGGCAACGGGAGCGGTCTGAAGCGGTTGAGCGTCGGCGGCGGTAGGTTTTTCCGCGCAGGCGACAAGCAGTACGAAGCTGGAGGCAGCGATCAGTTGGCGCAAGGGCCAACGACGGGAAAGACTGAGGGGCATGCACAGGTCCAGGGAATACGAATCAGGTGCAGACCTTAACATGAGGAAGGGGTGCTGCGCTTCAAGCGGCCAGAAAGTAAGAAGCCTCCCAGCTGTCAGACTGGAAGGCTTCGCGGCGGTAGCTGCCTTTACCCTTGGTGGGTCGTTCCTGGCGGCTGCGGAACAGGGGTTGGGCGACGATGGATTTGGCCTTGTTGTGGCCATGTTTCGATGGCTTTTTGCTCATGAGGATGCTCTCGATTGAGTGAGGTTATGCGCGGCAGATAATCTGCCGATCTCGGGCGTCTGTCTATAGGACCGAGGGCGTAATGTTCTGTAGGAAACGGACTTGATAAAAAACGGGATCGCAGCGCGATCCCGAATTTCATTCGGCAGGCAATGTCAGGCGCTGACCGGCCATCAGCAGTGCCAACCGGCTCAGGCTCATCCACGGCGAACCGGCTGCCTGCCCCTTGATCTGCGCATCGATGCGCTGTGCTTCGAGCAGCAATTGCGCCCAGCGTTGCGCCGAATAGCGTTGCAGGGCCTTGCTCATCAGCGGTTTGCGCTTGTCCCAGACGGGCGGCTTGGCCTGGCTGAAGCACTTGTCCAGCGGCGTTCCCTGGCTGTATTGCAACGAGATGTTGGCCAGCAGGCGCAATTCCCGGGCCAGAGCCCAAAGGATCACCGGCGGCTCGACCCCTTCACCGCGCAGCCCTTCGAGCATGCGCAGGGCGTGAGCCGGTTCGCCGTTGAGCACTGCGTCGGTCAGGCCGAACACGTCGAAGCGCGCACTGTCGGCGACGGCCGCCTGCACGGTTTCGACGGTGATTTGCCCGCCCTCGGCCATCAGCTTGAGCTTTTCGATCTCTTGCGCAGCGGCCAGCAGGTTGCCTTCGACCCGCGCGGCAATCAGTTCCACCGCATCCTGGCTGGCAGACAAGCCGGCCTGAGACAGACGCTGACGAATCCAGCTCGGCAGCTGGTTGGCGTCCACCGGCCAGATCTGCACGAACTGGGTCTGCTGACCTTCCACCAGCGCCTTGCCCCACTTGGTCTTCTGCGCGCTGCCGTCCAGCTTGGGCAAGCTGATCAACAGCACCGTGTCCTCTGCGGGGCGCGAGCAGTATTCGATCAGTGCGGCGGCGCCCTTGTCACCAGGCTTGCCAGAAGGCAAGCGCAGTTCCAGCAAGCGTTTTTCGGCGAACAGCGACATGCTGGCGCCGGCCTGCAGCAGCGTCCCCCAATCAAAATTGGCGTCGGCGGCGAAGACCTGACGTTCGTCGAATCCTTGCTGGCGGGCAGCGGAACGAATGGCGTCGGCAGCTTCCTGGCACAGCAGCGGGTCATCGCCGCTGATGATGTAGACCGGCGCAAGGGCGCCTTGCAGGTGTTTGCCGAGTTGGGCGGGAGCGAGTTTCATAAGAGAGGGCGAACGGGGCGCCTGAGCGCCCCGAACGTCTTACTGCTGCGGCAGTTCGAGCGGCGACTGACGCGGGGTTTCCGCTTCAGCCTTCTGCGCCGCTTCGAGGGCGTCGGCTTCGGCCTTGGCCCGCGCGTTGGCGGTTTGCTGCAGAGCGTCGAGCTGAGCCGGCGTCAGTTGTTGCAGACGCAGCATCATGCGCTGTACCAGCTCGCGACGGGTTTCACGGCGGGCATCGTTGGCTTCCTGGTCGGAACCCACGAGGTTGTTGCCGTCGTGAATGAACACTTTCTGCACTTCAAGCTTGTCGCTTTTGAGCAGCAGGTTGTTTTCGCCACGGATGTCGTATGAGAGCACGGTACTCACCTGGTACTCACCAGTACGACCGGCACCGGCGTAGCTGAGGATGCGCTGGTTTTCCTGCTCATCGGCCAGGAACAGCTTGTACGGTGCGCCGGAAACGATCTTGACGCCGCTGGCCTCCAGCACCTGACGCAGTTGCGTCACGGTTTCGCCGTAGGCGTTGCGGGCGCTCAGATCGAGCTCCTTGATCGACAGTTCGTTGGTGCCGGTACCACGCAGCTGGAAACCGCAGGCGCTCAACAGGACGGCGAGGCCCATCACCAGCAGATTGCGTTTGATCATTGTGTTGCTCCCCTTGAAACCATGTGGGCCGACTCTGTGGCCCGAAAGGTTTTACTGGGCGTCAGGCTTACCTGACGCCCGATCCAATTAGCTGGCGACGATATTGACCAGTTTCCCGGGCACTACGATCACTTTGCGAATCGTCAGGCCGTCAACGAAACGCAGCACGTTTTCGTTGGCGCGGGCTGCCGCTTCGACTTCTTCACGGGTGGCGGCGGCCGGCATTTCGATCTGGCCACGCAGCTTGCCGTTGACCTGGATCACCAGAGTCAGGCTGTCCTGCACCAGCGCACTTTCGTCCAGCACCGGCCAGGCGGCGTCGATCACCGGATCGGCGTGGCCCAGGCGGTTCCACAACTCGTGGCTGATATGCGGTGTGATCGGAGCCAGCAGCAGCGTCACGGTTTCCAGACCTTCCTGAACCAGTGCGCGATCCTGCTCGGTCGCTTGCGCGGCTTTTTCCAGCACGTTCATCAGCGTCATCACCTGAGCGATGGCGGTGTTGAATTTGTGGTTCTGGCCGACGTCATGGCTGGCCTGCTTGATCGCCTGGTGGATCGCGCGACGAATGACTTTCTGCTCGTCATTCAGGCTGGCGATATCCAGTTTGCCCGGCAGGCCCTGAGTGACGTGGGCCTGAGCCAGACGCCATACGCGCTTGAGGAAACGGTGCGAACCTTCCACGCCGGAGTCGGACCATTCAGCGCTCATGTCAGGTGGCGAGGCGAACATCATGAACAGACGGCAGGTATCGGCACCGAACTGATCGATCATCGACTGAGGGTCGACGCCGTTGTTCTTCGACTTGGCCATCTTCTCGGTGCCGCCGATTTCCACCGGCAGGCCGTCGGCAATCAGCCTGGCGCTGATGACCTTGGCCTTGCTGTCGCGCTCGAGTTCCACGTCAGCCGGGTTGAACCAGGTGTAGGCGCCGTTGGCTTCGCGACGATAGTAAGTCTCGGCGACCACCATGCCCTGGGTCAGCAGGTTCTTGAACGGCTCGTTGGAGCTCACCAGGCCTTCGTCGCGCATCAGCTTGTGGAAGAAACGCGCGTAGAGCAGGTGAAGAATGGCGTGCTCGATACCGCCGATGTACTGATCTACCGGCAGCCAGTGGTCGGCCGCGGATTTTTCCACCAGACCGCCTTCGAAGTGCGGCGAGGCGTAACGGGCGTAATACCAGGACGACTCGACGAAGGTGTCCATGGTGTCGGTTTCACGCTTGGCAGGCTGGCCGCATTTCGGGCAGGTGCACTCGTAGAATTCGGGCATGCGCGCCAGCGGCGAACCGGCGCCGTCCGGCACCACGTCCTCCGGCAGGACGACCGGCAGTTGATCTTCCGGCACCGGCACGTCACCGCAGGCATCGCAGTGGATGATCGGGATCGGGCAGCCCCAGTAGCGTTGACGGCTGATGCCCCAGTCGCGCAGGCGGAACTGGGTGCGCGAGGCGCCGAGGTTTTTCTTGATCAGGGCGACTTCCATGGCGTCGAACGCGCCAGCGAAGTCCAGACCGTCGAATTCGCCGGAGTTGATCAGCGTGCCGTGCTCGCCGTAGGCGTCTTGCCATGGCGCCGGGTTGGTTTCACCGGAGCTGGTGCGGACCACGGATTTGACCGGCAGGTTGTACTTGTGGGCGAATTCGAAATCGCGCTCGTCGTGCGCCGGCACAGCCATGACCGCGCCATCGCCGTAGTGCATCAGCACGTAGTTGGCGACCCACACCGGCAGTTTTTCGCCCGTCAGCGGGTGCTCGACGAACAGGCCGGTCGGCAGGCCTTTCTTCTCTTGAGTGGCGACGTCGGCTTCAGCGACGCTGCCGCCCTTGCATTCGGCGATGAACGCTTGCAGCTCAGGGTTGTTCTTCGCGGCGAGAGCAGCCAGGTGGTGTTCGGCTGCCACGGCAACGTAGGTTGCGCCCATCAGGGTGTCCGGACGGGTGGTGAAGACTTTCAGGGTGCCGCTTTCGCCGATCGATTCGACGTTGTACGGGAACTGCACTTCCATACCGCGCGACTTGCCGATCCAGTTGCGCTGCATGGTCTTGACCTGCTCGGGCCAGCCGGTCAGTTCGTCGAGACTCTCCAGCAGCTCATCCGCGTAGGCGGTGATCTTGAAGTAGTACATCGGGATTTCGCGCTTTTCGATCAGCGCGCCGGAACGCCAGCCGCGACCGTCGATCACCTGCTCGTTGGCCAGAACGGTCTGGTCGATCGGGTCCCAGTTCACGGTGCCGTTCTTGCGGTAGATCACGCCTTTTTCGAACAGGCGAGTGAACAGCCATTGTTCCCAGCGGTAGTAATCCGGTTTGCAGGTGGTGACTTCGCGCGACCAGTCCACCGCCAGGCCCAGGCTGCGCAGCTGGGATTTCATGTAGGCGATGTTTTCGTAGGTCCACTTGGCCGGGGCCACGTTGTTCTTCATCGCGGCGTTTTCCGCCGGCATGCCGAAGGCGTCCCAACCCATCGGTTGCAGAACGTTCTTGCCGAGCATGCGCTGGTAGCGGGAGATCACGTCGCCGATGGTGTAGTTGCGCACGTGCCCCATGTGTAGCTTGCCGCTGGGGTAAGGGAACATCGACAGGCAGTAGTAAGTCTCCTTGCCTGGCTGTTCACTGACTTCAAAGGACTTTTGCTCGTCCCAGAACGACTGGGCGGCGGCTTCGATTTCACGGGGTTGATATTGTTCGTGCATGGCTACTTTTGTACTGGATAGGGGTGGCCTAATCCTCTTCAATGCGACGTTCGGGGCGTGCCGGACGAGCTGGAAGTGGAGTTACAGGAAGCGCCGTAGCATACATGACCGCGCTTGGCCTAGGGAAACCCTGATTGCAGCCGTTTGACCGGCTCAAATCGCGGCGAGGGCCGTTGGTCGCGGCGTGCAGCCGGTTTGTGCAGCGAAGCTAAGCTCTAACTGGGGAGTGAGTCTTATCTTCAATGAGGTGAGGGATGGTGGAGTCACAGCAAAAAAACGTTACCAAACCCGAGTTGTACGAGCGGTTGATCGATCGTCTGGGGATGGCCCTGGACGCAGCAAAAACCGCAGGAAGGCTGCGCGACGAGCGCCCCCTGGAGCTGGAATTGCGTGGCTTGAGTCCCGCCGAGTTCAAACTGGTCAAGGCCTATCTGGATCGCAGTGAGCGTGAAACCCACGGATACCTGTCACAAGCAGTGAAACAACTCGATGCAGCCCATACGGCCAAAGTCATCTGGCTCAAGGACAAGGCGCCCGGCAGAGACGCCGTCAAGGTTCGGACTCTGCAGGCCAAGTAAACGCATGGCAGGTCAAAAAGCGGATCTTTTTCAACAGGATCCGACCCTACTGGTTGTCGCGCTGTATCAACCCACTTAGGCTTCGGGCATCTTTGGAGATGCTCGATGCCTTTTCGTTATTTCATTAAACAACTGCTGTTGCCGCCCGGCCTTCTTTTGCTGCTGTTGCTGGCGGCCTGGTGGCTGCGACGTTCGCGGCCGCGACTGGCCGGGCTGTGTTTTGCCCTGGGTTTTGGCGGGTTTTTGCTGATGAGTCTGCCGGTGGTCGTGCAATGGGGCGCCAAGGCTCTGGAGCGCGAGCCGCCGCTGGCCCGCGAAGCATGGGCAGATCTGGCACAGCGCGCCGATGCGATTGTGGTGCTGGGTTCCGGTCGCGAGCGCGGCGATGTGGCCTGGGGCGAAGATCAGCCGACCGGTGTCGGGCTTGAACGGCAGCGTTACGCGGCGCGACTGGCCAAGGCGTCCGGACTTCCGATTCTGACCAGCGGTGGCCTGCATTACGGTACGCCGCCGACCGAAGCGAAATTGATGGCCGATTCGTTGCGCGATGATTTCGGTGTGACAGTGCGCTGGCAGGAAGGGGAGAGCCGCACTACGTGGGAAAACGCCGAATTCAGCGCCAGGATGCTGTTGCCGGAAGGCGTCAAACGTATCGTGCTGGTGACCCAGGCCTGGCACATGCCGCGAGCGGTGTGGAGTTATCAACAGGCTGGATTTGAAGTGGTACCGGCGCCGGTCGGTTTCCTTGGCACTGACAATGCGCGACCGTTTGGCGGCTGGCTGCCGGAATTCAAGTCGATCTGGCAGAGCGGGCAGTTGATGAACGAGGCGGTGGGGCAGATCGGTTACTCGCTGTTCTACCGAGGGCGTGGCGCCGCCGATTGATGGGGTGTCCTTGACGGCGCCTTCGCGAGCAAGCCCGCCCCCACAGCGTTCACCTGTGGGAGCGGGGGGATCTCTCAGAGAGTCTTGGACATCCGGTTGGTCATCAGCGCCCAGCCGAACAGCACCACGCACAGGACGATCAGCGGCCACGAGCGCCATTGCAGATACGGCGTCAGGTTGTGCATCGGCACCACTTCGCCGTAGAGCACGCCCTGTTCGAATTGCGGAATGCGTTCGGTGATCTGTCCGAACGGGTTGATCAGCCCGGTCACGCCGTTGTTGGTCGCGCGGATCATCCAGCGTCCGGCTTCAAGCGCGCGCATCTGCGCCATTTGCAGATGCTGCAACGGGCCGATCGACGTACCGAACCAGGTGTCGTTGCTGATCGTCAGCAGCAAGTCGCTGCGTGCCGCCAGGCCCGCGGCGAATTCCGGATACACCACTTCGTAGCAGATGAACGGTGCGACCTGATATCCCTTGGCTTGCAACAGGGCCTGATCGGCAGGGCCGCGGGCGAAGTCGGACATCGGCAGGTCGAAGAACGCGATCAGCCCGCGCAGGATGTCCTGCAACGGTACGTATTCGCCGAACGGCACCAGTTTCTGTTTCAGATAAGTGCCATCGCCTTCGCCGACCACGGTGATGCCGTTGAAGAAGCGTTTTTCGTGACGGACCGTTTCGCGGATCGGTACGCCGGTGATCAGCGCCGATTTACGCTCGGCGGCGAAGGTGCCCATCATGTTCAGGTAGCCCTCGGCGGACTCCTTGAGCACTGGCACGGCGGTTTCCGGCCAGATCAGCAGGTCCACCGGTTTGGAGCGGAAACTCAGGTCGCGGTACAGCGCCAGTTGCGCGTTGAGCTCGGCCGGATCCCATTTCATGCTTTGCGCGACGTTGCCCTGAATGGCGGCAACGCTCAGCGGTGCGCCTGACGGACTGGTCCAGGCGTGGCCTTTCAAGGCAATGCCCACCACCCATGGCCCGATCAGCAATACCACGCCGGCAGCAATGAAGGCTTTGCGGCGGGTTTGCAGCAGGCGCGGTGCGTTGTAGATCAGTGCAGCGGTCAGCGCCAGGACAAACGATACCAGCCATATGCCGCCCACCGGCGCGAGCCCGGCCAGCGGACCATTGAGCTGGCTGTAACCGGAGTACAGCCACGGGAAACCGGTGAGGAACCAGCCACGAAACGCTTCCTGACCCACCCACAGCGCCGCAAAGGCCAGGGCATCGGCCACCGGGGCTTCGTTACGCCGCAGCCAGCGCGCCCAGAGCCAGGCGGGCAGGGCGAAGAACCAGGCAATGGCCGCCGTGAAGATCAGCATCAGGAACCCGGCCAGCAGCACCGAAGCGCCGCCGAAGTGGTGGATGCTGTAGTAGATCCAGCTGGTACCGGCGCCGAACAGGCCGAAACCGAAGCACCAGCCGCGACCCAAGGCCTGGCGCGGGCTCAGCTCTCGCAGCCCTGCATAGAACAGGCCGACCGCCAGCAGGGCCAGCGGCCAGAGATCGAACGGGGCCAGCGCGAAGGTGGTGATTGCACCGGCCGCCACGGCCAGCAGGTTACCGGGCCAGCCGGGGCGGGTTGTCCAGCGCATTTCAGTCCTTAGAATTAACGAGCGATTGGCGTCAGTCGCAGCAAATGAATCCGGCGACTGTCGGCATTCAGGATGCGGAAACGATAGGCGCCGATTTCAGTGATTTCGTTGCGTTTTGGCAAGTGCCCGAACGCGCTCATCACCAGCCCGCCGACGGTGTCGAACTCGTCGTCGGAGAATTCGCTATCGAAGAACTCGTTGAAGTTCTCGATCGGCGTCAGGGCCTTGATCAGGAAATCACCGCTGGGCAGCGGCTTGATGTAGCTGTCTTCTTCGACGTCGTGCTCGTCTTCGATGTCGCCGACGATTTGCTCCAGCACGTCTTCGATGGTCACCAGACCGGCCACGCCGCCGTACTCGTCGATGACGATGGCCATGTGGTTGTGGTTGGCGCGGAATTCACGCAGCAACACGTTCAGACGCTTGGACTCCGGCACGAACGTGGCCGGGCGCAGCAGATCCTTGATGTTGAAGCTGTCGCCATTCTCCTTGAGGATCAGCGGCAGCAGATCCTTGGCCAGCAGCACGCCCATCACGTCGTCATGGCTTTCGCCGATGACCGGGTAGCGCGAGTGGGCCGAGTCGACCACGGCAGGGAGAAATTCGCGGGGTGTCTGGGTCGCCTTGATGCTGATCATCTGCGAGCGCGGCACCATGATGTCGCGTACCTGCAGGTCAGCCACCTGGATGGCGCCTTCGACGATGGCCAGCGCTTCGCTGTCCAGCAGTTTGTTCTGATGTGCATCGCGCAGCAGCTCAAGCAGCTCCTGGCGGTTCTTCGGCTCGTGAGCAAAAGCCTGGGTCAGTTTACCCAGCCATGACTTTTGCCCGTTGCTCGATCGATCTTCGCTCATAGCGATTACTCTGAATCCTTTGTTGTAACAGTAGGGGATGTTTCGGTTTCGTCGTCCGCGTACGGATCGGGATAACCCAATTCGGCAAGCAACTCGCGTTCCAGTGCTTCCATTTCCTCGGCTTCCTCGTCATCTATATGGTCGTAACCCAGCAGATGCAAGCAGCCGTGAATGACCAGATGTGCCCAGTGGGCCTTCAGTTCCTTGCCTTGCTCGGCGGCTTCGCGTTCGACCACCGCCACGCAGATCACCAGATCGCCCAGCAGCGGCATGTCGAGAAACTCGTCGGGCACTTCGGCGGGGAAGGACAGGACGTTGGTCGCGTAATCCTTGTGGCGCCAGGTGTGATTCAGCTCGCGACCTTCTTCTTCGTCGACCAGACGAATGGTCATTTCCGAGTCGGCAGTGCGCTGGCGCAGGGCCAGTTCGCACCATTGGCGGAATTCTTCTTCGGTCGGCGCAGACGCTTGGGTCGCGATTTGCAGATCAAGCTCAAGCATCGTGGCGAGTGTCCTTTGGCGCTTCATCGGCCAGTCGCGTCTCGAATCGCTCGTAGGCTTCGACGATGCGTTGCACCAACGGATGGCGCACCACGTCTTTGGGCTGGAAGTGGGTGAAGCTGATGCCCGGCACATCTTTCAGGACTTCGATGACGTGATGAAGTCCGGACTTGGTGCCGCGTGGCAGGTCGACCTGGGTAATGTCGCCGGTGATCACGGCCGTGGAGCCGAAACCGATCCGGGTCAGGAACATCTTCATCTGTTCGACGGTGGTGTTCTGACTTTCGTCGAGGATGATGAAGCTGTTGTTCAGCGTGCGACCGCGCATGTAGGCCAGCGGTGCGACTTCGATCACCTGACGTTCGATCAGCTTGGCCACGTATTCGAAGCCGAGCATTTCGTAGAGTGCGTCGTAGAGCGGGCGCAGGTACGGGTCGATCTTCTGCGACAGGTCGCCGGGCAGGAAGCCGAGTTTTTCACCCGCTTCGACCGCCGGACGCACCAGCAGGATGCGGCGGATCTGCTCGCGCTCCAGCGCATCAACGGCGCAGGCGACGGCAAGATAGGTCTTGCCGGTACCGGCCGGGCCGATGCCGAAGTTGATGTCGTTGCCGAGGATTTCCTTCACGTAGCGCAGCTGATTCAAGCCGCGTGGGCGAATCATGCCTTTCTTGGTACGCAGGGCGACGGAGGCTTCGGCGGGGGCGGGGTTGTCCAGTTGCTCGACGGCCGATTCCTGGAGGAACAGGTGAACCATATCCGGCGACAGCTCTGAACCCTTGGTTTCACGGTACAGGCGGCGAATCAGGTTTTCCGCGGAAGTGGTGTGCTTGGGTTCGCCGATCAGCTCGAACTGATTGCCGCGGTTGCGGATCTCGATGGCCAGGCGCTGTTCGATCAGCCGCAGGTGCTCGTCGAACTGCCCGCACAGATTGGCGAAGCGGCGAGCCTCAAAGGGCTCGAGGATGAAACGATGAGGTTCTATGGGTGCGTTCAAGGTCGTATTTAGCCGCCCTGGGGCAATTGGGATGAAATCAAGGATAACGCCAGCGGCGTGGGTGCGAAAGCTCTTAAAAAGCCTGGCACCGATTCAGCCCTCTGGCGCGGTCTCCTTGCGCTGTTACTGGATCAGCGAGCCGCGCAGCGAGTGCGGTTGCGCCGCGTCGATGTGGACGTCGGCGAACTGGCCGATCAGGGTCGGATTATCGCAGCGGAAGTTGACGATACGGTTATTCTCGGTGCGCCCTTGCAGCTCGCCGGGGTCTTTCTTCGAATAGTCGGTTACCAGAATCCGCTGGACCGAACCGACCATTTGTCGGCTGATCTCGAAGCCTTGCTGATTTAAACGGTGCTGCAAGGCGTTCAGGCGTTCTTTCTTCAGTTCTTCCGGGGTGTCGTCGGGCAGATCGGCGGCCGGGGTGCCTGGGCGCTGGCTGTAGACGAACGAGTAGGAAAAATCGAAACCGACGTCGGCAATCAGCTTCATGGTCTGTTCGAAATCTTTCTCGGTTTCCCCCGGGAAACCGACGATGAAGTCCGAGCTGATGCAGATGCCCGGCACGGCGGCGCGCAGTTTGCGCAGCTTGGATTTGTACTCAAGCGCGGTGTGGTTGCGTTTCATCGCGGCCAGGATCCGGTCCGAGCCCGACTGCACCGGCAAGTGCAGGTGCTTCACCAGTTCCGGCACTTCGGCGTGTGCCTGGATCAGGCTGTCGGAGAATTCCAGCGGGTGCGAGGTGGTGTAGCGGATGCGGTCGATACCGTCGACTGCAGCGACCACGCGGATCAGTTCGGCCAGGTCGGCCAGGCGACCGTCGTGGGTCAGCCCGCGATAACCGTTGACGTTTTGGCCCAGCAGGGTCACTTCACGCACGCCGTTTTCGGCCAAATGAATGATCTCGGCGATCACGTCGTCGAACGGCCGGCTGACTTCTTCGCCGCGGGTGTAAGGCACTACGCAGAACGTGCAGTACTTGCTGCAGCCTTCCATCACCGACACGTAGGCGCTCGGACCGTCGATGCGCGGCTCGGGCAGGTGGTCGAACTTTTCGATTTCCGGGAACGAGACGTCGACTTGCGGCAGCTTGCTGATACGCGCGGCGTCGATCATTTCCGGCAGACGGTGCAGGGTCTGCGGACCGAAAACCACGTCGACGTACGGGGCGCGATCACGGATCGCCGCGCCTTCCTGGCTGGCCACGCAACCGCCGACGGCAATCACCATGTCCGGGTTGGCCAGTTTCAGTTCGCGCCAGCGGCCGAGCTGAGAATACACCCGGTCCTGGGCGCGTTCGCGGATCGAGCAGGTGTTGAGCAGAATCACGTCGGCATCTTCGGCGCGCGCCGTGACTTCCAGGGCCTGGTGTTCGCCCAGCAGATCGACCATGCGCGAGCTGTCGTACTCGTTCATCTGGCAACCGTGGGTTTCGATGTAAAGCTTCTTGGCCATGGAATAGGGTCGTCACGTGGTTCAAAGAACCGCGCATTATAGGGAACATGTCCCCAGGTTCCTACCGCTGTGCGTCCGGTGGCTATGCTATAGTTCGCGCCCTCATTTTTACCCCGATGTTGTCCGCCCGCCATGACCAAACGCGAAGCTCCAATCTACAAGGTGATTTTCCTCAACCAGGGCCAGGTGTTCGAAATGTACGCCAAGCAGATCTATCAAAGTGATCTGTGGGGTTTCCTGGAAGTGGAAGAGTTCGTCTTTGGCGAGCGCACGCAAGTGGTCGTCGACCCGAGCGAAGAAAAGCTCAAGGCGCAGTTCGAAGGCGTGGTGCGCAGCTTTGTGCCGATGCATTCGATCGTGCGCATCGATGAAGTGGAGCGGCTGGGGACACCGAAGATCACCGAAGCCCGTGGCGGCGTCGGCAACGTGATGCCGTTCCCGGTGCCGATGCCCGAGAAGTAAACCGTAAGATCGAGTCGCCTCATTCGCGAGCAAGCTCGCTCCCACAGGGGAATGCATTCCAATGTGGGAGCGAGCTTGCTCGCGAAGAGGCCAGAAAAATCTATAGAGAAATCAGGGAAGGGGCGAGAACGGCGTACGCCCGTCGGCGCTCTGCAGTTCCATCAAGTATTTACGGAAAATTTGCCCGAGCACCTGGGTTGCGGTTTCCAGTTCTTCGCGGGACATTTTTTCGGACACTTCGTCGGCGGTGTCGAGCGCGTCTTCAGCGCCATTGACCGCCGCCATCTTCAGCACGATGTACGCCTGAATGTTGTTGGCCTGCACGCCTTCGCCGTGGAAGAACATGGTGCCGAGCTTGAATTGCGCCTGGGCGTGGCCTTGCAGCGAGGCCTTTTCGAAATAGCTCAGGGCTTGATTGAGGTCGCGCGGCGCGTTCTTGCCGTCGTAGTAGAACTCACCCAACTCGTATTGCGCTTGCGCATCCCCTTCATCCGCTGCCTTTTGGCAGGCGGCGAGGGCCTGCGTGACATCTTGCGGCTGAGTATTGAGGGTGCAGCGACCCATCGCCGGGATCAACAACGAGTTGCCGCCTGCTTGTGCATGTGCGAGCAGCGGCTGAAGGAGCAACAGGCAGCCCAAGGCAAGGGTGCGGCCGGTGCGGTTCATGGGAATCGACTTACCTCTGAAGGGCGCGCGGACCCGTCTAGGGATCCAATAAGCGCGCATTATGAAATAAGCAGGGCCATCCTTACAAAGTCTTTACTCGATTTTCTGCTGCGCGGGAAATATATCGCCCACTTTATGGGAGATTTTTGGCAGGAGTGTCGGAAAAGGCGCGCGGATGTAGGAGAACGCTGACGCTGGCAATGGCCAACGTCAGCGGCGAAGCGTTTTACTTCAACTTGGCGAAGGCGCGTTCGGCGGCGTCGAGGGTGATTTTCAGCTCGGCCTCGCCATGGGCGATCGAGGTGAAGCCGGCTTCGAAGGCGCTCGGCGCCAGGTACACGCCACCTTCCAGCATCAAGTGGAAGAAGCGGCCGAACAGCGCTGCATCGCTGGCCATCACGTCTTCAAAAGTAACAATGTCGTCGGCACCACTGAAGTACAGACCGAACATGCCGCCCGCCTGGGTGGTCACGAACGGAATGCCGGCGGCATCGGCGCGCTGTTGCAGGCCGTCGAGCAGGCGCGTGGTGTAGTCGGTCAGCTCGGCGTGGAAACCCGGACGGCTGATCAGGCGCAGGGTGGTCAGGCCGGCGGCCATCGCCAGCGGGTTACCGGACAAGGTGCCCGCCTGATAGACCGGGCCCAGCGGTGCGATGCGCTCCATGATCGAGCGCTTGCCGCCGAAGCAGCCGACCGGCATGCCGCCACCGATGATCTTGCCGAAGGTGGTCAGATCCGGGGTCACGCCGTAGTAAGCCTGGGCACCGCCGAGGGCGACGCGGAAACCGGTCATCACTTCGTCGAAAATCAGCACCACGCCGTGCTTGTCGCACAGGCTGCGCAGGCCTTCGAGGAAACCCGGCGCCGGCGGTACGCAGTTCATGTTGCCGGCCACTGGCTCGACGATGATGCACGCGACGTCCTGACCGACTTCAGCGAGCATTTTTTCAACCGCGTCGATGTCGTTGAACGGCAGGGTCAAAGTGTGTTTGGCGAATGCTGCCGGCACGCCGGCCGAGCTCGGTACGCCTTGGGTCAGTGCACCGGAACCGGCCTTGACCAGCAGGCTGTCGGAGTGACCGTGGTAGCAGCCTTCGAACTTGATGATGCTGTCGCGGCCGGTGAAACCACGGGCCAGACGGATCGCGCTCATGGTCGCTTCGGTGCCGGAGCTGACCATGCGCACCATCTCCATCGATGGCACCAGCGAGCAGACCAGATCGGCCATCTCGGTTTCCATCGCGGTCGGCGCGCCGTAGGACAGGCCGTGCTGCAACTGGTTGCGCACCGCGTCCAGTACGTCCGGGTGGCTGTGGCCAAGGATCATCGGGCCCCAGGAACCCACGTAATCCACATAACGCTTGTTATCTTCGTCAGTGACGTAGGCGCCTTCGGCGTGCTTGAAGAACAGTGGCGTGCCACCAACGCTCTTGAACGCGCGCACCGGCGAGTTCACGCCACCGGGAATGTGTTTCTGGGCGTTGGCAAACAGGGTTTCGGAACGAGACATGATCGGGCTCTCAGACTTTTAATAATTCATTGAAGGCGCGGGCGCGGCGGGTCACTTCGGCGGTGCTGTCGGCGCCGAACAGGCCATGGACCACGGCCAGCAGATCGACGCCGTGGGCCACCAGCGGCGCAGCGTTGTCGAGGGTGATGCCGCCGATCGCGCAGATCGGCAGGTGCAGGGTGCGTTTGGCCTCGTCGAGCAGATCGAGGCTGCAACTCGGTGCACCGGGTTTGGTACTGGAATTGAAGAAGCGACCGAAGGCGACGTAACTCGCACCCTCTTTGGCGGCTTGTTCGGCGAGTTCAAGTTGCGCGTGGCAGGTCGAACCGATGATGGCCCTGGAACCGAGCAGGGCGCGGGTCGGCGACAGCGGGCCGTCGGTCTGGCCCAGGTGCACGCCGACGTTCAGGCGTGCGGCCAGTTCGGCGTCATCGTTGATGATCAGTTGCGTCTTGTAGCGTTCGCACAGATCGCGCAGGGCTTCGGCCTCACGCAGGCGGCGGGCCTCGTCGCTGCTTTTGTCGCGGTATTGCAGCAGGGTGACGCCGCCTTCCAGCGCCGCCTCCACGTAGGACAGAAACTTGCCGGCCAGCAACTGGCTGTCGGTGATGGCATACAGGCCACGTAGTTTCATCGCGCAGACCTCAGGCTCGAAACATCAGGAACAGAAATCCAGCGGCAGGCGACGCGGCACGAACTGGCCTTTGCCCAGCTGTTCGGCATCGCGCAGGGTGCGCCAGGTGTAATCCAGCGCAGTACGCACGGCGCTGGCAAGGTTTTCGCCCTGAGCCAGTCGGCCGGCGAGGGTGCTGGCCAAGGTGCAGCCGGAGCCGTGATAGCTGCCCGGCAGACGCTGGCACTTGAAGGTTTCGCGCAGGCCGTCGCGGCTGTACAGGCGATTGTGGATTTCGGTTTCGTCGCCGTGACCGCCGGTGATCAGCAGGTTCTTGATGTATGGCAACAGTTTTTCAGCGCACTCGTCCGCGGTGCCTTCTGGCAGTTCGGCGAGGATCCGGGCTTCGGGAAGGTTGGGGGTGGCGATGATCGACAGCGGCAGCAGGCGTTCGCGCATGGCGTAGCCGACTTCGTCCTTGCCCAGGCGTCCACCGCCGCCGGCGCGCAGCACCGGGTCGCAGACCACCGGCAAGTGCGGGTGCGCCTGGAGCAGTTCGACGACGGTGTCGACCATTTCCAGGGAACCGAGCATGCCCAGTTTCACTGCCGCGACTTCGGAATCGTTGAGCACGGCATTGGCCTGGGCCAGTACCCACTCACGGTCGAGGACGCGAAAGTCAGTGACGTTGACGGTGTCTTGCACGGTCAGGGCGGTGACGGCCGGAGCCGCATGGCAACCCTGAGCGAGCAGGGCTTCGATATCTGCCTGCAAGCCGGCGCCACCACTGGGGTCGTGGCCGGAGAGACAGAGGACAACGGGGCGTGAGTTGTAGATATTCATGGTGCGCGAGCTTACCACCAAACCTGTTTTTCGGGTGTTGTGGCGCAGCGCCCGGCCGATAACACGGGTAGCGGGATCGGTAACGTTTGGCGCAATCTGACCGAGCAAACAGCTCTAGCCCGGCGCTCTGCTCTGGAACGCCCGTTCTAGAGCCTTTGTAGGAAAAATTTCCATGGTGCTCAATGGCCATCAACGGCTATGCTAGAGTGGATCCAAACCAATAACAGGTAATACCGGTTTTACGTCATCTCAAAGGGAATGGGGGGCTTCCTGACACAACCGGACAAGCCACGCTGGGGCTTCAATGCGCTATTTGTTGATGTTGCTGTTCTGCTTGCCCCTCCTGGCAAGCGCCGTCGAGTTCGATGAGTTCACCCAGAGCCTCCCGCTGGGTCGATCCCTGCAAGTGTTCGAAGACCCGAGCGGTCAGGCGAGCATTGCCGACGTCCGCGCGCAAGCCGCCGCCGGAAACTTCAAACCTCATGACAAAGCCACGCTCAATGCCGGTTATTCGCGCTCGGCGTTCTGGCTGAAGATCGACCTGCATTACCGCCCGACCAATGCGTCGGCGCAGCGCAGCTGGTTGCTGGAGCTGGCGTATCCGCCGCTCGATCATCTTGATCTGTATTTGCCCGATGCGGCCGGTGACTATCGTCTGGTGCGGCAGACCGGCGACGCCTTGCCGTTCGCCAGTCGCGAGATCCGCCAGAACAATTACCTGTTCGACCTGTCATTCAAGCCGGATCAGCAACGCACCGTTTATCTGCGGTTGTCCAGCGAAGGCTCGATCCAGGCGCCGGTGACATTGTGGTCGAGCACCGCGTACCTCGAAGATCAGCCAGTGCGCCTGTACGTGTTGGGGATCATTTATGGCGTGCTGCTGGGGATGCTGGTCTACAACCTGTTCATCTATCTCAGCGTGCGCGACACCAGTTACCTCTATTACATCTTCTACATCGCCTCGTTCGGCCTCTATCAGCTGTCGGTCAACGGTGCGGCGGTCGAGTATTTCTGGCCGGACAACCCTTGGTGGGCCAACGCTGCCACGCCGTTCTTCATTGGTTGCGCGGGGCTGTTCGGCAGCCAGTTCGCCCGCAGTTTCCTGCAGACGAAGAACCACAGCCGCTGGCTCGATCGCCTGCTGATCGCCCTGATCGCGTTCGGTGCCGTAGTGATCGGTCTGTCGTTGATGACCAGTTATGGCCTGGCCCTGCGTCTGGCGACGACCCTGGCCCTGACCTTTACCGTGGTGATCTTCGCCGCCGGGATCCTCGCCTGGTGGCGCGGCCTGCGGGTGGCGCGTTATTTCATCATTGCCTGGTCGGCGTTCCTGATCGGCGGCATCGTCAACACCATGATGGTCCTGGGCCTGCTGCCGAATGTGTTCCTGACCATGTACGCCAGTCAGATCGGTTCGGCCATTGAAGTGGCGCTGCTGTCGCTGGCCCTGGCCGACCGCATCAACGCGATGCGCGAACAACAGGCGCAGACCCTGTTCGACGCCGGCCAGAAGCTCGAAGTGCTGAACCAGCAACTGGCCCACAGCAACAAGCTCAAGGACGAATTTCTCGCCACCCTGACCCACGAACTCCGCACACCGATGAACGGGGTGATCGGTTCGCTGGAGCTGATGCAGACCGTCGAGCTCGATCCGGAACTGGAGCAATACCAGCAGACTGCCGCCGGTTCCGCGCGGGACATGATGCGCATGGTCAACGGCATCCTCACCCTGACCGAATTGCAGGCCGGCAAGCTCAAGGCGACGCCGGGCAGTTTCAGCCTGCGCGGGGTGGTCGAGGCGTTGCGGATTCAGTTCGATGGCAACGCGGCGAGCAAGTCGCTGGACTTCAAGGTCGACGTGCTGCCGACACTGCCGGACCGCCTGCACGGCGACAGTGCCAAACTCGCGCAATGCCTGGAGTGCCTGCTGGACAACGCGATCAAGTTCACCCGCGTCGGCGGGCTGGCCTTGCGGGTCACCGGCAAACCGTCGACGGACAATCGCCTGGCGCTGTCCTTCGCGGTGATCGACACCGGTATCGGTTTTACCGATCTGGGCGAGGCCACGCTGTATCAGCGATTCTTCCAGCTCGATGGTTCGATGACCCGCGAATACGGCGGGCTGGGCGTCGGTCTGGCGATTTGCCGTCAATTGGTGGAATTGCTCGGTGGCAAGCTCACACACCGCTCCGAGCCGGGGCGCGGCAGCCGCTTTCAACTGGATGTCGAGTTTGAGTTGCCGGAAATTGCAGCCGTGCCTGCGTTCAGCCGTGACGCCGAGCGCGCGCCGCAGGATTGCACCGTGCTGCTGGTGGACGACAACAGTGTCAACCAATTGGTGATGCGCGGCATGTTGCTCAAGCTCGGTTTCCGGGTGCGCACTGCCGACCACGGCGCGGCGGCGCTCGACTGTTTGCAGCGCGAGCGCTTCGATGCAGTGTTGATCGATTGCCAGCTACCGCCGCTCGACGGAGCATCGCTGTGCTGCCAGATTCGTGACCTGCCGGGATGCGCCCATCTGCCGGTATTCATGATCGCGCTGGGGGCGGATCGAGAGCATTGCGCGTCGGGTGGCACCATCGATTATCTGAGCAAACCGGTGAAATTCGAGGATCTGCAGGTCGCAATGCAGCGACGGGTATTGAGTTGCTGATAGGGTGAAAGCGCCGGCATTTAGGCCGATATGACACTTTGATCGATTCGGGGGCGGTGCTTAACTGAAGCTCTGGCCGATAAAGGAGCCCCGTCATGAACCTGCATCAGTTCGCCGAAACCCACGAAGTCACCAACCAGCCACCGTCGCTGGACGGCACCAACCTGTACCGCATCGACCTGCCGTTGCAGGAATGGTCGCGGCGGTTCGGCGCCGGCTGGGCCGAGTCGCGGATCGACGCCTACGGCGCGCTGGCGGGCGGGCCGCTGATGGAGGCCGGGTTCCTCGCCAATCAGAACAAACCGGTGTTCGCCAGCCATGACCGCTACGGTCATCGCATCGATCTGGTGGAATTTCATCCGGCGTATCACGAGCTGATGCGCACCGCCATCGAACATGGCCTGACGTCGTTGCCCTGGGCTCATCCACAGGACGGCGCCCATGTTGCCCGCGCTTCCATGACCTACCTGCACAGCCAGGCCGAAGCCGGCAGTGGCTGTCCGTTGACCATGACTTTCGCCAGCGTGCCGGCGATGCGTTTACAACCGAATCTGGCCGAGCAATGGCTGCCGAAAATCCTCGCCACCGAATACGATCCGCGCAATGTCGGCATGGCCCACAAGGCCGGTGTCACCATCGGCATGGCGATGACCGAGAAACAGGGTGGCACCGATGTGCGGGCCAACACCACCAAGGCTTATCCAGTAGGCGCCAGCGGCCCCGGTCAGGCTTATGAACTGGTGGGCCACAAGTGGTTCTGTTCGGCGCCGATGTGCGATGCATTCCTCACGCTGGCGCAGACCGACAAGGGCCTGACCTGCTTCCTGCTGCCGCGCCATCGCCCGGATGACACGCGCAATCAGTTCTATATCCAGCGCCTGAAAAACAAGCTCGGCAACCAGTCCAACGCCTCCAGCGAAGTGGAATTCCGAGGCGCACTGGCGTGGATGGTCGGTGAGGAAGGGCGCGGCGTGCCGACGATCATCGAGATGGTGGCGATGACCCGTTTTGACTGCATGGTCGGCTCCAGCTCGCTGATGCGGCAGGCGCTGACCCAGGCCAGCCATCACTGCGCCCACCGCAAAGTCGGCGGCAAGCTGCTCAGCGAGCAACCGCTGATGCAGAACGTGCTGGCCGATCTGGCGCTGGAAAGCGAAGCCGCGCTGGCGTTGAGCCTGCGCATGGGCAAGGCGCTGGATCATCTGAATGATCGCCATGAAGCGCAGTTCGCCCGGCTGGTGACGGCGGTGGGCAAATACTGGATCTGCAAACGTGCGCCGGGAATGATCAACGAAGCCGCCGAATGCATGGGGGGCGCCGGGTATGTCGAGGAGAGCATCCTGCCGCGGCTGTACCGCGAGGCGCCGGTGAACTCGACGTGGGAAGGCTCTGGCAACGTGCAATGCCTCGATGTGCTGCGGGCGTTGTCGAAAGAGCCGGGCGTGCTTGATGTGTTGTTCAGCGAGTTGGGCGACGGCCATGGCGACAAGCGACTGGCTGCGCACATTCAGCAATTGCAGGCGCAGTTCAAGGACACCAGCGACATTCAGTACCGCGCGCGGCAACTGACCGAAGACATTGCCCTCGGGCTGCAAGCTAAGCTGCTGCTGGAGGCCGGGAATTCGGCGGTCAGTGATGCCTTTATCGCCAGTCGCCTGAGTGGGGGCGGTCGGGTCTACGGCGCGTTGCCCCGTGGGCTGGATGTCGAAGCCATTGTTGCCCGCTCGACGCCACAAGGTTTCTGAAACACCCTGTGGGAGCGGGCTTGCTCGCGAAGGAACCGGTACATTCAACATCAATGCTGGCTGTGCTGACGCCTTCGCGGGCAAGCCCGCTCCCACAGGGAACGCCTCTACCGGTCAGATTGATGAATTGCCACAACGCCACTGTTTCCGTGACGCCACGATGCAGGCAAGATGAAGCTCTGCAAGTCAGAACACAGGAAGCTGATCGTGACCGAAGCGTTTATTGTCGTTCAAACCGCCGAACAGGCCGTGGATCGTCTCGCCGAGCTGCATGAGCGGGCCACCACGGCGCTGAACTCGGCGCTCAAGCGTTACCTCAAGGATCGCGTCGAGCCCGACGCCGAGCAACGTGCCCTGTTCCGTTATCCCGAACTGCGTCTGACCTACCACTGCCAGGGCGAAGTCCCGCAGACCACCCGCGCCTACGCCAAGGTGCAATTGCCGGGCACCTACAGCGTGACCGTCACCCACCCTGCGGCGTTTCGCAAATACCTGCTGGAACAGCTCACGCCGCTGATGCACGACTTCACCGTGACGGTGGAAGTCGGGGTCAGCGAGCAGAACATTCCCTATCCGTACGTGGTCGAGCAGGGCGATGAGCTGGCCGGCTCCGGTGTCACCGCTGCCGTGCTGGCGCGAGTGTTCCCGAGTACCGACCTGTCTGCCGCCACCGATGGCATCGCCGACGGGCTCTACGACTGGGAAAACACCGATCCGTTGCCATTGGCGCTGTTCGATGCGGCCCGCGTCGACTTCTCGCTGCGTCGTCTGGTGCACTACACCGGCAGCGACTGGCGCCATGTGCAGCCGTGGATCCTGCTGACCAACTACCACCGTTATGTCGACCAGTTCATCGTCCACGGTCTGGAGCAACTGCGCCGTGACCCGCGTTTTGTACGCATGGTGTTGCCGGGCAACGTGATCATCGAAAAAGGCATGGATCATGGCGAAGCCTCGGCCATTGCCGCCGGTGTGGTCTGGCACCGCTACCAGATGCCGGCCTATCACCTGATCGCCAGCGATGGCCACGGCGTGACCCTGGTCAACATCGGCGTCGGTCCGTCCAACGCCAAGAACATCACCGACCATCTGGCCGTGCTGCGCCCGCATTGCTGGCTGATGATCGGGCATTGCGGCGGCCTGCGTCAGTCGCAGACCATCGGCGACTATGTGCTGGCTCACGCCTACATGCGTCGCGACGGGATTCTCGACCGGGTGGTGCCGCCGAACATTCCGATCCCGGCCCTGGCCGAGGTGCAGCTGGCGTTGCAGCAAGCGGCGGCCAACATCACCGGCGAAAAAGGCGAAGAGCTGAAAAAGCGTCTGCGCACCGGCACCGTGCTGACTTACGACGACCGTAACTGGGAATTGCGCTGGGCCCAGGAGCGACCGCTGATCAACCTGTCCCGCGCCGTGGCGGTGGACATGGAAAGCGGCACCATTGCCGCCCAGGGTTATCGTCTGCGGGTGCCGTACGGCACGTTGCTGTGCGTTTCGGACAAACCGCTGCACAGTGAAATCAAGCTGCCGGGTTCGGCCAACGCGTTCTACGAGCGTGCGGTCAGCCAGCACTTGAAGATCGGCATCGAAGCGGTGGACCTGCTACGCACCGAACTCAACTCGCTGCACTCGCGCAAACTGCGCAGCTTCGACGAGCCGCCGTTCCGCTAACGGTTTGTCGTGGTCATTTGGCGGTCGGGGCACTAGCATTGTCAGCCCTGATCGCTAAATGTCTTCTCACTTATGTCCCGTCCCCCGCGTCCACCTTCCCGCCGTCCCGGCGCGAAGCCGTCCTATTCAGCCCCGCGCCGTGTCGCCAAGGCGCCGCCGGCCGAGCCGAAGCTGATCCTGTTCAACAAACCGTTCGATGTGCTGACGCAATTCAGCGACGCAGATGGGCGGGCGACGCTCAAGGATTACATCGACATTCCGGGCATTTACCCGGCAGGACGGCTGGATCGTGACAGCGAAGGTTTGCTGCTGTTGACCAACGACGGCCAGTTGCAGGCGCGGATCGCCGACCCCAAGCACAAACTGGCGAAAACCTATTGGGTGCAAGTCGAAGGCGTGCCGACGGCCGAGCAGTTGCAGCGCCTGCGTGACGGCGTCGAATTGAATGACGGCATGACCTTGCCCGCCGAAGCGCGACAACTGGATGAGCCTGAGCTGTGGCCGCGCAACCCACCGGTACGCTTTCGCGCGACCATCCCCACAACGTGGCTGGAACTGGTGATTCGCGAAGGGCGCAACCGCCAGGTGCGGCGGATGACGGCGGCGGTCGGGTTGCCGACGTTGCGGCTGGTGCGGGTCAGGATTGGTGACTGGACGATCGAAGGGCTCGATCAGGGCCAATGGAAAGAAGTGCCGGCGCGCTTATAAGGCGCCGGATTCGATCAGGCCGATCACCACGCTCTTGATGATGAACGCGGCCACGCCCAGGCCCAGCACGAAGAACAGAATGAACGAGCCGAAACGCCCGGCCTTGGACTTCTTCGCCAGATCCCAGACGATGAAACCCATGAAAATGATCAGGATGCTGACCAGTCCGGTCATCATCCACTCTTCAAATACTGCTGGATCCATCAGGCATCTCCGGCACGCATGCGGCTAAAAGGGCGGCCGGGAGTATACGTCAGCGGCGAACGACGCAGCATTGACCTGCGTCGGTGTGCCGCAGTCATTCGTCGCCTGCACCGGCTTCTTCGCGAGCAAGCTCGCTCCCACAGGGAAATGCATTTTAAATGTGGGAGCGAGCTTGCTCGCGAAGGCGATTTCAGCTGCGCAGATGAGTCAGCGGCAATTCGGTACTGTTGAGCACCTGATTCAGCACAAAACTCGACCGAACACTGGTCACGCCCTCAATCCGTGTCAGGTGCCCCAGCAGCAGTTTCTGATAGTGATCCATGTCCGGCACTACCACTTTCAGCTGATAGTCGGCATCCACGCCAGTCACCAGGCTGCATTCCAGCACTTGCGGCAAGGTGCGGATCGCCGCTTCGAAGTTCTCGAAACGCTCCGGCGTGTGCCGGTCCATGCCGATCAGCACGTAGGCGGTCAGGCTCAAGCCGAGCATCTTGCGATCGAGCAGAGCGACCTGACGGGAGATGTAGCCGTCGTCCTCCAGTTGCTTGACCCGGCGCGAGCACGGGGAGGGCGACAGACCGATGCGCTCGGCCAGTTCCTGGTTGGAGATGCGGGCGTCGCGCTGCAATTCCGCCAAAATACTGAGGTCGTAACGGTCGAGTTTGCTCATCAAACGGTCCTTTGTCTTAACTATTGCGGCGGATTATCTATCCAGGGTTAAAAATTGCGCAAGTGGTGTTTATTTGAGCAATCTTCGCAATCATCTGTCGCGGCTCCGCGCCTATCCTTATCACCAGAATCACTGCTCGGTAACACAGTCCACTGCGGCCCGCCCAATCCGGCCCGCCGCGGCCGCCACCCCCACCGGGGTTGTGCCGGCCCCCGAGCTGCACACTGTCCAGAAGACGGCGTGAGGTGAGCCGACGTCAAAAGCGTCGAGCCAGGACGAAGTTCTCTGAAAGGGAGGCCGACGGGTCTCCCTTTTTTCTTGCCCGCGATTTGGCCCGTCTCGCTCAATAAATAAATGACGTGACTGATAACCTGTAGCAGAACCCGGTGTGCTCGTCCCCGGTCTTAGCTACAAGACCTTCTATTACAGGCTCTGGCCCGCAGTGAGGAATTTCATGAAGTCGCGCATCTGGCGTCTGGCCAGTGTTGGTTTGCTGTGTGTGAGTGTCGGTGCGCAAGCGCTGGCGGATGAGCCGCAGAATCGCGGCCCCGACGGCGGCGGACGCGGGCCGGAGCATCAGGGCAATTATCAGGGACATGGCGGCGGCAATCAGCCGCACGGTCAGAACAATCCGCAGCGGCAGAACAACGACATTATTCGTGGCGACAACAGCCGCCAGTTCGAGCACAACGGCCAGCAGAACCACGGCCAACCGAACAATGGCCAGTGGCAGAATCAGAATCAGCCACGTCCGGCCTACAATCCCAACCCAGTACGCCAGCCGCCACCGCCGCCGCAACTGCCGGCCAATGACCTGCCGATCCAGCCGCGTCCCGACACCGTGCGCCAGACTCAGGAACCCCGTCAGGGCTACTACCGCGACGAGCGCCCGCAGAGCGGCTATCACCAGAACTGGCAAACCGGCCGCCCCAATGACAATCGCTGGCCGGGTCGCCCCGACGGGCATGGCAATGGCTGGGGTCCGGGCCCGCAATACCGGCCGGGCCATGTGATCGACCGTTTCCCGGATCGTGAATACCGCGTGCCGTATCGCGGCCAGGACTATTTCTACTCCGGCGGCTACTGGTATCGCCCGCAAGGTCCGCGCTACATCGTGGTTCAGCCGCCGCGCGGGATTCGCATTCAGTACCTGCCGGATTACGCCCGTGAGGTATGGATCGGCGGTTCGCTGCTGTTCCTCGCTGCCGGCTCGTACTATGCCTATCAGGAAGCGACCCAGGATTACGTGGTGGTCGAGCCGCCGGTACAGCAGCCACCGCAGCCGACCGGCAATGGTTATGACGTGGAGGCGTATCCGGCCAACGGTCAGTCACCGGAGCAGGTTCAGCGCGATGGCTACGAGTGTTATCAATACGCGGTGCAGCAGAGCGGCTTCAACCCGCGCACCGCGACTTATCAACCGGCGCCCGAAGTGGTGCAGGCCTACCGCCAGGCCCAGGGCAATTGCCTGAGCAGTCGTGGTTATCAGGTCAACTACTGAGCCCGGGCGGCCTTGACCACTTCCTGCGGGTCGGCGTGCACCAGCACTTCGGCCTTTGGGTAGGCTTTGTGAATGGCATCTGCGGCCTGATCGCTGATGCCATGGGCGACTGACAGCGTCAGCTCCCCCGGCAATTCCAGGTGCAACTGCACGAACCAGTGATTGCCGGAAATCCGCGTGCGCAAATCGTGCGCACCCAACACGCCCGGCACGCCGCACGCCAGTTCGAGCATGTGCTGACTGACATCCGTCGGCAGCTCTTCATCCATCAGCACCGAAAAACTTTCCCGGGCGATCTGGATCGCGCTCCACAAAATGTACCCCGCGATTCCCAGACCGAACCACGCATCCAGTTGCTCGAACCCCAATCCGGCCATCACCAGCGCAATCAGAATGCTGCCGTTGAGTAACAGGTCCGAACGATAATGCAGCGAGTCCGCCCGCACCGCGTTGGAGCCGGTCTGCTTGATTACCCGATGCTGCAACATCAACAGCGCCGCCGTCAGAAGCACGGAAAACAGGATCACGCCGATGCTTAACCACGGCGCGCCGAGCGGTTCAGGATTGTTCAAGCGCTCATAAGCCTGGAACGCGATCAGCACCGCACTGCCGCCGATGAACAGCGCTTGCGCCATGCCCGCCAAGGATTCGGCCTTGCCGTGGCCATAACGATGATCGTCATCCGCCGGGCGCAGCGCGTAATGCACTGCCAGCAGATTGAGCAACGAAGTGATGCCATCGAGGGCCGAGTCGGTGAGGCCGGCGAGCATGCTCACCGAACCGCTCAGCCACCAGGCGATGGCTTTGGCGATGATCAGCGTACAGGCCACCGCCACCGAGGCGCGGGTCGCCAGCCGCAGCAGGCGGGCGTGTTCGGTGCTTGTGGTCATGGGGGCGTCGATTCCTTATGCGGCAGGTTGCAGGCCGAACATCGCCAGTTGCTGGGTGCTGCCCTTGTGCCGGATCAGGCGCGGGTCGTCCAGCGGCAGGTTGCGGCCCAGTTCTGTTTCGAGAATAGCCTGCAACTTGAGGTTATCGACCTGGCCGTCCGGGCCGATGGCTTGCTTGAGTTTGGCCGGATCGACCTGCGCCGTGTGGCCCGGTTCGAAATAGATCGCGCCGGTGGCGAAGTCCACGGCAAACGCGATTACGCCGGGAAGGATATAGAACAGCAAGCCCACGGCATCGAGCACGGCAATCGCCGGGTCGATCTTGCCGTCGATCTGGCCGCGCCGGTCGGGATAGAAAATCGAACCGCACGCAGTGATCTGGGTGAGCAGGGTGGCAACCAGTACACCGCCGATCAGGCGAAAAGGTAAGCGCATGGGAATCTCCTGAGTCATCTGTTAACGAAGCGTCATCGTGTGAAGTTAAGACCCTGACGAACGCCTGGCAGTTCGCCGTTATACTCGGCCCTCTGTTTGGGAGCCAGCATGAATTTTTTGCCAATCGATGAAGTTTTACCCGCCCTGCGTGAAGCGTTGGCGACACGCCATGAAGCCGTGCTCGAAGCACCGCCCGGCGCAGGTAAAACCACCCGCGTACCTTTGGCCCTGCTCAATGAAGCGTGGTTGAACGGGCAGACCATTCTGATGCTCGAACCGCGTCGGCTGGCCGCCCGCGCAGCGGCGGAACGGCTGGCCAGCGAGCTGGGCGAGAAGGTCGGTGAAACCGTCGGTTATCGCATCCGCCTCGACAGCAAGGTCGGCCCCGACACGCGCATCGAAGTGGTCACCGAAGGCATCCTCACCCGGCGCTTGCAGGACGACCCGGCGCTGGAGGGCGTGGGTCTGCTGATCTTCGACGAATTCCACGAGCGCAGCCTCGACGCCGATCTGGCGCTGGCCCTCAGTCTGAACGGTCGCGAGCTGTTTCGAGCTGAACAGCCGCTGAAGATTCTGCTGATGTCCGCCACCCTTGAGGGCGAACGTCTTGCCGGCTTGCTCGACGACGCGCCGATCCTGCGCAGCGAAGGCCGGATGTTCCCGGTGACGATGCGCTGGGGCCGGCCGTTCCAGCCTGGCGAATACATCGATCAACGCGTTACGCAAACGGTGCTCGAAGCCCTGCACGATGAAACCGGCAGCCTGTTGGTGTTCCTGCCGGGGCAGGCGGAAATCCGGCGTGTTCATCAGCAACTGTCGGACGCCATCGGTGAGCGCAGCGACATCCTGCTCTGTCCGTTGCACGGCGAACTCGACCTGAATGCGCAACGCGCCGCCATCGACCCGGCGCCCGCTGGCCAGCGCAAAGTGGTGCTGGCCACCAACATCGCCGAGACCAGCCTGACCATCAACGGCGTGCGCGTGGTAATCGACGCCGGGCTGGCGCGGGTGCCGCGTTTCGATCCGGGCAGCGGCATGACTCGCCTCGACACTCAACGTATCTCCAAAGCCAGTGCCACCCAGCGCGCGGGCCGGGCCGGGCGTCTGGAGCCGGGCGTGTGTTATCGCCTGTGGTCGCAGGATCAGCACGAACAACTGGCGGCTTATGGCAGTGCGGAAATCCTCTCGGCGGATCTGGCCGGGCTGGCCTTGCAACTCGGACGCTGGGGCGTGGCGCCGAGTGATCTGATCTGGCTCGACGTACCGCCAGCCGCCGCGTATGCACAGGCTCAGGATTTGTTGCAGCGCCTCGGTGCGCTGGACGGCGAAAGTCTCAACCGTCATGGTCAGGCCATGGCTGAATTGCCGGCCCATCCGCGCATCGCCCATTTGCTGTTGCGCGGTCAGGCGCTGGGGCTGGCGGACATGGCGTGCGACGTTGCCGCGTTGCTCGGTGAGCGCGACATTTTGCGCGGCGCCGGAGCGGATCTGCACAGTCGTCTGGCGCTGCTGTCCGGCGAAGAACGTGCGGCGCGCGGTGCCCAGGGCGGCGTGCAGCGCGCCCGGCAACTGGCGCGGCAATATCGCGGCTACCTGCGCGGGCAACCGAGCAAACCGGTCAGCGATCCCGATCATCCACGCTGGCTCGGCGCCTTGCTGGCACTGGCCTACCCGGATCGCGTCGCCCAGCAGCGGCGTGCCGGAGGTGCCGAATATCGTCTGGCCAACGGCCGCGCGGCGTTGTTCGCCGAAGCCGACAGCCTTATGAAGGAGCCGTGGATCGTCATCGCCGACCTCGGCAGCCGCCAAGGTCAACGTGAAGAACGGATTTATCTGGCGGCGGATTTCGATCCGGTGCTGTTCGATTCGGTGCTGGCCGAACAGGTGCACACCGTCGATCAACTGGACTGGGACGAACGCGAAGGCGTGTTGCGCGCCGAGCGTCAGCGCAAGGTCGGCGAACTGATCCTCAGCCGTGAACCGCTGACCGGTCTCGACGAAAACGCCCGCAGCCAGGCGCTGGTCAATCTGGTGCGCCGCAAAGGTCTGGAACTGCTGCCGTGGACCCCGGAACTGCGCCAATGGCAGGCGCGAGTCGCGCTGTTGCGCCAGCTCGATCTGGACGCCAGGGGCGACAGCCAATGGCCGGATGTCAGCGACGCGACGCTGCTGAAAACCCTCGAAGACTGGCTGATGCCTTATCTGGGCAAAGTCTCGCGCCTCAGCCATTTCGCCAACCTCGACCTGTCGAGCATCGTGCGTAATCTGCTGCCATGGCCACTGCCGCAACAGCTCGACGAACAGGCACCGCATCACCTGAGCGTGCCGTCGGGCTCGTCGATTCGCCTCGACTACAGCGAGCAACCACCGATTCTCGCCGTGCGCTTGCAGGAGTTGTTCGGCCTCGCCGACACACCGCGCATTGCTGGCGGCCGGCAAGTGGTCAAGCTGCACCTGCTATCCCCGGCTCGGCGCCCGGTTCAGGTGACGCAGGATCTGGCCAACTTCTGGCGCAGCACCTATGCCGAGGTGAAGAAGGATTTGAAGGGGCGGTATCCAAAACACTATTGGCCGGATGACCCATTGGTGGCCGAAGCCACTGCACGAGCCAAACCGCGCGGTACGTGAGGGTCAGCGACCAGCCTTCGCCGTCAGCTGCTCCCGACAATAATCGGCAAACAACTGCGCCGGTTTGGTCAGTTGCCCGCGTTTGAGCCACGCCGCCACGAGGCCTGAACCGGTGACGTCTTCGACGATGTCGACGCACACGACTTTCTTGCCGTCGTAGGTGCATTCCGAATGCGGGCGGGTGACCAGGATCGAGAAGCCGAAGCCCTGGCCGACCATGCCGCGCACCATTTCGATCGAGGGCGAGCTGAACTCGATGCGTGGCGACAGGCCTAGTTCTTCGAACAGGCTGACGAAGTAGGTGCGGCTCGGTTGTACGTCGAGCAGGATCATCGGTTCCAGGCACAAGTCCCGCAGCGAAACCTGCTTGAGCTGGGCGAAGCGGTGATCTGCCGGGAGCAGCGCGTAAGGCCGCTGGGCCGGCATCAAGGGCTCGGTTTCGATGGTGGCGTCGAGGTCGTGCTTGTACAGGATTGCCAGGTCGAAGGTGCCCGAGGTCAGGCCCTGCACCAGTTCCTGTTGTTCGCCGTCGCGGATGCGGATTTTCACCCCCGGATAGAGCGCCGAGAAGCCGGCAATCAGTTGCGGCAAATACAGCGGCGCCACCGTTTCAAAACAGCCGATATCGATCTGCCCGGCCACCACATCGTTGTCGGCGAGGGCGTTCTGTTCGAACTCCTTGGCCATGCGCAGCAGTTCCTGGGCCTTGCGGAAAAAACGCGCGCCGCTCGGTGTCAGAGACACGCCCTGAGCGTGATGGCGGATCAGCAGTTGCACGCCGAAGCTGTCTTCCAGCCCCTTGATTGCCGTGGAAATCGCCGGTTGCGCGATGTACAGCTTGCGCGACGCTTCGGCGACGCTGCCGCATTCGACGGTAGTGATGAAGTATTTCAACTGACGCAGGTTGTAAGCGGCCACGGTGAACCTCAAAGCGAACGGATTTCACATCCAAGCAATTTGTAAGCCGCCGGCCTCCGTTCTGTCAGCGGTTTTTTTTGTCCCTGAACAATAGCCCCATACGCGCGCGAAGGGGCTGTCGGCTGGTTACCTTTTTTATTGTCTGCGAAGACATTTTTACTGGTTTTAGCGCGCGCGGGCCTGAGCGACTATCGATCCCGCACTGTTTACAAAAGAACAAAAGTCCAAGGAGCAACCACCGTGTTCGAGCTTGCAGACTGGCAGCGCAAGGCCGCTGCTTTGAGCTATCCGTACCAGGCCGTGATCGACGGCAAACTGCGTGCGGCGCAGTCGGGGCAGACCTTTGCCGCGATCAACCCGGCCACCGGCCAGTTTCTGGCAGACGTCGCCGCGTGCGGTGAAAAGGATGTCGACTCGGCGGTGCAGAATGCGCGACAGGTGTTCGAAGCTGGCACGTGGGCCGGGCGTTCACCGACCGAGCGCAAGCAGGTGCTGCTGCGGCTGGCGGATCTGATTCTGGCCCATCGCGAAGAGCTGGCCCTGCTCGATTCGCTGAACATGGGCAAACCGGTGACGGACGCTTACAACATCGACGTGCCGGGCGCCGCCGGGGTGTTCCGCTGGTACGCCGAAAGCCTCGACAAACTCTACGATCAGGTCGCTCCCAGTGCGTCGAACGTGCTGGCGACCATCACCCGCGAGGCGCTGGGCGTGGTCGCTGCGGTGGTGCCTTGGAATTTCCCGCTGGACATGGCCGCGTGGAAACTTGCACCGGCGCTGGCGGCGGGCAACTCGGTGATCCTCAAACCTGCCGAGCAATCGCCGTTCTCCGCCTTGCGTCTGGCCGAGCTGGCGCTGGAAGCCGGGCTACCGGCCGGCGTATTGAACGTGCTGCCGGGTCTCGGCGAACAGGCCGGCAAAGCGTTGGGCCTGCACCCAAATGTGGATTGTCTGGTGTTCACCGGCTCGACTCAGGTCGGCAAATATTTCATGCAGTACTCCGCGCAGTCGAACCTCAAGCAGGTGTGGCTGGAGTGCGGCGGCAAGAGTGCCAACCTGGTGTTTGCCGACTGCAAGGATCTGGATCTGGCGGCGCAGAAAGCCGCGTTCGGGATCTTCTTCAATCAGGGCGAAGTCTGCTCGGCCAACTCGCGATTGCTGGTGGAGCGCTCGATTCACGATGAGTTCGTCGAGCGACTGAAAGCTCAGGCCGAGCGCTGGCAGCCGGGCGATCCGCTGGACCCGGCGAGTGCGGCCGGGGCGATCGTCGATACCCGTCAGACCGAAAGCATTCTGCGCTTCATTCATCAGGCCGAGCGTGAAGGCGCGACCCGCGTCTGCGGCGGGCGGCAGCTGAGTTTCAACGGCTCGGACAACTTCGTTCAGCCGACGATTTTCACCGACGTGCAGCCGCACACGAGCCTGTTTCGCGAAGAAGTGTTCGGCCCGGTGTTGGCGGTGACTGCGTTCGATGACGAGGCCCACGCCTTGCAACTGGCCAACGACAGCGTCTACGGTCTGGCGGCGTCGCTGTGGACTGACGATCTGCACCGCGCCCATCGAGTGGCGCGGCAATTGCGAGCCGGTACGGTGTCGGTCAACAGCGTCGATGCGCTGGACGTGACCGTGCCGTTCGGCGGCGGCAAACAATCCGGTTTCGGCCGCGATCTGTCGCTGCACTCGTTCGACAAATACACCCAGTTGAAAACCACCTGGTTTCAACTGCGCTCATGACAGCCGCTCACAACAAAAAAGGAGATCCGGCGATGACCACCTCACGTGAAACCCGCGACTACCAGGCCGCCGATGCAGCGCACCACATTCATGCGTTCGTCGACCAGAAGGCCCTCAACGACGAAGGCCCACGGGTGATGGTGCGCGGTGATCGCCTGCACCTGTGGGACAACGACGGTCGGCGCTACCTCGACGGCATGTCCGGGCTGTGGTGCACCAACCTCGGTTACGGGCGAAAAGACCTGAACGCGGCGGCGAGCCGGCAGCTGGAGCAGTTGCCGTACTACAACATGTTTTTCCACACCACCCACCCGCAGGTGATCGAGCTCTCCGAGCTGTTGTTCAGCCTGCTGCCAGGGCACTACAGCCACGCGATCTACACCAACTCCGGCTCCGAGGCCAACGAGGTGCTGATCCGTACCGTGCGCCGTTACTGGCAGGTGCTGGGCAAGCCCGAGAAGAAAATCATGATCGGCCGCTGGAACGGCTACCACGGTTCGACCCTCGCGGCGACGGCCCTCGGCGGCATGAAGTTCATGCACGAAATGGGCGGGATGATTCCCGACATCGCGCACATCGACGAGCCGTACTTCTTCGCCCACGAAGGCAACCTGACCCCGGCGGAATTCGGCCTGCGGGCGGCGCAGCAGCTGGAAGCGAAGATCCTCGAACTGGGCGCCGACAAGGTCGCCGGCTTCATCGCCGAACCGTTCCAGGGCGCGGGCGGGATGATCTTCCCGCCGGAAAGCTACTGGCCGGAAATCCAGCGCATCTGCCGCAAGTACGACGTGCTGTTGTGCGCCGATGAAGTGATCGGCGGCTTCGGTCGTACCGGCGAATGGTTCGCTCACGAATACTTCGGTTTCGAGCCGGACACCCTGTCCATCGCCAAGGGTTTGACCTCCGGTTACATCCCGATGGGTGGCCTGATCCTGTCGAAGAAAATGGCCGACGTGCTGGTGGAGCAGGGCGGCGTGTTCGCCCACGGCCTGACCTATTCCGGGCACCCGGTGGCGGCAGCGGTGGCGATTGCCAACCTCAAGGCCTTGCGCGATGAAGGCGTGGTGACGCGGGTCAAGGATGACATCGGCCCGTACCTGCAGCAGTGCCTGCGCGAGGTGTTCGGCAATCATCCGCTGGTAGGTGACATTCAGGGCACTGGCATGGTCGCGGCGCTGCAACTGGCGCAAGACAAGGCCACGCGCAAACGCTTTGCCAATGAAAACGACATCGCCTGGCGCTGCCGCACGATCGGGTTTGAAGAGGGAGTGATCATTCGCTCGACCCTGGGGCGGATGATCATGGCGCCGGCGTTGATTGCCAGCCGTGAAGAGATTGACGAGCTGGTGGGCAAGACCTTGAAAGCGCTGGATCGTACGGCGCAGGAATACGGTCGCCTCTAACCCCCCGGATCGCTCGTTCCGTGTCCTGATCGTTCCCACGCTCTGCGTGGGAATGCCTCAAGGGACGCTCCGCGTTCCAGCTCTCGAATGGGACGCAGAGCGTCCTGGGCTGCATTCCCACGCAGAGCGTGGGAACGATCTCCGCCAGACTTTTTCCCAATCTGCACCCACCTCGGGCACCCCCGCCCGCCGCGCCCTTTCGCGGTGCGCACTACCCAGTTTTTTCATCGTTCGCGTCTAACTATTTCCTCGTTTTCCTGACGCCAAGCCTGGGTCAACATCGATTTCGCCAGCCAGGGCATTGCCCGCCAGAGTCCGACAGAGACCGCAGCGTGCAATCGCGACACCACGGCTGGCCGTACTGCCCATGACAACTAAATCAACAGCGTTGGGAGTGCTCCATGAACAAGTCCTTGTTTACCCGTCTTGCATGTCCTCTGGCGATTTCCGCCCTTTGTGTCACCGCCGCTCAGGCCGGCACCTTGTCGATCGGCCATACCACGTGGGTCGGTTACGGCACTCTGTACCTGGCTCAGGATCTGGGCTACTTCAAGGAAAACGGCCTGACCGTCGAATTGCCGGTGGTCGAAGAGGCGTCGATGTACATGGCCGCCCAGGCGTCCGGGCAATTGTCCGGCTCGGCTTCGACCATTGATGAAGTGCTCAAGTACCGTCCGCAGTTCTGCTTCAAGGCCGTGGCGGCGCTGGATGACAGTCATGGCGGCGATGGCGTGCTGGTCGGTAAAAACGTGAAGAGCCTGCAAGAGCTCAAGGGCCAGGCCGTGGCCGTCAACGAAGGGTCGACCTCGCAGTTCTGGCTCTCGTACCTGCTGAAAAAGAACGGCATGAGCATGAGCGACATCACCGTGCAGAACATGACCGCCGACGATGCCGCCACCGCATTCATCGCCGGTCGCGTGCCGGCCGCCGTGACCTGGGAGCCGCATCTGTCGATGGTGCGCGACAAGCAGCAGGGCAAAGTGCTGATCGACAGCAGCAGTACGCCGGGCGTGATCGTCGATGTGGTGGCGCTCAACTGCACGGTGATCGAGAAGCAGCCTGAGGACGTCAAGGCGCTGGTCGCCGGTCTCTACAAAGCCGTGCAGTACACCAAGGATCATCCACAGAAAGCCTACGAAATCATGGCCAAGGGCGTCGGTGGTTACCTGTCCGATCCGAAGGAACTGGCCGCCGCCGCGCAAGGCGTGCGCTTCTACGATCAGGCCATGAGCGAGAAGTTGCTGGGCAAACCGGGCGCGCCGGGTGACAGCGCACCGCTGATCAAACTGGCCAACGAAACCGCCAGCGAATTGCAGGGCAAGCCCTACAACGTCAGCAACGACGATCTGGTGGATAACCGTTTCGTCAGCCCGCTCTAGGAGACTGGTCATGTTCAAGCGCAATTCATGGCTGAGCCGCTGCATCACGCCGAAGACCGGATTGCCGGTGCCGGTGGTGTGGAGCGCCAGCGGTCTGGCCTGGGTGTTGCTGGTCGGCCTGTGGGCCGGGTTGTCCTACGGCGGCATCGTGCCGGGGATGTTCCTGCCCACGCCCGGCGGGGTGGTTGAGGCCGCCGTGCGCCTCAGCCGCGACGGCACTCTTGGCCAGCATGTCTGGGCCAGTGTCGAAGTGGTGATGGTCGGTTTCATCGTGTCGTCGCTGGTGGCTGTGCCGCTGGGCTTGCTGATGGGCAGCTTCCGCATCGTCCAGGCGTTCCTCGAACCGCTGGTCAACTTCATCCGCTACCTGCCGGTGACCTCGTTCGTGCCGCTGTTCATCCTGTGGATCGGCATCGGTCTGGAGCAACGGGTGTCGGTGATCATCTTCGGCGTGTTCTTCCAGCAACTGGTGATGATCGCCGACGTGTCCAAAGGCATCTCCAAGGACTTGATCAACGCCTCCTACACCCTCGGCTCCAACCGGCGTGACGCGGTGCTGCATGTGATCGCCCCGGCGTCGTTACCCGGCGTGCTCGACACCTTGCGGGTGACCATGGGCTGGGCCTGGACCTATCTGGTGGTCGCCGAACTGGTCGCCGCGTCCAGCGGCCTCGGCTACTTGAGTCTCAAGGCCATGCGCGGCTTTCAGGTGGATGTGATTTTTCTCGCCATCGCGATCATCGGCCTGCTCGGCCTGGTCACCGATCAACTGTTTCGCTTCTTGCGTTTGAGGATTGCCGCATGGGCTCAGTAACCGCTGCCAACCGTCGTTTCATCGAGCCGGTCGCTGTACCGGCACACGCTGCGCCAAGGTTGCAGGTGGACAAGGTCAGCCTGCGCTACACCAAGCCCGGCGGCGGAACCTTCACCGCGCTTGAAGAAGTGTCGTTCGAAGTGCCGGATCAGCAGTTCGCGGTGCTGGTCGGGCCATCGGGCTGCGGCAAGTCGAGCCTGCTGTACCTCACCGCCGGCCTGGCCGAGCCAACCTCTGGCGAGATTTATGTCGGCGGCCAGCAAGTGCAGGGCCCCGGCGCGGATCGCGGGATGGTGTTCCAGAGCTACACGCTGTTCCCGTGGCTGACCGTGCGGCAGAACGTCGAGTTCGGCCTCAAGCGCCGGGGCATGCCGGCAGCGAAACGCAAGGAGATCGTCGATCACTATGTGCACGAAGTCGGCCTGTCGGGATTTGCCGACAACTACGCCAAGCAGTTGTCCGGCGGCATGATGCAGCGGGTGGCGATTGCCCGGGCCCTGGCCAACGACCCGCAGATCCTGCTGATGGACGAACCCTTCGGTGCCCTCGACAGCCAGACCCGTCTGCAAATGCAGCAACTGTTATTGCGGGTGTGGGGCAACAGCAAGAAGACCGTGCTGTTCGTCACCCACGACATCGACGAAGCGATCCTGCTGGGCGACCGGGTGTATGTGATGGGCGCCAGGCCTGGGCGGATCAAGCAGATTCTCGATGTGCCGATCGAACGTCCGCGCACGCTGGACATGGTGATGGAGCGCTCGTTCATCGACATGAAACGGCAGATCTTCGGGTTGTTGCACGACGATCTCGAAGAGGCTCATTGAGGTCAGTTGGGTGGCAGGAGGAACTTCGCAATCACCGGCAAATGATCGGAAATGCGCAAGGTATCGTCTTGCCGCACCGTGGCTTCGACCCGTTTGATCTTCGGGCTGTAGAACAGGTAATCGACCGTGCGATCCGGACCATTCAAGCCGGGATCGTTGGGGTAGTGGGTCAACCATTTGGCGCGGTCGATGCCGCCGGCTTCATTGTTGGTCGGGATCATCGGGTATCTGTCCCACAACAGGTGCAGCGCACTGTCCACGGAGTAGGGCGTGCGCTGTTCGACCGGCAGACGCCGGTACTGGCCGAGCGGCAACAGGTTGAAGTCGCCACCGATCAGCCACGGCGTGCCTTGGCTTTCGTGTTTGTCGAGGACCTTGGCCACCGCTGTCACCTGTGCCTGCAAGGTGTCGTCCGGCTGCGTGGCGCGATCCAGATGGGTGTTGAACACCACCAGTTGCCCGCCATCGCTGAGCGGCAGAGTGGTGGCGAGCAAGGCGTCTTTCGGCTGGAACTGACGGCTGATGATGTTCGCCGGCTGCACCGGCAATTGCAGGCGTTCGGCGTGTTCGATGCGGTAGCGGCTGAGGGTGGCGAGTTGCCGGCCGACGCTGCCGAAAATGTGCGGATCCGGGACGAAATCGGCCTTCCAGTCAAAGGCGTGAGCGCTGCACGGGTAGAGGTCGGTCAGGCGCTCCTGCAGCAGCTTGAGCTGGTTCTGATAGTCGCTGGCCTTGGCGCCGTCATCGAGTTCCTGCAACAGCACCACGTCGGGCTGTTCGTCGCGGATAACCCGCGCCACTTCATCGAGGCTGAACGCCATGTCTTCCGGGGTCGGGGCTTCGTCGTCGCCTTGCGCCAGATCATTCCAGAACACGTAGCGCTTGCCGGCCAGGTATTGCACGTTCCAGGTCATGACCTTCAAAGCCTGGCCGGGCACCAGCGTCGGCGGTTGCCCGGTGCAGCTGACCGGCAGGGTTTCCCGGGCGTCCGGGCGCCAGGTCAGGCTGTAAATCAGCGTGCCGATCAGGGCGAAGGCGAGCAATAGGGGCAACAGGATGTAGCGCAGTAGACGGGTCATGGCTCGGCTTGTAGCGATACGGAAGTGGTCCCGAGCATACCCGAGACCTGCCGCGTCACCCAAGCGCCGAGCGGTCAGACCATTCCGTCACGTTTGTCGGGCAATTCGCTGATCAGCATGAACAGGCGGAACAGCACCACGCTGGTGAACAGTTGCAGGAAGCTGTGGCCACTGTCGATCAGCACCGCGATCAACGGATTCTGCGGATCGGGATAGACCTGCAGGGTCAGGCCCTTGAGCAGCCACAACGGCCCCATCACACACAGGATGCACACCAGAATCCGCAGAAAATGCCCACGGCTCAGACGCAGGCTTTCCTTCATCGCCTGCAACGGACCATAGCCGCGCAGCACCAGCAGGTATTCACCGAAAGCCAGAGTGACCATCAGCCACAGCCCCGGCAGGAAATACAGCGACAGTCCGAGCAGGATCAGCAACGTGTTCAGCGCGGTAAGAACGGCAAAGCGCGGCCACAGGCGAGCGGCCATCGCCAGCAAATCGCGGGTTTGCGGGGATTCGCCGCGGGTGCGGGCATCGAGAAACAGGATCAGCGCGGCGGTGTACAACGGATACACCAGCAGGCCGACGATCACGCTGATGGCCGAGTAACCGTCCGGGTCGCTGGCATGGTCGACCACCTGTTGCAGCGCGGCTTCGAAAATCACCAGCGGCAGACACAACTGGACGATCCGGCCCAGATTGCGTTTGAAGAAATACAGGGAGTCGCGCAGCACATCGAAGGCATTCATCAGTCGGTATCGCAGGTCAAAAACAGTGGCTCACTTTAACCGATGATCCGTTTCGCTGCGCAAACGTAAACGTTCGGTAAAGGTTATTGAAACATTCTGTTGCTGCCTCCATTACAGAGGGGCGCCTCCTCCGACGTGGACGAGGGCAACGTTATCCCCGGCAATCTACGAGGTCGCCATGAACAGCGAAGAACAAACCCTGATCGATGGACTGTTTTCCCGGCTGCAGCAGGCCGAAACGGAGGCAGCCCCGCGCGACGCCCAGGCTGAGGCGCGGATCAAGGAACACCTGACGCGCCAGCCGGCCGCAGGTTATTTCATGACCCAGGCGATTCTGGTGCAGGAGGCTGCCCTCAAGAGCCTCGACGAACAAAACAAGCAACTGACTCAACAGGTCAAGCAATTGCAGGCCGAACTGCAATCGGCCAAGGCGCAGAGCGCGCCGCCGGCCTCCAGCGGCGGTGGCTTCCTGTCGAGCATCTTCGGTGGCAGCAGCTCGCGCCCGGCGCCGACCCAGAGCGCCCCGACGTCCTCCGGCGGCTGGCGTGAGCCGGCACCGCAGCAGAACTTCGGTGCGCCCGCGCCGCAACAGAACTTCGGCGCGCCACCACCGGGTTATGGCCAGCAGCAAGCAGCCCCGGCGGCCGGCAGCAGCTTTCTCGGCGGCGCCCTGAAAACCGCTGCCGGCGTGGCGGGTGGCGTGATGCTGGCACAAGGTATCAGCAGCCTGTTCCATCACAACCAGCAGCCGCAGGAAATCGTCGAAGTCATCAAGGAAGAGCCGGCTCAGGTCAATGACCAGAGCAGCAATGGCTGGGGCGATGACCAGCGCATGGCCAACAACGACTCCTGGGGTAATGACCAGGGCGGCTTTGCCGACACCGACTACAGCGATGACAACTCATCGTTCTTCGATGACGACGATTCCTTCGTCTGATCCGTCTTCCAGGGCGTGACATTGACCTGTGGGAGCGAGCTTGCTCGCGATGGCGTCCGTTCAGCCGATGTTTTCGGCGACTGAAGCGTGGCTATCGCGAGCAAGCTCGCTCCCACAGGGACAAGTCTTCTCACCATTCGTCCGGGGCGCCTGAGCGCCCCGGGCCGATTATTCGCGGAACCTTCCTTCGGGCTGGCATACTGAGCGCCTTTTTCGGGCCTGGTGCCTGATCCGGCTCATGCGCGTCAGCGCTCACAGGAACTCCGGTGAAAAAAATCGCAGTGTTCGCCGATGTGCAGAACCTCTACTACACCGTCCGCCAGGCCTACGGTTGCCACTTCAACTACGCGGCGCTGTGGGCGGATGTCAGCCAGCACGGGCAGATCGTCGAGGCCTACGCCTATGCCATCGACCGGGGCGACAGCAAACAGCAGCAGTTCCAGCAGATCCTGCGCAACCTCGGTTTCACCGTGAAACTCAAACCCTACATCCAGCGCAGCGACGGCTCGGCCAAGGGCGACTGGGACGTGGGCATCACCCTCGACATCATGGACGCCGCCGACCACGTCGACGAAATCGTCCTGGCTTCCGGTGACGGCGATTTCGACATGCTGCTCGAACGCATCATCAACAAACACGGCGTGCAAGCGGTGGCCTACGGCGTTCCCGGCCTGACCGCCAACTCGCTGATCCGCGCCGCCAGCCGTTACGTGCCGATCGAAGGCGCGCTGCTGTTGAAAAACTGAGCCCTGCTCAAGAATTGATCTGGACGGAGTACCACCCGGTTTGGAACGCATTGCAGTCATCGACTTTGAAACCACCGGCATCTCGCCGAGCAGCAGTTGCCGGGCCACGGAAATCGCCGTGGTCATGCTGGAAAACGGCCGCATCGTCGAGCGTTACCAGAGCCTGATGAACGCCGGCGTACGCGTCCCGGCCTTTATCGAACAACTCACCGGCATCAGCAACGCCATGCTGCGCACCGCGCCGTCGGCCGAACAGGTGATGAACGAAGTCAACGAATTCGTCGGCTGCACCCCGCTGTTGGCGCACAACGCCGCGTTCGACCAGAAGTTCTGGGACTTCGAACTGGGCCGGATCAAACGCACCCGTTTGCAGAACTTTGCCTGCTCGCTGCTGCTGGCCCGCCGCCTGATGCCGGCGGCGCCGAACCACAAGCTCGGCACGCTCACCACGTTTGCCCAATTGCCGCACACCGGCCAGGCGCACCGGGCGATGGCGGATGCGGAGATGGCGGCGAACTTGCTGGCGCATCTGGCGGATGAGTTGCGGCACAAGCACGGCGTGCGGGAGCTATCGCACGACCTGCTGTGCAAATTGCAGAAAGTGCCGGCCGCTAAAGTCGGCGAACACCTCCAGCGCTATCGCTGATTTTCAGGCAAACACATTTCCCTGTTGATCGTTCCCACGCTCCGCGTGGGAATGCAGCCCGGGACGCTCCGCGTCCCTTCCAAAGCCGAACGCAGAGCGTCCGTTGAGGCATTCCCACGCAGAGCGTGGGAACGAGCGGGACGGGAAGGTTACTTTCCGTTGCCCTCGATATGCCCCAGCGGCACCCGCTTCTCTATCGCACTCGACAACACGATCGACGTCTTGCTGAACCCGAATTTCGCCACCCGATTGATCAGCTCTTCCAGCTCGGTCATCGAGCCCACGGCGGCCTGCATGATCACGCACGGGTCGCCGGTGACGCGGTGGCATTCGGTCAGTTGCGGGATACTGATCAGCTCCTCGTACACCTTCGGATTGCCGTGCTGGTTCAGGCGCAGTTCGATGACGCACTGGATCGGCAGGCCGAGCCTGGCCATGTCGACTTTGGCCGAGTAGCCGGTGATGACGCCGCTGGCCTCGAGTTTGGCCACGCGCTCGGCGACGGCGGGGGCGGAGAGGTTCACTTTGCGGGCGAGGTCGGCGTAGGACGCGCGACCGTTTTCGAGCAGGGCGCTGAGCAGCATGCGGTCGTATTTGTCCAAGGTCGGACTCCTGAAAATGGCAGACTTTCGAAATCGCGGTTTCGGCCGTCGATCTCCGTGTTTTCAAAAGTGTACCGGCGCTATAAACAGGTTTTGTAACTTATTTTTAGCGGTTGGCCTTTCTAGAATAACCAATCCCCTGAATCTGACTTTCGAGTTGCCCATGTCTGCCCTGCGCCGTTTTTCCTTGCCGTTGATCGCTGCGTTTTTTGCGTTGTACGTGATTTGGGGATCGACCTATCTGGTGATCCGCATCGGTGTCGAATACTGGCCGCCGCTGATGCTCGGCGGTGTGCGCTTCGTGATTGCCGGCAGCCTGATGTACGCCTTCCTGCGCTGGCGCGGGGCACCGGCGCCGACCTGGGCGCAGTGGAAAGCGGCGGGGATCATCGGGATTCTGTTGCTGAGTTTCGGTAACGGCGCGGTGACGCTGGCTGAACACAGCGGCGTGGCATCGGGCGTTGCTGCGCTGGCGGTGGCGACGGTGCCGCTGTTCACTTTGCTCTGCGGTTATTTCTGGGGGGCGCGCAACACCCGTCTGGAGTGGGCCGGGGTGGTGATGGGGATTATCGGCATCGCGATGCTCAACATGGGCTCCAACCTGCAATCGAGCCCGCTGGGCGCAGCGCTGCTGATTTTTGCCGCGGCGAGCTGGGCGTTCGGCTCGGTGTGGAGCAAACACCTGCCATTGCCCCAGGGCGCGATGGCCAGTGCCGTGGAAATGCTGGTGGGCGGTGCGGTGCTGCTGATCGGCAGCGCGGCCAGCGGCGAACACCTGCAAGCCATGCCGCCGCTGGAAGGCTGGCTGGCGCTGGCGTACCTGATCTTCTTCGGCTCGATCATCGCCTTCAACGCCTACATGTATCTGTTGAAAAACGTTCGCCCGGCGGCGGCCACCAGTTATGCCTATGTGAACCCGGCGGTGGCGGTGTTGCTGGGGATTGTGTTTGTCGGCGAGACCATCGGCATCGAAGAGGCGCTGGCGATGCTGGTGATCATCGGCGCGGTGGTGCTGATCGGTCTGCCGCAGTGGCGGCGTCCTCGGCAGTTGCCGGTGGTCAGCGAGCCGGCTGCCCCAACGACGGCCATAGCGACGGAGCAGCGTGGGAATTAGGGTAAACTGCGCGTCATCGCATACTTGTTTTGCACAACCGCTCTGATTTTTCCTACGGTACTCCCATGACTTTCGCCAACCTTGGCCTGATCGAACCCTTGCTGCGCTCCCTCGAGAAGCTCGGCTACCAGACCCCGACGCCGGTGCAGGCGCAAGCCATTCCGGCGGTGCTGGCCGGTCGCGACCTGATGGCCGCGGCCCAGACCGGGACCGGCAAGACCGCCGGTTTTGCCTTGCCGCTGCTGCAATTGCTGGCGATGGAAGGGCCGAAAGTCGCTGCCAACTCGGTTCGCGCGCTGATTCTGGTGCCGACCCGCGAACTGGCCGAACAAGTCCACGAAGCCGTGCGCCAGTACGCTGAAAACCTGCCATTGCGCACTTATGCGGTGTACGGCGGCGTCAGCATCAACCCGCAGATGATGAAGCTGCGCGGCGGCGTCGATCTGCTGGTCGCCACTCCGGGCCGTCTGCTCGACCTGTTCCGTCAGAACGCGCTCAAGTTCAACCAGTTGCAGACCCTGGTGCTGGACGAAGCCGACCGCATGCTCGACCTGGGCTTTTCCGAAGAGCTGGCGAACATTTACCGCGCGTTGCCGAAAAAACGTCAGACGCTGCTGTTCTCCGCGACCTTCTCCGATGACATCCGCCTGCTGGCCGGGCAGATGCTCAACGATCCGCTGAGCATCGAAGTCAGCCCGCGCAACGTGGCCGCCAATACCGTCAAGCAGTGGATTGTCACGGTGGACAAGAAGCGCAAGCCGGAACTGTTCGTGCACCTGATGCGCAAGAACAAGTGGAAGCAGGTGCTGGTGTTCGCCAAGACTCGCAACGGTGTGGATGCGTTGGTCGAAAAACTTCAAGGTCTGGGCGTTAACGCCGACGGCATCCACGGCGACAAGCCGCAGGCGACCCGGCAGCGGGCGCTGGACCGTTTCAAAATGAGCGAAGTGCAGATTCTGGTGGCCACCGACGTGGCGGCCCGTGGTCTGGATATCGAAGACCTGCCATTGGTGGTCAACTTCGATCTGCCGATCGTTGCCGAGGATTACATTCACCGTATCGGCCGCACTGGCCGCGCGGGTTCGACTGGTCAGGCGATCTCGCTGGTGTGTGCCGATGAAGTGAACATGTTGTCGGCGATCGAGATGCTGACCCGCAGTACGTTGAAGCGTGAGGTCGAGCCAGATTTCGTGCCCGAGCACCGTGTGCCGGACACCGATGCCAGTGGCCAGGTGATCAAGAAGCCGAAAAAACCGAAGAAGCCGAAAGCTTCCGGTGGCGGCGGTGGCAAGCGCAATCTGGGCAAGTGGGTGGACAGCGGCGAGACTCAGGCGCCGGAGCCTTCGATCAAGCCTGTGCGCAAGGTGCCGGTGTTCAACACCGGGCCGCGCAAGCGTAAGCCTTAAGCGTCAGATCGGATCGTTCCCGCGCCATGCGGGAACGATCAGTTACGCTGTTTCAACCAGTCCAGCATTCCAGCTCCGGCCGCCCGGCCACTGGCAAAACACGCCGTCAGCAGATACCCCCCAGTCGGCGCTTCCCAATCCAGCATTTCCCCCGCACAAAACACCCCCGGCAACGCCTTGAGCATCAAGCGCTCATCCATCGCCTCGAATGTCACGCCACCAGCACTGCTGATCGCCTCGTCCAGCGGTCGGGTTTTCACCAGCATCAGCGGCAACGCCTTGATCGCCCTGGCCAACAGCGCCGGATCGGCAAACGTCGCAGCATCAGTGAGCTCGCGCAACAACGCCGCTTTCACCCCATCAATTCCGACCTGACTATGCAGATGCTTGGCCATCGAGCGCGAACCCCGCGGTTTGCTCAACGCCGCCTGCAATTTATCCACAGGCCGGCCGGGCAGCAGGTCGATGTGAACAGTCGCTGCACCGTGCACATTGATCGCTTCACGAATCGGTGCCGACAGCGCATAGATCAGACTGCCTTCGATGCCGGTCGCGGTAATCACGCATTCGCCAAGGCGAGGAACATCATCGTTCAAACCGATGGCGATATTTTTCAGCGGTGCGCCGGCGAATTTGCTGACCATCACTTCGCTCCAGGCCTGCACCTCGAAGCCACAATTGCTTGGCTGCAATGGCGCCAGTCCTACGCCGCGTTGCTCCAGCGCCAGCATCCACGCGCCGTCGGAGCCCAGTCGCGACCAACTGCCACCGCCGAGGGCGAGCAGGGTGGCGTCGGGGTTGAGGGTTTTCTCGCCTTCCGGGCTGTCGATGCGCAGCGCGCCGTTTTCATCCCAGCCGAGCCAGCGGTGGCGGGTGTGGATAACCACGCCGCTGTCGCGCAGGCGCTTGAGCCAGGCGCGCAGCAGCGGCGCGGCTTTCATGTCGGTGGGGAACACCCGGCCGGAGCTGCCGATGAAGGTTTCGATGCCCAGCTCCTGAATCCACCGGCACAGTGCGTCGGCGTCGAAGGCGCGCAGCAGCGGGGCGATGTTCGGGGCACGTTCGGCGTAGCGCGAGAGGAACGCCGGGTAGGTTTCGGAATGGGTGATGTTCATGCCGCCAACCCCGGCCAGCAGGAACTTGCGGCCCACCGAGGGCATGCCGTCGTACAGATCGACGCGGACTCCGGCCTGGCTCAGCACTTCGGCGGCCATCAGGCCGGCGGGACCACCGCCGATGATGGCGACGTGAGCGGGATAGGTGGCGTGAATCTGGGTCATGGCGTGCGCTGCGGTCTGACGAAATATGGCGCGCATTCTAACAGCGCAGAAACCGGGTGGGAGCGAGCTTGCTCGCGAAAGCGGTGAGTCATTCAGTTAAATGTTGAATGTACTGACGCCATCGCGAGCAAGCTCGCTCCCACAGGGATTTGTGATGATCGAAAGGCCTGATCAAAAAACAACCAGCGCGCTGCAGGCCATGTTCAGCTTGGGCTGTAGTCCCTTTCGCTCAGGTTATCCACAGGCCGTTCCACAGCCATTGTGGGTAACGCAGCACAACTCAATGACAACCCGATGACTGCCAGACGCGCTGCGCACTGTGATGCAGGATGCCGTGGCGGCGGGCCAGGGCGTGGCGATCCTTGCTGTAACCGCCGCCGATCACTCCGACCACCGGGATGTCGCGGCCCAGGCAATGGCGCATCACGCTTTCATCGCGGGCGGCAACGCCTTCGTCGGTCAGTTGCAGGTAACCGAGGGCGTCGTCCTTGTGCACGTCGACGCCGGCGTCATACAGCACCAGATCCGGTTGATACAGCGGCAGCAGGTAGTTGAGCGCATCGTCGACCACTTTCAGGTAATCGGCGTCGCCCATGCCGTTGGGCAGCGGAATGTCCCAGTCGCTTTCGGCCTTGCGTGCAGGAAAGTTCTTTTCGCAATGCAGGGAAACGGTGATCGCTTCCGGGGTGTCGTGCAGAATCCGCGCAGTGCCGTCGCCCTGATGCACGTCGCAGTCGAAGATCAGCACCCGGTTCACCCGGCCGCTTTGCAGCAGGTAGTGGCTGATGATCGCCAGGTCATTGAAGATGCAGAAGCCGGCGGGGTAGTCGTAATGGGCGTGATGGGTGCCGCCGGCCAGGTGACAGGCCAGACCATGTTCCAGCGCTTTCTCGGCCGCCAGAATCGAACCGCCGACGGCCCGCACCGTGCGTCGGGCCAGGGCTTCGTTCCATGGCAGGCCGAGGCGCCGCTGGTCCTCGCGAGACAACTCGCCGCTCATGTAGCGTTCGATATAACTGCGGTCATGGGCCAGGGCGAGAATGTCGGCCGGGCACAGTTCAGGGCGCAGCAGGTCTTCATCGCGGGTGAGGCCGCTGTCCACCAGGTGATCGCGCAGCAGGCGGAACTTGTCCATGGGGAAGCGGTGATCCGCCGGAAATTCCGGGCTGTAGTCTTCGTGGTAGATCAGCGGCAACGGCATGGTGGACTATTCATAGAGGCTGCAGGAAAGAGTGCAAAGCCTAACAGCGATGTAGACTGGCGGCATCAAGCGGAGGGGCAGGATGGAACCGATACTGGAGCTGGAAAGCGCAAGGCTGTTGATGCGCCAATGGCAGGACGAGGATTTGCCGGCGTTTGCGGCGATGTGCGCCGACCCGCAGGTGATGCGCTACTTCCCCGCGCCCTTGAGCCGGCTGGAAAGCGCCGCGCTGATCGGTCGGGTGCGCGGGCATTTTGCCGAACACGGTTATGGCCTGTGGGCGCTGGAGCGCAAGGACACTGGCGAGTTCATCGGTTTTACCGGGCTCGGCGTGGTCGGCTTCGATGCGCCGTTCACCCCGGCGGTGGAAATCGGCTGGCGCCTGGCCAAGGAACACTGGGGCCTGGGTTATGCCAGCGAAGCGGCCTGGACCGCTCTGCGTTGCGGCTTTGACCGGGTGGCGCTGGATGAAGTGGTGTCGTTCACCAGCGAGACCAATCTGCCGTCGCAGAAAGTCATGCAGGCGATCGGCATGCACCACGCCCCGCAGGATGATTTCGACCACCCGCGTCTCGCGGACGGTCACCCGTTACGGCGGCATGTGTTGTACCGCATCACGAGGGAGCAGTGGCTGGAAACCTTGCATGGATAAGCAGGCGCGGACGTTTACAATGGCCGGCACCCTGAGGGGCCGGGCCAGAACCTGAATCCCCCGCCGCAGCCAAGACTGCGCGGCATTGCTTTGTGTGAGGAGAGTCTGAATGAGCCAAGTGTTGGAAGATCTGGTGGATCTGCTGACCCTCGAACCGATCGAGGAAAATCTGTTCCGTGGTCGCAGCCAGGATCTGGGCTTTCGCCAGTTGTTCGGCGGCCAGGTGCTCGGCCAGTCGCTGTCGGCGGCCAGTCAGACCGTTGAAGAAGCGCGTCATGTGCATTCGATGCACGGTTATTTCCTGCGTCCGGGCGATGCCAAGTTGCCGGTGGTCTACTCGGTTGACCGCGTGCGTGACGGCGGCAGTTTCAGCACCCGCCGGGTGACCGCGATCCAGAAGGGCCACCCGATTTTCACCTGCAGCGCGTCGTTCCAGTACGACGAAGAAGGCTTTGAACACCAGAGCCAGATGCCGCAAGTGGTCGGCCCGGAAAACCTGCCGTCGGAGCTGGAACTGACCCAGCAACGCGCGCACCTGATCCCGGAGCACATGCGCGAAAAGCTGCTGTGCCCGAAACCGATCGAAGTGCGCCCGGTCACCGAAAAAGATCCGTACAACCCGCAACCGGCGGATCCGATCAAATACGTGTGGTTCCGTGCCGACGGCGCATTGGCCGACATCCCGGCGCTGCACAAATATTTGCTGGCTTATGCCTCGGACTTCGGTCTGCTGACCACCTCGATGCTGCCCCACGGCAAATCGGTCTGGCAGAAAGACATGCAGGTCGCCAGCCTCGACCACGCGCTGTGGTTCCACAATGATCTGCGTGCCGATGACTGGTTGCTCTACGCCATGGACAGCCCGTGGGCCGGCAACTCTCGCGGGTTCTCCCGTGGCAGCGTGTTCAACCGCGCCGGGCAACTGGTGGCGTCGGTGACGCAGGAAGGCCTGATCCGTCATCGCAAGGACTGGGCATGAACCTGGCGGATGTGCGGCACTGGGTGTTCGACATGGACGGCACCCTGACCGTCGCCGTGCACGACTTCGCGGCGATCCGCGTGGCGCTTTCGATCCCGCCGGAGGACGACATCCTCACCCACCTCGCGGCGCTGCCCGCCGATGAAGCGGCGGCGAAACACGCTTGGCTGCTGGAACATGAGCGCGATCTGGCGCTCGGCTCGACCCCGGCAGACGGTGCGGTGGAACTGGTGCGCGACCTGCACGCGCGCGGTTATCGTCTCGGCGTCCTGACCCGCAATGCGCGGGAGCTGGCCCATGTGACGCTGGAGGCCATCGGCCTGGCCGACTGCTTCGCGGTGGAGGATGTGCTCGGCCGCGATGAAGCACAGCCAAAACCGCATCCCGAGGGCCTGCTGAAACTGGCCGATGCCTGGCAAGTGTCGGCGAGCGAGATGGTGATGGTCGGTGATTACCGGTTTGATCTTGATTGCGGCCGGGCGGCGGGCACCCACACGGTGCTGGTGAACCTGCCGGACAATCCGTGGCCGGAGTTGACGGACTGGCATGCGAAGGATTGTGTCGAGTTGCGGCGGATGTTGTTCGCTTGATTCATGGATTGTCGGAGCGGGTCCCATCGCTGGCTTGCCGGCGATGGGGCCAGATCAAGCCACACCAGACTATTGCTCGAATAGGGCTTTCTGGCCTTCCGGCGAGGTCAGCATGCCGTTGCCGTCATGCCCGACGCCGGGCACTTCGATCAGGCGCTGATTGACCCCTTCAGGGTGACGACGCAGCAAGTAACCGAAAAACAGCTTGCCGCGCTCCAGTCGATAAGCCCCCTGGGCTTTGGCGGCGCAGCTTTTGTCCAGCGCCGGGTGTTGCGGGTCGGTGTCCTGCTGGCCCAGCAGATAAATCACCTCGCGTTTGACGTAACGGCCTTCAAGCTGCGCGGGCGTTTGCCCACCCGAATAGATCGGCGGATCCATCAGACCGTACTTCCAGCGGTTGAAACCCGGACACTTCGCATGATCGAAGGCCACCGGGCGTTGCTCATTGAAGTACGCGTAAGACGACGGGTTGGCCACCACGTAACGCAAGCGAATGCCTTCGGCCTTGAGCGCCGGTTGTTCCTGGGCCAGCAGTGCATAACGCTGCACCACCTGCGCGCCACCGGAATGACCGAAGATCACGATCTGCTTCACGTCCGGAAACTGCTTGCGATCGCTCAGCCGCCCGACGATTTCGTCCAGTGCAGCGTAGGAGCTCAGCGGTTTCGGCCCTGTGGATAATCCGCCGCCCATCCAGTCGTTGCCTTGCCAGCGCAGCACGCTGGCGGGTAACGAGTAGAGCGACACATCGCTTTCGTTGAGAAACTGCGGGGCGATTACCAGGGTGTTGGCGGTTTGCCCGGCCAGTTCCGCCGCGATTTCACCGCTTTTGCGATAGGTCTCGGCGTTGCGCAGACGGCCATGAATGACGATCAGCACGCGCTCGATTTTCGCCGGCGCCGGGCCGATGCCCACCGCCATTTCGCCGGCCTGCAATTGCAGGCGCCCGGGACTGATTGCGTCGACGCCGGCCGCTTGGGCGGTGCCGCCGATGAACAGTAAAGCCAACAGCCATTTATGCATTTACAGGTTTTTCGCCGCAAAGGTATCGCACTGGCCGACCTGGCCCTGGGCGAATCCGGTTTTGAACCAGCGCACCCTTTGCGCCGACGTACCGTGGGTAAACGAGTCCGGCACCACACGGCCCTGACCCTGTTGTTGCAGGCGATCATCACCGATGGCGTTTGCCGCGTTCAAGGCTTCTTCGATGTCGCCCGGTTCCAGCCAGTTCAGACGTTTCTGCGCGTTGTAAGCCCAGACCCCGGCCAGACAATCGGCTTGCAGTTCCTGACGCACCAGCAGACCGCCGTCACCTTCCATCTGCCGGCCTTGCTGGCGGGCTGCCTGAATTTTCGCCGAGACGCCGAGCAGCGTCTGCACATGGTGTCCGACTTCGTGAGCGATCACGTAGGCCTGGGCGAAGTCGCCGGCGGCTTTGAAGCGCTGGGCCATTTCCTGGAAGAACGCCATGTCCAGATAGACCTTCTGGTCCGCCGGGCAATAGAACGGGCCGGTGGCCGAGGTCGCCAGACCACAGGCTGAATTGACCCGATTGCTGAACAGCACCAGGGTCGGATCCTTATACTGACGACCGGCCTGCTGGAAGATCGCGCCCCAGGTGTCTTCGGTGTCGCCAAGGATCGAGCGCACGAATTCGGCCTGTTCATCGTTGGCCGGTGGTGCCTGACGGGTTTGCGAAGTAGGGGCCGATTGTTCGGTCATCTGCCCTGTGAGCTGGCCGAGGATCTGCAGCGGGTCCTGGCCGGTGATCCAGCCGATACCGACAATCAGCAGGATCGCCCCGAGGCTCAGGCCCTTGCCGCCGCCGAAGCGCATACCGCCACCACCGCCCATATCATCGCCACGGGCATCGACGACGTTGTCACTGCGTCGGCCTTTTTTCCATAGCATGTGGGAATCCTCTTTCTGATCGTGGTGATGAGTGTTGCTGGTGTGTGAGTGTGGCGCCAGTCCGGTCGTCCGTCCATTCGCACACACGCACAAAGGCCCGGCCTCGGAGTGACGAGGTCGGGCCTGTTATTGACGAGCGCGGGCGCCGGGAATTCAATTCGCCGGCGGTTTTCTTTCGCCGGGTCAGGTGCCCGCCATGTGCCGGGCTGCGACGTAACCGAAAGTCAGGGCCGGGCCGAGGTTGATCCCGCCCGCCGGGTAATGCCCGCCCATGATGCTGGCCATGTCGCCACCCGCCGCGTAAAGCCCCGCGATAGGTTGATCATTGGCGTCGAGCACTTGCGCGTGCGGATTGACCTTGAGCCCGGCGAAGGTGCCGAAGCAGCCCGGCTGCACCTTCACCGCGTAGAACGGGCCTTGTTCGATAGGCGCCACGCACGGGTTGGGTTTTTGCGCCGGGTCGCCCTGTTTGCGGTTGTACGGGGTCGAACCGCGACCGAACAGCGGATCTTCGCCGTGACGGGCATGGTGGTTGTAGTCATGGAGAGTGGCGCGTAATCCATCCGGATCGATGCCGCAAGCAGTGGCCAATTCGTCAAGGGTATTTCCGGTTTTCAGATAGCCGCTGCGGATAAAGCCTGACACCGGAACCGGAAACGGCCGAGACATGCCGAGCCCGTAGCGACGCTGGAAGGCGCGGGTGCAGATCAGCCAGGACGCAACCTCTTCACCTTCGGGGGCGGCGGCGACCATGGCGCTGACATAGTCGTAATAGCCGTTGGCTTCGTTGACGAAGCGCTGGCCGTTGCGCAGTACGCCGATGATCCCCGGTTTGCCGCGTTCGATGATGTGTGGGAAATGGCCGATGCTGCCGTCGGAATGCGGCACTTGCGAGACGGGCGCCCAGGCCACTGGTGAGGCCACATCGGTGTTGACCCGGCCTCCGGCGATTTCACCCAGTCGCAGGCCATCGCCATTGACGGCCAGCGGAGGCAACGCCCAATGTTCATGGCCGGTGGGCGTGCGGGGAAACAGCGCTTTGCGCCGCTCGACGTCATTGGCAAATCCGCCCGCGGCGAGCACCACGGCTTTGCGGGTATGGACATTGACCGGGCCTTTCGCGGTGTTCACACGAGCGCCGGTGATGCGTGATTCGTCGCGCAGCAGTTCGGTTACCGGCGCCGATTCCCACAGCAGTACGCCGAGGTCTTCGGCGGATTTCGCCAGCCGCGCCACCAGCGCCACGCCGTTGACCAATTGCATCGCCCGGCCGTGCAGCGCCAGGTCCAGCAGATGGCGGGTGAAGCGTCGGGTCACGTGCCAGGCCGCCGACAACGAGCGAGTCAGATTGAGAAACGCCGACAGATCCGCCCCCGCCATGATCGGCATGCCCATGAACGAAGTTTCGCGCATCGTTGTACGAAGACGCTTGAGCAGGCGTCCGGCCTTTCGTCCGTCATAGGGTGCCGCAATTACCGAACGTCCACCGGTACCGGCGCCCGGAGTTTCGCCGTGGATGTCGGCGATGGCGTTGCCGTCGGCGAATTGCAGCGCGGTGTGCTGTTCGAAGAACGCGACCATGCGTGGGCCGGCTTCAAGGAAGGCGTCGATCATGGCCGGGTCGTAGTGCTCGCCGAGTTCGTGGCGTAGGTAAGTGCGCGGCAATTCCACGTCTTCCACGATCCCGGCGCGCCGGGCCAGCGGATTGCACGGCACCCACGCCCAGCCGCCAGACCATGCGGTGGCGCCGCCGAACACCGGATCCTTTTCCACCACGATGACCTTCAAGCCATGCCAGGCGGCGGTTACGGCGGCCGACAAACCGGCGGCGCCGGAGCCGACCACCAGAACGTCGCAGTCGATATCGGGAAGGGCAGGCATCAGGAAAGGCTCCAGTAATCAATTATTTTTAGAATCGGGTTCCAGAAAATAACCAGCGCGGGCGAAGCAGATCAACCGACTGACGCGCAAAGTGGGCGGTTATCGGACGCCGGGTTCCAGATTTCGCATTCCTCGGGATGTCTTCTAGAATCGGCGAAATTTCACCGAGAGCGCACCATGGCCGGCAGTCAAATCGAACGGGTTTTCAGCGTGCTGGAAAGCCTTACCAGTGATCCGCGCGGGCTGCCGATGCAGGCGCTGGCCGATCAACTGGACATTCCGAAGAGCGCGACGCACCGCCTGCTCGCCGAGCTGATCCGTCTGGGTTACGTGCGGCAGAACCCGGAGACGTTGCGTTATCACCTGTCGACCAAACTGGTTGCGATGGGCTTTCAGTACCTGTCCAGCAGCGGGGCCGACATTGTGCAACCAGTGCTCGATCGCCTGGCTCAGGAAACCGGTGAACTGGTGCGTCTGGGGGTGATCGACGGCGAGCGCCAGACTTGGATCGCCAAGGCCCAGGGTGCCCGTATCGGCCTGCGTTACGACCCGGACATGGGCCGCGATGCGCCGCTGTTTTACACCGCGTCGGGCCATGCATGGCTGGCGTGCATGAGCGACGCCGAAGCGTTGTCGCTGGTCGAGCGCCAGGGTGCGGAAGTGCCGGCGGATATCGGGCCCAATGCGCCGCGCTCCAATATTGAACTGCTCGAACGCCTGCGCGTCGCCCGGGAACAGGGCTATGCGTGTGTAGAGGAAAGTTCGGCGGTGGGCACTTCGGCGATTGCCGCCGTGGTGAAACATCCCGCCGATGGTCGTGTGATTGGCGTGCTCAGCATCGCCGGGCCGAGCGCCCGAATGCCGGGGGCGCGGTTGCATGAACTGGCGCCGCTGTTGCTGACGTTTACCGAGGAGTTGTCGGCGGCCAGCCTGGCGTCGGAGTTGTTCGTTTAAACAATGTTGTGCGCTGTTCGCCCACTTTTCAGTCGAGCGGGTGGGAGAATCTGGAACCGGGTTCTAAATTGTTGCGGGAGTGACTTTTCCCACAACAATCACAAGAGGATCGCCCCTTGAACCCGCCCCTTCGAATCGGCATTCGCTCCGCTACGTCACCCGGATTGGCTGAGGCGCGGCCATGAGCGAGCGAATTCTGTCCCTGGCCAGCCTGACCGTGCTGGAGCTCTCGCCACCCGAGATGGTCGAGGTCGCCGCCCGTGCCGGGTACAGCCATGTCGGTCTGCGTCTGGAGCCGGCGACGCCAGAGGAATATCACTTTGCGCTGGTAGCCGATGGCGATTTGCGGCGTCAGACGCTGGCGCGTTTGCGTGACACCGGAATTGGCGTGCTCGACGTGGAAATCCTGCGTTTGAAACCGCAGACAGTGGTCGCGGATTTCGAGAAGCTGCTCAGCGTCGGCGCGGAGTTCGGTGCCAGCGAGTTGCTGGTCGCCGGCAACGACCCCGACGAACAACGGCTCACCGATCATTTTGCGGCACTCTGCGATCTGGCGGCGCCGTACGGTCTGCATCCTCATCTGGAGTTCATGCCCTGGACCGATACGCGCAATCTCGAACAGGCGTTGCGCATCGTCGACAATGCCGGGCGCGAAAATGGGGCGGTGCTGGTCGATGCGTTTCACTTCGACCGTTCCGGATCGCGGCTGGAAGATCTGGCCGGTGTGCCGGCCTCGCGGCTGCGCTATGCACAGTTGTGCGATGTGGCCGGGCCGAGGCCGACGGACATGGCCGAGATCTTGCGTCAGGCCCGCCATGAACGACGGTTTCCCGGCGAGGGCGATTGTGACTTGATCGGCTTGTTGCACAGTCTTGCGGCTAACCTTCCCCTGAGCCTGGAAATTCCCACGGTCAAATTGCTGGAGCAAGGCGTGAGTGGTTTGCAGCGGGCGCAAATGGCAATCGACCGGACGCGGGAATTGTTGGCCCGGCTTTAAGTCTGCTTCAAGGGGCGAGGGCAACTGCGTCCTCGTCACCGTTTATTTTTTATTCAGAGAGAGCCAATGACCGTCAGCACTCCGCTTTCCGGTGTCAACCAACCCTTCAAGGGGATCTTGCTGATTGTCGTGGCAACCTTCCTGTTCTCCAGCCACGACGCGCTGTCGAAATACCTTTCGGGTTTTTATCCGATCGTCATGGTGGTGTGGGCGCGGTATCTGGTGCACACGCTGCTGATGGCGGGAATTTTCCTGCCGCAGTCCGGGCTGCGTGTGCTGCGCACCAAACGCCCGTTATGGCAGTTGGCGCGGGCGTTGTGCCTGTTGGGCACGAGCCTGTTTTTCACCACGGCGTTGCTGTACATCCCGCTGGCCGAGGCCACGGCAGTCAACTTTCTTGCGCCGGTGCTGGTGACGGCGTTGTCGGTGCCGCTGCTCAAGGAACGGGTGACGGGCGGTCAGTGGATCGCGGTGGTGTGCGGGTTCATCGGTGTGCTGATCATCGTCCATCCGGGCGGTGACTTGTTTACTCCGGCGATTCTCTTGCCGTTCTGTTCGGCGCTGTTTTTCTGCTTCTATCAGTTGCTCACCCGCAAACTCTCGGAAGTCGACAGCCCGACCACCAGTAATTTTTTTGCCGGGTTGTGCAACACGCTGGTGATGAGTGCGCTGGTGCCGTTCTTCTGGCAGGTGCCAAGCCTGGGGCACGGGTTGTTGATGCTGGCGCTGGGCAGTTGCGGGATGACCGCACACCTGTTTCTGACCCAGGCGTTCCGCCATGCCGCGCCGGCGCTGCTGGCACCGTTCGGTTATTGCCAGATCGTGTTCGCGGGGTTGTTGGGCTGGTTGCTGTTTGCGCACACGCCGACCCTGATGACGGTGATCGGGATTGCGGTGATCTGTTGCAGCGGACTGGCGGCAGCGTGGCAGCAGAGCCGGCGCTGAAAAACACTGTGGGAGTGAGCTTGCTCACGAAGGCGGTGTGTCATTCAACGTCAGTGCTGAATGTCAGTCCGCATTCGCGAGCAAGCTCGCTCCCACAAGGAAGGGCAGGTTACTCGGTAACGGTAGGAATCTTGCGCGGTGCCACGAAGTACATCCAGGTCAGGGCAATGAAGTACATCGCCGGGATCAGGGTGAACAACACGGTGTAGTTGTTGTTGGTGACGGTCAGGATGTGGCCGACGATCTGGGTCATGAACATCCCGCCGATCGCCGCGCACATGCCGCCGAAACCGAAGACCGTGCTCATCATGTGCTTGGGCGTGTAGTCCATCACCAGGCTCCAGATGTTGGCAGTCCAGGCCTGATGCGCGCCGATGGCCAGGGAGATGGCGGCGACGGCGATCCACAGGTTGGCGGATCCGGCAGCCATCACCACGCCGATGATGCAGCAGGCGAACAGGAACATCGACAGCAGCCGCGCCTTGATCGAGTTCATGCCGCGACCGATCAGGAACGAAGACAGAATCCCGCCGCCCACGCTGCCGAAGTCAGCGGTGACGTAAATGATGATCAGCGGAATGCCCATCTGGGTGACGTTGATGCCCAGGTTGTATTGCTGATTGAGAAATGGCGGCAGCCAGTACAGGTAGAACCAGAACACCGGCGCGGTCAGCGCGTAGGCGAGGGCGAAGGCCCAGGTGCCGCGCATGCGCAGGATTCGCGAGAACGGTACGCGGGCCTGTTCCGGTTCGACTTCTTTCTGAATGTAGTCCAGCTCCGACTGCTTCACGCTCGGGTGATCTTCCGGGTTGAAATACTTCAGGCCCCAGAACAGCAGCCAGATCCCGCCCAGTGCCGACATGCACAGGAATGCGGCCTGCCAGCCCCACACGTGAAGGATCAGCGGCAGCAGCATCGGGGTGAACATCGCGCCGACGTTGGTGCCGGCGTTGAAGATGCCGGTGGCCACGGCGCGCTCGCCGGCCGGGAACCACAGGCGCGTGGTCTTCACACAGGCCGGGTAGTTGGCCGCTTCGGTCAGGCCGAGGATGAACCGGCAGACCATGAAGCCCACCGCCGAGGTCGCCAGACCATGGGCGCCGGTGGCCAGGCTCCAGAGCAGCACCGCGCAGAAGAACACGCGTTTGACGCCGACCCGGTCGATCAGCCTTCCCTGCAGCACGAAGCCGATCGCGTAGCCGACCTGAAACCAGAAGTTGATGTTGGCGTAGTCCATCGCCGTCCAGCTCATTTCCTTGGCGAGGATCGGCTGCATGACGCCGAGGGCGGCGCGGTCGATGTAGTTCAGGGTGGTGGCGAAAAACACCAGCGCCAGCATGCCCCAACGGGTCTTGCCGACGGCCATGGCGCCGCGGATCTTGTCGCCGATGCCACCCGTGGCAGTGCTCATGGCCGGAGCCATGCGGGAAGTCTGTGAAGGAATCATGTGTTCCACCCGTTTTTGGATTTGTTATTTGGTGTGCTTTTGTTGTGCACGCTGCGACCGGTGGTTCAGTTCCGGACTCAAGGTGAGACGGATGTTGGGCAGTGGACGAAAAATCGTCAATTCGCCAAACCGGCATTGTGTTCGATAATCGCACGCAAAACTAACCGGGTAGTACAGTTTAAATTGCTCAATGAAAAACCGGGACCAATAATTCGCTCACTCTATAAAAGCGGCGCAATTTCCGTAGCCGACGTCTCCACCGGGAGTTGAAACATGCAGCGATCCATTGCCACCGTCTCCTTGAGCGGAACCCTGCCGGAAAAACTCGAAGCCATTGCCGCCGCCGGGTTCGACGGGGTGGAGATTTTCGAGAACGATCTTCTGTATTACGACGGCAGTCCCCGGGAAATCCGGCAGATGTGCGCCGACCTTGGAATCGCCATCACCCTGTTCCAGCCGTTCCGCGATTTCGAAGGCTGCCGCCGCGATCGTCTGGAGCGCAATCTGGAGCGGGCCGAGCGCAAGTTCGACCTGATGCAGGAACTGGGCACCGACCTGGTGCTGGTCTGCAGCAATGCCTCCCCCGACAGTATCGGCGATCAACAGATCCTCATCGACGACCTGCGTCTGCTGGCCGAGCGCGCCGGCGCTCGTAGTCTGCGCATCGGTTATGAAGCGCTGGCCTGGGGCCGTCATGTGAACACTTATCAACAGGTCTGGGACATCGTGCGTCAGGCTGATCATCCGGCCCTCGGCGTGTTGCTCGACAGTTTCCACACACTGTCGCTCAAGGGCGATCCGCGGGCGATTGCCGAGATTCCCGGCGACAGGATTTTCTTCGTGCAAATGGCCGACGCGCCGATCCTGGCGATGGACGTACTGGAGTGGAGCCGGCATTTCCGCTGCTTCCCGGGGCAGGGCGAGTTTGATCTGCCGGGCTTCCTCGCACCCATCATCCAGAGCGGCTACACCGGGCCGCTGTCGCTGGAAATCTTCAACGACGGCTTCCGTGCCGCGCCGCCTCGGGCCAATGCGGCCGACGGTCTGCGTTCGCTGCTGTACCTGGAGGAGAAAACCCGCCAGCGTCTGGAGCAGGAAATCCGTCCTGTGGATAACCGCGAAATCCTCTTCGAAACGCCGAAGGCCAGCGAATACAACGGCATCGAGTTTCTGGAGTTCGCCGTCGACGAAGCCCTCGGCGCCAAGCTGTCGAACTGGCTGGAACGGCTGGGTTTCGTCAAGGCCGGCCAGCATCGCTCCAAGAGCGTCAGCCTGTTGCGTCAGGGCGATATCAACCTGATCCTCAACTCCGAACCCTATTCGTTCGGCCACAGTTTTTTCGAGGCTCACGGCCCGTCGCTGTGCGCCACTGCCGTGCGGGTCAAGGACAGCGCCAGCGCGCTGGCCCGCGCTGTCGCCTATAAAGGTCAGCCATATCGCGGACTGGTCGGCCCCAACGAGCTGGAACTGGCGGCGGTGCGTGCGCCGGACGGCAGCCTGATTTATCTGGTGGATCAGGAGGCGGATGTCTATGGCACCGACTTCAATCTGCTGCCGGATGCAGTGGCGCGTGGCGGCCTCAAGCGCATCGATCACATGGCCATGGCGCTGCCTGCAGACAGCCTCGACAGTTGGGTGCTGTTCTACAAGAGCCTGCTGGATTTCGAGGCCGATGACGAAGTGGTGCTGCCGGATCCGTACGGGCTGGTGAAGAGTCGCGCGCTGCGCAGCCGCGACAGTTCGATCCGTCTGCCGCTGAACATTTCCGAGAACCGCAACACGGCGATCTCACATGCGCTGTCGAGTTATCGCGGCTCCGGGGTGCATCACATCGCCTTCGATTGCGACGATATCTTCGCCGAAGTCAGCCGGGCGAAAGAGGCGGGGGTGCCGCTGCTGGACATCCCGCTGAACTATTACGACGACCTCGCAGCGCGTTTCGATTTCGATGACGAATTCCTCAGCGAGCTGGCGTACTACAACGTGCTGTATGACCGCGACGCTCAGGGTGGCGAGTTGTTTCACGTCTATACCGAGCCGTTCGAAGGGCGCTTCTTCTTCGAGATCATCCAGCGCAAGAACGGTTATGCCGGTTACGGCGCGGCCAACGTTGCGGTGCGGTTGGCGGCGATGGCCAAATCACGCAGTGGCGCAGTTCGCCAGGCGAAGTTGTAGGAAATTCGTAAACGCGGGATTAAACCCGGGTCGCGCGGCTTCCTTCACTGTGCCGCGCGGCCCATAATCGCCAGCCTGTGCAGTGATGGCCGTGAGCCCGCAATGACAATGACTTCAGAACTTTCCGCAGCCCCCGTTTCAGCAGCGGTAGAGCCGCGCAAGAGTCGCAAGAACAACCCGGAAAAAACCCGCGAGAACATTCTGCAGGAGGCGATCGTCGAGTTCGTCCAGCAGGGGCTGTCCGGTGCTCGCGTGGACGCGATCGCCGAGCGCATCCACACCTCCAAACGCATGATCTATTACTACTTCGGCAGCAAGGAGCAGTTGTATGTCGAGGTGCTGGAGAAGCTCTACGGCGATATCCGCAACACCGAAAACCGCCTGCACCTGGCCGAGCTGCAGCCGGTGGAGGCGATCCGGCGCCTGGTGGAATTCACCTTCGATCACCACGATCGCAACGTCGATTTCGTGCGGATCGTCAGCATCGAAAACATCCACAACGCCGAGTACGTGAAGCGTTCCGACGCAATCAAGGCGATGAACAACACCATCCTCGATTCCCTGGGCGAGATTCTGCGCCGTGGTGCTGAAGAAGGGGTTTTCCGCGCCGGGCTCGACGCGCTGGACGTGCATCTGTTGATCAGTTCGTTCTGCTTCTATCGCGTGTCGAACCGTCACACGTTCGGTGAGATCTTTCAGATCGACCTGCCGGACGAAAGCATCAAGCAGCGTCATCGCGAGATGATTTGCGAATCGGTACTGCGCTACTTGCAGGCGTGACGGGGCCCTTTGTGGGAGCGAGCTTGCTCGCGAAAGCGGTGTGTCAGACAGCACATTTATTGGCTGACGGTAAGCGTTCGCGAGCAAGCTCGCTCCCACAGGGAGCAGAGGTGCGATTCAACCTTTCATGCTTTGAAAATGCGCGAGCATCCGTTGCGCATCCGGCACCCTGCCGCTGAACAACTCAAACGCCTTCACTGCCTGAAACACCGCCATGTTGCCGCCATCCAGGGTTCGGCAACCCAGGGCGCGGGCGTTGCGCAGCAGTTCGGTTTCCAGCGGGAAATACACGATCTCCGCTACCCACAACTCGGGTCGCAACAATGCCGCCGGCACGGGCATGCCGGGTAATTTGGCCATGCCCATCGGCGTGGTGTTTACCAAGCCGTCGGCCCGACTCAACGTGCTCGCCAGATCAAGCCCGGCAACCGCCCGACCGGCACCCAAATGCTGGTTGAGGTTGTCGGCCAGACATTCGGCGCGCTCCATGTCCACATCAAAAATGCTCAGTTGCTGTACGCCTTCGCTCAACAAGGCGTGGGCCACTGCCGCGCCTGCGCCACCAGCGCCCATCTGGACTACACGTTCGCGGGCGACGTCTGGCAGGCCGCGACGAAAACCTTCGGCGAAACCCAGGCAATCGGTGTTGTGGCCGACACGTTTGCCGTCCTTCAGCACCACCGTATTCACGGCACCGATGCCTCGGGCTTCCGGGGACAATTCATCGAGCAGCGGGATGATTGCCTGCTTGCAAGGGAAGGTGATGTTCAGCCCGGTGTAGTTCATCCGCTCGGCGGCCAGCAGCAGGTCGGGCAGGGCGTTGCTGTCCAGTTGCAGTTGATCGAGATCGATCAGCCGGTACAGGTAACGCAGGCCCTGTTCGTCCCCCTCATGCTCATGCAGGGCCGGGGTGCGGGAGGCCTGGATGCCGGCGCCGATCAGTCCGGCGAGTATCACGTTGTTGCGATTCATGCGGATCGCCCCTTCAGCCGCTGGCTGAAATGTTCCAGGGCCAGGCGATAGCCGTGGCTGCCGAAGCCGCACATCACCGCCGTGGCGATGGCCGAGACGAACGAGTGATGACGGAACGGCTCGCGGGCGTGGACGTTGGACAGGTGCACTTCGATCACCGGCAATTCGCTGGCAACCAGGGCGTCGCGGATCGCGACCGAAGTGTGTGTCCAGGCGGCCGGGTTGATGACGATGCCGGCGCAGCGCTGACGGGCGCCGTGAATCCAGTCGAGCAGTTCGCCTTCGTGGTTGGTCTGGCGAAACTCCACGGCCAGGCCGAATTCTTCAGCGGCGCGCCCGCACAGGGCTGAGATGTCGGCCAGGGTTTCGTGACCGTAGGTCGCCGGTTCACGGGTGCCGAGCAGGTTCAGGTTCGGGCCGTTGAGCACCAGAACGATAGGGGGCATGAGGCAAACTCCACTTATTGTTTTTGGCTTGGGCCGAGTTTTCGACCTGTGGAGTTAAATTGTACTAGATGGTTACTTTAATCAATTGCTCTGCATCGACAGCCCAGTTTTGTGTGCGGTGATCGCACACAGGCGAGATCAGTTCGGCAACTGCTCGACCAGAAAATCGATGAAAGCCCTGACACGCAGCGGCATGTGGCGATTCTGCGGGTACAGCAAGGTGAATGGGCGCGAGCGTCCGCTGTAGGGTTTGAGCACTTCAATCAGCGAGCCGTCGGCCAGTTCCTTTTCGACGATAAAGCGATAGGTCTGGAACAACCCGGCACCGTGCCTGGCCAGGGTCACGCCACCGAGCACATCGTCCGAGCAGCAGAAATTGCCCTCGGCGAGGATTTCCCGTGGCGCGTCTTCGTCGTAAAACAGCCAGGTGATCCGCCGCCCGCTGCTGGGCAGTTCGTACTGGATGCACTCGTGCTGTTCGAGGTCTTCGAGGGTCTGCGGCGTGCCGGCACGTTTCAGGTAGTCGGGGCTGGCGACCATCACCAGCGCCGCGTCTTCCAGATGGCGGGCGATCAGGCCTGAGTCCGGAATCGCACGCACACGGATCGCCATGTCGTAACCCTCGCCGACGAAGTCGATGTTGCGATTGCTGATGTGCATGTCGACTTTCACCTGCGGGAATCGCGCACGAAAGGCAGGCAGCAGCGGCAGGATCCGGTGATGGGCATAGGTCGTAGGAATACTGATACGCAGGGTGCCGGACGGTTCCTGCTGTCGGCCCATGACTTCCCGTTGCGCCTCCACCAGTTGCGCCAGCGCCTGACGGCATTCTTCGTAATAGCGCCGGCCGCTGTCGGTCAGTTTCACGCTGCGGGTGGTGCGCGCGAACAACCGCACGCCCAGGCGTTCTTCCATGCGTGATACCGAGCGGCTCACCGCTGCCGGCGTCACCGAAGCCGCCTGCGCCGCACCGGTGAAACTGCCGCACTCGGCGGCCAGGCAAAACAACTCGATGCTGCCCAGCTGAAGATCGTCGAAGTGTCGCTGCATGATTGATTACACCGGGGAATGAGTCTTCGTATGTAGCAAATACGCGGTCGCTGCGAAAGAACTGCTTACCATTTTGCGCGGGGCTTTTGCGGCTCCCGCACTAGGCTCGAAAGGTAGCGGCTGCCGCAGGCCTGGGCGCCGGTGGTCGGATTTGCCAGGGAATGGCAAGTGTTGAAACTTTTAAACCTAACGGATGGGTAGCATGAAGGTATGCAGTTACAAAGGACTGTCAGTGGTGATCATGTTGCATGACGAACATTGTCCGCCCCACGCACATGTGGATGCGGGCGCCTGGAGCGCCCGCTTCAAATTCAGTTTCTGGCACAACGGCGTTGAACTGTGGGATGTGGTGCCGTTGTCGCATCGACCGCCGGTCAGCCTGCTTGAAGGGCTGCGCCAGTCGCTGCGTGAAACCGATCATCTGCGGCGGGCGCGCTGGATCTGGTGGACTCGATTGCGCACCGCCTGCCTCGACAATCAGTGGTGGGACGGGCAGTCGAATCAGGTGGCGGTGCTGCGGGAGGTCACCAGCACGAGTTTCAGGATCGGATCGGCGCATTACGAGCCTGAGGTCAACAAAACCCTGTTGGCCCTGGTCGGCGCCAACGAAGGAGTGGAAATAGAATTATGAAAACAGTCAAAGCCACGCTGCACGCGGATCGGCCCGTCACCGAAAAACGTCTGGACGAAGCGGTCGACCGTGGTGGCGTGCGCCGACGCAGCAGCCTGCAAGCCGTGTCGGTGGCCTTTGAGAAACCGTGTCTGGTGATTCGCTTCGAGGACGACAGTGGCGTGCTGCTGCCAGTGAATCTCTACCGTGAATTCGATGATTTCGAACCCGAAGACTTCAGCGGGTTGAACGTAGGCTTCGCCGGCACCGCCCTTTGCCACGACGGCAAGGACTTGCAGGTTTCCATCGCCGGCATGATCTCCGCCAGTCAGCCATTGATGGCCATGGCCGCCTCGGTGATCGCCTCCCGTAATGGCCGCCAGAGCAGCACCGCGAAAGCTGAGGCCGCACGGGCCAACGGCAGGAAGGGCGGGCGCCCGCGCAAGATCGATCCCGTGCCTTGAGCAGGTACAAAAAAGCCGTCGATGAGGACGGCTTTCTCGTATCTGCACCTGCGATCAACGCCGGGTCAGCAGCACACCGGATTCCATGTGGTGGGTCCACGGGAACTGGTCGAACAGCGCGCAGCGAGTGATGCGGTGCGTGTCGTGCAACTGGGCGATGTTGGCCGCCAGGGTCTCCGGGTTGCAGGAGATGTACAGGACGTTGTCGAAGCGACGGGTCAGCTCGCAGGTGTCCGGATCCATGCCGGCCCGTGGCGGGTCGACGAACACGCTGCCGAACTCGTAGCTTTTCAGGTCGATGCCGTGCAGGCGACGGAACGGACGAACTTCGTTCAGGGCTTCGGTCAGCTCTTCGGCGGACAGGCGCACCAGCGTAACGTTGTCCACAGCGTTTTCAGCCAGGTTGCTCAACGCAGCGTTGACCGAGGTCTTGCTGATTTCGGTGGCCAGCACTTTGCGCACGCGTGTTGCCAGCGGCAGTGTGAAGTTGCCGTTGCCGCAATACAGCTCCAGCAGATCGTCGCTGCGATCGCCCAGTGCTTCATATGCCCAGTTGAGCATTTTCTGATTCACGGTGCCGTTGGGCTGGGTGAACGCACCTTCCGGCTGGCGATAGCTGAAGGTGCGACCGCCGACGTCGAGTTTCTCGACCACATAATCGAGGCCGAGCACTTCGCGCTTGCCCTTGGAGCGACCGATGATGCTGACGCCCAGGTCCGCCGAGAGCTTGGTGGCCGCCGCGTGCCAGTGTTCGTCCAGTGGACGGTGGTAGCACAGGGTGATCATCGCGTCGCCGGCCAGGGTGGTCAGAAACTCCACCTGAAACAGCTTGTGGCTCAGCGCTGCACTGGCCTGCCAGGCCGCTTTCAATTGCGGCATCAACTGGTTGATGCGCAGGCTGGCGATCGGGAACTCTTCGATGAGGATCGGCGTGCGTTTGTCGTCCTGGGAAAACATCGCGTAATGCCGCTCACCGCCCTCGCGCCACAGGCGGAATTCGGCGCGCAGGCGGAAGTTCTGCAGCGGCGAATCGAACACCGTTGGCTCCGGCGCATCGAACGGGGCCAGCAGGTCACGCAGGCGCGTGACCTTGTCTTCGAGTTGTGCGGCGTAGGCCTGGGAATCAAAAGTCATGCGTTGAACCAACCCAGCTTGATCACGAACAGAATCGACAGGATCACCAGCGCCGGGTTCAGCTCACGGGCGCGGCCGGACAGCAGTTTGATCGCAGTCCAGGCGATGAAGCCGAAGGCGATGCCGTTGGCGATGGAATAGGTGAAAGGCATCGCCAGGGCGGTGACCACGACTGGCGCGGCGACGGTGATGTCTTCCCAGTCTATTTCCGCCAGGCCCGAAGTCATCAGCACGGCGACGAACAGCAGCGCCGGCGCGGTGGCAAACGCCGGTACGCTGGCGGCCAGTGGCGAGAAGAACAGCGCCAGCAGGAACAGTATCGCGACGACGATGGCGGTCAGGCCGGTGCGGCCGCCGGCACTCACGCCCGCAGCGGATTCGATGTAGCTGGTGGTGGTCGAGGTGCCCAGCAGCGAGCCGGCCATCGCAGCGGTACTGTCGGCGATCAGCGCACGGCCCATTTTCGGCATGTGGCCGTCCTTGCCCATCAGGCCGGCACGCTTGGCGACACCGATCAGGGTGCCGGAGTTGTCGAACAGGTCGACAAACAGGAAGGCGAAAATCACGCTGACCAGACCGATGTCCAGCGCACCCTTGATGTCCAGTTGCAGGAACGTCGGGGCCAGCGAAGGTGGCATCGAAGTCACGCCGCCGAACGGGGTGAAGCCCATTACGATCGAGACGATGGTCACCACCAGAATGCCGATCAGCACCGCGCCGCGCACTTTCAGCGCTTCAAGGGCAACGATCAGGGCAAAACCGAGGGTGGCGAGGATCGGGGCCGGTTGTTTCAGGTCACCGAGGCCGACCATGGTCGCCGGGTTGCCGACCACGATGCCGGCGTTGTGCAGGGCGATCAGCGCCAGGAACAGGCCGATACCGGCGGCAATCGCCGAACGTAGCGGCAGCGGAATGCTGTTGATGATCCATTCACGGATGCGGAAGATCGACAGCAGGAAGAAGCACACGGCCGAAATGAACACCGCGCCCAGCGCCACTTGCCAGGTATGGCCCATGTGCAGCACGACGGTGTAGGTAAAGAAGGCGTTCAGACCCATGCCTGGCGCAAGGGCGATCGGGTAGTTGGCGATCAGGCCCATGACCGTGGAGCCGATGGCGGCTGCCAGACACGTGGCGACGAACACCGCGCCTTTGTCCATGCCGGTCTCGCCGAGGATGCTCGGGTTGACGAACAGAATGTAGGCCATGGCCAGGAAGGTCGTGACGCCCGCCAGAATCTCGGTCCGCACGTTGGTGTTGTGTGCCTTGAGTTGAAACAGCCTTTCCAGCATGTCTGCTCCCCGTGGCGCGCGTGGCGCCGTGAATGTATCGACCTCAACAGCAAAGCACAGACCGTCGCAAGCGCCTGGAAAATTGTGGTGGGCCGGAAAAAGCCGCGCATCATACCAGCAGCGTGAGGAAGATGGCGGATGTTGGTGTCGATCGTCGGCGAAGTTTTGCACCACGGCCAAGTACGCCATACTGCGCGCTGTTTTTTCGGGGATGGATCGCATGACCAAGGGTTGGATGAAGAGCGCTGGATTGATGGCCTTGCTGCTGGCCGGTGCATCGGCGGCACTCGCGGCGTCGGCACCGCCATTGAGCGAGGTGAAAGTCATCAAGGTTCAGTCGTCGTCCTGCGGGCTCGAAGACATTACCGATGGCCAGGTGCAGACCCGTTGCGATCACAGCGCGCCGGGCATCAAAGTCTATGTGCTGGAAATCGGCTACGGCCAGAGCCAGCCTCAGGCAGCGCTGGACGGTTTCGAAGTGAACGGCACCCGGAGCCCGGTCTGTGCTTTTGATAACGGCAACCTGACCGAATGTACGCCAGGTGCGAAAACCGTCGGTTCGCTGTACACCTTCGATCTGGCGGCCCGTCAGGAAGGCACCTTTACCTTCAGCAACACGTCGATCAACGCCCCGCGCAACACGATGTCGACCCAGCTTTACATCAAGTAACGGCTGTCGCCGACCAAGGCAGGGCAAAGCTGACTACGCTTTAAAGATCACCCAGCGGATGGCGCCCATGACCTTTAGAGCCCTGATTACCCTCGCCGAGGGCATCGATGATCTGCAATGCGTAACCCTGATCGACGTGCTGCGCCGCGCCGGCGTCGAAGTGATGGCGGCCAGCATCGAGGGCCGGCGCATGCTGACCTGTGCCCGAGGCACGCGCCTGACTGCCGACGGCATGCTCATTGATGTGCTGGCCCAGACCTTCGACCTGATCGTCCTGCCCGGTGGCGCGGTCGGCGCACAACACCTTGCCGCGCACCAGCCCTTGCAGCAATTGCTCAAGGATCAAGCCAGCGCCGGACGCCTGTTCGCCGCAATCGCCGACGCTCCGGCGATCGCGCTGCAAAGCTTCGGTGTATTGCGACAACGCCGCATGACCTGCCTGCCCGCCACCAGCCATAACCTCTCCGGTTGCACGTTTGTCGATCAACCGGTGGTGGTCGACGGCAATTGCATCACCGCCCAGGGTTCCGGCGCAGCACTGGCGTTCGCCCTGACACTGGTCGAGCAACTGGCGGGCAAGGCCGTCAGAGCGAAGGTGGCGGGGGAGTTATTGGCCTGAGAGCGTCAGGCGTGAGCAGCGATTGGTTGAATGGCTGGCTGCTCACGGTGCTCGGCTTGCCAAAGGTCGTAATCGGTTTGAACGCCTAGCCACATACGAGCCTTGCCAATCCCCGCGCGTTCCAGACGGACGGCCAGATCCGGGCTGATCGGCGCATGCCCGTGCAGGACACGAGAAAGGTGGGGACGAGCGAATCCAAGATGCCGAGCCAATTCGGTGACGCTGATACCAAGCTCCGGCAATACATCCATCAGCAGCGTTTCACCGGGGTGTGGCGGGTTGTGCATGGGCATGAGCCTGCCTCCTGTCAGTGGTAATCCAGATAATCAACCAGTTCGATATCCGACCCTGCAAATCGAAAGATAACCCGCCAGTTCCCGGACACACTGAGTGACCAGTATTCGCAAAGCTCCCCTTTCAGTGGATGCAGACGCCAACCGGGAAGATCCAGATCCCCCGGAACGGCGGCCCGATCCATGAACTGCAGCATGCGCGACAGCCGTTTAGCGTGATCGGCACGAATCCCGCGAGTCGAACCGGTTTCATAGAAGCCGCGAAGGCCTTTGTGCTGAAAGGATTTGATCATGAAGCGAGTGTAAGGCGATACATTACACTCAATGCGGTATCTATGTACCGCATCTTTTCGAGCTGATTATGCTTGGCGGGTTTATTCCGCAGGTGGCAGCGGTGCAGCTAAGCCTTCACCTCTTCCACCGGCACATGCATTCGGTCGCGGTTGGCCAGGGTCGGGAACAGTTTGATCCAGGTCCCGGTTACCACCAGCGTACCGATCCCGCCCATCACCACTGCCGGTACAGTGCCGAACCAGTGGGCGGTGAGGCCGGATTCGAATTCGCCCAGTTGGTTCGAGGCGCCGATGAACAGGCCGTTCACGGCGCTGACCCGGCCGCGCATTTCATCCGGGGTTTCCAGTTGCACGAACGAGGCGCGGATCACCATGCTGATCATGTCCGCCGCGCCGAGCACCACCAGCACCGCCAACGAGAACCAGAACGAAGTCGACAGACCGAACGCGATGGTGGCGACACCGAATACGCCGACGGCAGTGAACATCACCCGACCGACGTTGCGTTCAACGGCAAACCGCGCCAGAAACAACGACATCATCAACGCCCCGACCGCCGGCGCCGAGCGCAGCAATCCCAATCCCCACGGCCCGGTCAGCAGAATGTCCTTGGCGAACACCGGCAACAGGGCCGTTGCACCGCCGAGCAGCACCGCGAACAGGTCCAGCGAAATCGCCCCGAGAATGTCCGGGCGGCTGCGAATGAAGCGAATCCCCGCCAGCAACGAATCCAGTGTCGCCTTGCCTTTGTTCAGCGGTGTTTGCCGCGCGGGCAGGTTGAGCATCAAGGTACACGCGATGACGTACAGAACGACGGTGGGGCCATAGACCCAAACGCTGCCGAAGGCATAAAGCAGACCGCCAAGCGCCGGGGCGACGATGGTGGCCGATTGCTGCGCCGACTGCGCGGCAGCGACGGCCCGTGGGAACAGCGTGCCGGGCACGATGCTCGGCAGCAGCGCCTGGGTGGTCGGCATTTCGAAGGAGCGCGCGGCGCCCAGCAGGAACGCCAGGATAAAGATCATTTCCCGGGTGACATGGTCGGTGGCGCTGCCGATGGCCAGTGCCAGAGCGATCAAGGCTTGCAACGACTGACAGATCGCCGCGACCTTGCGTCGGTCATAGCGATCGGCAACGTGGCCGGTGTGCAGCATGAACAACACCCGTGGGGCGAACTCCACCAAACCGACCAAGCCAAGGTCGAGCACGTTGCCGGTCAGTTGATAGAGGTTCCAGCCGATCGCCACGGTGAGCATTTGAAAACCGCTGGCGGTGAAGATCCGGGCAAACCAGAAAGCAAGAAAGGGACGGTGGTGACGTAACAGCAAGGGCTCTTGGCTGGGCATTTGCGGGCCGGTCTTGATCGAGGGGAATCGCGAGATTATCACCAGTCTGTAACAGGAAGTTGCTATGACAGAAAATTTAGTTAGCCAGACATCGATTTTTCCGAGAGTACGTGGCCAAGGATGTTTCGCGGCGTTGCCGGGGCTGTGAGGCAACTTGTCACGCGGCAAAAGACCACGCGGTTCTCCGTCGGAAATGGGACTACTCTTTCAACGTTGATTGATCCAGATCAAGACCCTTCGTGGAGATGATCGCGGACCCGTCGGCAGACTCCCTGCGTCGCGATGCCTGTAAAAAGAAGAACGAATCCGAGTTCGCCGCACTCCATACCCGTGGGGGCAGTGGTTCAAGGCCGCCAGTCCTGGAACCGTTATCTGATAGAGGAAAGCTTATGTTCGGTTTAGAGGCCCTGGATCTCGCCCGAATTCAGTTCGCGTTCACCATCTCGTTCCACATCCTGTTCCCGGCGATCACCATCGGTCTTGCGAGCTATCTCGCGGTGCTGGAAGGCCTGTGGCTGAAAACCCGCAACGACACCTACCGTGACCTCTACCATTTCTGGTCGAAGATCTTTGCCGTCAACTTCGGCATGGGCGTGGTCTCGGGCCTGGTCATGGCCTACCAGTTCGGCACCAACTGGAGCCGCTTCTCGGACTTCGCAGGTTCCGTTACCGGGCCGTTGCTGACGTATGAAGTGCTCACGGCGTTCTTCCTCGAGGCCGGTTTCCTCGGCGTGATGCTGTTCGGCTGGAACAAGGTCGGGCGCGGCCTGCACTTTTTCTCCACGGTGATGGTGGCCATCGGCACGTTGATTTCGACCTTCTGGATTCTCGCTTCCAACAGCTGGATGCAGACCCCGCAGGGCTTCGAGATCGTCAACGGGCAGGTCATTCCAACCGACTGGCTGGCAATCGTTTTCAACCCTTCGTTCCCGTATCGCCTGATGCACATGGCGACTGCCGCGTTCGTCGCAACGGCGTTCTTCGTCGGTTCCTCGGCGGCCTGGCACCTGTTGCGCGGCAAGGACAACCCGGCGATTCGCACCATGTTGTCGATGGCGATGTGGATGGCGTTGATCGTTGCGCCGATCCAGGCGGTCATCGGTGACTTCCACGGCCTCAACACCCTTAAGCACCAGCCGGCGAAAATCGCTGCGATCGAAGGCCACTGGGAAAACGTCGGCAACGAGGCGACGCCGCTGATCCTGTTCGGCTGGCCGGACATGAAGGAAGAGAAAACCAAATACGCGGTCGAGATCCCGTACCTCGGCAGCCTGATTCTGACCCACTCGCTGGACAAGCAGGTGCCGGCGCTCAAGGAATTCCCGCCTGAAGACCGGCCGAATTCGACCATCGTGTTCTGGTCGTTCCGGATCATGGTCGGCCTCGGTTTCCTGATGATCTTCACCGGCCTCTGGAGCCTGTGGCTGCGCAAGCGCGACACGCTCTACACGTCGCGGCCGTTCCTGTACCTGGCGTTGTGGATGGGGCCGTCCGGCCTGATCGCGATCCTGGCGGGCTGGTTCACCACTGAAATCGGTCGTCAGCCGTGGGTGGTCTACGGGCTGATGCGCACGGCGGATGCGTCCTCCAACCACAGCTTCATGCAGATGAGCATCACGCTGATCATGTTCGTGGTGGTGTATTTCGCGCTGTTCGGTGCGGGGCTGGGCTACATGATGCGCCTCGTGCGCAAAGGACCGAAAACCGACGAAGGCAAGGAAACCAACGAAGGTGGCCCTGGCCAGAAACGCACGCCGGCCCGTCCGTTGTCCGCTGCCGACGACGATGGCGCCGAACACGACCGCAGCCTGACCAAGGAGATTTGAGTCATGGGTATTGATCTTCCGCTGATCTGGGCCGTGATCATCATCTTCGGGATCATGATGTACGTGGTGATGGACGGTTTCGACCTGGGGATCGGGATTCTCTTCCCGTTCATCCCCGGCAAGACCGACCGGGACGTAATGATGAACACCGTCGCCCCGGTATGGGACGGCAATGAAACCTGGCTGGTACTGGGCGGCGCGGCGTTGTTCGGCGCGTTCCCGCTGGCCTATTCGGTGGTGCTGTCGGCGCTGTACCTGCCGCTGATCTTCATGCTGATCGGGCTGATTTTCCGCGGCGTGGCGTTCGAGTTCCGCTTCAAGGCCAAGGACGACAAGCGTCATTTGTGGGACAAGGCATTCATCGGTGGTTCGGTGGCGGCGACGTTCTTCCAGGGCGTGGCGCTGGGCGCGTTCATCGATGGCTTGCCCGTGGTCAACCGGCAATACGCCGGCGGCTCACTGGACTGGCTGACGCCGTTCACGCTGTTCTGCGGCGCCGCGCTGGTGGTGGCGTACGCGTTGCTCGGCTGCACCTGGCTCATCATGAAGACCGAAGGCAAGCTGCAGGAACAGATGCATGACCTGGCGCGTCCGCTGGCCTTCGTGCTGTTGGCGGTAATTGGCATCGTCAGTCTGTGGACGCCGCTGGCCCACCCGGAAATTGCGACGCGCTGGTTCAGCATGCCGAACCTGTTCTGGTTCATGCCGGTGCCGATTCTGGTGCTGGTGACGATGTACGGTCTGATTCGCGCGGTGGCACGCAATGCCAACTACATGCCGTTCCTGCTGACCCTGGTGCTGATCTTCCTCGGCTACAGCGGTCTGGGCATCAGCCTGTGGCCGAACATCGTGCCGCCGTCGATCTCGATCTGGGACGCCGCCGCACCGCCGCAAAGCCAGGGATTCATGCTGGTGGGCACGCTGTTCATCATCCCGTTCATCCTGGGTTACACCTTCTGGAGCTACTACGTGTTCCGCGGCAAGGTCACCCACGAAGACGGTTATCACTAGGCGTGATCACGATGGCGCCGAGAGCGGCGCCATCTCCCCTCAACCGGAGGATGCAAGCATGACCGGCAAACATTCCCTGCACGACATTGAAGAAGCCGAAAAAAAGCCGCTGTGGCAGCGGCTTGGCTGGTTGGCCATGATTTGGGTCGGCAGCGTCGGCGCATTGTTCATCGTCGCCAGCCTGATGCGCATGTTCATGAATGCAGCAGGCCTGACCACGCACTGAGACTTCCCATCCCGTTGCCTTGCGGCACGGATTCTCGACCCTCCGACCGGAGGGTTTTTTTTGCCCGGATTATTTGCGCGCCTTGAGGATCACGAACTTTGGTGTGGCCGCGACTTGCTCGACGCCCCGGAACAGCCGCGCCAGTTTGCTGTGATAACCCAAATGACGGTTGCCGACGATGTACAGCGCACCGCCAACCACCAGCGCTTCGCGGGCCTGCTGGAACATGCGCCAGGCGAGGAAGTCGCCAACCACCTGTTGCTGATGGAATGGCGGGTTGCACAGTACTACGTCCAGCGATTGCGCTTGCTGCCCGGCCAGACCGTCGCCGGCGCGCACGATCACTTCACGTTCGCCCAGCGCCGCACGCCAGTTTTCGGCGGCGGATTGCACGGCCATGAACGATTCGTCCACCAGCGTGTAATGCGCCTCGGGGTTTTGCAGGGCGCTGGCGATGGCCAGTACGCCGTTGCCGCAGCCTAGGTCGGCAACTCGTGCCGAGCCGAGGTTTTTTGGTAGATGCGGAAGGAAGGCGCGGGTGCCGATGTCCAGCCCTTCACGGCAGAACACGTTGGCGTGGTTGAGCAGTTCGATGGCCGGCTCGTCGAGGCGATAACGGGTCGGGTAGGGCGAGACGGCGGGTGCCTTGGCCTCGGGCGTGGCAATCAGCAAGCGCGCCTTCTTCACTGCCAGCGAAGCCTGGACCGGCCCGATGTAGCGCTCCAGAAGATCACCGGCGGCGCGGGGCAAATGCTTGACCATCGCCGCTGCTACCACTTGCGCACCGGGTGCCAATTGGCCTTGCAGGCGAATCAATTGCTCTTCCAGCAGCGCCAGGGTTTTCGGTACGCGGATCAGTACCCGGTCGAACGGCCCGACCAATGGTTCGCTGGCGGGAACGCCTCGGAGAGCATCAAACACCTGGCCATTGCGCAGCAGGTTTTTTTCCAGCCCCTGAAACGCCAGGAACGAATCACCGCTGGTGCTGATCTGCACTTTGCCTGCGAGGCTGATGGCCAGCGCGCCGAAACTGTCGTTGAGCACCAATACTCGGGTATCCGCCGGCAGATTCTGTTCGGCCAGATGATTGAGCAGGTATTCGTCAGCCGCATCGAAAGCTTGCAGCGGTTCGTTCTGCTGTTCGGGCTGGCGGATCAGATCAAGCTGGGCGAAGGGCGTATCGAGCAAAGGCATGGGGCGGGGACTCTGGGTAATCGAGGGGTGTCCCGCGGCTCAGGGTATCGTGCGGCGGAACCGACCGAGTGGACAGCGGCGCGAAAGACCTGCGACATCACTCAGGAAGGCTGCAAATGGTACGTTTTTTTTGTTGGTAATACTCGTCTGATTTCAGGGCGGTGTTCGAGATTGATCTAGAGATATCCGGCCTTGGCGGCGGCGATGACGGCTGAAATCTTGTTGCAGGTATTGAACTTGATGATCAGGTTTTTGATGTGATAGTTCACGGTTCGTTCGGCTACATTCAGAATCTGGCCGATTTCCCAGGCGGTCTTGCCCAAGGCACACAGCCTGACGATCTCGATCTCGCGTATGGACAATCGCACGGGTGGTGGTTTGGCCGGCATTGGCGGGAGGGCAGTGACGAACAACTCACTCAAATGCTGCAAGACGTATTGCAACACTCCGTATTCGTTATACAACTCAAGGGCATAAATTTCGCAATGGGTTCTTGCCAGACTGATTGTGCAGCACAGGCCATGTTCTTCGTTGTGATACGACTGCGACCAGCCATGCCCCATTCCATGATTTTGAAGCGCGCTCCACATGAGGGGGGCCTTTGAGAACGCTTTTCTGCTCCAGAGAAATGGCAACATAGACTGATAGCAATATGCTGTTATTGGATCATCAATGCTGTAAATTTCTTCGTATTCTGCGTTCCATTCAGGCGTGAAGTTATTGATGCAAAACGGTTTAAAAGATTGAGAGGCAGGCCGCGATATTGTAATGCCACAAAACTGGAAGCCAATATTGTTGGCAAAATTTTTCAAAATCGGGAAAGCATTCTCGATTTCCTTCGCGCGCGTCAGTTGTTCAATCTGAAATTCCTTCCACCTTTCCATTTTGGCTCTTCTCCAAAAAACGCTGGGGTGCTGGTTGTTGGATCCAATTTATTCAGCACGGATTGGAGTGTAGGACGCTTCCTGCGTAGCCGTTTAGTTTTTTTTGTTCTTGGGCGGGGTGTCTAATTGGAATATCTAAAAAATATCTATATGTCAGAAATCATTTAATCATCTTTGATTTTTGAGTTAATTAGATTTTTTAGAGCAGTGACACTATTGCATGCCATTACAAACTGTCAGTGTTTCAATATTGATTAATGCGTGACAATCGGGTCCTTGTTGATGGAGTGACCCAATGACAGCCAGCAGCGAAAAATACAGCCGTCAGACATTGCTCGATGTTCAACCGCTGACCCCGAACCTGTTTACCCTTCGTACCACGCGGGATGTCGGTTTCCGTTTCCGCGCCGGGCAATTCGCGCGGATCGGAGTCACTCGTGAGGACGGCAGCACGGTGTGGCGCGCCTACTCGATGGTGTCTTCGCCTTACGACGAGTTTCTTGAATTTTTCTCCATCGTGGTACCAGGCGGCGAATTCACCAGCGAACTGAGCCGGCTGAAGGCGGGCGACAGCTTGCTGATCGAGCGCCAGGCCTTTGGATATCTGACGCTGGATCGCTTCATTGATGGCCGCGATCTCTGGTTGTTATCCACAGGAACGGGGGTGGCGCCGTTTCTGTCGATCCTTCAGGACTTTGAGGTGTGGGAGAAGTTTGAACGAATCATCCTGGTCTACAGCGTGCGAGAAGCTCGGGAACTGGCCTATCAGCAGCTGATTGCCGAGCTGACGCAGCGCGACTATCTGACTGAATATGCTCATAAATTCCAGTTTATTCCGGTGGTCACCCGTGAACCGTATGCCGGCGCTCTCAACGGGCGCATCACCACGCTGATCGAAAATGGCGAGCTGGAGAGGATGGCAGGCGTCGAGCTGACGCCGGCGCATTCGCGAGTCATGCTCTGCGGTAATCCACAGATGATCGATGACACCCGGGCCTTGCTCAAGCAACGCGGCATGGCCTTGAGCCTGACTCGGCGACCGGGGCAGGTAGCGGTGGAAAACTACTGGTAAGAAAACGGCGCCCTCAGGCGCCGTTTCAGTCTTCAAGGCCGGTTGTTCCGGGCCTTCAGCAGATCGCGGATCTCGCCCAGCAGTTCTTCTTCCTTGGTCGGTACCGGCGGCAAGGTAGGCGCCACGGCTTCTTCGCGCTTCAAGCGATTGATGACTTTGACGCCCATGAAAATCGCGAAGGCGACGATCACGAAATCAAGAACGCTCTGGATGAATTTACCGTAAGCCAGCACCACCGCAGGGGCACTGCCCTCGGCGGCTTTCAGCGTAATGGCCAGGTCAGTGAAATCCACCCCGCCGATCAGCAGGCCGATTGGCGGCATGATTACATCGCCGACGAACGACGAAACGATCTTGCCAAAGGCTGCGCCGATGATGATACCAACGGCCATGTCGACCACATTGCCTTTGACCGCGAAGGCCTTGAACTCGCTGAGCACGCCCATAGTTATTTCCTTGTTACAGATGAGTTTGGTGTACGCAGTGTAAATCAGCATAACGCGTCCTGCGCGTAACACCTTCTTACAAAGCCCGTTTTTATCGACACATCAATTCTCGATTAGTTTGCAAAGTGCCACCAATCGCGCGCGGAATACGCTGCAAGCGGCTGATCCTGAAGAAAAAACGTTCAATCACGGCGTAGCGATCTTTCTCAGGTGTGGCGAACCGAGCTCCTGGCCTGTGTCTGGCGCACCTGGATGCGCCTCAAAAACAAAGGAATCTGAAGTTAATTCCACACTTTATTCAGGGGTTTATTCCGCGCAGCGTTGGTGTATTGGTCGCCAGCTTATTGACCTTTTCCGTGAACGCTACACCGCTGCCCGTGACAACGGTCCGGCGGTCGGCGACTTCTTCTCCCATGTACCGAAACCACCCGCACATTGATCCAGTTGTATTCCAACTCAGGGGCACCAGCCCGTTATCGGGAGGTGGACGGGAACAGTGTGCATGCCTACAGATTGGTCAATAACAAAGGCGATTTGCACTATTTGAAGTTTCACTGGAAAAGCTTGCAGGGCATCCGCAACAAGTTGTGCAAGTTGAGGGCCGGAATTACAGAAGTGTGACTGACAATTGGTAACAAATATTTACAAGGAAAACTTTTAAATAAAATTTGTACATTCAAGTTTTGAATTCGCAAGATTTGTCCAAGTTTGATTTCGATTCTCTTGAGTTGGTCGAGTGACGGCGAGATCTTTCAATTTCCGGCAATTGACCGGCAGCACCGTCGCGCGTCTGGCCGGCGGAGAAATCTGTCCCGATGCGCCGCGCTGATGGGTGATGGCTGCGTTATCATCGCGGTTTTTGCCGGGGGTTCAGATGGCCAAGGCCAAGCGCATGTACGGCTGCACCGAGTGCGGCGCAACCTTTCCCAAGTGGGCCGGGCAGTGCGGCGAATGCGGCGCCTGGAATACCCTGACCGAAACCATGGTCGAGAGCGGCGGTGCCGCCGCTCCGAGCGGGCGCACCGGCTGGGCCGGGCAGCAGGCCCAGATCAAGACCCTGGCCGAAGTCAGCATCGAAGAAATTCCACGTTTTTCCACAGCCTCCGGCGAACTCGACCGAGTGCTCGGCGGTGGCCTGGTGGACGGTTCGGTGGTACTGATCGGCGGTGATCCTGGCATCGGCAAATCGACGATTCTGTTACAGACCCTGTGCAACCTCGCCAAGAACATGCCGGCGCTGTATGTCACTGGCGAAGAATCCCAACAACAGGTTGCCATGCGCGCCCGTCGCCTGGGCCTGCCCCAGGATCAATTGCGGGTCATGACCGAAACCTGCATCGAAACCATCATCGCCACCGCCCGCCAGGAAAAGCCCAAGGTGATGGTGATCGACTCGATCCAGACGATCTTCACCGAACAACTGCAATCGGCACCGGGTGGCGTGTCCCAGGTGCGCGAAAGTGCGGCACTGCTGGTGCGGTACGCCAAGCAAAGCGGTACGGCGATTTTCCTGGTCGGCCACGTGACCAAGGAAGGCGCGCTCGCAGGGCCGCGCGTTCTGGAGCATATGGTCGACACCGTGCTGTATTTCGAAGGCGAATCCGACGGTCGGTTGCGTTTGCTGCGGGCGGTGAAAAACCGTTTCGGCGCGGTCAATGAACTCGGCGTATTCGGCATGACCGACAAGGGCCTGAAAGAAGTCTCCAACCCTTCGGCGATTTTTCTCACACGTGCTCAGGAAGAAGTCCCGGGCAGCGTGGTCATGGCGACGTGGGAAGGCACCCGGCCGATGCTGGTGGAGGTCCAGGCGCTGGTGGATGACAGTCACTTGGCCAACCCGCGTCGAGTCACCCTGGGTCTGGACCAGAATCGTCTGGCGATGTTGTTGGCTGTTCTGCATCGTCATGGCGGCATTCCGACCCACGATCAGGACGTGTTCCTCAACGTGGTCGGCGGGGTGAAAGTACTGGAAACCGCCTCCGACCTGGCGTTGATGGCCGCCGTCATGTCGAGCCTGCGTAATCGTCCGCTGCCCCACGACTTGCTGGTGTTCGGTGAAGTCGGTCTGTCCGGCGAAGTGCGCCCGGTGCCGAGCGGTCAGGAGCGTCTGAAGGAGGCCGCCAAGCACGGCTTCAAGCGCGCGATCGTGCCAAAGGGCAACGCGCCGAAGGAAGCGCCGGCAGGGTTGCAGATCATAGCGGTGACGCGGCTGGAGCAGGCGCTGGACTCGTTGTTCGAGTAATCAGAGTTCCATCAACGCGCCAAGCTCCCGTTCGAGCTCGGCCTCATCCCCGAGGTTGAGTTCGATCAGGCGTCGCAGGCGCTGGATCGATTCCAGGCTGATGTGCCGGCACTGGAAACCCAGTTGGCCATGATCGTCGTGCGCCAGTTGCACATCCATCTGAATGTCGATGTCGTTGCTCAAATGAATGTCGACGTTAAAGTCCTGCGTTTCATCCCCCAGCCACGGTTCCGGTTTTTCGATCAATAGGCCCTTGAGCGACAGGTCGATCAATTTCACCGGCCAGATGTACTCGCCCTGGCTCAATTCGGTCTTGGCATCGAACGCAATACGTTTGAAGCGGCGACGCTCGCTCATGGCGCAATCCTCTTGAAAGTACGCTGACTATAGACCCGCCTCATCGAGCGCTGCCAGTACGGCGGGGCGTCAGACCAATGTCGGGGTATGGCCTTTGCCGCCAGTAGCGCTAAACTCGGGGTGGCTGTCTTTCTTGTCCACCCTGGCTGGAATAATAAAATGAAAAATAATAATAGCCTGCTACGCCACTTACCCTGGCTGCTGCTGGCAATCGTAGGAGCGTGCGCCCTGGGCGTAGTGGCATTGCGCCGAGGCGAGGCGATCAACGCCTTGTGGATTGTGGTCGCCGCCGTGGCCATCTATCTGGTTGCGTATCGTTACTACAGTCTGTTCATCGCTAACAATGTGATGCAACTCGATCCGCGTCGGGCCACCCCCGCCGTGCTCAACAATGACGGTCTGGACTACGTTCCGACCAACAAACACATTCTCTTCGGTCACCACTTTGCGGCCATCGCCGGCGCGGGGCCGCTGGTCGGCCCGGTACTGGCGGCGCAGATGGGCTATCTGCCCGGTACGCTGTGGCTGATCGCCGGCGTGGTGCTGGCGGGCGCGGTGCAGGACTTCATGGTCCTGTTCATGTCCACCCGTCGCAACGGCCGTTCCCTGGGCGACATGGTGCGTGAAGAAATGGGCCGCATCCCCGGCACCATCGCCCTGTTCGGCTGCTTCCTGATCATGATCATCATCCTCGCGGTGCTGGCGCTGATCGTGGTGAAAGCCTTGGCGGAGAGCCCGTGGGGCATCTTCACCGTAATGGCGACCATCCCTATCGCGATGTTCATGGGCATCTACATGCGCTACATCCGTCCGGGCCGCATCGGCGAGATTTCGGTCATCGGCGTTTTGCTGCTGCTCGGTTCTATCTGGCTGGGCGGGCAGATTGCCGCCGATCCGGTCTGGGCCAAGGCCTTCAGCTTCACCGGCGTGCAAATCACCTGGATGCTGATCGGTTATGGCTTCGTCGCCGCCGTTCTTCCGGTGTGGCTGATCCTTGCCCCGCGTGACTACCTCTCCACCTTCCTCAAGATCGGTACCATCGTCGCCCTGGCGATCGGCATCCTGGTGACCATGCCCGAGCTGAAAATGCCGGCCCTGACCCAGTTCGTCGACGGCACCGGCCCGGTATGGAAGGGCGGCCTGTTCCCGTTCCTGTTCATCACCATCGCGTGCGGTGCGGTATCGGGTTTCCACGCGCTGATCTCGTCCGGCACCACGCCGAAGCTGCTGGATAACGAAACCAACGCCCGTTACATCGGTTACGGCGGCATGCTGATGGAATCGTTCGTGGCCATCATGGCCATGGTCGCGGCCTCGGTGATCGAGCCAGGCGTGTACTTTGCCATGAACAGCCCGGCTGCCGTGGTCGGCGGTGATGTGGTGGCTGTAGCGACTGCAGTCAGCAACTGGGGCTTCGCGATTACCCCGGATGCCCTGCAAGCCGTAGCGCATGACATCGGCGAAACCACCATTCTGGCCCGTGCCGGTGGTGCGCCGACCCTGGCGGTCGGTATCGCGCAGATCCTGCACAGTGTCCTGCCGGGTGAAAACACCATGGCGTTCTGGTACCACTTCGCGATCCTGTTCGAAGCGCTGTTCATCCTGACCGCTGTCGATGCCGGTACCCGCGCCGGTCGCTTCATGCTGCAGGACCTGCTCGGTTCCTTCGTACCCGCACTGAAACGTACCGAATCCTGGACTGCCAACCTGATCGCCACCGCCGGTTGTGTGGCGATGTGGGGCTGGTTGCTGTATCAGGGCGTGATCGATCCGCTGGGTGGTATCAACACCCTGTGGCCGCTGTTCGGTATCTCCAACCAGATGCTGGCCGGTATCGCGCTGATGCTCGGCACCGTGGTTCTGATCAAGATGAAGCGCCAGCGCTACATCTGGGTCACCCTGTTGCCGGCCACCTGGCTGCTGATCTGCACCACGACGGCGGGCTTCATCAAGCTGTTCGACGCCAACCCGGCGATCGGCTTCCTGTCGCTGGCCAAGAAGTACAACGATGCGCTGGCCGCAGGCCAGGTGCTCGCACCAGCCAAGAGCGTCGAGCAGATGCAGCACGTGATCTTCAACGCCTACACCAACGCAACACTGACCGCGCTGTTCCTGTTCGTGGTATTCAGCATCCTGTTCTATGCGCTCAAGGTCGGCATCGCCGCCTGGGGCAAAAAAGAGCGTACGGACAAAGAATCGCCATTCCAGGCCCTGCCGGACGCGTAACCAGAGGATTGCAGCATGTTCAATGACCTGAGTCGCCTCGGTAAATACCTCGGTCAGGCCGCGCGCCTGATGGTCGGCATGCCCGACTACGACACCTACGTCGAGCATATGCAGACCAAACACCCGGACAAGCCGGTGATGAGCTACGAGATGTTCTTTCGCGAACGTCAGGAAGCCCGTTACGGTGGCAAGGGTGGGCCGAAGTGCTGTTGATCTGACAGCCTTCGGTTGATGTAGTCCCCAACTGTGGGAGCGGGCTTGCCCGCGAAAGCGGTGTGTCATTGAGCAATGATGTCGACTGACACGACCCCTTCGCGAGCAAGCCCGCTCCCACATTTGTTTTGTGTTGTTCATCAATTTTGTGAAGGGGATCGATGTTGTCTTCTCCAATACCTGTAACGGTGCTCAGCGGTTTCCTCGGCGCCGGCAAGACCACCTTGCTGCGCCACCTGTTGAAAGCCGAGCACGGCCTGAAAATCGCCGTGATCGAAAACGAATTCAGCGACGCCGGCATCGACGCCCAATTGCTCGGCGACGAGCCGGTGCAAGTCATGACCCTGGCCAACGGCTGCGTCTGCTGCACCATTCACACCGATCTGACCAAGGCCCTGTACCTGCTGCTCGAACGGCTGGACAGCGGCGAAATCGCTTTCGATCGCCTGGTCATTGAATGCACCGGCCTGGCTGACCCGGCGCCAGTGGCACAGACCTTTTTCATCGACGAAGAATTGCGCGAGCGCTATTTGCTCGACGGCATCATCACTCTCGTCGACGCAGCTCATGCCGAGTTGCACCTGACCCAGACCATCGCCCAGGCGCAGATCGGTTTTGCCGACCGCTTGCTGGTGAGCAAGACCGATCTGGTGGACGAGGCAGCGTTCACTGCGCTCAGCGAACGCCTGACCCGCATCAACCGTCGTGCGCCGATTCGCGTGGTCGAACACGGCAACATCGATCTGGCTGAATTGCTCGATGTGCGCGGTTTCAATCTGAATGCCGATCTCGGCGGCGGGGTGAGTCTGCGGCCGGTGAGCAAGGCGCCGTCCATCGACCGGATTTCCAGTCTGGTGCTGCGTACCGATCAGCCGCTGGATATCGATCAGCTCAGCGAATTCATGAATGAATTGCTGGAAGAGCACGGCAAGCAATTGCTGCGCTACAAAGGCGTGTTGAACATAGCGGGCGAAGATCGTCGGCTGGTGTTTCAGGGCGTGCTGAAACTCTACGGCTTCGACTGGGACACCGAGTGGGCCGAGGGCGAGGCGCGGGAAAGCGTGATCGTGTTTATCGCCGATGATTTGCCGGAAGAGAAAATCCGCGCGGGGTTTGCCAGGGTGGCGGCAGGCTGAAGGCTGTTCGGTGCCTGTGATGCAGTCATCGCGGGCAATCCCGCTCCCACAGGTCAAGCGGCGGGCACAATGTTTTTGGTCGCCTCAAACCCTGTTGGAGCTGGCTTGCCAGCGATGGCGGTTCAACCGGCAACACAATGTTCGAGGGATGAGCCTAGTAAGGTCTGCTCAAGATGATCCAGATGTCGATTCATCAACCTGTCGGCTTTGGAAAGATCTCTGCGCTCCACCGCCTCAACCAACGCCAGATGTTCCTCCCACGCGCAACATCTGTGCGTCTGCTTACCGCATCGCGCAATCGCCAGTGAGGTCAGCGGCACCAGTGTGCCGAGAAAATGCGCCAGCGGTGCATTCCCGGCCATCTTCGCCAGTTGCAAATGGAACTCCCCGGACAGACGAATCGCCGCACCGCGTCGATCTTTATCCACAGCCTGGCGCTCACGCTCGATCAGGGCGCGCAGGCGTTTCAGGTCTTCAGCCTGCGCATGCTGACAAGCCAATCGCACCAGCGTGTTTTCAGTCAGACGCCGGGCGTGCAGCGCCTGACGTGTCTGCTCGGCGTCCGGCGCGGCCACTCGCGGTCGATGGTTGGCCCGCAGCACGATGATCTGTTCGTGGGACAACTGGGTCAGCACCCGACGCACATCAGCGCGGCTGACACCGAACATCTGCTTCAGGCTTTCTTCGGTGAAACGGCTGGCGGTATCGAGGCGCTGTTCGAGGATCGCGTCGAGCAGGCGCGGATACAGATCGTCCACCGGCGCGTGCAGGCGGGAGAAGGGCAGGGGCGCCGAGGTCGGGCGAGGGTGCGACGGCGTGGCAAGACTGTTCATGGCCGGTCTCCAGTGTGAGGCGTTTCAGTGGCTCAGGTTGTCATCCGGAATATTCAGCGCGATGCCCATCCGCTGGCCTTCACGCAGGATGTGCCGGCGCATTTCGGCACTGGCCTGTGCGCTGTTCTTGCTGCGGATCGCGCGCACCACGGCTTCGTTTTCTTCAAGGCGTTCGGCCAGGTGCTCCGGTGAATTGCGCAGCACTTCGGCACTTTGCTTGAGGGCGTTGCTGGTCTGTTGCACCACGCTCTGGAAAATCGGGTTCGAGGTCAGGGTGAACAGTTCTTCGTGGAAGGCGATGTAGGCACTGACCCCGGCTTCGCTGTCGCCCGCTTCGAGGGCTTCGCGCATGTCCATCAGGGTCAGGCGCAATTGCCCGACTTCCTTGCTGCTGATCGACTGCGCCACCAGACCGACAATGAACGGTTCAAGGGTGTAGCGCAGTTGCAGCACGTCTTCGAGGCTGGCGCCGGCCACAGCGCTGTCGTGGCTTTGACTGTCACCGGCCTGAGCGTCCAGCACGACCACGCCTTTGCCCGGCATCGAGCGCACCAGGCCGAGGGTTTCCAGCACGATCACTGCTTCGCGCAGGCTCGGGCGGCTGATGCCCAGTTGTTCGGCCAGTTCACGCTGGCCCGGCAGCATCTCGCCGGAGCGCCACTGACCCCGGGCGAGGGCGGCCCGGAGTTTTTCGACCACTGAGTTGACGACGGTTGATGTAGTAATCACGTGTTCGCTCCATGAGCCGTGCCTGCATTGGCGCAGGCACGGCGCTCATTCAGAATTCTTTGGCCGCCGCTTGAGCGACCGTTTTTCTCGGCTGAAAGTTATAGCCCTGCTCGCCGTTGAGCACCTTGTTCGCCCGTTGCACGTCGATGTCCTTTTCCCAGCGGGCGATGGCCACGGTGGCGACGCAGTTGCCGATCAGATTGGTCAGCGCCCGGCCGATACCCATGAACCAGTCCACGGCGAGTACCAGCACCAGACCGACCACCGGAATTGCCGGGATGGCCGTCAGCGTGGCGGCGAGAATCACCAGCGCCGAACCGGGAATGCCGTGGGCGCCTTTGGAGGTAATCAGCGACACCAGCAAAATCGTCAGCAGGTCGGTCATGGCCAGCGGCGTGCCGGTGGCGTTGGCAATGAACACGATGGCCAGGGTCAGGTAGATCGAAAAACCGTCGAGGTTGAACGAGTAACCGGTAGGAATCACCAGCCCGACAGTCGAGCTGCCGATGCCCAGATGTTCAAGCTTGCGCATGATCTGCGGCAGCACGGCGTCGGAGGACGCGGTGCCCATGACGATCAGCAACTCTTCACGCAGGTACTTGAGCAACGGCCACATGCGCAGGCCTGACAGGCGCATCACCAGACCGAGAATCAACGCGACGAAGGCGATGCAGGTCAGGTAGAACAAACCGACCAGACTGCCCAGGTGTTGCAGCGAATCGAGGCCATATTTGCTGGTGGTGAAGGCGATGGCGCCGAACACGCCGATCGGTGCCAGACGTACGATCATGCCCATGATCCGGAAGATCACATGGCTCAGTTCGTTGATCAGCCGCGAGATCCCGGAAGCCGCTTCGCCCACCAGATTCAACGCGCTGCCGAACAGCACCGAAAACAGCAGCACTTGCAGGATGTTGTTATCGGCGAAAGCGCCGAGCACCGAAGTCGGGATCAGGTCCATCAGGAACTGAGTGGTGGTGTGCATGTGCTGGCCGCGCTCGGCGATGTCGCCCATGTCGGCGGCGGAAAGTTGCTCCAGATGGATGTTGGCGCCGCTGCCGATCCCGGTGCTGAAGGCGAACACCAGACCGATCACCAGAGCGATGGTGGTCAGCACTTCGAAGTAGATCACCGACTTGAGGCCGATGCGCCCGACCTTCTTCAGGTCGCCGGCGCCGCTGATGCCACTGACCACCACGCAGAACACGATCAGGCCGATGAGCATCTTGATCAGTTTGATAAAGCCGTCGCCGAGCGGTTTGAGCTGGGCCGAGTATTCAGGGAGGGTCAGCCCGCAGACGATGCCGAGCACCAGTCCGAGAACCACTTGAAGAAAGATTGAACGCGAGCACCATCTGAGCATGGGAGGAATCCTGGTCGGTGTCCTGGCTGCCTTGCGCGGGGCGCATCGGATTCAGGACTTAATTATTGTGGTCTTACCGGTATGTCCAGTGCGGGTGCAGTCTAGGCGCTGTTTTTTGCGGATCGCAAGTGAAAAATGACGAATTGGCATGACCGGTCTGACCAGTTAGGCGCCAGGCCCCGACCTTGAGCCGTTTGGTGTGGAAAACTTTTTCGCAGACGAAAAAAAACCGGCCAGTGATGGCCGGTTTTTCATGCTGCGGGTTTAACGTCGCGATTAAGCGCCGTATACCGGCAGTTTCTTGCAGATGGCTTTGACTTTCTCACGAACGGCGTCGATCACCGCTTCGTTGTTCAGGTCAGCCAGGATGTCGCAGATCCAGCCAGCCAGCTCTTTGCACTCAGCTTCCTTGAAGCCGCGAGTGGTCACAGCCGGAGTACCGAAGCGCAGGCCGGAAGTGACGAACGGGGAGCGTGGGTCGTTTGGCACGGAGTTCTTGTTCACGGTGATGAACGCTTTGCCCAGAGCGGCGTCGGCGTCTTTACCGGAGATTTCCTGCTTGATCAGCGACAGCAGGAACAGGTGGTTTTCAGTACCACCGGAAACCACGTCGAAACCGCGCTCGATGAACACGCCGGCCATGGCCTGGGCGTTTTTCACCACTTGTTGCTGGTAAGCCTTGAACTCAGGCTGCAGTGCTTCCTTGAAGCAGATCGCTTTGGCGGCGATCACGTGCTCCAGCGGGCCACCCTGGGCGCCCGGGAATACCGCGGAGTTCAGCTTCTTCTCGATGTCGGCGTTGGCCTTGGCCAGGATCAGGCCACCACGTGGACCGCGCAGGGTCTTGTGGGTGGTGGTGGTCACGACGTCAGCGAACGGAACCGGGTTCGGGTAGACGCCAGCGGCGACCAGACCGGCCACGTGAGCCATGTCGACGAACAGGTAGGCGCCAACCTTGTCGGCGATGGCGCGGAAGCGCGGGAAGTCCAGAACCTGGGAGTAGGCAGAGAAACCGGCCACGATCATTTTTGGCTTGTGTTCTACAGCCAGGCGTTCGACTTCGTCGTAGTCGATCAGGCCGTTGGCGTCGATGCCGTACTGGATGGCGTTGTACAGCTTGCCGGAGGAGGAAACGCTGGCGCCGTGGGTCAGGTGACCGCCGTGCGCCAGGCTCATGCCCAGGATGGTGTCGCCGGCCGACAGCAGGGCCAGGTAAACAGCGGCGTTGGCCTGGGAACCCGCGTGTGGCTGAACGTTGGCGTAGTCGGCGCCGAACAGTTCCTTGGCGCGGTCGATGGCCAGTTGCTCGACAACGTCGACGTACTCGCAACCACCGTAGTAGCGCTTGCCCGGGTAGCCTTCGGCGTATTTGTTGGTCAAAACCGAGCCTTGAGCTTCCATCACCGCTGGGCTGGTGTAGTTCTCCGAAGCGATCAGCTCGATGTGTTCTTCCTGGCGCCGGGCTTCTTGCTCCATGGCGGCAAAAAGATCGGCGTCGTACTTGGCAATAGTCAAATCACGGCTGAACATGGCGGTCCTCAAGGATCGGGGGCAGAAAAGGGGGGCATTCTAACCCAACGGGTTTTGGATGGCATATGAAACGACATCATGTCGCAGACAAGTGGCGTTCATGACCAGATATGTGGCGTCCGTGCCGGCCTTTTCGCTGACCAGCCGGGTCGCACAGTAACCGAGGCCGGCCCGCGATTTTGTGATCGACATCAATCCCTGTGGAAGCGAGCTTGCTCGCGAAGGTCGCGCCGCTGATCTTCAGTCGAACATGAACAGCGCATCATTGCTGAACTGCGCCTCGAACCGTCCCGCCGGCATCGGCCGTCCGAACAGATAGCCCTGAACCTCGTCGCAGCCATGCTCGCGCAGGAAGTCCAGTTGTTCATGGGTTTCCACACCCTCGGCGATCACCGCCAGATTCAGGCTGTGAGCCATGGCGATGATCGCCCGGGCAATCTGCGCGTCCTGCTCGCCGGACGGCAGTCCGTCGACGAAGGTGCGGTCGATCTTCAGCACGTCGATCGGGAATTGCTTGAGGTAGTTCAGCGACGAGTAACCGGTGCCGAAGTCGTCGACCGCGATGCTCAGGCCGAGGTTCTTCAGACCGGCAAGGATCTGCATCGCCTCGCTGACTTCGCGCATCAGGATACTTTCGGTCAGCTCCAGTTCAAGGCACGCCGGCGGCAGGCCGGTTTCCTTGAGAATCGTGGCGATCCGCGTACCGAGCTGGCCGTCGGAGAACTGCCGGGCGGAAATGTTCACCGAAACCTTCGGCACGCGCACGCGGCTCTGATGCCAGGTCTTGAGCTGGCGGCAGGCCTCGCTGATCACCCAGTCGCCGACGTCCACCACCAGCCCGAGCTCTTCGAGCACCGGAATGAAATCTCCCGGCGGCACCAGTCCGCGACGCGGATGACGCCAGCGCAGCAGGGCTTCGGCACCGGTCAGGCGTTTGCCGTCGCCGCTGAACTGCGGCTGGTAATACAGCACGAATTCGTTTTGCTCGAGGGCGTGGCGCAGATCGCTTTCCAGTTCCAGACGCTCCAGCGCACTGGCGTTCATGTCGGCCTGATAGAACTGGAAGTTGTTCTTGCCGCGCTCCTTGGCGTGATACATCGCGGTGTCGGCGTTCTTCATGAGCTGGCTGAGTTCGTTGCCGTCCTGCGGGCTCAGGGCGATGCCGATACTGGCGGTGACGAAGAATTCGCGACCTTCGAGCACGAACGGCCGAACGAGGCTGGCGAGGATCTGCTCGGCCACGTGGATCGCACGGTTCAGCGCCATCTCGCGGCTGGAACGATGTTGCAGCAGCAGGGTGAATTCGTCGCCACCCATCCGCGCCACGGTGTCGTCATCGTCGACACAGGCTAGCAACCGTGTGGCCATGTCCTTGAGCATGCGGTCGCCGGCCGCGTGACCGAGGGAGTCGTTGATCGGTTTGAAACGGTCGAGGTCGAGGAACATCAGCACCACCCACGACTTCTGCCGTTCGGCCGATTGCAGCGCGGTGTGCAGCCGATCCTGGAACAGCGTGCGGTTCGGCAGGTGGGTCAGGGCGTCGTAGTAGGCGAGGCGGTGAATCCGCTGCTCGCTGGCCTTGCGCTCGCTGATGTCGCTGAAGAAGCACACGTAACTGGCCAGGTCGCCCTCGTCGTCGAGCACGGCGGTGATGCCCACCCATGCCGGGTAATGCTCGCCGTTGCGGCGCTTGAGCCAGACTTCGCCTTCCCAGGTGCTGTGCTGATGCAACTGCTTGAGCACGTAGCGCAGGTGCGCGTCCTGCTGTTCGTCGACGGTCAGCATGTTCGGCAACTGGTCGAGCACCTCGCTCACCGCGTAACCGCTGACCCGACTGAACGCCTCGTTGGCCTGGACGATATAGCCGGCCGGGTCGGTGATCAGGATCGCCGAGGTCGAGTGCTCGAATACCGTGGCCGCCATGCGCAGGTCTTTTTCGGCGCGGCGCTGCTGGCTGATGTCGCGACCGACCCCGAGCACGCCTTCGAACGCACCGTGCTCGTCCCACACCAGCACCAGACGCAGTTCGATCGGGATCTTGCGGCCATCGGCACGCAGGCAGTCGAACAGGAACAACTGGGTCTGCACCTGGCTACGCAAAATCACCAGTTGCTCGGGTTTGCCCAAGGCTTTGCTGACCCGATCCATCAGGAGATAGATGCCGCTCAATTGCTGCGGGTTAGCGATGGTCGATTGCCAGCCGTTCTGGAAAATCCATTCGGCGTCATAGCCCAGCACCGCCTGCACCGACGGGCTGACGTAGTTCAGCGAGAGCTTGCTGTCGGTGGAGAAAATCACGTCGCTGATGCTTTCGGCGAGCATCCGGTAACGCTGCTCGCTGTCGCGCAACGATTCGCTGGCTTCGATCTGCTCGGTGATGTCCTTGGCCACGCCGATGATCCGCGTGACCTGATCGTGCTTGTCCCGCGCCAGCGCCTGTTCGCGAATGTCGAAACGCCGCCACTTGCCGTCGCGATGACGGAAGCGCAGCTGGCATTGCAACAACTGGCTGTAACCGGCGTGACGCTGCATCTGCCGCGAGCGGTGGTAATAGTCGGCATCTTCCGGGTGCAGGAGGATTTCCCAGAAGTACTCGCCCATCTGATGCAGTTCGGTGCGGTTGTAACCGAGGGTCTGGCCGAGGTGGTGATTGCTGAAAATCATCCGCTGGCTGATCACATCCTGCACGTACAGATGATCCGGCACGGTGCGCACCACGTCCGACCAGAAACCTTCGCGCTCCAGCAGCGACAGCTCGATCAGCTTGCGGCTGGTAATGTCGTTGATGCTCAGGATCACGGCTTTGTAATCGTGCTGCTCCTCAGGCAGGCGCAGCACCAGCCACAGGTGCTGGTCGCGGCCATTGATGTCCGGCAGTTTGATTTCCAGTTCCAGCTGCTTTTGCTGCTGAAGCACGGCGTCGAGTACCTGATTGCCGATGGCGCACTGACTGTGCGGCTGGCCGTCGATCAACAGTTGCCAGGCGTGATCGCAAGAATTGACGTTGAGCAGTTGCAACGCGACCTGGTTGACCTCGGTGACCCGCAATTCGTGGAGCAATTGCTGGCGCTGCGCCGGCTGGTCGAGCCAGGCCTTGAGCTGGTCGCTGGTCTGGATCTGGGCTTTCTCGAAAACCTGCTTGAGTCCCGAAAGATCGAGCACGCACAACGCCACCCCGGTGCCTTCGAAAATATCCTGATAACGCCGACGCCCTTCATGCACCTGGCGCTGGCGGCGACGCATGTTGAGCAATGCGATAAACGGCAGCAGCGAGAGCGCCAGGCCCAGCAGGCATTTGCCGATGAACGCCGGCAGCAGTTGTTCGAGCACATGCTGGCGGTCGAACAGGCCACGCAGTTGCCAGTCGCTGCTGCTCAGCGGCACGGTCAGCACGCTGTTGGCCAGATCGTCCGGGGTCAGGGTGCTGGTCTTGGTGGACGGCAGGGCTTTGTCACGGCTGATGATCTGATGATTGACGCGGTTTTCCACCAGCCACAATGGGCGGATACCGCTGTCGCCCTGTTTGGTCAGCGCGTCGAAGAAGGTCGGCGTCAGGCGCAGCGCCCAGTAACCGCGCGTGCTGCCGCTGGCCTGATGCAGCAACAGATGCACTACCGAACCGTCGTCGGCGTTACTGAAATAATGGGCTTGAGCGCGGCTGCGGCGCACCAGATCGCTGAGGTAATCGGCGTCGTGGCTGTCGGTGGCGCTGTCGCTGAGGATTTTTCCGGACGGGGTGAGCAGCGCGAGGCTGCGCAGGTCGGGCAACGATTGCTGAAGCTTGCGCAGCAGCGCCTGCTGTTCGTCGGCCGACTGGGGCTGTTCGACGATCGGTAGCAGATTGAGGGCGATCTGCGCGTTCAGCGCCATGTTCAGGCTGACCTGAGCGGCGAGGTCGGCGGTGTAGTCGATGGTGTACTGGCGCTGGTTTTTCTGGGTTTCGTGCAGTTGATCGAGCAACTGCCAGAACAGCAGCGCCAGCAGCATCAGCACCAGTGTCGCCAGCGCGCCTTTCAATGTTCCGCGCAGGGGCGAGCCGGGCGCCGGTTGGGTGCTGCTCACAGAGGCTGGCGGAGTGACGTTGGACAAGCTGTAATCCTGCGGTCTGGCTGGACTGGCGCGACGTGCACTATAAGCCGGACGCCCAAGGGGCGGCTAGCATGCCTTGAGTTGTGGCGAAGTGCCAGCCCCACTCGGCTGGACTGCCTTCTGTCATTAAGGTAGCTTTGCCGGTTACGCGGGAGCCCAGACACTGTTAAAACTACTGCGCTCGGAAATACTGCGTTGAAAACAGGCTCGGACTGCTCATTTACAACCCGTAAACTCCGCGTCCTCGCCTGTTTCCGCCTTGTCTTTCCTTCGCTCGTTACGTTTTAACAGCGTCTGGCCCAGCTCCTAGACTCAGACTTTTTCCGCGCGCACGCATTGATGGCCATCAAGTGGTCAAGTGAACGACGCGCATCGGTCTGGCCGGGCATCGCCTGCGCTCCAATCATTCATCAGTCACTGACCCAAGGTTCTCCATGGCTCAATACGTCTTCACCATGCATCGGCTGGGCAAAGTTGTTCCGCCGAAGCGGGAAATCCTGAAAAACATTTCGCTGTCTTTCTTCCCCGGCGCCAAGATCGGCGTACTCGGCCTCAACGGTTCGGGTAAATCCACGCTGCTGAAAATCATGGCCGGCGTCGACACCGAGTTCGAAGGCGAAGCGCGCCCGATGCCGGAACTGAACATCGGTTACCTGCCGCAAGAGCCGCAACTGGATCCGACCAAGACCGTACGTGAAGTGGTCGAGGAAGCGGTCAGCGTGATCAAGGATGCGCAAGCGCGTCTGGACGAGGTCTACGCTGCCTACGCCGACCCGGATGCCGACTTCGACAAGCTGGCCGCCGAACAGGCCAAGCTCGAAGCGATCCTGCAGGCCAGCGATGGTCACAACCTGGAGCGTCAACTGGAAGTCGCCGCCGATGCGCTGCGTCTGCCGGCCTGGGACGCCAGGGTCGAGCACCTGTCCGGTGGTGAAAAGCGTCGTGTGGCCCTGTGCCGTCTGCTGCTGTCCGCTCCGGACATGCTGCTGCTCGACGAACCGACCAACCACCTGGATGCCGACTCCGTTGCGTGGCTCGAACACTTCCTGCACGACTTCCCGGGCACTGTGGTCGCGATCACGCACGACCGTTACTTCCTGGACAACGTCGCCGGCTGGATTCTGGAACTCGACCGCGGCGCGGGCATTCCTTACGAGGGCAACTACTCGGGTTGGCTGGAAGCCAAGTCCGAGCGTCTGGCCCAGGAATCCAAGCAGCAATCGGCTCACGAAAAAGCCATGAAGGAAGAACTGGAGTGGGTGCGCAAAGGCGCCAAGGCCCGTCAGTCCAAATCCAAGGCTCGTCTGCAACGCTTCGAAGAAATGCAGTCGCAGGAATTCCAGAAGCGTTCGGAAACCAACGAGATCTACATCCCTGCCGGTCCGCGCCTGGGTGACAAGGTCATCGAATTCAAGAACGTCACCAAGGGCTACGGCGATCGCGTGTTGATCGACAACCTGTCGTTTTCGATGCCCAAAGGCGCCATCGTCGGCGTGATCGGCGGTAACGGTGCCGGTAAGTCGACCCTGTTCCGCATGCTGATGGGCAAGGAAACGCCGGACTCCGGCAGCATCGAGATCGGCGAAACCGTACAACTGGCCTGCGTGGATCAGAGTCGCGAAGACCTGGATGGCAGCAAGACCGTGTTCCAGCAGATCTCCGACGGTTCCGACCAGATTCGCATCGGAAACTACGAGATCCCGTCGCGTACTTACGTCGGTCGCTTCAACTTCAAGGGCGGCGACCAGCAGAAGTTCGTCAAGGACCTGTCCGGTGGTGAGCGCGGTCGTCTGCACCTGGCGCTGACCCTGAAGGAGGGCGGCAACGTCCTGCTGCTCGACGAACCGTCCAACGACCTCGACGTTGAAACCCTGCGTTCCCTGGAAGAAGCCCTGCTGGACTTCCCGGGCGCCGCCATTGTGATCTCTCACGATCGGTGGTTCCTTGACCGCGTCGCGACTCACATCTTGGCGTACGAAGACGACTCGCAAGCGGTGTTCTTCGAAGGCAACTACACCGAGTACGAAGCCGATCGCAAAAAGCGCCTCGGCGAAGCAGCGGCCCAGCCACACCGGGTACGCCACAAGAAACTGGCCTGATTACAGGTTGGTTGCATGAAAAAGCGGAGCCTTCGGGCTCCGCTTTTTTTTGCCTGCAATGCAGACTGTTTTATAGCGTGTGTACTATTTGTTTTCATAAATGCGACATTTTTGTCTGTTGCTGTGTACATGTCGTTTGTTACAGTCCGGCTCAATCTCCTCCAACGACAACAAATTTGCCGAGACTTTTCCCATGATCGAATCCGTCGAATCCTTCCTCGCCCGTCTGAAAAAACGCGATCCGGATCAACCCGAATTCCACCAGGCTGTCGAAGAAGTCCTGCGCAGCCTGTGGCCGTTTCTCGAAGCCAATCCGCACTATCTGACCTCGGGGATTCTGGAGCGCATCTGCGAGCCGGAGCGGGCGGTGGTATTCCGGGTGTCGTGGGTCGACGATCAAGGCAAGGTCCAGGTCAATCGCGGTTTCCGCATCCAGATGAACAGCGCCATCGGCCCGTATAAGGGCGGCTTGCGCTTCCATCCTTCGGTGAACCTGGGCGTACTGAAATTCCTCGCCTTCGAACAGACCTTCAAGAACTCCCTGACCTCGCTGCCGATGGGTGGTGGCAAGGGCGGTTCGGACTTCGATCCGAAGGGCAAAAGCGACGCCGAGGTCATGCGTTTTTGCCAGGCGTTCATGAGCGAGCTGTATCGCCACATCGGTGCCGACGTGGACGTGCCGGCCGGCGACATCGGTGTCGGTGCGCGGGAGATCGGTTTCCTGTTCGGTCAGTACAAGCGCCTGAGCAATCAGTTCACCAGCGTGCTGACCGGCAAGGGCATGACCTATGGCGGAAGCCTGATTCGCCCGCAAGCCACCGGTTTCGGTTGCGTGTACTTCGCCGAGGAAATGCTCAAGCGCCGCGAGCAGGCCGTTGAAGGCAAGCGCGTGGCGATCTCCGGTTCCGGCAACGTTGCGCAGTACGCGGCTCGCAAAGTGATGGATCTGGGCGGCAAGGTGATTTCCCTGTCCGACTCCGAGGGCACGCTGTATTGCGAGGCCGGCCTGAGCGAAGAGCAATGGCTGGCGCTGCTGGAACTGAAGAACGTCAAGCGCGGGCGGATCAGCGAACTGGCTTGCGCCTTCGGCCTGGAGTTCCGTGCGCGTCAGCTGCCATGGTCGTTGCCGTGCGACATCGCGCTGCCATGCGCGACTCAGAACGAACTCGACGCCGAATCCGCCCGCACTTTGTTGCGTAACGGCTGCACCTGCGTGGCCGAGGGCGCGAACATGCCGACCACTCTTGAGGCTGTGGATATCTTTATCGAGGCCGGCATTCTGTTCGCGCCGGGCAAGGCCTCCAATGCCGGCGGCGTGGCGGTCAGTGGGCTGGAAATGTCGCAGAACGCCATGCGCCTGCTGTGGACGGGCGGCGAGGTGGACAGCAAACTGCACGGGATCATGCAGTCGATCCACCACGCCTGCGTGCATTACGGTGAGGAAAACGGCCGGATCAACTACGTCAAAGGCGCGAACATCGCCGGCTTCGTCAAAGTCGCCGACGCGATGCTCGCCCAGGGCGTGGTTTAAGCAACGGGGTTCACGAGCGCTCGATGCGGATCACTTCAATCAGTTGATCGCCGGCCGGGCGCTGCCACAGCACTTCGTCGTTGAGCCGCGCGCCAAGCAACGCACGGCCCAGCGGTGAGGCCCAGTTGATCAGGCCGTTGGCCGCATCGGCCTGATCTTCGCCGACCAATTGCACCCGACGCTCGGTGTTATGTTCGTCGGCGTAGGTCACCCAACTGCCGATCTGCACTTTGTCGGTCGAGGTCGGAACGGCCGCGACCTGTGCGCTGGCGACCCGTTGATTGAAATAACGCAAATCCCGTTCGAGGTCGGCCAGTCGCTGCTTGTCGGCCTGTTCGCCCCTGGCGGCCTCTTCGGCGTGCAGGGTTTGCAGTTCGGCGACCTTGGCCTGCAACTGGGCAAACCCTTGCGGCGTGACGTAATTGGGCTGGGTGCTGACCTGCCGTTCGACCGGCTGATCGGCTTGCGCAGCGGCGTTCTCTTCGTTGACGAAAGCGCGACTCATGATGGGCTCCTGTTATAGCCGTTGGGCCATGGTCGCAGGCAAAAGGTTTCGCCGGATGTCTGGAAACGACCTACTGCGAACGATAAGCCCGCGCGGCACCCTGATCCTTTTCCTGCTGCCAGGCGCGCTCGCGTTCGTCCCAGTGCTCGTTGCGATACTGTTCGCGATCCTTGTTTTCCAGCATTGCCTGACACTGCCGGAAGCCGTCGCTCCAGCCTTCGGCGTATTGCTTGTCCTTGAGATAACGCGGCACGTTCTTGCGAAACTCGCCGCTGATCGAACCGGCCGCCTGACGACCGCTGATGCAACCGTCATCGAAACCGTCGGCGAACGCCGGTGGATAACCCTTGGCAATCAAATCTTCGTGGGTGCTCTGACAGCCACCCAACAACAGCAATACACCCGCAAAAACCGCACACCGCCACATCACACTCTCCCGGGCCGGTTTTCCGGCTTATGGGGAAAGTCTAGAAGATGATTCGTCGGGCTTTGGTGAAAGGCCTGTAAGTAATTCGTTAACCAGTGGAGATCCCTGTGGGAGCGGGCTTGCCCGCGATGAGGCCATCAGACTCAACATCTCTGTTGACTGATCATTCGCTATCGCGGGCAAGCCCGCTCCCACAGGTTCAGGGAAATGTTCGGGATCAGTAGTGATACCACTTCACTTCCAGCATCACCTCGGTCTCCGGTGTGGCCAGGTGGCTGAATTCACGCTGGGCACTCAGGCGCAGGCCGAGGTTGCGCGACAACTCCCATTGCTGATTCAGACTCAGGCTACGGCGCACTTCACCATTGAAGAAGTAATCGCCTTTGGCCTCCACGCTGAGATTGCCCAGCGGGTTCTTCCACAACACGCCGGTATTGAAACCGCCTGCGGGAGAAACGAACTCGGCGAAATCATTGTTGTGTTCGACGCGCACGGTGCCGAGGGCGAACCCCAGCACATCGTCACCCAGCGCCCAGGTTCCGCCACCGCCACCGTTGACGTGGCTGACCAGGGTTTCGTCGTCATGCTTGCCCGGCACACGTTCAAGACCCCCGGTGACTTGCCACGACAGCGGCTGCAACAGCGCGTTGCGCGGCGTCAGTGAGCGGATGGTCGCCAGATCCAGTTGCTGGAATTGCCAGTGATTGCCTTCGTACTGGCGCAGCTTCATTTGCAGGATTTCGATCTGCGCGCCAAGGGGGAAACTCTCGGCGTTGTCGTTGAGGTCGTGATAGGCCATGCGCAAGCCGTACTCGCCGAACGCGCGGTCACCGCGAGTGCCGAGACCTGCCTGCCAGGTGCGCGATTCGTGGCCGTCTTCGGGCAGGCCCGGTTGCGGAATTTGCAGCTCCGGCGCCGGGTTTTTGTTGATCGCCCGCAGCAATTCGAAACTGCGCTGCGCCCGCTGCGGATCACGTTCCTGGCCGTTGGCGCGGTAGCGTTCCAGCCGATACGCCGCGTCGATGATCAGCGCTTGGCGATCCCGGGGCAGGGCCTTGAAGGTCGGATCCTGCAATTGCTGTTGATCGGCGCTGACTTTCAGCACCCATTCCTGTTCCTCGCCGCTCAGGGGGGCGGCACGGCTGAGCAGTTCGCGCTCGCGGGACGGACGATATTCGATGTGCTCGACCAGCCCGGCTTCCTTCACCGCTTTGACGGTGTCGGTGGGGATCGCGGTCAGCGGGAATTGTTCGGTCAGGCGCAGACTCGGGCGCGCCACCTGCAACAGTTCGAGCAGGCGATACGAGCAGTTTTCATCGAAGAAGAAATAGTCGAACTGGATCTGCTTCAACTCCCACACGTGTTCGACCATCCGCGCGGTTTCGGCTTGCGTCAGATTGAGCCGGTATTCCCACAGATCGCGGTTTTCCAGGCTGCGGTATTCCGAGAGTTTTTCCTGATAGGGCACCAGCGCGAACAGTCCCGGATAACCACCCATCAAGCCTTTCCAGGCGTAAAGAATGCTGTTGTCCGAGCCTTCGATGTAGGCGCCGAAGTTGATCGCGTAGCTGAGCAGCGAGGTCTTGTCGCTTTGCACGTCGGCCTGGTCGATGCGCAGCAGGGTGTGGCCGAACATCGACGACGGGCTGTTGAGGTAGGCCGCCGGGAAAATCATCACCGCGCTGTGGGGCGAGACGTCCTTGAACCACTTCTTGAATTCGGCGCAGTCCGGCGTCGGCAGGTCGGTCAGGTTGAGCTGGTCTTTCAGCCAGCGCGTGCGCGCCGGGTAGATGCACTGGGCGTGTTGCTCACCGAGACTGGCGGGGGCGTACAGCGCTTGTACGGTGGCCGCCAGTTCATGGTCGGGGTGTTTGTTGCCATCGGGGGCGAGGAAGAATTTTTTGTCGCTGACGTAGCTGCGCCAGCCACCGAGTTTGGCGGTTTCGTAATGACCGAGGGAAATCCAGAAACGGTCGTTGGCCAGTTGCTGCAAACGTTGAGGGTCGATGTGGGGCGCGGCGGACAGCGGGGCGCAGACACACAGCGCCAGCCAGGCAAGGCGTTTGAGCATAAATGGCAACTTAAGTCGAAAGAAACAAAGACCCAAGGAGGGCGGGCCGAAAAAATAAAACCCGCTTCCCGAAGGAAGCGGGTGGGTCGAGCTTAAGCCTGAGTCGCGTACTTGGCCAGACGTGGGTCTGCCTTCAGGACGGCCAGGGTGTTGGTATGCACGTCTTCGGCGGTCACGTCAGCCTTGCTGAAGATCTGCTGGAAGTGCTCGTGAGTGACGGCGGCGAAGTGCGCACGGTCTTCCGGCGCCACGCCCAGTACCACGGCATAGGTCGTCAGCGCTTCGCCGTTGCCTTTTGCCATGTCTTCGGACAGCTCGTTCATCATGCCATTCATGGCAAACCAGGATTTGCCGCCGTAGGTCAGCGAAGCGTTGGTGGAGCAACCGTTGGTGCCGGACGTCATGCCGAAGGTGGCATTGCCGGAGGTGCCGTTGGTGGTGGATGCCAGGAAGTGAGCCGGGGTGCCACGCTGACCTTCGAACAGCATGTTGCCCCAACCGCAATCCGGGCCCCCTGGAGCTTGCGCCATCGCGTTGATGGATACAGCGGTGAAGAGAGTACCGAGAAGAATCCGTTTCATAGCTTTGTTCTCTTTATGTGCATACCAATGGACAGGGTTCTGGCCCCCAAGCTCTGTACGAAACAGATCCAGACGAAGCCAGTGGGCCGGTATTAGTTCCAGCCGCGCAGTTTGGAGTTTAGGCACGTTCCGAGGGTTCCGTGAGTTTTTGCACAATATTTGGAATAAACCCCGGTTTGGCGGGGCCCGAGTGCAGGCAGGCCGGTTGTCTATGCTTTGTGGTGTGGCGCGCCTTGCCAGTGGGGCACGGGCAGCGCCAGAATGCCGCTATCTGCCCCGCCTGATTGTTAAGGAAGCCCGATGCCTGATCCTGTTGCTGCCAGCTTGCGTCTAGCGCCCGAAGCGCTGACCCGTCCGTTTTCCGCTGAACAGTTCAGCTTCACTACCACCAATGATCTGGAGCCCTTTCGCGGTGTGCTTGGCCAGGAACGTGCGGTCGAAGCCTTGCAGTTCGGTGTGGCCATGCCACGCCCCGGTTACAACGTATTCGTCATGGGCGAGCCCGGCACCGGCCGTTTCTCGTTCGTCAAACGCTACCTGAAAGCCGAAGGCAAACGCCTGCAGACCCCGGCGGACTGGGTCTACGTCAACAATTTCGATGAGCCGCGCGAACCTCGCGCCCTGGAGTTGCCGTCCGGCAGCGCCGCTGCGTTCATCGGCGATATCAACGGCCTGATCGACAACCTGCTGGCGACCTTTCCTGCGGTTTTCGAGCACCCGTCCTACCAGCAGAAGAAGAGCGCCATCGATCGCGCCTTCAACCAGCGCTACGACAAGGCACTGGACGTCATCGAGCGCCTGGCCCTGGAAAAAGACGTCGCCCTGTATCGCGACAGCAGCAACATCGCCTTTACCCCGATGCTCGAAGGCAAGGCGCTGGATGAAGCTGAATTCGCCCAGTTGCCGGAAGCCGAGCGCGAACGCTTTCACGATGATATTTCCAGCCTTGAAGAGCGTCTGAACGAAGAACTCGCCAGCCTGCCGCAATGGAAGCGCGAGTCGAACAACCAGCTGCGTCAGCTCAACGAAGAAACCATCACCCTGGCCTTGCAGCCCTTGCTCGCACCGCTGTCGGAAAAGTACGCGGAAAACGCTGCCGTCTGTGGTTACCTGCAAGCGATGCAGGTGTATCTGCTGAAAACCGTGGTCGAGCAACTGGTCGATGACAGCAAGACCGACGCGGTCGCGCGCAAGCTGCTGGAAGAGCAATACGCGCCGAGTCTGGTGGTCGGTCATCCGGCCAGCGGCGGTGCGCCGGTGGTGTTCGAACCGCATCCGACCTACGAAAACCTGTTCGGTCGCATCGAATACACCACCGATCAGGGCGCGCTCTACACCACCTATCGCCAGTTGCGTCCGGGTGCGTTGCACCGCGCCAATGGCGGTTTCCTGATCCTTGAAGCAGAAAAAATGCTCGGCGAGCCGTTCGTATGGGATGCGCTCAAGCGCGCCCTGCAATCGCGCAAGCTGAAGATGGAGTCGCCGCTGGGCGAAATGGGCCGTTTCGCCACCATGACGCTCAACCCGCAGCACATTCCGTTGCAGGTCAAAGTGATCATCATCGGTGCGCGCCAGCTGTATTACACGCTGCAAGACCTCGATCCGGACTTCCAGGAGATGTTCCGCGTTCTGGTGGACTTCGACGAAGACATCCCGATGGTCGACGAAAGCCTGGAGCAGTTCGCCCAGTTGCTGAAAACCCGTACTTCGGAAGAAGGCATGGCGCCGCTGACCGCCGACGCGGTGGCGCGTCTGGCGACCTACAGTGCGCGCCTGGCCGAGCATCAGGGGCGTTTGTCGGCGCGGATCGGCGATCTGTTCCAGCTGGTCAGCGAGGCGGATTTCATCCGGCATCTGGCCAACGATGAAATGACCGACGCCGGCCACATCGAGCGTGCGCTCAAGGCCAAGGCCACCCGCACCGGTCGTGTCTCGGCGCGGATTCTCGACGACATGCTGGCGGGGATCATTCTGATCGACACCGACGGCGCGGCGGTCGGCAAATGCAACGGTTTGACTGTGCTTGAAGTCGGCGACTCGGCGTTCGGTGTGCCGGCGCGGATTTCCGCCACGGTGTACCCGGGCGGCAGCGGCATCGTCGACATCGAGCGCGAGGTCAACCTCGGTCAGCCGATCCACTCCAAGGGCGTGATGATTCTCACCGGGTATCTGGGCAGCCGTTATGCACAGGAATTCCCGCTGGCGATTTCCGCGAGCATCGCGCTGGAGCAATCCTACGGCTACGTCGATGGCGACAGTGCGTCGCTGGGCGAGGCGTGTACGCTGATTTCGGCGTTGTCGAAAACCCCGCTCAAGCAGTGCTTCGCGATCACCGGGTCGATCAACCAGTTCGGTGAGGTGCAGGCGGTGGGCGGGGTCAACGAGAAGATCGAAGGCTTCTTCCGTCTCTGCGAAGCGCGCGGTTTGACGGGCGAGCAGGGTGCGATCATTCCGCAGGCCAACGTCGCCACGCTGATGCTCGACGAGAAGGTGTTGGCGGCAGTGCGTGCCGGGCAGTTCCACGTTTACGCGGTGCGTCAGGCCGATGAAGCGTTGAGCCTGCTGGTGGGCGAGCCGGCCGGTGAGCCGAACGAGGAAGGCGAATTCCCCGAAGGCAGCGTCAATGCGCGGGTGGTGGAGCGCCTGCGAGTGATTGCCGAGATGATCAGCGAAGACGATTTGAAAGAGGCCGAGAAGGAACTGGCGCAGGAGGCGCTGGCTGAGGCCAAACCGGCTTGAGTCAGGCGGCGATCATAAAACGGGAGCCTTGTGCTCCCGTTTTTGTTTTGTCGCGAACGTCGGCAAAAGTGCCATCACTCTGGCGTCAATATTCACACAATGACCATTCGGCGCCTTCTGGTTCTGTGCGGCTTGCGCGCCGGACTTTTCTTCTATTCTCTGCTCAAGGACATCGACAGTATCACTGGATCGAAACAGCTCTTCAGCAAGGGCTGAACACCGGCTTTACCGAGGGTCGCCGCCATGTCGCGCAACCTCTGCCTCACCCGTCAATGCCTGGGTCTTGTGACCCGTATCGAATGCGCCATCAAGCCGTTGGCCGGCGATAACGGCATGTGGACGCTGCTCTTCGCCGCCGGCATGGCCGGTGAACAACCTTCCGCCATCAAGGCTCAGGGCCCGTTTCACGGGCCGATCGCCGCCGAGTCGATTCTCGACACCATCGTTGAAAGCCTGACGATGCACGGCTATGAACTGGCCAATGATCCACAGATCTGGTCGTTGCATCTGCAGGCGCAGTTGCGACAGATCAATGGTGGACGCGGACGCAGCATCGGCACTTTCGACCATTAGCGTCGATCAACGGTGCCGATCAGGGCGCTGCGCCCTGGGTCTGCGCTTTGTCGAGTTTGACCTCGAAGCCGTATTGCACGGTGGTGAGGTCGGTTCGCTGGTAGGTTTCCACGTGCGTCGGATGGCCGTAGAAATAATGCACGCCGAATAACGCCGGCCCTTCCGCGCTCGCGTCGTGACTGACCGACAGAATCTGCTTCAGGTAATGTCCGCTGTCGTCCTTGACGAAGAATCGCCATTCGTTGGCGGGGAATCGCTTCAAATCCACCACCAAGGCGTTGCTCCTGATTTCCAGACCTTTGGGCAGGGCCTTGGCTTCATAAGCCTTTTTGTCCACTGTGGCCAGGAACAACGGCATCGAGCCGACGGCAATCGCCGGGGTTTCCGGGAACAGATTCAGGTCGTAGGTGATGGTCGCCTGTAGCGGATCGACCTGGTATGCCTCGGGCGGCAGTTCGATGGGCTCGTCGAGTTTGCCGTTGTGTTTTTCAGTGAAAAACGTCACCGGGCTTTCGCCGGGGCTGAAGTCGTCGCCGAGCATTTCATCATTGAAGGTTTTGCGGTGGTCGAACTCGATGCGCGCGGCGCTTGGTTCTTCGACCGATTGGCGGATATGAACGCCGCTTTTCAGCTGTTCTTCTGTCAGGGATGCGCCCTTGAGCCAGTCGGGCGCCTGGTCGTCGTAGACGGTGATCGGCAGGTCTAGTGGCTGCACGGTTTTTTCCGTGGTGTGCGGATCGAACTCGCGCACGGGCAGATCCAGCGCCTTGCGGGTGACGGTCGCTTCGGAAAAATCCAGCAGGCTGACTTCAAGGGTGTCGATCGGGCCGTTGAAGTACACCTTGTTGTAGTGGCGCGGGTGCTGTTGCTCAAAGGCCCGTTGTTCATCGTCCAGTTTTTTTTCCAGCGCCTCGCTCCAGGCTTTCTGCTGTTGCAGATAAGCCAGCTGCTTTTGATAGAACGCCACCTGTTCGGGGTTTTCGTTGATGGCGCCGGCACGCACCAGATACTGGCCCGTCGAGTCGCGGGCCTGGACGATCAACGGATTGAGCCGGGTGTTGGCGACTTCCGGGGCGAGCGGCAACTGGTTGCTGAACTCCAGTTCGGCGTAGTGCGTGTCAAGTTTCAGCAAGGTCACGCTGAGGTTGCCGTCGGAGCGGGTCTGGCCGACGTCCTTTTTATCCAGATTGAAACTGTGCAGGCGTTTCGGGGCGATGACTTCCACCTGGCCTTGCAGGCTGACCGGGCGCGGCAGATTCTTCTTGTCGACATTCAACCCTTCGATAAACGGGTAGGTAACGGTCAGGTCATCGGGGTTGGTGACGTTGGAGCTGGATGGGCTCAGCTGAATGCCAGGATCGGTTTCCGACCATTCCGGCTGATAGGCAATGACCCGTTTGTTGCTCAGGGTTACCGATTGCCATTCCACGCCATGGGGGAACAGAAAGCCGCCGGGGATGTTGAGCACGAAAGGGAACACCGGTTGCAGATCGGTGAGGTAATCGGAGCTGGAATCCTTGTGCAACACAAACAGGCCATTGATGAACGTGTCGACCAGTGCCTGGGGTGTCGGGTAGTGCCGGAGTACGCCGAGGGCGTCTTCGCCGTATTCGGTCCGGGGCGGTTTGTTGTCGAGCTTCTGTTGCGCGCGTTCGAGCAGCAACAGCGAACCGCCGAGTTCGGTCACGGCATCCTTGAGTTTCGGATCGGTGATAGCGTCCAGCGATTGCTCGAACCGGGCGGTCTTTTCTTCAAGGCTGACGGCATGCTTTTCATCGCCGGGCGAACATCCGCCAAGCCACAGGGCGAAGCAAATTCCGGCAGTCGTTATCGGCAATCGCACATCCATTTTCCAGTCGTCCTGTCCACTGTCGCTGGGCTGTCAATGGTTTGGACACTAGCAGAAAAACTTTGACACACACACGCAGGTGGCGGATTTCCGGGCGGTTTCTGGCTGTCATGGGCGGCTGGTATACTCGCCGCCGATTTCAACCCTTCTTGTGTGAGAGTCAATGGAACGCTTTATCGAAAATGCAATGTACGCCACGCGCTGGCTGCTGGCGCCGATCTACATCGGGCTGTCCCTCGGGCTGCTGGCGCTGGCATTGAAATTCTTCCAGGAAGTGTTTCATGTCATTCCCAACGTTTTCTCCATGGCCGAGTCCGAGCTGATTCTGGTGCTGCTGTCGTTGATCGACATGGCGCTGGTCGGCGGCTTGCTGGTGATGGTGATGATTTCCGGCTACGAGAACTTCGTCTCCGAACTGAACATCGATGAAGGCAAAGAGAAGCTCAGCTGGCTGGGCACCATGGACTCCTCGTCGCTGAAGATGAAAGTGGCGGCGTCGATCGTGGCAATCTCCTCGATCCACCTGCTGCGGATCTTCATGGACGCCAAGAACGTCGATCCCGAGCACCTGATGTGGTACGTGATCATCCACATGACCTTCGTGGTCTCGGCGTTTGCCATGGGTTACCTGGACAAGCTCACCAAGCACTGATGAGCTGACGATTGCTGTAACAAAACCGCCCGTTTGTTGCGAAACAGACGGGCGGTGTCGTTTGTGGCTTGTGCTTTGTGGCGCCGAGGCATATCCCTGTAGGTCTCAAGGCTCGCCACCGCGTGAGGTGCGTTCATGAACCTGCAAGAGTTGAATGCGTTTGCCGTCGCCAGAAAGGTCGACGAACTGAATCTGATCTCCATGGAAGGCGGAATCTATCTGCTCGAAGCCCGGATGCATGGCGCGGCGTACCCGCTGAGCGATGCACAGGGGAAAATGCTGACGCTGCGTTCGGTCGAGCATGCCCGGGATGTGCTGCATGACTTGCCGGTGCTGCCGTTCAACCTGGTGCACACCTCGGTGCACGATGAAATGTGCGGTCTTGGCGCCAGTGCCGAAGAAAGCCTGAAGGTGCCGCTGGCCTGGCGATCCGCGCTGTAGGCCCTGGGGCCTGATCAATGCCGGAACATCTGTGCTAGTCTGCTCGCCCTTTTGGTTCCGGGCGCGCCGGGACGCGCTGTGTACGCACGGCATGTCCTGAGGCCGTCCGCACAGCGGAGCAGTGTCATGTCCGAAGTAAATCTGTCCACCGACGAAACCCGCGTCAGCTACGGCATCGGCCGTCAACTGGGTGACCAGCTGCGCGACAACCCGCCACCGGGTGTCAGCCTGGACGCCATCCTGGCCGGTCTGACTGACGCCTTCGCCGGCAAGCCAAGCCGCGTGGGTCAGGAAGAGCTGTCCGCCAGCTTCAAAGTGATCCGCGAGATCATGCAAGCCGAAGCCGCTGCCAAGGCTGAAGCCGCCGCTGGTGAAGGCCGTGCGTTCCTGGCTGAAAACGCCAAGAAAGACGGCATCACCACGCTGGCTTCCGGTCTGCAATTCGAAGTGCTGACTCAGGGCGAAGGCGCCAAGCCATCCCGTGAAGACACCGTACGTACTCACTACCACGGCACGCTGATCGACGGCACTGTGTTCGACAGCTCCTACGAGCGTGGCCAGCCGGCTGAATTCCCGGTGGGTGGCGTTATCGCTGGCTGGACCGAAGCCCTGCAACTGATGAATGCCGGCAGCAAATGGCGTCTGTACGTGCCGAGCGAACTGGCTTACGGCGCTCAAGGCGTTGGCAGCATCCCGCCGCACAGCGTTCTGGTGTTCGACGTCGAGCTGCTCGACGTTCTGTAACCCCCGTTACCCTGCACAAGCGTGGCTTGTGCAGGGTTGCTTCGCCGTTCTCATACTTCGATCTTGTTGTGCAGTTCACTGGTCGGGCGCAAGGCCCGGGCATAGCAGAACAGGAACAGATTGCGCACCAGCTCCTTGAGCACCAATGGCTCGCTGGAACTCAGGCCGTTGACGTCCAGATCCCCTTGATCCTGCAATTCGTGCAGGGCTTCTTCTTCCAGTACGGCGCAGACCTCACCGGTTTCCCTATGCAGGATCCTGAGGTACGGGTGCGGGCGATCCAGCCAGGCGTCGATCAAATAAGTCATGGGTCTCATCTCCATTGAAAAGGTTTCAATGAGAATAATTCTTATTCGTCAAATAGCAAGCGCCTATTGGCGGTTTGTGATTTTTTGCGGGTAAAGATTGCGTAAGGTCAAAACGGCTGGCGTTTGGCTGTTGCGAGGATTTGTTGGGGATCGTGGGGGAGGGTGAAGCTCCATCCCACGGCGGGCGCGGGATGGAAGACAGCAGACTCAGACTTTTCTGACAAACTCGGATTTGAGTTTCATCGGGCCGATGCCGTCGATCTTGCAGTCGATGTCGTGATCGCCATCGCACAGGCGGATGTTCTTGACCTTGGTGCCGACCTTGACCACCAGGGAGGTACCCTTGACCTTCAGGTCCTTGATCACGGTGATGGTGTCGCCGTCCTGCAGGACATTACCGACCGAATCTTTCTTCACGGCATCATCGGACGCCACTTCGGCTTCACCGCCGGCAGACCACTCGTGGGCGCACTCCGGGCACACCAGTTGGGTGCCGTCTTCGTAGGTGTATTCGGAATTGCATTTCGGGCAGGGTGGCAACGTGCTCACTAAGGCTCCTTGGAGAGGGGATCGCTAAAAGTCGCACATTGTATAGGGTTTTAGCCGCCGATGGCAGGCAACAAAAAACCGCAGGCTCCATCGGAGGCTGCGGTTTTTTGATGACGCGATGCTGATCAGTGCGTGCGGGCGACCGAGAACTCGCTCAGTTCAACCAGTGCATCGCGGTATTCGCTGGCCGGCAGCGCGTCGAGGCACTTGATCGCACGGGCCACGTAATCGCGGGCCAGTTGCGCGGTGTATTCCAGCGAACCGGACGCTTCCACGGCGATGCGGATGCTTTCCAGGTCTTCGATCCCACCTTTCTGGATCGCCTGGCGTACCAGTGCGGCTTGCTCTGGCGTGCCTTCGCGCATGGTGTAGATCAGCGGCAGGGTCGGCTTGCCTTCCGCCAGATCGTCACCGACGTTCTTGCCCAGGGTTTCGGCGTCGCCCTTGTAGTCGAGCAGGTCATCTACCAGCTGGAACGCCACGCCCAGGTGATCGCCGAAGGTGCGCAGGGCTTCGCTCTGCTCGGCGGTGGCACCTGCCAGCGCCGCGGCGCTGTGGGTCGAGGCTTCGAAGAGCATCGCGGTCTTGCCGCGGATGACTTCCATGTAGGTTTCTTCGGTGGTGCTGGCATCGCGAACCTTGGACAGCTGCAGCACTTCGCCTTCGGCGATGATGCGCGTGGCCTGGGACAGGATCTTCATCACCGGCATCGAGCCCAGTTCGACCATCATTTCGAACGAGCGCGAGTACAGGAAGTCGCCGACCAGTACGCTCGGGGCGTTGCCCCACATGGCGTTGGCGGTGGAGCGGCCACGGCGCATGCCGGACATGTCGACCACGTCGTCATGCAGCAGGGTGGCGGTGTGCAGGAATTCAATGGTGGCAGCCAGCAGGCGCATGTCGTCGCCTTCGCGACCCAGGGCCTTGCCACACAGCAGCACCAATAAAGGACGCAGGCGTTTGCCGCCGGCCGACGTGATGTAATCGCCGATTTTCGATACCAGCGGCACTCGGGAAGTCAGCTGCTTCTTGATGATGCCGTTGACGGCGCTAAAATCGTCCGCCACCGCGCGGTAGAAAGCTTGGGGTTGCATCAGCGACAGGTGCTCCAGAAGGGTTGCGCGGCATGCTAGGACCCACGTCCGGGCCTGTCAAGGCGCGATGGACGGCCCCTTGCATGACTTCGAAGGCTTGCGTACAATCGCGCACCCTGAACTTCCTGGGCAGCACCTGCCTTACGCAATTGCACTTGGGCCGTTCCAGCCCCATGCAGCCATGCCAGCCAATACCTCTTCTTATAAAGAGCTGGGTGAGCAGGATTATCGGAGAAATACCATGTACGCAGTAATCGTTACCGGCGGTAAGCAATACAAGGTCGCTGAAGGTGAATACCTGAAGATCGAAAAACTGGAAGTCGCTACTGGCGAATCCGTGACTTTTGACCGCGTTCTGTTGGTCGCCAATGGCGACGACGTGAACATCGGCGCACCTGTTGTTGCTGGCGCAACCGTCAAGGCTGAAGTGATCTCCCAAGGTCGTCACGATAAAGTCCGCATCATCAAGTTCCGTCGCCGTAAGCACCACATGAAGCGTATGGGCCACCGCCAGTGGTTCACCGAGATCAAAATCACCGGTATTCAGGCTTAATACAGCCTAATTCCTCACTAGGAGAATTGAACTCATGGCACACAAAAAAGCTGGTGGTAGTACCCGTAACGGTCGCGACTCAGAAGCCAAACGCCTTGGCGTGAAGATGTATGGCGGCCAGGTCATCAAGGCCGGCAACATCATCGTTCGTCAGCGCGGCACCCAATTCCACGCTGGCTACGGCGTTGGCATGGGTAAAGATCACACCCTCTTCGCGAAAATCGAAGGCGTGATCAAGTTTGAAGTAAAAGGCGCCTTCGGTCGTCGTTACGTGAGCGTTGTCGCAGCCTAACTGCGAGAGTGCTGGAGAAGCCCTGTCTTGCGACGGGGCTTTTTCGTTTGTGGGGTGAGTCTCTTGCAAAGCTGTTTGTATGGGCTGCCGGCGTGCGATGCAGGTCGTGGTTTGGGGTCGCTGCGCTCATTTTTGCAAGAGTCTTATGTCTTGATTGTTTTTCGGCTCGTCCGTGCGGCGAGAGGCGTTGGTTATGAAGTTTGTTGATGAAGTATCGATCCGCGTAAAGGCTGGCGACGGCGGCAATGGTTGCATGAGTTTCCGTCGGGAAAAATTCATTGAAAATGGTGGCCCGAACGGTGGTGACGGTGGCGACGGCGGTTCCATCTTCATGATGGCCGACGAAAACCTCAACACCTTGGTGGATTACCGTTACACCCGTCACTTCGAGGCTGAGCGCGGTTCCAACGGTGGCAGCACCGACTGCACCGGCAAGAAGGGCGAAGACCTGATCCTGCGCGTGCCGGTTGGCACCACGATCATCGACTCGGCTACCCAGGAAGTCATCGGCGACCTGACCAAATCCGGTCAGAAGCTGATGGTGGTTCAGGGTGGCTGGCACGGTCTGGGCAATACCCGTTTCAAATCCAGTACCAACCGTGCGCCGCGTCAGACGACCCCGGGCAAGCCGGGCGAGCAGCGCGACCTGAAACTGGAAATGAAAGTTCTGGCTGACGTCGGCCTGCTGGGTCTGCCGAATGCCGGTAAAAGTACCTTTATCCGTTCGGTTTCGGCTGCCAAGCCGAAAGTTGCCGATTACCCGTTCACTACGCTGGTGCCAAACCTGGGTGTGGTCAGTGTCGATCGCTGGAAAAGCTTCGTCATCGCCGATATCCCGGGGCTGATCGAAGGCGCTTCCGATGGTGCCGGCCTGGGGATCCGTTTCCTCAAGCACCTGGCGCGTACCCGTCTGTTGCTGCATCTCGTGGACATGGCTCCGCTGGATGAAAGCAGTGCGCCGGACGCTGCTGAAGTGATCGTCAACGAGCTGATCAAGTTCAGCCCGTCCCTGGCGGAGCGTGATCGCTGGCTGGTGCTGAACAAGTGCGACCAGATCCTCGAGGAGGAGCACGAAGAGCGCGTCAAGGAAATCGTTGAGCGCCTGCAATGGGAAGGTCCGGTCTACGTGATCTCGGCCATCGCCAAAGAAGGCACCGAGCGCCTGACGCGCGACATCATGCGTTACCTGGAAGATCGTGCCGATCGCCTGGCCAATGACCCGGCCTACAAGGAAGAGCTGGCTGATCTCGATCAGCGCATCGAAGACGAGGCCCGTGCCCAGTTGCAGGCGCTGGATGACAAGCGTGCCCTGCGTCGCAGCGGCGTGAAGTCGGTCCATGACATCGGCGAGGATGATTGGGACGAAGAAGATGTGGATGACGAAGACGGTCCGGAAATCATTTACGTGCGTGACTGATTCGTTGCAGTAAACTTAAGCGCCGCTCAATCGAGCGGCGTTTTAGTATCCGGAAATCGATTGTTGGTCACGAAGAACCACGAATAACGTTACGGGCAGTGTCAGGTCGCGCTGCCCTCAAGCTAAGGTTGAAGATGATGCGGAGCAAGGTGACAGGTGCGCAGCGTTGGGTCGTGAAGATCGGCAGCGCTTTGCTGACGGCGGATGGCAAGGGGCTGGATCGCGCAGCAATGGGTGTCTGGGTCGAGCAGATGGTGGCTCTGCATGAGGCTGGCGTCGAACTGGTGCTGGTGTCCTCCGGGGCTGTGGCGGCGGGCATGAGTCGCCTCGGCTGGACCGCTCGACCCAGTGCGATGCACGAGCTCCAGGCTGCTGCAGCCATCGGTCAGATGGGTCTGGTGCAGGCCTGGGAGTCGAGCTTTGCCGAGCATGGTCGGCACACTGCGCAGATTCTCCTGACTCACGACGACCTGTCCGATCGCAAGCGCTACCTGAACGCCCGCAGCACCTTGCGTGCGCTGGTCGAGCTGAAAGTCATTCCGGTGATCAACGAGAACGACACCGTGGTTACCGATGAAATTCGCTTCGGTGATAACGACACGCTCGCAGCGCTGGTGGCAAACCTGGTCGAGGCTGATCTGCTGGTGATCCTGACGGATCGCGACGGCATGTTTGACGCCGATCCGCGCAATAATCCGGACGCCCAGCTGATCTACGAAGCGCGCGCCGATGATCCGACGCTGGATGCAGTGGCGGGCGGCACTGGCGGTGCGCTGGGTCGTGGCGGCATGCAGACCAAGCTGCGTGCGGCGCGGCTGGCGGCGCGTTCCGGGGCACACACCATCATTGTTGGCGGGCGTCTGGAGCGTGTGCTTGACCGTCTGAAGGCGGGTGAGCGGATTGGTACGTTGCTGTCGCCCGAGCGCGGCATGCTCGCGGCGCGCAAGCAGTGGCTGGCCGGTCATCTGCAAACCCGCGGCACGCTGGTGCTGGATGATGGCGCGGTTTCCGCTTTGTCCCAAGGCAATAAAAGTTTGCTGCCGGTCGGTGTCAAGCTGGTTCAGGGCAGCTTCCGTCGTGGCGAAATGGTGGTTTGCGTGGCGCCGGACGGGCGTGAGATTGCCCGTGGCCTGGCCAACTACAGCGCGCTGGAAGCACAAAAAATCATCGGTCAGTCGTCGGATGCGATTGTCGGTTTGCTGGGTTACATGGCTGAGCCGGAACTGGTTCACCGTGACAATCTGATTCTGGTGTAAGGAAAACGCGATGCGCATGGCAAAAGGATTGTTGGGCTTGTTGATGGCGCTGCCATTGCTGGCCTCGGCCGAGGAAATCGGTCAGGTGTCGACGGTGTTCAAATTTGTCGGGCCGAACGACCGGATCGTGGTCGAGGCATTCGATGATCCGAAGGTTGAGGGTGTGACCTGCTACCTGTCGCGCGCCAAGACCGGTGGTGTGAAGGGTGGGTTGGGTCTGGCCGAGGATCGTGCCGAGGCGTCCATTGCCTGCCGTCAGGTCGGTCCGATCAACTTCAAGGGTGAGTTGAAGGATGGTGAAGAGGTGTTCAAGGAGCGCACTTCGCTGGTGTTCAAGACCATGCAGGTGGTGCGTTTCCTCGACAAGAAGCGCAACACGCTGGTGTATCTGGTCTACAGCGATCGTCTGATCGAAGGCAGTCCGCAGAATGCGGTGACGGCGATCCCGATTCTGCCGTGGGCGGCGGCTCATTAATCGCGCGTAAACAAAGAGGAGCCGGCTGGCTCCTCTTTTTTTGCCTGTGTTTTGCTGGAGTGGGGGCAAATCGCAGGCAATAAAAAACCGACCCTGAGGTCGGTTTTTTAATGACTACGTCGCTTAGGCAGCTTCTTTCAGTGCCTTGACGTGGCCATTCAGACGGCTCTTATGACGAGCAGCCTTGTTCTTGTGGATGATGCCTTTATCGGCCATGCGGTCGATAACTGGCACAGCCAGAACGTATGCAGCTTGAGCTTTTTCAGCGTCTTTTGCGTCGATGGCTTTAACTACATTCTTGATGTAGGTACGAACCATGGAACGCAGGCTGGCGTTGTGGCTGCGACGCTTCTCAGCCTGTTTTGCACGTTTTTTGGCGGAAGGTGAGTTGGCCACCGTCGAGCTCCTCGAAAGACTTTTTAGGAAATAGCAAACAAAATAGGCCGCGAATCATGCCGATGAGTTGAAGTCTTGTCAAGGGCGCTTGAAACGTTCCGCTAAGTGGTAGGCGTGGTGCGACGGGATATTTCTTTCCGGCGTGTGACCTGTAAACTCGCGAGCTTTGGCTCTGTGCTGTTGCGGCGCGGAGTATCGCACAAGTGGGCGCGTTATTCGCCTGCTGTTTATCGACAGGCACACATTCCTTCAATGAATCTGCTCAAATCGTTGGCCGCCGTCAGCTCTATCACGATGCTTTCCCGGATTCTCGGGTTTGTTCGCGACACGCTCATCGCCCGCACCTTCGGCGCCGGAATGGCGACCGATGCCTTCTTCATCGCCTTCAAACTGCCCAATCTGCTGCGCAGGATTTTCGCCGAGGGGGCGTTTTCCCAGGCTTTTGTGCCGATCCTGGCCGAATACAAAAGCCAGAAGGGCGAAGAGGCGACCCGCACCTTTATTGCTTACGTTTCCGGCCTGCTGACACTCGTACTGGCGCTGGTCACCGCGCTGGGCATGATTGCCGCGCCCTGGGTGATCTGGGCCACGGCGCCGGGTTTCACCGATACACCGGAGAAATTCCAGCTGACCTCCGACCTGCTGCGAGTGACCTTCCCTTATATATTGCTGATCTCCCTGTCTTCGCTGGCGGGGGCGATCCTCAATACCTGGAACCGTTTCTCGGTGCCGGCGTTCGTGCCGACCCTGCTCAACGTCAGCATGATCGTGTTTTCGCTGTTTCTGACACCTTATTTCGATCCGCCGGTCATGGCCCTTGGCTGGGCGGTGCTGGTCGGTGGTCTGGCGCAGTTGCTCTATCAACTGCCGCACCTGAAAAAAATCGGCATGTTGGTGCTGCCGCGCCTGAACCTGCGTGATACCGGCGTCTGGCGGGTGATGAAACAGATGTTGCCGGCGATCATCGGCGTCTCGGTCAGCCAGATTTCACTGATCATCAACACCATCTTCGCCTCTTTCCTGGTAGCCGGCTCGGTATCGTGGATGTATTACGCCGACCGTTTGATGGAATTGCCGTCCGGTGTGCTCGGTGTGGCGCTGGGCACGATCCTGCTGCCGACACTGGCCAAGACCTACGCCAGCAAGGATCGCCACGAATATTCGCGGATTCTCGACTGGGGCCTGCGCCTGTGCTTCGTGCTGGTGCTGCCTTGCGCGCTGGCGCTGGGGATTCTGGCCGAGCCGTTGACCGTTTCGCTGTTCCAGTACGGCCAGTTCAGCGGGTTTGACGCGGAGATGACCCAGCGGGCGCTCATTGCCTATTCTGTCGGTCTGTTGGGGATTATCGTGATCAAAGTTCTGGCGCCGGGCTTTTATGCGCAACAGAACATCCGTACCCCGGTAAAAATCGCAATCTTCACCCTGGTCGTTACTCAACTGTTCAACCTGGTGCTGATCGGTCCGCTGGCCCATGCCGGTCTGGCACTGGCGATCAGCGCCGGTGCCTGCCTGAACGCCGGGCTGCTGTTCTATCAACTGCGCAAGCAGCAGATGTATCTACCGCAACCGGGCTGGCTGAAATTCGGTTTCAAGCTGTTGGTCGCGGTGGCAGTGATGTCGGTGGTGCTGTTGATCGGCATGCATTTCATGCCTGCGTGGGATCAGGGCCACATGCTGGAGCGCTTTCTGCGCCTGGGTGCCTTGGTGGTTGCCGGTGTGGTGGCTTATTTCGGCATGTTGCTGCTGCTCGGTTTCCGCCTGCGCGACTTCAATCGCAAGGCGTTGAGCTGAGGTTGCACCCTTGAAAGACGGGCGTGAGCCGGCAGTTTTGTCGGCTCGATCACTTTGGGTTACGGTGTTGCCTGTCGTCGGCCGTCGGGTGTGGTTATAATCGGCCACTTTATGAGCAAGAAGCGCGTTATGCAGCTGGTTCGAGGCCTCCACAATCTGCGCCCCCAGCATCGGGGCTGCGTCGCCACTATTGGCAACTTTGACGGTGTTCACCGTGGTCACCAGGCCATTCTGGCCCGACTGCGTGAGCGTGCGCTTGAGTTGGGCGTGCCCAGCTGCGTGGTGATTTTCGAGCCACAGCCACGGGAATTCTTTGCTCCGGAGACCGCACCGGCGCGTCTGGCCCGGTTGCGCGACAAGCTGCAATTGCTGGCCGCCGAGGGTGTCGACCGGGTCTTGTGCCTGGCTTTCAACCAGCGCTTGAGCAAGCTCAGCGCCAGTGAATTCGTCGACACCATCCTCGTTGATGGTCTCGGCGTGCAGCATCTGGAAGTCGGCGACGATTTCCGCTTCGGTTGCGACCGCCTCGGCGATTTCGATTTTCTGCTGCAGGCCGGGCAGGTTCACGGTTTTACCGTGGAAGCCGCGCAAACCGTCGAGCTGGACGGGATTCGTGTCAGCAGCACCCAGGTGCGCAACGCGTTGGCCGCCGCCGATTTTGCTCTGGCCGAACGCTTGCTTGGCCGCCCGTACCGGATTGCCGGTCGCGTGCTGCATGGCCAGAAACTGGCCCGCCAGTTGGGTACGCCCACGGCGAACATTCAACTGAAGCGCCGTCGCGTGCCGATCACCGGGGTTTACCTGGTCGATGTGGATATCGACGGCAAGACCTGGCCCGGCGTCGCCAATATCGGCGTACGGCCCACGGTGCAAGGTGATGGCAAGGCCCACCTTGAAGTCCATCTTTTAGATTTTGCCGGCGATCTGTATGACCGGCGTCTGACGGTGGTTTTCCACCAGAAGCTGCGTGAAGAGCAGCGTTTCGCCTCCCTGGAGGCATTGAAAACGGCGATCAGCGCGGATGTCGCCGCCGCCCGTGCACTAGCCGCACCTAGCGCCCATCGCTAATGAAGAGCCTTAAATGACCGACTATAAAGCCACGTTAAACCTTCCGGACACCGCCTTCCCAATGAAGGCCGGCCTGCCACAGCGCGAACCGCAGATCCTGCAGCGCTGGGACAGTATTGGCCTGTACGGAAAGTTGCGCGAGATTGGCAAGGATCGTCCGAAGTTCGTCCTGCACGACGGCCCTCCGTACGCCAACGGTACGATCCATATCGGTCACGCACTGAACAAGATTCTCAAGGACATGATCATCCGCTCGAAGACCCTGTCGGGCTTCGATGCGCCGTATGTCCCTGGCTGGGACTGCCATGGCCTGCCGATCGAGCACAAGGTTGAAGTGACCCACGGCAAGAACCTGGGCGCGGACAAGACCCGCGAACTGTGCCGTGCCTATGCCACCGAGCAGATCGAAGGGCAAAAGTCCGAATTCATCCGTCTCGGCGTGCTGGGCGACTTCGCCAACCCGTACAAGACCATGGACTTCAAGAACGAGGCCGGTGAAATCCGTGCCCTCGCCGAAATCGTCAAGGGCGGTTTCGTGTTCAAGGGTCTGAAGCCGGTGAACTGGTGCTTCGATTGCGGATCGGCCCTGGCCGAAGCGGAAGTCGAGTACGAGAACAAGAAATCCTCGACCATCGACGTGGCGTTTCCGATCGCTGACGAAGCCAAGCTGGCCGCCGCATTCGGTCTGCCATCGCTGAGCAAACCTGCCTCGATCGTGATCTGGACCACCACCCCGTGGACCATCCCGGCCAACCAGGCACTCAACGTTCACCCGGAATTCACCTACGCGCTGGTCGACATCGGCGACAAGCTGCTGGTGCTGGCTGAAGAGCTGGTCGAGTCCTGCCTGACCCGTTACGGCGTCGAAGGCACCATTCTGGCCACTGCGCCGGGTTCGGCGTTGGAACTGATCAACTTCCGTCACCCGTTCTACGACCGTCTGTCGCCAGTGTATCTGGCCGACTACGTGGAACTGGGCGCCGGCACCGGCGTGGTTCACTCCGCTCCGGCTTACGGTGTGGACGACTTCGTGACTTGCAAGAAATACGGCATGGTCAACGACGAAATCCTCAACCCGGTACAGAGCAACGGCGTTTACGTGCCGTCGCTGGAGTTCTTCGGCGGTCAGTTCATCTGGAAGGCCAACCCGGCCATCGTCGACAAACTGACCGAAGTCGGCGCGCTGATGCACACCACCGTCATCGAACACAGCTACATGCACTGCTGGCGTCACAAGACCCCGCTGATCTACCGCGCCACCGCGCAGTGGTTCATCGGCATGGACAAGGAGCCGGTGTCCGGCGACACCCTGCGCCAGCGCTCGCTCAAAGCCATCGAAGACACCAAGTTCGTGCCGGCCTGGGGCCAGGCGCGCCTGCACTCGATGATCGCCAACCGTCCGGACTGGTGCATCTCCCGTCAGCGTAACTGGGGTGTGCCGATCCCGTTCTTCCTGAACAAGGAAAGCGGCGAGCTGCACCCACGCACCGTCGAACTGATGGAAGAGGTCGCCAAGCGCGTTGAAGTCGAAGGCATCGAAGCCTGGTTCAAACTCGACGCTGCCGAACTGCTGGGCGATGAAGCGCCGCAGTACGACAAGATCAGCGACACCCTCGACGTCTGGTTCGACTCGGGCACCACGCACTGGCACGTCCTGCGCGGTTCACACCCGATGGGCCACGAGACCGGCCCGCGTGCCGACCTGTATCTGGAAGGTTCGGACCAGCACCGTGGCTGGTTCCACTCGTCCCTGCTGACCGGTTGCGCCATCGACAACCACGCGCCGTATCGCGAGCTGCTGACCCACGGCTTCACCGTGGACGAGTCCGGTCGCAAGATGTCCAAGTCCCTGGGCAACGTGATCGCGCCGCAGAAAGTCAACGACACCCTGGGCGCCGACATCATGCGTCTGTGGGTCGCTTCGACCGATTACTCGGGCGAAATGGCCGTGTCCGAGCAGATCCTGCAGCGCAGCGCGGACGCCTATCGTCGTATCCGTAACACCGCGCGTTTCCTGCTTTCCAACCTGACCGGGTTCAACCCGGCCACTGACCTGCTGCCGGCCGAAGACATGCTGGCACTGGATCGCTGGGCCGTGGACCGTACCCTGCTGCTGCAGCGCGAGCTGCAAGAGCACTACGGCGAATACCGTTTCTGGAACGTCTACTCGAAGATCCACAACTTCTGCGTGCAGGAGCTGGGTGGTTTCTATCTGGACATCATCAAGGACCGCCAGTACACCACCGGCGCCGACAGCAAGGCCCGTCGTTCTTGCCAGACCGCGCTGTTCCACATCTCCGAAGCGCTGGTGCGCTGGATCGCACCGATCCTGGCCTTCACCGCCGACGAACTGTGGCAATACCTGCCGGGCGAGCGCAACGAGTCGGTGATGCTCAACACCTGGTACGAAGGCCTGACCGAGCTGCCGGAAGGCTTCGAGCTGGGTCGCGAGTACTGGGATCGCATCATGGAAGTGAAGGTGGCGGTCAACAAAGAGATGGAAATCCAGCGCGCGGCCAAGGCCGTCGGTGGCAACCTGCAAGCCGAAGTGACGCTGTTCGCCGAAGACGCGCTGACCGCCGACCTGGCCAAGCTGAGCAACGAGCTGCGCTTTGTCCTGATCACCTCGACGGCCACTGTCGCGCCGTTCGTGCAGGCTCCGGCCGATGCTGTGGCCACCGAAGTCAGCGGCCTGAAACTGAAGATTGTCAAATCCGCCTTCCCGAAATGCGCCCGATGCTGGCACTGCCGTGAAGATGTCGGCGTGAACCCGGAGCATCCGGAAATCTGCGGCCGTTGCGTGGACAACATCGATGGCGCCGGCGAGGTTCGTCACTATGCCTAATGCCGTTGGCCGTTTCGGACGGCTGAGCTGGCTCTGGTTGAGCTTGCTGGTTCTGGTCATCGACCAGGCCAGCAAGTTTTACTTCGAAGGCAAGCTCGAGATGTTCCAGCAGATCGTGATCATCCCTGATTACTTCAGCTGGACACTGGCCTACAACACCGGCGCTGCGTTCAGCTTTCTGGCTGACAGCTCCGGCTGGCAGCGCTGGTTGTTTGCCCTGATCGCGGTGGTGGTCAGTGCGGTGCTGGTGGTCTGGCTCAAGCGCCTGGGCCGCAACGAAACCTGGCTGGCCATTGCGCTGGCGCTGGTGCTGGGCGGCGCCCTGGGCAACCTGTATGACCGCATTGCCCTGGGCCATGTGATCGACTTCATTCTGGTGCATTGGCAGAACCGCTGGTACTTCCCGGCGTTCAACTTCGCCGACAGCGCGATTACCGTTGGCGCGGTGATGCTGGCACTGGACATGTTCAAAAGTAAAAAAACCGGAGAAGCCGTTCATGACTGAACAGGTATTGGCTGAGCAACGCATCGGCCAGAACACGGAAGTCACTTTGCACTTTGCATTGCGCCTGGAGAACGGCGACACGGTCGACAGCACCTTCGACAAGGCTCCGGCGACCTTCAAGGTCGGCGATGGCAACCTGCTGCCGGGCTTCGAGGCGGCGCTGTTCGGTTTCAAGGCCGGCGACAAGCGTACGCTGACCGTCGAGCCGGAAAACGCCTTCGGCCAGCCGAACCCGCAAAACGTACAGATCATCCCGCGTTCGCAGTTCGTGGACATGGAGCTGTCGCCGGGGCTGCTGGTGATCTTCAACGATGCGGCCAATACTGAGCTGCCGGGTGTGGTGAAAGAGTTCGACGACGCGCAAGTGACCGTTGACTTCAATCATCCGCTGGCTGGCAAGAAGCTGACCTTTGACGTCGAGATCATCAACGTCAAAGCGCTCTGAGTCACACAGCAGAATCCCTGTGGGGCCGGCTTGCTCGCGAATGCTGACTGACATTCAACATAAACGTTGTCTGAAACACCGCTTTCGCGAGCAAATCGAATCGTCGCTACCCCATTAGCTTTTCAACGTTTTCGCTATTTCTTGCGCGCAAGACACGAGGCACAGCATGCAAATCAAACTCGCCAACCCCCGTGGCTTCTGCGCCGGCGTGGACCGGGCGATCGAAATCGTCAACCGCGCCCTTGAGGTGTTCGGGCCGCCGATCTATGTGCGTCATGAAGTGGTGCACAACAAGTTTGTGGTCGAGGACCTGCGCAGTCGTGGCGCGATCTTCGTCGAGGAACTGGATCAGGTACCGGACGACGTCATCGTGATCTTCAGTGCCCACGGCGTCTCGCAAGCCGTGCGTAGCGAAGCTGCCGGCCGTGGCCTGAAAGTGTTCGACGCCACCTGTCCGCTGGTGACCAAGGTGCACATCGAAGTCGCGAAATACAGCCGCGACGGCCGTGAATGCATCCTGATCGGCCACGCCGGTCACCCGGAAGTCGAAGGCACCATGGGCCAGTACGACGCCAGCAATGGCGGCGCGATCTACCTCGTTGAAGACGAGAAGGATGTCGCCGAATTGCAGGTGCGCAATCCCGAAAAACTCGCCTTTGTCACCCAGACCACGCTGTCCATGGATGACACCAGCCGAGTGATCGACGCATTGCGTACGCGTTTCCCTGCCATTGGCGGGCCGCGCAAGGACGATATCTGCTACGCCACTCAAAACCGTCAGGATGCAGTCAAGCAACTGGCTGACGAATGCGACGTGGTGTTGGTCGTGGGCAGCCCGAACAGCTCCAACTCCAACCGCCTGCGTGAGCTGGCCGAACGCATGGCCACGCCGGCCTATCTGATCGATGGCGCCGAAGACCTGCAAAAGAGCTGGTTCGACGGTGTCGAGCGCATCGGCATCACCGCCGGCGCCTCTGCCCCGGAAGTCCTGGTGCGTGGCGTGATCCAGCAGTTGCAGGCCTGGGGCGCCACCGGTGCCGACGAGCTGGCCGGGCGTGAGGAGAACATCACGTTCTCGATGCCTAAAGAGCTGCGCGTTCGCTCGATCTGATCGCTTTATCCTTTCGGCACAGCGCCTGTTCGGCCTTTTGGCTGGTCAGGCGAACGCGACCGGTTGCCGCCAGCACCACCTGGAGCTGGCTGACCGGCTCGCGAGCCGAGCACAGGTGCAATGTCCCCGCCTGAAACTTCCGGTCCGGCACCAGTGGCTGGCCCAGGCTACTGAAACGTATGTACCGGCTCACCAGCCAGTTGCCGACAATCGGTATCTTTCCATCACTCGCCTGCTCGATCAGCAATGGATTATCGGTGTCCTCGGCTCCCTTTCCGCTGATATCCAGAATGATCCGCCAGCCCTGGCCCCAATCACCGTTGATGCCGTGAATCACCACACTCTGATTGCGCGTGATGGCCATTGTCCGGGCATTACGGATGCCGTCGAGCAAAGACTGTGCGGCCTGCTGGCGCCGGTTTGATTCGGTGAAGTCCGCCAGCGCCGGACCGACCAGCGACAGAACAATTGCGCCGATCGCCAGTCCCATAAGCAGCTCGACCAGACTGAACCCCTGTTGCGGCATGTGCGCGCCCTCCCTGGATTGTGCACAGCGACGCAGTCCGTGCGCCGTTCGCGGTAAATCAACCGGCGCATGCCGGTCGAATGTTCTAGGTTTGTACAGGTATAGCCGACGGCAACGGAGGGCATCGATGGATCATCGTACAAAAGGTTTCACGCTGATCGAGCTGCTGGTGGCGCTCGCGGTGTTTGTAATCCTGATCACGATGGCGGTGCCGGCGTTCACCCGTTCGGTGCAGGGCAGCAAGGCCGACACCGAAGTCGGCGACCTGCAACGGGCCCTCAATTACGCGAGGCTCGAGGCGATCAACCGGGGTACCACCACCCGCTTGCGACCGAGTGCCGGCGGCAACGTCTGGACCGGCGAGCTGGCGGTCTACGACAGTACTGGCACTTCGGCCAATGTATTGCGGGTTGTTCCAGCGATGAGCAGCGGCGCGACTCTGACGCTACCCTCTGGAGTGACCGCGCTGGATTTCAACAATCTGGGCGGGCTGGCGGCGCCGTCCACGGCGGTGCTCATCAGTTACGTGCTGGGAACGCAAAGCAGGACGCTGAACGTGTGTCTGAACGGAAGAATTCAATTGGGTGGAAGTTGCGGATGAGGGCAGGGAGCAAGCACGCACAGGAGGGCATGACGCTGATCGAAGTGCTGGTCGCGTTGTTGATTCTGACGGTCGGTTTGCTGGGCGCGGCAGCGGTTCAGCTCAATGCGCTGAAGTACACCGACAGCTCGCGGATGACCAGCCAGGCGAGTTTCATCGCCTACGACATGATGGACCGGATCCGCGCCAACTCGGGCGCCGACTACACCGTCACACCCCCCACCACGGGCAACCTGAGTGTCGCCCGGGATCAGGATCTCTACGACTTCACCACCAACATCGTCAATTTCGGCGGCCCGACCGCCACCGGCAGCATCACCCTCAATCAACGTGTGTACACCATCACCATCACCTGGAATGACGCGCGCGCCGCCAATACGTCCAGTGCGCCCCGCAGCTTTGTCCTGACCAGTCGCGCCGCGGTAGATCCGGTGGGCGCACCATGAAACGTCATAATCTGGGTTTCGGTCTGATCGAAATGCTGGTGGCCCTGGCGCTGGGGCTGATCGTGGTGCTCGGCGTGGTGCAGATCTTTCTGGCGGCGAAAAACACCTACGTCAGCCAGAACAGCGCGGCCGCCATGCAGGAAGATGCGCGGTTCGTGCTGAGCAAGATGATTCAGGAACTGCGCATGGTGGGCATGTTCGGTTGCCTGGGCACGATTACCGATTCCAGCTCGGCGGGGGATTTCACGGCGGCCCAGATCGCGCCGATCAGCTGGGACAACGCCAATCTCAAGCTGACCCTGGTCACGGCTGATGTCGGCAGTGCAGGCGGGACGCCGACCTGGACCGTGGTGTCCGATTGCCGCAACAGCGCCACCGCTTATACCGGCGCACGGGCTGCGGCGACGGGGCAGATCGCGTTTCCGATCCGTCGGTTGATCTACAGCTTCAGCAACAACCAGATTCTGATGGGCACCGGCAGCGGTAATCCGGCCCAGCAAGTGCTGGTGAATAACGTCAGTGCGTTCACTGTGATGTTCGGTCTGGCAAGTTCCGCAACCGATGTCGCGGCGTCCACCTACAGTGCCAACCCCGGTGATCCGGCGCGGATCCGCAGCGTGCGCCTGAGCCTGACCCTCACTGATCCGAACAATCGGGTCCGCAATCAAACCTTCAACGTGGTTGCCGCCTTGCGCAACCGGTTGCAGTGAGGGGCGAGCGATGAACGTTTCTCTCCATCGGCGACGGTCCCAGGACGGCATGGTGTTGCTGGTCAGCCTGGTGTTTCTGCTGCTCCTGACGGTGATCGGCCTGTCATCGATGCAGAGTGCCAACCTGCAGGAAAAAATGGCCGGCAGCGTAAGCCTGCGCAATCAATCGTTCCAGACTGCCGAGGCGGCGCTGCGCATCGGCGAAAGTGCGGTGCAACTGGACGGCTACACGCTCGCAGTGTGCGCCAGCACCACCCAATGTGCGCCACCGGCGGAATCCTCGGTGGTCACTGCGGCGGGGCTCAACTCCACGTCGGGCGTGACCTGGATCGCCGCTGGCAGCGGGTTTTACGGAGTACAGAACATCGGCACGACCCTGACGGCGGTAAACGTGCCGAGCAACACTTCGGCGACCTTGTACCGGGTCACGGCCGTCGGCATCGCCGGCACTTCGCGCAGTGTGGTGGAGAGTGTCTATGCGAAGTACTGAGCGACGCTTCAAATGGCTGTCGCTGTTGCTCGGCATGCTGACCGGGCTTTATCTGACTGCACCGGCGTATGCCTTTACACCGTCCGATTCGCCGCTGTTGAGCGCGGCGGCTGTGCCACCGAACGTGATGTTGATGATCGACGACTCGGGCAGCATGAACAGCATCATCTATGCGACGGGTTTTGATCCGACCGTGGATCGCACGGCAGCCCGGCAGTGCAACGCGGTCATCGGCCTGTGCCTGAGCTCAACTGCCATCACCGGCGATACGATCTTCCTGTCGAGCCTGCCGACCTCCGGCTGCTCCGGCGGCGCCTATGCCTTCTACAACAACAGCCTGACGCCACTCTGCCTGAAATTGCCGGATCCGGTAGGCAGCGGCAACACCCGCTATTCGGCCGATTACATTTCCTATGTGGTCGGGCTGGCGATCAGCAACGGCACGCGCGACTTCACCACCGGGGCGATTCCCAACGATTACCGGATCAACGTGGCGCGCAATGTTTCCACTGCACTGGTCACCAGCAACCGCAACCTGCGCATGGGGCTGGCGACCTTCAACCCGGCCACCAGCAACAACCCCGGCAATGGTGGTTTCATTGCGCGCTCCATCAGCGACCTGTCACCGGTCAGCGGTAGCGTGACCCAGGCTCAGGCTGACACCAACTACAACGCACTGATTTCCTCGATCAACGGCCTGAACGCGGTGGCCAACACGCCTCTGGCCGAGACCTATTACGAAATCACCCGCTACATGCGCGGGATGGCGCCGTACTACAACAGCACGCCGAGCACTTACACCAGCCCGATCCAGTACCGCTGCCAGAAAAACTACGGGGTGGTTATCACCGACGGCCTGCCGACTTACGACCGCACCTTTCCGAGCAACGACCCGCTCGGCGGCAGTCGCCTGCCGAACTGGGACGGCATCAACAATGACGGGAACAATCTGAACGGGGACGGGGAGGGCGATACGCTGTATCTGGACGATATCGCCAAGTTCGCCTTCGACATCGATATGCGTTTCTCCGGAACCGACGCGGCGGGCAAGAGCTGGAATGCGGTGGATTTTCCCCGGCAGTACATGAATACCTACACCGTGGGTTTTACCGCTTCCAACGACATGCTCTCGGACGCCGCCGATTACGGACAGGGCCGCTACTACCAGGCGACCGACAGCGCCGGTTTGAATGCCGCATTGTCTTCGGCGTTGAGTGATATCACCTCCAAGGCGGGTTCCGGCGGTGCGGGTGTGACCAGCGGCACCACGCTGACCAGTAGCAGCAGTTTTTACCAGACCACCTATGACCCGAAGGATTGGCGCGGCACGATCAAGTCGTTTGGCTTTACCTCCGCCGGGGCGGTCAATACCTCGGCCGTGCAGTGGACCACCGATACCGCCATCGTGCCTGGCGCCACCGCGCCGACCTACCAGTCGTGGAATTCCCTGAGCAACACGGCGATAACGCTGGCCTATGGCAACTTCTCCCCGGCCCAGCAGACTGTTCTCAGTCAGGGTTTGCCCACCGGCATCAGCGGTATCGACCTGGTCGAATGGAGCAAGGGCACCAACAAGACCGGGCTCAAAGTGCGCAGTGTGTTGCTTGGGGACATCATCAACTCGCCACTTGTACTGGCTTCGCCCACGGAAAAAACCGCTTCCGATCTGGCCGGCGACACCACCTACAGCACCTATCTGACCACCAAGGCTGCGAACATGAACGCCAGCCTGGTGGTGAACGCCAACGACGGTTTTGTCAGCGTCATCAACTCGGCCAACGGTACCCGGCGCTATGCCTACATGCCGTCCAGCGTATTGCCCTCGTTGCGTCTGATTGCCGATCCGAACTACGTCAACGGCGTCAGCCACAAGTTTCTGGTGGATGGTCAGCTCGGTGTATTCGATGCCCAATTCGGCACGGTCTGGAAAACCCTGGCCATAGGCGGTACGGGTGCCGGTGGCAAGACTTTCTACGGGCTTCAGCTGTTCGACGCCTCGGCGGGCAACGTGATCCGCGCCTTGTGGGAGGTCAGCGCGCCGGCAGCCGCCAGCACTTCCAACGCTTTCAATGATCTGGGTTACGCCTATGCCCGTCCGGAAGTGGCACGCTTGGCCGATGGTCGCTGGGCGGCGTTCATTGCCAACGGTTACGGCAGCAACTCCGGGGTGGCGGCGCTGTATGTGCTGGATGTTCGCGATGGTTCGCTGATCAGGAAAATCGTCATCGACAGTACGGAAACCAACAATGGCTTGTCCTCGGTGAAGCTGCGGGTCAATTCGCAGAACGTGGTGCAAGCCGCGTATGGCGGTGACTTGAAGGGACGGTTGTGGAAGTTCGACCTGAGCGCCACTGCTTCCGACAGTTGGGGCGTGGCGTTTTCCGGCAAGCCGCTGTTCACCACGGCCGGCGGGGCAACTCAGCCGATCACCGCGCAGCCGTTGCTGGCGGACAACGCTCTGGGCGGCAAACAGATTTTCGTCGGCACCGGTAAATTCAACGAAACCGCCGACAAGACCAACAAGGATTTGCAGGCGTTCTATTCGGTGTGGGATGCCGATGGCGGATCGGGCCAGATCACGGTCAGCAGTTTGCAGGCTCAGGCGATTACCGGCGTGTTCTCCGGCAGTTCCGGGCAGTTTGTCACCACCAGCCAGAACGACACGACTTATCCGGCGGAGAAGGGCTGGTACCTGCCACTGGTGTACAACAACGCATTGACCGGCGAACGGGTGATCAATCAGGCCAGTCTGGTGCTTGGGCGTATTGTGTTCACCACGGCCAGTGTCGATACCACTGACCCGTGTTCCAGTTTCGGTACCGGCAAACTGATCGAACTCGATGCGTTCAGCGGTAAGATGCTCAACTACGCCGTGCTCGACACCAACGCCGATGGCGTGGTCGACAGCAACGACACGATCTCCAGTGGCGTGGTGTTCACCGGCGGTATCCCGACCCTGAACGCCATCGTCAACGGTGCAACACGCAAGATCGAGACCGACTCCAGTGGCGGCATCACCACCCTGGTGGAAAAGGGCGGCGGCGGCAGCCGTCGCATAATGTGGCGACAAATACAGTAAGTGAGAGTTCGAGGCATGCGCAGATCCAACCGAGGTTTCACCCTGATCGAAATCATGATCGTGATTGCGATCATCGGTATCGTCATCACCATCGGCTATCCGAGCCTCACCGAATATGTGAAGAAGGGCCGCCGCGCCGACGTGGTCAGCAACTTGTCGGAACAGGCACAGATCCTCGAGCGCTTCTATTCGAAGAACAACGTCTACACCGGTGTCACCGGGTTGAGCACCGGCAACGATTTCTACACCATCACGCCGACGATCACCGATCAGACCTTCCTGCTGACGGCGACCCGCAAGACCGGCACGGCGATGGCCACTGACAAGTGCGGGGATTTCACCCTCACCAACACTGGCGTCAGAAGCATGAACAACGCGACCACCGGGCTGACCACCAAGGATTGCTGGGGCCGCTGAGCCGCATTATTTCGGGCGCCTTTTGCGCCCACTGTCTTTTTTACGGTTGGATCAAACATGACCAGGCAACAGCAAGTGGTGATTGTCGGTGGCGGGGTGATTGGCCTGCTCACTGCGTACAACCTCGCCTCCGAGGTCGGCAGCGTGGTGCTGCTGGATCGTTCGAACGTCGGCCAGGAATCGTCCTGGGCCGGCGGCGGTATCGTGTCTCCGCTGTACCCGTGGCGCTACAGCCCGGCCGTCACCGCACTGGCGCACTGGTCGCAGGATTTTTATCCACAGCTGGGCGAGCGACTTTTTGCCGATACCGGGGTCGATCCCGAAGTGCACACCACCGGCCTGTACTGGCTGGATCTGGATGACGAAGCCGAAGCGTTGGCGTGGGCTGCGCGGGAAAACCGCCCGTTGCGGGCTGTGGATATCTCGGCGGCGCATGATGCGGTGCCGGTGCTCGGTGGTGGTTTTTCCCGGGCGATCTATATGGCCGATGTGGCCAACGTGCGCAATCCACGACTGGTGAAGTCTTTGAAAGCGGCGTTGCAGGCGCTGCCGAATGTAACGATTCACGAGCAGTGCGAAGTCAGCGGGTTTGTCCGTGAAGGCGAACGGGTGGTGGGCGTGCAGACTTCCACCGGTGTGATCGCTGGCGATCAGATCGTGTTGACGGCGGGCGCGTGGAGCGGCGAATTGCTCAAGACTCTGAATCTTTCGCTGCCAGTGGAGCCGGTCAAGGGCCAGATGATTCTCTACAAGTGTGCGGCGGATTTCCTGCCGAGCATGGTGCTGGCCAAGGGGCGCTACGCGATTCCGCGCCGTGACGGACACATTCTGATCGGCAGCACGCTGGAGCACGAAGGCTTCGACAAGACCCCGACTGACAACGCGCTGGAAAGCCTAAAGGCATCGGCAGTCGAGTTGTTGCCGGCGCTGGTGGAGGCTGAAGTGGTGGGGCATTGGGCCGGGCTGCGACCGGGTTCACCCGAAGGGATTCCATACATTGGCCGGGTTCCGGGGTTTGACGGTCTGTGGCTGAACTGCGGGCATTACCGCAATGGGCTGGTGCTGGCGCCGGCGTCCTGTCAGTTGTTTGCCGACGTAATGCTGGGCCGTGCGCCGATCATTGATCCAGCGCCGTATGCACCGGCCGGACGGATCTAGTCGGTTTTTCTTCCGGCGACTGATAATCGCCTTCGCGGGCAAACCCGCTCCTACACCTGTGGGAGCGGGCTTCAGTCCAGGCCCAGCTTCTTGAGCCTGTAGCGCATCGACCGAAACGACAGACTCAACCGCTGCGCCGCCGCCGTGCGATTCCAGCGGGTTTCCTCCAGCGCCTGCAAAATCAGTTTGCGCTCTACGCTCTCAAGATAGTCTTCGAGGTTGTCGATCTGGGTGAGATCGGCAATACCGCCCTCGGCGGTGCCGTTGCCTTCACTCAGACGTAGATCTTCGGCCTCGATCATGCGGTTTTCACACAGGGTGTGCGCCCGCTCAAGCACGTTCTCCAGTTCCCTCACGTTGCCAGGGAAACGGTAGTTTTTCAGCGCTTCAAGGGCATGAGGATGGAGCCGTGCCGCCGGTTGCCCGGTGCCACTGGCCAGGCGCTTGAGCATATGGCCGGCCAGCGCTTCGATGTCCTCGCGACGCTCGCGCAGAGACGGTACACGCAACTCGATCACGTTCAGCCGGTAATACAGGTCCTGACGGAAACGCTCGGCAGCCACTTCCGCGTCGAGGTCCTTGTGCGTCGCACAGAGGATGCGCACATCGACCACGGTTTCCTGCTGGCCGCCGACGCTGCGCACGGCTTTTTCCTGGATCGCCCGCAGCAGCTTGACCTGCATCGGCAGCGGCAGATCCGCCACTTCATCGAGAAACAGCGTGCCGCCATGGGCCGCCTGGAACAGCCCCGGTTTATCCTCCACTGCGCCGCTGAAACTGCCTTTGCGATGGCCGAAAAATTCGCTTTCCATCAACTCTGAAGGAATCGCCCCACAGTTCACCGGCACAAACGGCTGGCTGGCGCGCGGGCCCTGTTCATGAATCAGACGGGCCACCAGCTCCTTGCCGCTGCCGGACTCGCCGCTGATATAGACCGGTGCCTGGCTGCGGGCCAGTTTGTCGATCTGTTTGCGCAAGTTGCGCATCGGCGGTGAGTCGCCAAGCAACCGCCGGTCGATCGAAGTGCAGACATTGCCCGGCGCCGGCATGCGCAACGCCGAGCCGACCAGCTCGCGCAGGCGCGTCAGGTCCACCGGTTTGGTCAGGAAGTCGAAGGCCCCGGCCTTCAGAGCGTTGATCGCCGTTTCCAGGCTGCCGTAGGCGGTGATCATCGCGACCGGCAGTTGTGGATAACGTTGCTGAATGTGCTGCACCAGCTCCAGGCCGGTGCCGTCGGGCAGGCGCATGTCGGTCAGGCACAGAGCGAAGGTTTCGCGGTGCAGCAGCGCCTGAGCTTCTGCGAGATTGCGTGCGCTGAAGGTGTCGAGTTTCATCCGTCCCAGGGTGATTTCCAGGAGTTCGCGGATATCCGGCTCGTCGTCGACGATGAGGATTTTTTGCCGTGGGCTCGTGTTCAACTTTGTTTCCGTCCGTGAGCAAAGGTGATGCGAAAGCAGCCGCCGCCTTGGCGTGATTTGAAGTCTAGGCGCGCTTGATTGCTTTCGCACAGCTCACGGGACAGATAAAGCCCAAGGCCGGTGCCCTGGCTGCTGGTGGTAAAAAACGGTTCGAACAGGTGAGCCTGCTGATCCAGCGGCACGCCAGGGCCATTGTCCTGCACCTCGAGCACGGCCAGCGTGCTTTCGGGGTCGATCAGCAGCGTCAGCCAGACCTCGGCCGGATCGTGCAAAAAGGCGCTATGGCGCCAGCCGTTGCGTAACAGATTGTCGAGAATCTGTGTGAGCTGGCCAGGATCCATCAGCGTGCGAAAATCCCCCGGACCGATGTGCAGGTGAATGTGCTGGCGCTCGCCGGCCTGTTCGCGGCTCTCGTTGACGAACTGCTCCAGCCACGGCTTGAGATCCAGCCGTTGCGGTGCGCTCTGCTGGCGGCGGGACAGTTGCAGGACGTTTTCGATGATTCGGTTCATGCGTTGGGAGTGGTCTTGAATGATCTGCGTCAGACGCCGATCCGCGCCGTCGAGTTCCTCGGATTCCCGCAACAGCTGCGCGGCATGACTGATGGCCCCCAGCGGATTGCGGATTTCATGGGCGATACCGGCGGTCAGCCGGCCCAGCGCGGCGAGTTTCAATTGCTGGGCCTGCTGGGCGATCTGTGCGAGGTCTTCGAGAAATACCAGGGTCTGGCGGTTCGGACTCTGTTCCAGGGCAATGAAGCTCGGTTGCAGCTCCACACCGTTGCCGCCGATCTTCAGGCTTTGCGGGCGCAGCGTCGGGTTGTTCAGCCACAGTTGCAGGCGCTCGACCAATGCGCTCGAGTGCTCGTCGATCAACTCGCCTTCAAGGTGTGCCTGGCCCAGCAGGGTCTTGGCGCTTTGGTTGGCCAATTGCACCCGGCGCTGTTCGTCGAGCACCAGAATGCCGGTGCGCATGCGTTGCAGGATCAGCGCGTTGAGGGTTTCGAGCCCAACGACTTCGCTGGCGCGCTGCTCGGCCAGGTTCTCGCTGACCTCCAGACGGCGCATCAATCCTTGCACCAGCAATGACGCCGCGAAGCACAGGGCGCCGAGTGTGCCGGCCTGGAGATAATCGTTGGCGCTCAGGGGATGGCTGAAACTCAGCAGAAAGCTGAGCCCGACGATGCCGAGGGTGGCGATGGCGGCGATCAGCAAACCAATGCGTCGTCGCAGTAAGGTATTGCTGATCGCCACCGAGACAATCAGCAAATTACCGATCGCGCTGGCCACGCCGCCCGCCGCATAGAACACGCCACACAGCAGCAGGATGTCGACCAGTGCCAGGCCGAACAACTGGGCGGGGCGGCGGATGTTCTCGAGGAACACCACCAGCAGGATGTTCAGCACCAGGTACAACCAGCTGCCATTGCGCAGCCACTCGTCGTTGGTCGAGTTCAGCAGGCGGTTGTCCATGTTGCTGGAGATCAGCAACACCAGGGTGATGCCGACACTCAAACGGTACAGATGATAGAGGCGCAGCAGTCGCTGGGCCTGTCTGCTGTCGGCGTTGTCGGCCTCAGCGATCACTGGAGCCTGGGCCTTGCTCAAGGTGAGCCTGGCTGCAATACCACTGTTGTTGAAGATTCAGCGCGCGGTCGCGGGGCAGGTGCACGCCGCAATGGGCGCAACGCACCATCGGTGCGGCATCCTGTTCGCGAGGTGATCGGGCGGACGAGGCGGGGGCATTGAATTTGCGCCACAACCAGACAGCGGCGGCGATCAAGGCAATCCAGAACAGTAAACGAAGCATGATGGGCGGCTTTTCGGCTAATGATTCGGCAGTTTAGCCAAGGACCCGACGAGCGCACAGCCCAATCACACGCCGCAATAAAAAGGGAGATCCGAAGATCTCCCTTTTTGGCATCACCGACGTGATCAGTCGAACAGACCGAAGGTCAGGTAGCTGAAGATGGAACGATCGCTGTCGCTCGACTCCGGTTCCGGCTCTTCGATCACGTCGCCGTTTTCGTCTTTCGGCTTGAGCTCGTTCGGGATCGCGTCTTTCGCATCCTGGAACTGCTTCTGCACGTCCTGGTTGGCGCGGGTTTCTCCCGGCGGCAGCGGAGGACGGGATTCGATCAGGCCCAGCGTGGCCTTGCTCAGGAACGAACGGTTGTCTGCTTCGGCAACGCGAGGTACGAACTGGCCGTCCTGCAGGCTCGGATGGTTCGGGTAGTTGAGCTTCAGGGTTTCCAGGCTGGTGGCCGCCAGTTCGTCCAGATGCAGACGCTGATAGGCTTCGGTCATCACCGCCAGGCCGTCACCGACCGATGGGGTTTCCTGGAAGTTTTCCACTACATAACGACCACGGTTGGCAGCGGCGACATAAGCCTGACGGGTCAGGTAGTAGTCGGCCACGTGGATTTCGTAGGCGGCCAGCAGGTTGCGCAGGTAGATCATGCGCTGCTTGGCGTCCGGCGCGTAGCGGCTGTTCGGGTAGCGGCTGGTCAGCTGGGCGAACTCGTTGTAGGAGTCACGGGCGGCACCCGGGTCACGCTTGGTCATGTCCAGCGGCAGGAAGCGCGCCAGCAGGCCGACGTCCTGGTCGAACGAAGTCAGGCCCTTCAGGTAGTAGGCGTAATCCACGTTCGGGTGCTGCGGATGCAGACGAATGAAACGCTCGGCAGCGGACTTTGCAGCTTCCGGCTCGGCGTTCTTGTAGTTGGCGTAGATCAGCTCCAACTGCGCCTGATCGGCATAGCGACCGAACGGATAACGCGACTCCAGGGCCTTCAGCTTGGCTGTGGCGCTGGTGTAGCTGTTGTTATCCAGGTCCTGTTGAGCCTGCTGGTACAGCTCGGCTTCACTCAGGTTTTCGTCTACGACTTCCTTCGATGAGCAAGCAGCGGTCAATGCGAGGATGGCGATCAGCAGCAGGTGTTTCACTTGCATGGCGGCTTGCGTCCCTATGACGGCCGCTGTCTTGGGCGGGGCCGTCCTGTTATGATGAGCGCCCCGTTGAAAAGCCCCGGGGCAAAAGACGCCGTATTTAACCACAAGCGCGCAGCCGAAACCAAAGGCTGTAGCCGACGCCCAGTCCGAGCATGTCCGATAAAATTGAACTTCGCGCAGAGGTGCCGTCCGAATTGGGCGGCCAACGCCTCGATCAAGTCGCCGCCCAACTCTTCGCCGAGCACTCGCGCTCGCGCCTTTCCGCCTGGATCAAAGAAGGTCGCCTGACTGTGGACGGGGCGGTCATCCGCCCGCGCGACATCGTTCATGGCGGTGCCATCCTTGAGCTGACTGCCGAGCAGGAGGCCCAGGGTGAATGGGTCGCTCAGGACATCGAACTCGACATCGTCTATGAAGACGACGACATTCTGGTGATCAACAAGCCTGCCGGCCTGGTGGTGCACCCTGCCGCCGGTCACGCTGATGGCACCTTGCTCAACGCCTTGCTGCACCACGTGCCGGACATCATCAATGTCCCGCGCGCCGGTATCGTGCATCGTCTGGACAAGGACACCACCGGTCTGATGGTGGTGGCCAAGACCATTCAGGCGCAGACCAAACTGGTCGCCCAGCTGCAAAACCGCAGCGTCAGCCGGATCTACGAGTGCATCGTGATCGGCGTGGTCACCGCCGGCGGCAAGATCAATGCCCCGATCGGCCGTCACGGCCAGCAGCGTCAGCGCATGGCGGTGATGGAAGGCGGCAAGCCTGCCGTCAGCCACTACCGCGTGCTGGAGCGCTTCCGTTCCCACACCCATGTACGGGTGAAGCTGGAAACCGGTCGTACTCACCAGATTCGCGTACATATGGCACACATCAACTTCCCGTTGGTCGGTGACCCGGCGTACGGCGGTCGTTTCCGCATTCCGCCGGCCGCGAGCCAGACCATGGTCGAATCCCTCAAGCACTTCCCGCGTCAGGCCCTGCACGCGCGGTTCCTCGAGCTGGATCACCCGACCACCGGCGAACGCATGAGCTGGGAATCGCCGCTTCCGGAAGATCTGGTGTGGTTGTTGACCCTGCTCAAGCAGGATCGCGAGGCATTCGTCGGATGAACTGGCTGACGCCGGACTGGCCCGCGCCGGCCAGCGTCAAGGCCTGTGTCACCACCCGCGAGGGCGGCGTCAGCGAGGCGCCGTTCGACAGCCTCAACCTGGGCGATCACGTCGATGACCGCCCGGAGGCCGTCGCCGAAAACCGTCGGCGCCTGACCGAACACTTCTCCATAAAACCTGCCTGGTTGCAGCAAGTGCACGGGATTGCCGTGGCGCATGCGGACCCGTCCGTGGTGGCCACGGCGGATGCCAGCTGGACCGCAACACCCGGCATCGCTTGTGCAGCGATGACTGCCGATTGCCTGCCGGCGCTTTTCTGCGATCGTGCCGGTACTCGCGTGGCGGCGGCGCACGCGGGCTGGCGTGGTTTGGCGGCTGGCGTGCTGGAAGCCACACTGGACAGTCTGGATGTTGCCGCTGAGGACATTCTGGTCTGGCTCGGCCCGGCCATCGGCCCGCAAGCCTTCGAAGTCGGCCCGGAAGTCCGGGAAGTCTTCATCAATCAATTGCCTGAAGCCGAGACAGCCTTTGTCCCGAGCCACAACGCCGGCAAGTTCATGGCTGACATCTATAAGCTGGCGCGGCTGCGTCTGGCGGTTCGCGGTGTCACTGCTGTTTATGGCGGCGGTTTCTGTACCGTGACCGATCCGCGCTTCTTCTCTTATCGCCGTGCATCGCGCACTGGTCGCTTCGCCTCCCTCGTTTGGCTCGAGTCGCCCGACGCCCGCTAAGCTTGTCTGATCTGCATCAACTCCCTGGCGCTTGAATCTTCCAGAATCGACCGCATCTATAGCGGTATCTGGCAGGTTTCTTTATTCAGGATGGTTTTTTAGGTCCGGCCTGCTCAAAAGGAAGGTGACCCATGCGTATAGACCGTTTAACCAGCAAGTTACAGTTGGCGTTGTCCGATGCCCAATCCCTGGCTGTCGGCCACGATCATCCGGCCATTGAGCCGACACATTTGATGCAAGCGATGCTGGAACAGCAGGGTGGTTCGATCAAACCCCTGTTGATGCAGGTGGGCTTCGACGTCAACAGCTTGCGTAAAGAGCTGACCAAAGAGCTCGATCAATTACCGAAAATCCAGAATCCGACCGGCGACGTCAACATGTCGCAGGACTTGGCGCGCCTGCTCAACCAGGCCGATCGCCTGGCTCAGCAGAAGGGCGACCAGTTCATTTCCAGCGAGCTGGTGCTGCTCGCCGCGATGGACGAGAACAGCAAGCTCGGCAAGTTGCTGCTCGGCCAGGGCGTGAGCAAAAAAGCGCTGGAGAATGCAATCAACAACCTGCGCGGTGGCGAAGCGGTCAATGACGCCAACCACGAAGAGTCGCGTCAGGCGCTGGACAAGTACACCGTCGACCTGACCAAGCGCGCCGAGGAAGGCAAGCTTGACCCGGTGATCGGCCGTGACGACGAGATCCGCCGCACCATTCAGGTTCTGCAACGCCGCACCAAGAACAACCCGGTGCTGATCGGCGAACCTGGCGTGGGTAAAACCGCGATTGCCGAAGGTCTGGCCCAGCGCATCATCAACGGCGAAGTGCCGGATGGTCTGCGCGGCAAGCGTCTGCTGTCCCTGGATATGGGGGCGCTGATTGCCGGTGCCAAGTATCGCGGCGAGTTTGAAGAACGCCTGAAAGCGCTGCTCAACGAGCTGTCGAAGCAGGAAGGGCAGATCATTCTGTTCATCGACGAACTGCACACCATGGTCGGCGCCGGCAAGGGCGAAGGCTCGATGGATGCCGGCAATATGCTCAAACCGGCCCTGGCCCGTGGCGAGCTGCATTGCGTCGGCGCGACCACGCTCAACGAGTACCGCCAATATATAGAGAAGGACGCAGCCCTCGAACGACGCTTCCAGAAAGTGCTGGTGGACGAGCCGAGCGAAGAAGACACCATCGCGATCCTGCGTGGCCTCAAGGAGCGTTACGAGGTTCACCACAAAGTGGCGATCACCGACGGTGCGATCATTGCTGCAGCCAGGCTCAGCCATCGCTACATCACGGACCGGCAGTTGCCGGACAAGGCGATCGACCTGATCGACGAAGCGGCCAGCCGCATCCGCATGGAGATCGACTCCAAGCCGGAAGTGCTGGATCGTCTGGAGCGGCGCCTGATTCAGCTGAAGGTGGAATCCCAGGCCCTGAAGAAAGAAAGCGACGACGCGGCGAAGAAACGTCTGGAGAAACTTCAGGAAGAAATCGATCGCCACGAGCGTGAGTACTCGGATCTGGAAGAAATCTGGAACTCGGAAAAAGCCGAGGTACAAGGTTCTGCACAGATTCAGCAGAAGATCGAACAGGCCCGTCAGGAACTGGAAGCCGCGCGCCGCAAAGGCGACCTGAACCGCATGGCGGAGTTGCAGTACGGGGTGATCCCGGATCTGGAACGCAGCCTGCAGATGGTCGACCAGCACGGCAAGAGCGAGAACCAGTTGCTGCGCAGCAAGGTGACCGAAGAGGAAATCGCCGAAGTCGTTTCGAAGTGGACCGGTATTCCCGTGTCGAAAATGCTCGAAGGCGAGCGCGACAAGCTGATGAAGATGGAAAGCCTGTTGCACCAACGCGTGATCGGCCAGGACGAAGCGGTGGTCGCGGTGGCCAACGCGGTGCGGCGTTCCCGTGCCGGGTTGTCCGACCCGAACCGCCCGAGCGGCTCGTTCATGTTCCTCGGCCCGACCGGTGTCGGTAAAACCGAGCTGTGCAAGGCGCTGGCCGAATTCCTCTTCGATACTGAAGAGGCGATGGTGCGGATCGATATGTCCGAGTTCATGGAGAAACATTCCGTGGCACGGCTGATCGGTGCACCACCGGGCTACGTCGGTTACGAAGAGGGCGGTTATCTGACCGAAGCGGTACGGCGCAAGCCTTACTCGGTGATCCTGCTGGACGAAGTCGAGAAGGCGCACCCGGATGTGTTCAACATCCTGCTGCAAGTGCTGGAGGATGGTCGTCTGACCGACAGTCACGGTCGTACGGTGGATTTCCGCAATACCGTGATCGTCATGACCTCCAACCTCGGTTCGATGCAGATTCAGGAGCTGGTCGGCGATCGTGAAGCACAACGGGCAGCAGTGATGGATGCGATTTCCACCCACTTCCGTCCGGAGTTCATCAACCGGGTCGACGAAGTGGTGATCTTCGAGCCATTGGCGCGGGATCAGATCGCGGGCATTACCGAGATCCAGCTGGGCCGTCTGCGCAGTCGTCTCGCCGAGCGCGAGCTGAAGCTGGAGCTGAGCCCGGAAGCGATGGACAAGCTGATTGCGGTCGGTTACGACCCGGTCTATGGCGCACGGCCGTTGAAGCGGGCGATCCAGCGCTGGATCGAGAACCCGTTGGCGCAGTTGATTCTGTCGGGACGCTTCATGCCAGGGGAGACCGCGACCGGCGTCGTGGAGAACGACGAGATCACGTTCAACTGACACCTGCCGGTGGTGAAGTAAGTAAGGCCTCGCACAGCGAGGCCTTTTTTTTCGCCAGGCTGTTGAACTCAAAGGAAAAGGCTTGTAAAGTGCGCCCCGCAGTCAGTCACCAACACGGTTTCAGCTCACTGGGCAGAAATCTGAAATAAGTTGCAAATCATTAACTTGAAAGCAATTTAGGGGGTTGACAGAGGTGTTCTAGGTTGTAGAATAGCGCGCCTCAGACACACGAACGCAGCGATGCGAAAACGATGTCGAGAAGCTGCAAGTTTCACCGTTGTAAATTGAAATATGTAGTTCCGTGATAGCTCAGTCGGTAGAGCAAATGACTGTTAATCATTGGGTCCCAGGTTCGAGTCCTGGTCACGGAGCCAATTTCAAACCGGGGTATAGCGCAGTCCGGTAGCGCGCCTGCTTTGGGAGCAGGATGTCAGGAGTTCGAATCCCCTTACCCCGACCATTTTTGGGTCGTTAGCTCAGTTGGTAGAGCAGTTGGCTTTTAACCAATTGGTCGTAGGTTCGAATCCCACACGACCCACCATTTTTGAAACCAGTTTGCGCTGGGATCGAATCTTAAGATCAGAGGCCAAAAGCGCTGATCGAAGAAGGCGATCTTTGAAAGGTCGCCTTTTTTTTACCGGGGTATAGCGCAGTCCGGTAGCGCGCCTGCTTTGGGAGCAGGATGTCGGGAGTTCGAATCCCCCTACCCCGACCATATTGAAAATCCTCGTATCGAAAGATACGGGGATTTTTTTTGGCCTCCGGAAATGTTTCATTCAAGTCATCGTACAACTTGCCGATAGCCCGCTAACAAAAGGGGGCTGCCATTGATCGTCCCTTGAATCCGGCCAAGACAAGAAAAAGGGCGTTCGTCATGTTGCTTCGTCAGTTGAATATTGCTCCCCGTGCCGCCCTGGGCTTTGCCCTGATCGCGGTGCTGGTGGCGTTGCTCGGGGTGTTTGCGCTGGGGCAGATGTCGAGCATCCGCGACAGCGAAGTGGCAGTGGAGACGCAGTGGCTGCCGAGCATTCGTGGTGGCGACGAGATTCGCGAGATCATGTTGCGCATTCGCACCATTTCTCTGCGCATGGCGCTGGATCAGGATCCGGCCAACATCGCCACGTACCGCAGCCAGATGGACACCCGCGACAAGGAACTGAGCGAGAAAATCGCCGCTTACGACCGACTGGTGACTACTCCGGAAGGCCAGCAGTTATACGATCAGTTCAAGAAAACCTTCGCCGCCTACCGTGCCGGGATCGCCCAGTCGTTCACGCTGGCCGAGCAAGGCAAGCGCGATGAGCTGACCAAGTTGCTGCTGGTCGACATGAAAACCGTGGTCGACGGCTCTGGCAAACAACTTAATGACCTGGCAGACCTGTTCACCCGGCAGGTCGCTGCCGAAAGCCAGAACTCTGCCGCCCACTACGAAACCTCGCGCACCATCGTGAGCTTATTCATCGCTCTGGCGGCATTGGCCACCGTCGCCCTGGCCATGTTGCTCACCCGCAGTATCGTTCACCCCCTGAGCTCCGCTGTCGACGCTGCTGAACACGTCGCCAGAGGCGATCTGACCCGTCCGATCGAAACCCACGGTAACGATGAAGTCAGCCGTCTGCTCAAGGCGTTGGCGACCATGCAGCAGAACCTGCGCGAAACCCTGCAGGGCATCAGCGGTTCGGCCACGCAATTGGCGACAGCTTCCGACGAACTGAGCGCGGTCACCCATGACAGCACGCAAGGGTTGCAACAGCAGAACAACGAAATCGAACAGGCCGCCACCGCCGTCAACGAGATGACCACGGCGGTCGAGGAAGTTGCCCGCAATGCGGTGTCGACCTCCGACGCCACCCGTCAGTCCAGCGAATCGGCGCAGTTGGGTCAGGAGCGGGTCAGTGAAACTGCTGGCGCCATCAACGCCTTGGCCAGCGAAGTCGAACACACTGGCGAGCTGGTGCAATCACTGGCCAATCAGTCTCAGAACATCGGCAAAGTGCTGGACGTGATCCGGGCGATCGCCGAACAGACCAACCTGCTGGCGCTCAACGCCGCCATCGAAGCAGCGCGGGCCGGGGAGAGCGGGCGCGGGTTTGCGGTGGTCGCCGACGAAGTCCGGGCGCTGGCTTATCGCACTCAGCAATCGACCCAGGAAATCGAGCAGATGGTGCAGGGCATGCGTAATGGCTCGAGCCTGGCGCTGGAGTCAATGAAGGCCAGTGCCTCGCGCGCTGCCACCACGCTGGTGCTGGCCGAGCGGGCCGGTCAAGCGTTGCAGACGATCACCGCCTCGGTACACGAAATCCACGAGCGCAATCTGGTGATCGCCAGCGCCGCTGAAGAACAGGCGCAGGTGGCGCGGGAAGTGGACCGCAATCTGGTGAACATTCGCGATCTGTCGGTGCGTTCGGCGGCTGGCGCCGATCAAACCAACGCGTCGAGCCATGAGCTGTCGCAACTGGCCAATGCGTTGCAGGGCATGGTGCGACGCTTCCAGTTGTAATCATGCAGGTGTGAAAAAGCCGCGCTTCTCGTCAGAGAAAGCGCGGCTTTGATTTGTCGGGCACTCGAAAAATCAGGCACCGTCCTGGTCTTTCAGATGTTCGAACAGACCTTTCGGCATTTTCTTGCCATTGGCTTCGAAGTTGGCTTTGACGTTGTTGTACGCCTCTTGCTCGTCGATGAAGCCGTCGTGGTTGGTGTCGATCTTGTCGAAGTCGGACTTCGGCGCGACTTTCAGGAACTCGGCGCGCGAAACCTTGCCGTCGCCATCGGTGTCGGTCTTGGCCATCGACGCATCGCCGCATTTGCCTTCACCGCATTTGCCTTCCGGGGTTTTCACCGAGGTCTCGGCCGAGGCGACCATGTAGCCCTGAGCCAGCGGTTGCGCAGCGAACACCGAGCCGGACAGCATCAGGCCGCCGGCCAGTACGGCACCGACCAGGCCAAGGGAGTTTTTGCCGATTTTCGAAGTACGGGACATTGCATTCTCCTTCGGTTGCACAGCGCAACCACACGTTAAGGGCGATCAAGCCGGAGCAGGTGTGCTCGGGTGTGGCCATTAGGCGATGGCGGTGTATCGCGTCTGTGTCGAGGAGCGGGGCGTTTGTAAGCGAAGGTGGGGAAAGCGGGGGCAGATACAGTAAAAGACAAAACACCGCGGGAGCGAGTCAGCCCCCGCGGTGTTTTTACATCAGTGCAGCTTCAGGCGCGGCTCGGTGCCGCGTCCGATCTTGCTGCCCAGCATCAGCATCGCCGTGCGGAACGGCCCGTACAGCGCCATCTGGTGCATGCGGTACAGCGACACGTAAAACATCCGCGCCAGCCAGCCTTCGAGCATTACGCTGCCGGTCAGGTTGCCCATCAAGTTACCCACAGCCGAAAAACGCGACAGCGAAATCAGCGAGCCGTAGTCGGTGTACTTATACTCCGGCAGGGTCTTGCCTTCGATGCGCAGTTTCAGCGATTTGGCCAACAGCGACGCCTGTTGATGCGCAGCCTGGGCCCGTGGCGGAACGTTGCGATCCGAGCCTGGTTGCGGACAGGCGGCGCAGTCACCGAAGGCGAAAATGTTTTCGTCACGGGTGGTTTGCAGTGTCGGCAGCACTTGCAGCTGATTGATGCGGTTGGTTTCCAGGCCGTCGATGTCCTTGAGGAAACCCGGTGCGCGGATCCCGGCGGCCCAGACTTTCAGGCTCGCCTTGATCTCGTTGCCATCGGCGGTGATCAGGCTGTCGGCAGTGACCTGGCTGACCGAAGCGTTGGTCATCACGTTGACCCCGAGTTTCTCCAGAGTCTTGTGCACCGGCCCACTGATGCGCTCCGGCAACGCTGGCAGCACCCGCGGCCCGGCTTCGATCAGGGTGATGTGCATGTTTTCCGGTTTGATCCGGTCAAGACCATAAGCCGCCAGTTCATGGGCAGCGTTGTGCAGTTCGGCCGCCAGTTCGACGCCCGTGGCGCCCGCGCCGACGATGGCCACGCTGATCTGCTGGACCGTATCGGTCTGCCCGGCGTGGGCACGCAGATAGTGATTGAGCAGTTGCTGATGGAAACGCTCGGCCTGTTTGCGGGTGTCGAGGAACAGGCAGTGTTGCGCAGCGCCCTGGGTGCCGAAATCGTTGGTGGTGCTGCCGACCGAAATCACCAGCGAGTCATACGGCACTTCCCGCGCCGGTACCAGTTCCACGCCGTTTTCGTCGTACGTGGCAGCGAGCTGGATCTTTTTCTGCTCACGGTCAAGCCCGCTCATGCGCCCCAGCTGGAACTCGAAGTGGTTCCATTTGGCCTGGGCGACATAGTTGAGTTCGTCTTCGGAAGAGTTCAGCGATCCGGCGGCCACTTCGTGCAGCAGCGGTTTCCAGATGTGCGTGAGGTTCGCGTCGACCAGCATGATGCTGGCAGTGCCGCGTTTGCCCAGAGTCTTACCCAGACGGGTAGCCAACTCCAGACCGCCGGCGCCGCCGCCGACAATGACAATACGATGGGACATGGGGATAGCTCGCAAGGTTTTTAAAGGAAATCGGTGCGGTTACCCGAGCGAGCGCGATGCTGCTCATAGCGTCAGGTAACTGATAAATCGGCTCAACAGGCCCAGACCAATGGTCACTGCCAGCACCAGCACCAGGAGCATCCATGGCCGGAATGGCCGGCGCTCGACACGGTGTTGGGACAACTGCAGGTACTCTTCGACATGCTTCTGGTCTTCGGGGTTCAGGCGGCTGGTCATAAAGGCCTCGTCAGGTAGACGTTACTGAATGAGAACACGCTACAGCGGTTTTCAACCGGGATTGAACGCAGCATAGCCACTGTCCGGAACCGGTTCGACAGACACACCGTCCCCGAGGCGAATGATCCCGCTTTGTAACACTCGCGCGGTGATTCCGCCATGCCCGCGCACGGCCTGGAACGTCCCCGGGCCGAGGTTGTTCTGCAGGCGCGCGCACGGCTGGCACCAGCCCGTGGTTTCGAAAATCGCCTGACCGATGCGAAAGCGCCGCCCCTTGAGGCTGAACAGGTTGATCCCGCTTATAACGAGATTGCGCCGCAGATCTTCAGGCGTGACCGGTTGTTCGGCCGACCGGCCCATCAGGGCGCTGATCACGGCCAGATGCTCCCACTGAATCAGCGTCACCTGCCGCGCATTGCGCACCCCGGGACGAGCGTGATCGCCAGTGAGCCCGGCTTCAAGCCGCGCCTCCACCGCATCGAGTGCGAGCATCGGCCCCCGTGACTCGGGGCGCACGCCAATCCAGCGCACGCAACCGGTCTGCGGGACATCGGCAATCAATTGTTGAAGTGGCGTCACAGGCTGATCCCGACATCGAACACGATGCTGCGCCCCAGGTTACCGCGCAGAAAATCCGGGGCATCGGGGTGGGCGAACAGCACCCGGGCAAATGTCGGCCCGACCAGCGACAGCGAGCGCCAGCCCTGACGCAAATATTCGGTGGGCGGCGGAAAGTGGCTGTTCAGGTCGAGCACTTCGCGTTTGAGGCTGGCGAAGGCAATGATGTCCAGCTCGCCCAGGTCCATGCCGCGTTCCTTGTAGTTGTGCGCTTTCTTGCGCAAGGTCGGCGCCAGTCTCAGCAGAAATTCATTGGCCGGAATCCGCCGCGGCTTGGCTTCACGCCGCACCAGTTGGCTGAGGGAAAACGCACTGCGCCGACGTTGCAGCTCATCGCGCCATTCGTCGTTGAGCCGACGGCCCTCGTCGAGGACGAAAAATACCTCGAAGTTGGCGTCGCGAAACAAAACGTCCGGCGGTTCCCCGGCAGGCGCGAACTCGTCTGCGCGATAGGGAATGTTCAAGCCTTGCAGCAGGCGCTGGCAGACCCAACGCTCACGCTCCCATTTGCGGGCATTGGACAGGAAAGCGTTGGCTTGCTCGGCCGCGATGGTCAGCAGGCGTAAATAATCTGAGTCATCCATAAGCCCAAGCTTAGCGTTCAATTGCGACAAGCAGAAAGCGTTCGCGCAGCAAAGTGCATCAGTGGGCACTCGGTAGGGGCGGTGTAGACTGATGGCTCCGTTTATCAACGTCGAATGAAAGGGGCTGAATGTGAAATTTCGCTGGCTGTTGTTGTTCGCTGTCGTTCCGTTGTGGGCCCATGCGCTGGAAATCGGTGAGCGACTGGCACCCTGGACGTTGCTGGATCAGTACGATCAGCCGTTTACTCTCGATAACCGCACTACGACGCTGTTGGTGGCGCGGGACATGGACGGCGCGAAACTGCTCAAGCAAGCCATGGCCGATCAGCCCAAGGGCTATCTGGAAGCGCGGCATGCGGTGTTTGTCGCCGATATCCAGCGCATGCCGGCGCTGATCGCGAAGATGTTCGCCGTTCCGGCCATGCGTGACTACAGCTATCGAGTGTTGCTTGATCGCGAAAGTCGCGTGGCCTCGCGCTACCCCGGGGCTGAAGGCGCGGTGCTCTGGTTGCAACTCAAGGACGGACGCTTGCTGGCCCGGCATGAATACACCCAGGCGGCTGAACTGCGTGAGGCACTGGAGCAGGCTCGCCCATGATCGGCGCCGAGCTGCTGTCGTCTGCGAGCCTGCTGCTGGGATGGCTGATTTACCTGCCGGTGCTGCTCTGGGCGATTGCACGCGCACCGTGGGTCGAGTTGTTCAGTGACAACCGACGTCAGCATTTGCTGTTCGGTACGGTGTTCGCGTTGTTTCTGCTGTGGCTGGTGCGCAGGGATTTCGATACCGGCGTGTCTTACCACTTCATTGGCATGACGGCAGTGACGCTGCTGCTGGACTGGCCGCTGGCAATTGTCGGGGCACTGGTGGCGCAGCTGGGGCTGGTGCTGTTGGGGCGTCAGGATCTGGTGGCCGTCGGGGTCAACGGTGCCTTGCTGATTCTGCTCCCGGTGTTGATTACCGAATGCGTGGCGATCCTGGTCGAGCGCGCCCAGCCGCGCAATCCGTTCGTGTACATCTTTTGTTCCGGCTTTTTCGCCGCCGCGCTGTCGGCGTTGTTCTGCCTGTCGCTGAGCCTGACGCTGCTCTGGTACGACGGCCTGTTTGCGATGCCCGAATGGCTGGAAGACTTCATCGGTTACCTGTGGTTGCTGATTTTTCCCGAAGCCTTCATCAACGGCATGGTGGTCAGCGCGCTGGTGGTGTTCTGCCCGGAATGGCTGGAGACCTTCAACCGCACCCGCTACCTTTCGGCGCCCTGGAAGGACGACGATCCCAAGTCTTGATCCACATCAAATCCACCCGGTGCGCGGCATTTCATGCTCGGCCAAATTCCTTCAGGAGCAGCGGCATGAGCGTGTACGAGTGGGCGAGGCAGGAAACCCGGCAGAGTCTGGAGATGGCGCAGGAGGTGGGGTTCGATCCGGGCCTGAGCCTGCGCGCCTTGCTCAGTGCGGTGGTGCAGCAGAGCAAGGCGGTGCGTAACGCCGAAGACCTGGCCGACGAGTTGCGTTTTCTGGCGGAAAACCTCGACGACGATCAGGACTATGGCTTCATGCGGCCCTGAACGGGATCAGTGACGCGGGTCGAAATCGCCGGAAAACAGTTCGTCCTCGGCATCCGGGGCCACCGGAATCTTGTGTTCTTCCGACGCCCAGGCGCCGAGGTCGATCAGCTTGCAGCGGTCCGAGCAGAACGGACGGTATTGGTTTTGCGGGGTGAATTCCACGGGCGCGCCGCAAGTCGGGCAGTTGACGGTTGGGGTCTGGCTCATGATTGGCCTCCGGATAAAGTCAGGTAAAAGTGATGCAGGCGCTCGACCTCGCTGTGCAGCCAGGCGAGGTCGCGGTCGTTGACCACCACGTCATCGGCACGGCTGACGCGGTCTTCGCGGCTTAATTGGGCCTTGAGGATCGCCTGGACCTGCTGTTCGCTGGTCTGGTCACGCTGCAAGGTCCGTTCGATCTGCAATTGTTGCGGGGCGTCGATGACCAGGATTCGCTGGGTCATCGCGTATTGCCCGGATTCGATCAGCAGCGGCGAGACCAGAATCGAGTAAGGCGATTGTGCCTGCGCCAGATGATGGGCGATTTCCTCGGCGATCAGCGGATGCAGCAGGGCTTCGAGCCAGCGTCGTTGCTCCGGCACTTCAAAAATCAATTTGCGCAGGGCCGCACGATCCAGCGTGCCGTCGGCCTGCAACACCTCCGGGCCGAAGTGCTCGGCGATCTTCGCCAACGCCGGGCGGCCCGGTTCGACCACCCAGCGCGCCGCGTGATCGGCGTCCACCACGTGAACACCAAGATCGATGAAGTGCTGGGCGGCGGCGCTTTTGCCGCTGCCGATGCCACCGGTCAGGCCGAGAATCCAGGGTTTTTCCACAGGGCTATTCATTTCAAACCGACAAACTGCCAATAGAAGCCGGTTATTTGACCACCCCAGAGCAAGGCAATCCAGCCGGCAATTGCCAGATACGGGCCGAAGGGGATCGGGGTCGAGGTTTTCTGGTCGCGCAGTTTGAGCAAAATCACCCCGAGCACGGCGCCCACCAGTGAGGACAGGAGGATGGTCAGCGGCAGAATCTGCCAGCCGCCCCACGCTCCGAGCAGTGCCAGCAACTTGAAATCGCCGTGGCCGATGCCGTCCTTGCCGGTAATCAGCTTGAACAGCCAGAACACCGACCACAGCGCCATATAGCCCAGCACCGCGCCCCAGAGTGCGTCGTGCAGCGATACGAACAGCTCGAAGCTGTTGACGATCAGCCCCAGCCACAGCAGCGGCAGCACCAATACGTCAGGCAGCAACTGGTGCTCGATATCGATCAGGCTCATGGCCAACAGGCCCCAGGTCAGCACGATCAGCAGGCACGCCGGCCAGCCGGAACCCAGGTGCCAGGCGATAAATGCCGAGAGCAGGCCGCAGGCCAGTTCGGTCAGCGGGTAACGCTTGCTGATCGGTGTGCTGCAACTCGAGCAGCGCCCGCGCAGGAACACGTAACTCAATACAGGAATGTTTTCCCATGCGCGGATCCGGTGGCCGCAATGGGGGCATTGCGAGTGCGGCAGCATCAGATTGTAGGTGGGCAACGACGTTTCACCGGGCAGTCCCAGAACATCGTGAGCCTGCTGGCGCCATTCGCGCTCGAGCATTTTTGGCAGGCGCCAGACCAACACGTTGAGAAAACTGCCGACCACCAGCCCGAGCAGCAAGGCGGTGAAGACAAAGGTCAGCGGATACAGACTGAAGAGTTCGTCGATAGGCATGTCAGATCGCTGAACCGAGTTGGAAGATCGGCAGGTACATTGCCACCACCAGACCGCCGACGATCACCCCCAGCACCACCATGATGAACGGCTCCATCAGGCTGGTGAGGTTGTCGACCATATTGTCCACTTCGTCCTCATAGAAGCCCGCGACCTTGTCGAGCATCTCGTCCAGTGCGCCGGATTCCTCGCCGATGGCGGTCATCTGCACCGCCATGTTCGGAAAGATGCCGGTGGCGCGCATCGAGAAATTCAGTTGCATGCCGGTGGAAACGTCCTGGCGGATGCGCAGCACGGCGCGCTTGAACACCACGTTGCCGGTGGCCCCGGCCACCGAATCCAGCGCTTCCACCAACGGCACGCCGGCAGCGAAGGTGGTCGACAGGGTCCGGGCGAACCGCGCCACGGCGGACTTGTACATCAGGGTGCCCACCAGCGGCAGCTTGAGAAACCAGGCGTCGCGCCGGTCGCGCAAGGCCTGGGATTTTTTCAGGGCATGGCGGGTGCCGAAAAAACCGGCCACCAGCAAACCGAGAATCGCCCACCACCATTGCTGCATGAATTCGGACAGGCTGATGACCATCAGCGTGAACGCCGGCAGTTCGGCACCGAAGCCGGAGAACACCGACTGAAACTGAGGCACCACCTTGATCAGCAGAATCCCGGTGACCACCGCCGCCACCAGCACTACGGCCGTGGGGTAGGTCATGGCCTTCTTGATCTTGGCCTTGAGGCTTTCGCTCTTTTCCTTGTAGGTCGCAACCCGTTCCAGCAGGGTGTCGAGGGCGCCGGACTGCTCGCCGGCATCCACCAGGTTGCAGTACAACTCGTCGAAATATTGCGGCTTCCTGCGCAGTGCGGCGGCAAAACTGTTACCGGCGGCGACCTCCTGTTTCACCTCGTCCACCAGTTTGCGCATGGCCGGGTTTTCGAAGCCTTCGCCAATGATGTCGAACGACTGCAACAGTGGTACGCCGGCCTTCATCATGGTCGCCATCTGCCGGGTGAACAGGGCAATGTCCTGGGCCTTGATGCGTTTGCCGAAGCTCAGCAGCGAGGCGGATTTCTTGCGCACCTTGCCGGGGTTGATGCCCTGCTTGCGCAATTGGGCCTTGACCAGTGCGGGGTTCTGGCCGCTCAACTCGCCGGTCACCTTGCTGCCTTTGCGGTCCGTGCCTTCCCAGGCGTAGACGCTGATTTTCGCTGCCTTGACCGCCATGTTCAGTCCTTGGTGACCCGGTTGATTTCTTCAAGGCTGGTAATGCCTTGCATGACCTTGATCAGGCCCGAGGTGCGCAGGTCGTTGAAGCCGTCCCGGCGCATCTGGGTATCGATTTCCAGTGAGTTGCCTTCGGCCATGATCAGCCGTTGCAGCTCGGGAGTGTTCTTCACCACTTCATAAATCCCCACGCGACCCTTGTACCCGCCGTTGCAGTGATCGCAACCGGAGGGCTCATAGATCGTGAAATGGCCGACGCGTTCCTCGGGGAAGCCCTCCTTGATCAGCGTCTCGCGGGGGATCTCGATGGGTTTCTTGCAATGGCTGCAGAGTTTTCGCGCCAGCCGCTGGGCAATGATCAGGCTCACCGACGTTGCGATGTTGAAGCCGGGAATGCCCATGTTGTGCAGGCGGGTCAGCGTTTCCGCCGCGCTGTTGGTGTGTAGGGTGGACAACACGAGGTGCCCGGTCTGGGCAGCCTTGATCGCAATTTCGGCGGTCTCGAGGTCGCGGATCTCGCCGACCATGATCACGTCCGGGTCCTGGCGCAGGAACGAGCGCAGGGCTTGGGCAAAGTCCATCCCCTGACGTGGGTTGACGTTGACCTGGTTGATGCCTTCCATGTTGATCTCCACCGGGTCTTCAGCAGTGGAGATGTTGATGTCGACGGTATTGAGGATATTCAGCCCGGTGTACAGCGAAACGGTCTTGCCCGACCCCGTGGGGCCGGTCACCAGAATCATGCCTTGCGGCTGCTTGAGGGCGGCCATGTACAAGTCTTTCTGCTCCGGCTCGTAGCCAAGGGCATCGATGCCGATCTGGGCGCTGGACGGGTCGAGGATCCGCATCACCACTTTCTCGCCCCAGAGGGTGGGCAGGGTGTTGACCCGGAAATCGATCGATTTGCTCTTCGACAGACGCATCTTGATCCGCCCGTCCTGGGGTTTGCGCCGTTCAGAAATGTCCAGGCTGGCCATGACTTTCAGGCGTGCGGCAATGCGCCCGGCCAGTTGGATCGGCGGCTTGGCCACCTCCCGCAGAATGCCGTCGGTGCGCACCCGCACGCGGTAGTTCTTTTCGTAAGGCTCGAAGTGCAGGTCGGACGAGCCGCTCTTGATCGCATCGAGCAGCATCTTGTGAACGAAGCGCACCACCGGGGCATCGTCCGCGTCGATTCCGCCGAGCGTGTCCTGCTTGCTGTCGTCGACCGACTCGATGTCCAGCCCGTCGAGATCGACATCGGCCATCTCCTCCAGGCCGGTGGCGTGGGTGTCGAAGAACTTTTCGATAGCGTCGGTGAGCTTGTCGTCCTCGACCAGAATGGCTTCGGTGCTCAGCCCGGTGCTGAACTGAATGTCATTGATCGCCTGATGATTGCTCGGGTCGGAGATCCCCACGAACAGTTTGTTGCCGCGCCGCCAGAGGGGCAGGGCATGGTGCTGGCGCACCAGTTTTTCACTGACCAGGCCCTTGGGCTGGGTTTCCTTGTCGAGGCAATTGAGGTCGATAAATGCCATGCCGAAATGCTCCGAGGCAATCTCGGCGACCTGCCAGCTCTTAACCAGTTTGTTCTGCACCAGGTAACTGACCAGCGACAGCCGATTGCGCTGCGCCTGTTGCCAGGCTTGCTGGGCACTCTTTTCCGTGAGCAATTCGGCCTTGACCAGCTGTTTGGCCAGACCGCTCAGAGCGATGTCATTCATGGGGTTTCCACGTGCTTGCCGTTCATGACTTATAGCCTAGTCAAGTGACAGCGCCAAACACGCGGGGTGCAGGTGACAAAAAGTGTCAGATAGTACGGTTTCGGGTTGTAGGAATCGGCACGTCAGCCGGATGGCGCCCCGTGGGCGGGGGCTGCGAGCGCTTGGCACGGGCTGTGCTGAGACCTGTTCAGATCATGAGATTCCGACTCATGCATGGAGCGTGTCTATGAAGAAACAACAAGGTTTCACTCTGATCGAGCTGCTGATCGTTGTGGCGATCATCGGGATTCTGGCGACGATTGCCTTGCCGCAGTACTCCAAATATCAGGCGCGGTCGAAGGTAACGGCGGGGCTGGCGGAAATCTCGGCGATGAAGGTCCCGTATGAGGACGTCATCAATGCCGGTACTGCACCTACTACGGCAAACACCGGGCCTGGCGGTGCTGCTGCCACTAGTAACTGCACGTTGGCTGTAACTGGTACTGCATCAACTGGTGCCGGGACAATTGTGTGCACATTGATCAACGCGCCGGCTCCCGTGCTGAGTAAGACCATTACCTTGACCCGTGACGCGACTACAGGTTGGACTTGCACCAGCACTGCTGCGCAGGAATACCTGCCTAAACAATGCACAGGAGCTTGATCCAATCAATGTGACATCACGCCCCGCCAAACCGGCGGGGTTTTTCTTTGCACGAAAATATCTACTGGATTCATGGTCTTAAGCCGCCAGCTATTGTCTGCAAGTTGCATGCAGTTAAATCACCAGTCATGCAATATGCATGATTTCGAAAAAATCTTTATTTCATAACTATTTGATTTATATAGTTTTATTCTGTACTTCAAAGTTGGCACAGCGTTCGCAATATCTCCAGTAACCCTGCTGACAAGACAACCAGCAGACTTTCCAGAAAAAACAGGAGTTACTCGTATGAAGAAGTTCGCTATCACTGCCGCTGCTGCTACCGCGCTGACCCTGACCATGGCTTCCGGTGCATTTGCTCAATCGACTCAAACCACTCAGGCGCCGATGACCCTGGCTGCCGGTGAAGTCACCAAAGCGAAAGAAGCTACTTCCGATACCTGGATCACGACCAAAGTAAAAGCGGATCTGGTCACCGAAAAAGGTATTCCAGGCACTGATATCAAAGTAGAAACCAACAAAGGCGTCGTGTCGCTGTCCTCCACGGTTGCCGTGACCGACTCGCAAAAAGAAATGGCCGTTGCCATCGCCAAGAAAATCAAAGGCGTTAAAGCGGTCTCCGCTGACGGCCTGAAAGCCGAGTAAGGCAAGACTTCTCGCCTGGACCGGGAGAAGACGCGACAGGCGGGCCGAGCAATACGTCTGCCGCACTTTAGAGTTCATGCGAACGGCCACACGGATTGTGGCCATTACAGGCCCCGGCATTCATGTCGGGGCCTGTTCTATTTCAGGGGCAGAAAAAGTGGAAGGTCAGTTGCCGCGTTTGCTGTTGATCTGTTTCAGACGATTGCCTTCAAAGCGCAGGTACTGATACATGCCGTTGCTCGGGCCATAGGTCCATTCCTCGACCTGAAACTCTTCCCGGCGGTTGGCGCTGCGCTTGTAGCCGAGCAGATCGCGACTGACCGGCTCTCCGCATTTTTGCAGGACCTCGCTGGCGCGGTCGCCGAGGCTTACCAGCTGGCTGCCGCAGCGCAGGGTATCGGACGCCGCAGCCTGGCTGGCGATCAACGCCAGCCCCAGTGCCGTCAGCCATTTGCCGTTCATCACTCGGCATCCAGATGCATTTGTGTCACCACGCGGCCGTCGCTCTCCGCTTCGCCGAGATTGGCGTCGATGAAGTACACGCGATCGTCGGCCAGTTGGCCCTTGTCCACCAGGTAATCCTTGATGCTGCTGGCCCGGTCCTGACCGAGCTGGCGCAGCAGCACATCGCTGGAACTCCAGAACTTGATCACGTCGGCGCGCATTTTCGCCGTGCGTTCTTCCTTGCCAAGATCCTTCCATTCGGCCGGTGGCTGGGTTTTCAGACGGGTACGGTAGATGCCCTCGAGCAGCGGACCTTTTTCGTTATCCGGTACCTGGATCAGCGAAGCCTGAGCCGGCACCTTGTCGCCCCGGCGCTGGAGCATCTTGTAGTAGTTGTACTGGTATTCACGTTCCAGACGCTGTTCGGCGAGTAACGGGCCGTCACTGCTTTTCGCAGCGGTGCCTTCGATTTCCAGACGCAGGGCCGGACGCTCTTTCAGCGCTTGCGACAGTTTCACCAGCGCCGCTTCGGCGTCTTTGCTCAGGTCACTGGAACCCGGTGCGAAGGACACGGTGCCGAGGTCTTCGGAACCACCACCGCTGACCAGACCGCCAATCAGCTTGAACGGTGCGGCGGCGGCTTTGACGATCAGGTTGCGCAGGGTCTGCCAGACAATCGGCATCACGCTGAATTGCGGATTGTTCAGGTCGCCGGTCACCGGCAGCTCGATGGAAATCTTGCCGTCGACATCCTTGAGCAGCGCGATCGCCAGTTTCAGCGGCAGGCTCACGGCATCCGGGCTGTCGACCTTCTCACCCAGTTGCAGTTGCTCGACCACCACTTTGTTCTCGGCCTTGAGCTGGCCTTTGGTGATCAGGTAATGCAGGTCGAGGTTGAGCCGGCCCTTGCGGATCCGGTAGCCGGCGAACTTGCCGGAGTAGGGGGTCAGGGTGGTCAGTTCGACGCGTTTGAAACTGGTGGCGATGTCGAGGCTGGCCATCGGGTCGAACGGATTGACCGCGCCCTTGATGGTTACCGGCGCATAGCGGTCGACCTTGCCCTTGACGTCGACGCTGGCCGGTTTCGCCTGACGGCTGTCGATGGTGCCGATCTGGCCGTTGAGCTGCTGGATTGCGGTGGCAAAGTTCGGGGTCAGGCTGAAGTCGGCGAAGTTGGCCGAGCCGTCATTGATCGCGATGCCACCAATGTGAATGCCCAGAGGTTTGTCATTGCTCGCCGGTTTCGCCGCAGCGGTCTTCGCCCCGGAATCGGCTGGCTGCGGGATCAGCAGGTCGTCGATGTTGGTGGTGCGGTCATCGTTGATCATGAACCGTGCGTACGGCTGGAACAGGTTGATCCTGTCGATCGACAGGCTGTCGCCGTGCTGATAGTTGAGGCCTTCGACCACCACTTGCTGCCACTTGAGGAAGTCGCGGGTTTTCAGGGTGTCGAGGGTGTGCAACTGATCGACCTGAGCACGACCGGTGACGCTGAGGGCCAGGGGGGCGGTGCTTTTCAGGTTCACTTTCAGGTCGCTGCCGAGCATGCCGCTGCGCAGTTCGAGGCGAATGAACGGGTTGATGTAGGACTGCGCGACCCGCAGGTCGATGTCCTGGGTTTTCACGTTGAGCTGCGCGGTGACAGGGGCCAGATTGACCACGCCGTCGGCGCTGATCTTGCCTTGCTTGCCCAGCCCGGTGTCGAGCCTGAGGTTGAAGGGCGAGCCATTGAGGCTGTCGAAATTCTGCAGATCGACGTTCAGCGGGGTGACATCCAGAGTCACTTCCGGCTTCGCCGAGCGATCGGCCAGATGCACCTTATAGTCACGCAGTTGCACGTCCTTGAGCAGCACTTGCCACGGTTTGCTCGGCGCGGTCGGCTCGGGTTTCGGCGAGTCGGCGGCCGCTGGAGCGCTTTTCGGTTCTGCCGCAGCTTTGGCGGCGGGTTTCGATGGCTGGCTGGCGAACAGTTTTTGCCAGTCCAGCTGTCCGTCCGCTTCCAGCGCTGCCCAGGTCTCCAGTTTCTGACTGCGGATCTTGCCGACCACCACTTGCTGTTTGGCCAGATCCACGGTGGTGTCGCTGACGTCGAGGCGCTCGAGTTTCGCCAGTTGACGCCCGTCCGGCGCCTTGATGGCGAACGGCGCGATGTTGACCGCCACGTTGCTCAGCAGCAGTTCGGTTTCCTTGGACAGGTTGAGCTTGTAATCGGTGCTCAGGCTGACCACCCCGTTTTCCAGCACCAGTGGCACGGCGTCGCGCACGTAAGGCCAGAACGCTTTCATCTGGCCGTCGGTGATCTTGAGAGTGCCTTCAGAGGCGATCGGAACCAGGCTGAAGTTGCCTTTCCAGTCGATCTGTCCACCGGCCGGTCCGATCGCGACGAGGGTCATGTCGGCGTTGTCTTCGGGCAGAGTGCTGAGGTTTTTCAGTTCGAAATCGAGTTTGTCGTAAAGAAATTCGATCGGCTCGCTGGGGCGTGCATCCACGAAATGCAGGTTGCCGCCGGCCAGCTGGATCCGGTCGATGCGCAGCGGAAATGGTTTGGCGTCCGGATCGGCCGGGGCGGGTTCGCTGGCCGGGAGCTTGAACAGGCCCAGCAGATTGAGCTGGCCGTCCTTGGCGAACAGGATCTCGGTCTTGGATTTTTCCAGTTCGATGTCCGACAGATGCAGGGCTTTGGTCCACAGGCTGTCGAGTTGCAGGTTGGCGTACAGACGTTCGAATCCGACCTGTTCCTTGCCCGGCTCGCCGATCACCAGGCCCCATAGCGTGAGCTCAAGACTGAACGGGTTGAGCTCGATGCGCTGCAGATGCGCGGGCACCGTGGCGTAGTTGGCCAGTTGCTGATTCACCACCCTGAGCGCAATGCCCGGCAAAATCAGGAAGCCCAGCAGGCTGTAGAGGGCCAGAGCAGTCAACAGGGCGCCAATCGCGCGAATCAATCCTTTGGGCATGTGCGGCTTCATCTGTCTGAATCGGAGTGCCTTGGAGTATGGCACGCGATTCCGGTTCCGAAGCAAATGCCCATGCTCAGGATTGTTCAGATTTTTCCGTGGGAAATTTCCTTCGCAGCAATCAGAGCTGAAGAATCAGGGTCTTCAGCGGTGGCTGCTGATCCATCGACGGGAAGTCCCGGCCCGGGGTCATCACGCTCCATTCGCGCACCGGCCGCCCGGCTTTTTCAGCGCAGCGCAGCACTTGTTCGCGCCAGTCGTCCATGCTGACTTTCGCCAGATTGTTGCAGCAGATCAGCACGCCATGCTCGGCGGTGGTCAGCAGGGCGGGCTTGAGCAGGCTTTGATAATCACGCAGCAGGTCGACGGTGCCGAACGCACTCTTGGCCCACGCGGGCGGGTCGAGGAGCACCAGATCGTACTGGCGCTGTTCCAGGCGTTGATAGCTCGGCAGTTTCTGCCCGCGACGCTGGCTGATCGGCAGGCCGGCCAGTTGGCGGATCGCCGGGAAGTAGTCGGACTGGATGAATTCCATGGTCGGCAGGTGCGGGTTGAGCTGACCGTTCTCGCGGCCGACCGCCAGATTGCCCTCGGCGAAATCCAGGTTGCACACCTCGCGCGCACCGCCGGCCGCTGCGCTGAGACCGACGCCGCAGGTGTAGGCGAACAGGTTGAGCACGCTTTTGCCCTTGGCGTGATCCTTGACCCAGCCGCGGGTGTTGCGCAGGTCGAGGAACAGCAGCGGATCCTGCCCGGCATGGCGTCCGCGTACACGATAGTTCAGGCCCCATTCGTGGCCGACCAGATCGACCAGCGCCGCGTCTTCGGCGCGGTAGACGCTGTCTTCACGGTCGATCCGCGAGTTGCCACGGGAGCGGTCGTTGTAGACCAGCAGCGTTTCCAGTCCCAGGGTCTGGTTGACCATGGCGTGCAGTTGCAGCAGGTCTTCGCGCGCCAGCGTCTGGTGGAAACTTTGCACCATCAGTTGCGGGCCGTAGCGATCGATGGTCAGGCCGCCGGCGCCTTCCTGGCTGCCGTGGAACAGCCGATAGCAGTCGGTGCCCTGGCGGTGCAGCTCGGCGAGCAGATCCTGGCGTTGATCGAGTGCGGCGCGCAGCGCCAGGTTCAAGGAAGACATGCGGGCGCCTTGCTGGAGGGAATCGGGGCGCGGGAGTTTAGCAGTTTGGCAGGCAGTCGAGGGTAGCCATCGCGAGCAGACTCGCTCCCGCAGACGATCAAAAGTCCTGGTGGGAGCAAGCTTGCCCGCGATGCTTTTGCGCCCTTACCGGTTCAAGCGTTTATCGATCAAGCCCTGCACCACGCTCGGATCCGCCAGCGTCGAGGTGTCTCCGAGGCTGTCGAGTTCGTTGCACGCGATCTTGCGCAGGATCCGCCGCATGATTTTGCCCGAGCGGGTCTTCGGCAGGGCCGGGGCCCACTGGATCAGGTCCGGTTTGGCGAAGCTGCCGATTTCCTTGCTGACGTGGGCCAGCAGTTCTTTCTTCAGTTCATCGGTGGGCTCGGTGCCGTTCATCGGTGTAACGAACGCGTATATCCCCTGGCCTTTGACGTCGTGGGGATAACCGACCACGGCGGCCTCGGCGATGCTGTCGTGCAGTACCAGCGCACTTTCCACCTCGGCGGTGCCGATGCGATGGCCGGAGACATTGATGACGTCATCGATGCGCCCGGTGATCCAGTAATCGCCATCCTCGTCGCGGCGGGCGCCGTCGCCGGTGAAGTAGTAACCGGGGTAGGGCTTGAAGTAGGTGTCGACCATGCGCTGCGGATCGCCGTAGACGCTGCGGATCTGCGCCGGCCAGCTCGACTTGATCGCCAATACGCCGCTGCCGGCGCCCTTGATTTCCTTGCCGTGTTCATCGAGCAGCACCGGTTGCACGCCGAACATCGGTTGGGTGGCGCAGCCCGGTTTGATTCGCTGGGCGCTGACCAGCGGGCTGAGCATGATGCCGCCGGTTTCGGTCTGCCACCACGTATCGACGATCGGGCAGCGCTGTTCGCCGACCACGTTGAAATACCATTCCCACGCTTCCGGGTTGATCGGCTCACCGACGCTGCCGAGCAATCTGAGGCTTTCGCGTGACGTTTCCTGCAAGGGGCCGGCGCCTTCACGCATCAACGCCCTCAACGCTGTCGGCGCGGTGTAGAAGATGTTGACCTTGTGTTTGTCGATCACCTGCCAGAATCGCGAAGTGCTCGGGTAACTCGGTACGCCTTCGAAGATCAGCGTGGTTGCGCCGTTGGCCAGCGGGCCGTAGACGATGTAGCTGTGGCCGGTGACCCAGCCGACGTCGGCGGTGCACCAGAACACTTCGCCGTCGCGGTAGTCGAGCACGTACTTGAAGGTCATCGCCGCTTGCAACAGGTAACCGCCGGTGGTGTGGAGCACGCCCTTGGGTTTGCCGGTGCTGCCGGAGGTGTAGAGGATGAACAGCGGGTCTTCGGCGTCCATCGGTTCCGGCGGGCAATCGTCGCTGACATCACGCACGGCCTGGTGATACCAGAGGTCGCGGCCTTCGACCCAGTCAACTTTGTTCTGAGTGCGCTCGACCACCACGACGGTGCTGACATTCGGGCAACTCTGCAGGGCCTTGTCGACGTTCTGTTTCAGCGGCACGAACTTGCCACCGCGCACGCCTTCGTCGGCGGTGATCACGGTGCGGCAGTCGGCATCGAGAATGCGGTCGCGCAGGGAGTCCGGGGAGAAACCACCAAACACCACCGAGTGAATCGCGCCGATCCGCGCGCAGGCGAGCATGGCGTAGGCCGCTTCGGGGATCATCGGCATGTAGATGCACACTCGGTCACCTTTCTTCACGCCACGGCTTTTCAGCACATTGGCCAGGCGGCAGACGTGGTGATGGAGTTTGCTGTAGGTGATTTGCGTCGATTCGGCAGGGTCGTCGCCTTCCCAGAGGATGGCGGTCTGATCGCCGCGCGTTTCCAGATGGCGGTCGATGCAGTTGTAGCTGACGTTCAGCTTGCCGCCGGCAAACCAGGCGGCTTCACCGGTCTTCAGGTCATAGCGCTGGACGGTCTGCCACGGTGTGCTCCAGTCGAGGAAGCGGGTGGCCTGTTCGGCCCAGAAGGTGCCGGGGTGTTCAATGGATTCGCGGTACAGGCGCTGGTAGTCGTCCTGACTCAACTGTGCAGCCCGGCGGACGGCATCGGCTTTGGGGAACGTGCTGATATCGAACATGACGGTTCCTTATTCTTGTTGTGCGACAAGGATAAAGATGCGCCGAGAGTCCAACAGGTTCAAGTCATCCACAAACGACTGTGGGAACGAGCTTGCTCGCGAAGGCGGAATGTCAGTCAACGTGGATGTTGAGTGAATAACCGCAATCGCGAGCAAGCTCGCTCCCACAGGGTGACTGCAGAGCGATCAAATCAGCCGCGGTGACGGCCGCGGAAGTAGTTGATCAGGCCTTGGGTGGATGCATCTTCGGCGGCGGTTTCCTCGCTGCCGACCAGGCGGTTGTAGACGCCCTTGCCCAGTTCCTTGCCCAGCTCCACGCCCCATTGGTCGAAGGCGTTGATGCCCCAGACCACGCTTTGCACGAAGACTTTGTGTTCGTACATCGCCACCAGTGCGCCGAGACGACGCGGGCTGATTCGCTCGACCACCAGGGTGTTGCTCGGACGGTTGCCCGGGATCACCTTGTGCGGCGCGAGTTTCTGCACCTGGTCTTCGCTCATGCCCTTGTCGCGCAGTTCCGCTTCGGCTTCCGGCAGGGTCTTGCCGAGCATCAGTGCCTGGCTCTGCGACAGGCAGTTGGCGTAGAGCCACTGATGGTGGTCGGAGACCGGGTTGAAGCTGACGATCGGCACGATGAAGTCGGCCGGAATCAGTTGGGTGCCCTGGTGCAGCAACTGGTGGTAAGCGTGCTGACCGTTGCAGCCGACGCCACCCCAGATCACCGGGCCAGTGTCGGTCGATACGGCGGTGCCGTCCTGACGCACGCTCTTGCCGTTGGATTCCATGTCCAGCTGTTGCAAGTGCTTGGTGATGTTACGCAGGTAGTGGTCGTACGGCAGGATCGCGTGGCTTTGCGCGCCCCAGAAGTTGCCGTACCACACGCCGAGCAGCGCCAGCAGCACCGGCATGTTCTGTTCGAACGGCGCGCTCTGGAAATGCTGGTCCATGGTGTACGCACCGGACAGCAGTTCCTTGAAGTTGGACATGCCGATGGCCAGCGCAATTGGCAGGCCGATGGCCGACCACAGCGAGTAACGACCGCCGACCCAGTCCCACATCGGGAAGATGTTTTCTTCGCGGATACCGAAGGCCACGGCTGCCGCGTTGTTGCTCGATACGGCGATGAAGTGGCGATACAGCTCGGCTTCCGAACCACCCTGGGCCAGGTACCAGGCACGGGCGGCCTGGGCGTTTTTCAGGGTTTCGAGGGTGTTGAACGACTTCGACGACACGATGAACAGCGTGGTCTCGGCGCGCAGTTTTTGCGTCAGCTCGTGGAACTCGCTGCCGTCGATATTCGCCAGATAGTGGCAACGCACGCCTTTCTGGGCGTAGGACAGCAGGGCTTCGGAGACCAGCTCGGGGCCGAGGAACGAGCCACCGATGCCGATATTCACAACGTCAGTGATCGGCTTCTCGGTGTAACCACGCCACAGACCGTCGTGGATGCGGCCCACCAGATCGGTGATCTGGTTCAGCACCTTGTGTACTTCAGGCATCACGTTGACGCCGTTGACCGACAGCTTGTCGCCGACCGGGCGACGCAGGGCGGTGTGCAGCGCCGGGCGGCCTTCGGAGGAATTGACGATTTCGCCGTCGAACAGCGCCTTGATCGCGCCCTTGAGATCGACTTCATTGGCCAGACCCACCAGCAGGTTGCGGGTCTCGGCGTTGATCAGATTCTTCGAATAGTCGAGAAACAGTCCGCAGCTGCTGAGAGTGAACTGATTGAAGCGCTGCGGATCGGCGTTGAAGGCTTCGCGCATGCTGAAATCCTGCATGGCTTGGCGGTGATCTTTCAACGCTTGCCAGGCAGGCAGAGCGGTAACGTCATGAGGAGTGCGGTAGTACGCCATCGCTGCGGTTTTCCTTTTTACTTGAACGGCCTTTTGAACACTGAAAAGACCTCCCCGCCAGGTTTGGGCGAGGGGGCAACTGCGTCGACACGATTACTTTGGCGCAGGGCGAATACAGTAAACCCAGCGCCGCGATCTGTCTTGGCTTTGTCTGACCTGTTTTCGGTACTTTTTTAACATTGATAACAGACGGGGGCCGACGGACGGCAAGTCATGCGAGCAAGTTCCTGCGTTCGCGCGCAGTGGACCGGCGGGCAGTTTGCCCGATGGTCAGGTGCTCAGCAATGCGATCAGGAAGGGGAGTTGGCACGAATGTGGGAGCGAACAGGCGCGCTCCCACATGCTGCTGTTGCAGTGTTCAGGCGGGGGTATCGAGGTTCAGGTGCAGGTTGTCGATCAACCGGGTGGTGCCGAGGAATGCTGCAACCAGAATCACCAGATCACGATCTTCCGCCGTGGCCGGACGCAGGGTCAGGGCGTGGCGGATTTCCAGGTAGTCCGGACGCAGGCCGGCGGCTTCCAGTTGCTGGCGTTGCGCCTGAATCAGGGCAGGGAAGTCGCGTTCACCCTGCTTGATAGACTCGGCAATGCTGTTCAGGGTGCGATAGACCACCGGCGCCACGGCGCGTTGCTCTTCACTGAGGAAGCCGTTGCGCGAGGACAGCGCCAGGCCGTCGGCGGCGCGTACGGTCGGCTCGCCGATGATCTGGATCGGCATGTTCAGGTCATGCACGAGTGCGCGGATTACCGCCAGTTGCTGGAAGTCTTTCTGGCCGAAGATCGCCAGGTCCGGCTGGACCATGTTGAACAGCTTGCTGACCACCGTCGCCACGCCTTCGAAGTGCCCCGGACGGCTGGCGCCGCAAAGGCCTTCGGAAAGTTGCGGCACGCTGACCCGGGTCTGACCGGCCATGCCGTCGGGGTACATCTCTTCGACGGTCGGGGCGAACAGCAGATCGCATCCGGCTTCCAGCAGTTTTTCCTGATCCGCCGCCAGGGTGCGCGGGTACTTGTCGAGGTCTTCGCCTGCGCCGAACTGCAGCGGGTTGACGAAAATGCTTGCGACCACGAAGTCCACGCGCTGGGTGGCCTTGGTGATCAGGGCAATATGGCCGCTGTGCAGGTTGCCCATGGTCGGCACGAAGCCGATGCGTTTGCCTTCGCTGCGGGCGCGCGCCACGGCGGCGCGCAGTTCACGTACGGTTTTGACGGTGTTCATGCAGAGAATCCGTGTTCGATTCCGGGGAAAGTGGTGGCTTTGACTTCACTGACGTAAGCCTTCAGCGCGGACTGGATGCTGTCCTGACCCTGCATGAAGTTCTTCACGAACTTCGGTACACGGCCGCTGATCGACAGGCCGAGCATGTCGTGCAGTACCAGCACCTGACCGTCGGTGGCGTTGCCGGCACCAATGCCGATCACCGGAATCTTCACCGCCTGGCTGATTTCAGCCGCCAGTTCGCTCGGCACGCATTCGAGCAACAGCATGGCTGCACCGGCCTGCTCCAGGGAGATCGCGTCGGCGCGCATCTGGCGTGCCTGGTTCTCGTTGCGACCTTGCACTTTATAGCCACCAAGAATGTTCACGGCTTGCGGGGTCAGGCCCATGTGGGCGCAGACCGGCACACCGCGCTCGGCCAGCAGGCGGATCGAATCCGCCAGCCACAAGGCGCCTTCGACCTTGACCATGTGCGCGCCGGCCTGCATCAGCAGAGCGCTGTTGGCCATGGTTTGCTCGAGGGTGGCGTTGGCCATGAACGGCAGGTCCGCCAGGATCAGTGCATCAGAGTTGCCGCGTTTGACGCTGGCAACGTGGTAGGCCATTTCTGCGGTGGTCACCGGCAGGGTGCTGTCGTGACCCTGCAGGACCATGCCGAGGGAGTCGCCCACCAGCAGCACTTCGACACCGGCCTCGTTGCAGGCGTGGGCGAAGGTCGCGTCATAGCAGGTCAGCATGGTGATCTTTTCACCTTTCTGCTTGAGGCTCTGGAGCGTGGTCAGGGTGATGGCTGGCATGTAAGAAATCCTCGTTCAGGCGCTCTGGAAACTACTGCGAGTAACGCGCGTGATTCGTCATCTATTCAGGCGCACGCTCTTTTGTCGTGCTTATAAGGCCTGGATTGCGCCCTTGTATGCCGGGTTGGCGGCAGCGGGACGCCTATAGTCGTGATGAGGCCTCAGGAAGTCAATTGCGTGTGTTACCGCATTGTTACGAGGGGAGTGTTACCTGCGTTACTGATGCGATTCAGCGGGCCGGGCCGGGAGATTCGCGCTTTTTTGTCCTACAAAAACACTTGTGGGAGCGAGCTTGCTCGCGAAAGCGGTCAGTCAGCCAATGCAGATATTGACGGTTAGATTGCCTTCGCGAGCAAGCTCGCTCCCACAGGGTGTGGTATCAGTTTGAGGTAATGCGTTCCAGGCCGACGAACGGGCACGCTGCGAGAAGATCGGCAAGGGTGCGGCCATCGGCCAGGCGCAGATCTTCGGCAGCCAGTTCGGCCAAGGGATAGAGAACGAACGCGCGCGCCTGCATGTGGTAATGCGGGACTTTCAGGCGCGGCTCGTCGATCAGTCGATCACCGAACAGCAGAATGTCCAGATCCAGTGTGCGCGGGCCCCAGCGTTCCAGGCGTTCGCGGCCTTGATCGTTTTCGATCGCCTGCAAGGCATCGAGCAGATCCAGCGGGGCGAGCGCGCTGTCGAGTGCGGCGACCGCGTTGGTGTAACGCGGTTGGCCCGGCAGCAACGAGTCGCTTTGGTAGAAGGCAGACACGCCGACCAGTTTGGTGTCGGGCAATTGCCCCAGCGCGTCGACCGCGTTGCGCAGTTGTTCGGCCGGGTCAGCCAGGTTGCTGCCCATGCCGATGTAGATGCGTTCCATCGCTTATTCGCCCGTAGCACTCGGTGCGCCGGCGCGTTTGCGCTTGGAACCGCTGCTGCGGCGACGCTTGCGCGGTGCACCACTGGCGTCATCACCCTTACCGCTGAGGTCACGGATCATGTCGCGGCGTTCGCTGTCGTTGGCGTCCTGATAATCGGTCCACCAGTCGCCCAGACCATCAGTCTGCTCACCGGCGCTCTCACGCAGCAGCAGGAAATCGTAGCCGGCGCGAAAGCGCGGATTGTCCAGCAGCAGGTCGGCGCGTTTGCCGCTGCGGCGTGGCAGGCGTTCCTGCATGTCCCAGATCTCGCGGATCGGCATGGTGAAGCGTTTTGGAATCGCGATGCGCTGGCACTGTTCGGCGATCAGTTCGTGAGCGGCTTCCTGCATGGCCGGAATCGGTGGCATGCCACGTTCCTGCAGACGCAACACGCGAGCGGGAAGGGCTGGCCACAACAGGGCGGCGAACAGGAACGCCGGGGTCACCGGTTTGTTCTGCTTGATCCGCAGGTCGGTGTTGGTCAGTGCTTCGCTGATCAGCGTGTGGGTGTATTCCGGGTTGTGTTCCAGCGCATCGGCACTGGCCGGGAACAGCGGTGCGAACAGTTGCAGGTCGACCAGCATCTCGAAGGTGATGGCGCCATGACCGGAGAGGAACAGCTTGAGCACTTCCTCGAACAGGCGGGCCGACGGGATCTCGCGCAGCATCGGCGCCAGTTCGCGGATCGGCTGGACGGTGTGCTTCTCGATGCCGAAATTGAGCTTGGCGGCGAAACGCACGGCCCGCAGCATCCGCACCGGGTCTTCCTGATAACGCTGCGTCGGATCGCCGATCAGACGGATCAACTGGTTACGGATGTCGTGCACGCCGTTGGCGTAGTCGAGGATGCGCTCGCTGACCGGATCGTAATACAGAGCATTGATGGTGAAGTCGCGGCGTTGCGCGTCCTCTTCCAGGGTGCCGTAAACGTTGTCACGCAGAATGCGCCCGCTCTCGTTGCGCGAAGACTGGTTGCTGTCTTCGTCGTCTTCGTTTTGCGGGTGATTGGCGCGGAAGGTCGCGACTTCAATGATTTCGCGACCGAAATGGATGTGTACCAACTTGAAGCGGCGACCGATGATTCGCGCATTGCGGAATTCGGCACGCACCTGCTCGGGGGTGGCGCTGGTGGCGACGTCGAAGTCTTTGGGCGTGATGCCCAGCAGCATGTCTCGCACGCAACCGCCAACCAGGTAGGCCTGGTAGCCGGCGCCCTGCAGACGTTCGACGATGTTGACCGCATAACGGCTGAATTGCGCCTTCTGCAGCGAATGTTGGCCGCTGTTGAGGACTTCAGGCGTGCTACGGATGTGTTGCGTACGACGCAGGGGAGTTCGGAATGACTGGAACAGCTTCTTCAGCATGGGATGCACTGTTTGAAGGAATGTTCGGCCATACCAGAGAATGACCGCATGATGGGCCGGGATTCTAGCATTTAGTCGAGGGATGGTGTAGGACGCTGCCGATTTGCGCTGCAAGCCGCAGGCTAGAGGGGGGGAAGATGTATCGGAAGGAGGATTTGCCGTGAAGGAGAAACTACAAGGGGAGCCGAAGCTCCCCAAGAAGTAGTTGCGTGCTCTTTTTATTATTGATTCGGGCTTTTTGTTTTTGTTGAGTGCCCTCGCCATGAAGCTTTTTCTTCATGACCCTCCCAATCGGGAGCCAAGAGCAAACGGATTGCTTTGGTCGCTGTGTTGCAGTGATCTTGCGATCCAACCAGTACAGGCTCTGTCTTAAGACAGTTTTTGTTGTTCTCGGCCTGGTCGTGGGGCTAGCCCCAAATACAACGCCTCTCCAAAAGAATCAGTTAGCTGCGCCTCTCGCCGTCTTGTTTTTATTGTGCGTGAGTCGATTCGTCTTATTTTTATTGTCTTGTGCATTGCTTGTTATTGTTCTTGTACCAAACATATAGCAGGTGCCGTGCCAACTTTTGTGAACCCCAATAAAACAAGGGGTTAGGTCGATATAACCGTTTTCGCAGGGCGAAAAAAAGCCGGGGTTTCGTTACCGATAACCCCGGCTTCTGTTACGTGAAAAGACTGAGGTAACAGTTTTTTCACATCTTCAACGGTAACCCGCACACTCGACAGGTCACGTTCAGCTCTCGCTGGCGACCCCGGTCTTGCGCCGTGGAATGCCCAGACGCTGACGGCGTTCCCACAGGCATTTGCGGCTGACGCCCAGTTTGCGCGCCAGTTCGGTCTCGGTCATGTGGTCCTGATGTTCGAGCACGAAGTGCTGGAAGTAGTCTTCCAGCGACAGGTCTTCGGTCGGCTCGTGGCTGCTGCTGGCGTTACCGGGCGTTTGCGCCGGCAGGCCGATGAATTCGTCGTCCTCCAGATCGCCCAGTTCGATGTCGATGCCCAGCAGGTCGGCAGAGATTTCCGGGCTTTCGCTCAGAATCACCGCGCGCTCAACGGCGTTTTCCAGCTCCCGCACGTTACCCGGCCAGGAATAGTGCCGGATTGCCTGTTCGGCATCGGCGGCAAATTTCAGGTCGGTGCGGTTGATGCGGGCGCTTTGACGAGCGAGGAACGCATTGGCGATTTCGTTGACGTCGGCGCCGCGCTCGCGCAGGGCGGGCAGTTTCAGCGCGATCACGTGGAGGCGGTAGTACAAGTCTTCGCGGAACTGGCCGATTTTCGCCAGACTCTTGAGATCCCGGTGGGTCGCGGCGATCAACCGGACATCGACTTTCTGCGACTGAACCGAGCCCACCCGGCGAATCTCGCCTTCCTGCAGTACGCGCAGCAACCGGGCCTGGGCTTCCAGTGGCAATTCGCCGATCTCGTCGAGGAACAGCGTGCCGCCGTCCGCCGCTTCCACCAGGCCGGCGCGACCCGCGCTGGCGCCGGTGAACGCGCCTTTTTCGTGACCGAACAGTTCGGACTCGATCAGGCTTTCCGGAATGGCTGCGCAGTTCACCGAGATCATCGGTGCTTTGGCGCGTTTCGACAGATTGTGCAGAGCGCGGGCCACCAGTTCTTTACCGGTACCGGACTCGCCCTGGATCAGCACGTTGGAATCGGTTGGCGCGACTTTACGGATCTTGCCGTAAAGGTCCTGCATCGGCGGACACGAGCCGATGATGCCGATTTCGCCGTTGCTGTTGTCGATGGCGGATTTACCGCTGCCATTGGCCGATTTGGCGGGAGCTGCTTCGCCGGCGGCAGGCGCCGACTGGCGATCACGCAGGATCCGCGCGACAGCCTGAAGCATTTCGTCGTGGTCGAAGGGCTTGGCGATGTAATCCACCGCGCCCATCTTCATCGAGTCGACCGCCGAGCGCAGACTGGCGTAGCTGGTCATGATCAACACCGGCGTGCCCTCGCCGAGCTTGATCAGCTCGGTGCCCGGAGCGCCCGGCAGTCGCAGGTCGCTGACGATCAGATCGAACGTGGGAATACTGAAGCGTTCTTGTGCTTCCTGCACTGAACCGGCTTCGCTGACCTGGTACTGGTTACGTTCCAGCAGGCGGCGCAAGGCGGAGCGGATAATGGTTTCGTCTTCGACGATCAAAATGTGCGGCATTGATTCGATACTCTCGACGGTCTCAGTTCACAGCGGACGTCGCTTCGACATGGCGCGGCAATGTCACCCGTATACGGGTGCCGCGCTGGCTCTGAACATCAGCCGGGCTGTCGATGGTGATTTGTCCATAATGCTCTTCAACGATGGAATAGACCAGTGCAAGGCCCAGACCGGTGCCTTCGCCAGGATCCTTGGTGGTGAAGAAGGGTTCGAACAATCGGTCCATGATGCTCGACGGAATACCGCTGCCTTCGTCTTCGACGATCAGATCGACCGTGTGTTCGCCGGCTTCGCTCTTGACCCGCACTGCACTGCCGGCAGGCGAGGCGTCACGGGCGTTGGAGAGCAGATTGATCAGCACCTGGGCGAGCCGCTGGGGGTCGCCTTCGACCCAGTGATCGGGATCGCACAGGTTATAGAACTGGACTTCGAAATTGCGCCGGTTCAGGGCCAGCAGGCCGATGGCGTCCTGAGCCACTTCCGCCAGACAGACGGGCTCGTCACTGTGCTGATGACTGCCGGCATGGGCAAAACTCATCAGCGACTGGACGATGCGTGACACGCGTTTGGTCTGTTCGAGGATCTGACCGCTGATTTCCGTCAGCTCACCATCTTCTTCGCGCTCTTCCCGCAGGTTTTGTGCGAGGCAGGCGATGCCGGTGATCGGGTTGCCGATTTCGTGGGCCACACCGGCCGCGAGCCGGCCAATGCTGGCCAGACGCTCGGAGTGCACCAGCTTGTCTTCGAGCATCTGGGTTTCGGTCAGGTCTTCCACCAGCAGCACCAGGCCGCTGTTGCCCGGTGCCAGCGGTTCGTCGATCGCGGCTTTGTGCAGGTTCAGCCAACGGGTCTGGCCGTCGAGGGCCAGATGCTGTTTGTGCAAGTGCTCGTCGGGCAGGTGGATGAAGCCTTGCAGCAGGTCTTTCCACGGATTGGCGATGGTGCTCAGGCGCGAGCCGACCACCCGTTGCGCGGCAATCCCGGTCAATTCTTCCATGGCCTTGTTCCACATCAGGATCTCCTGATCCTTGGCCAGCGAGCAGACGCCCATTGGCAATTCCTGCAGGGTCTGGCGGTGGTAGCGGCGCAGTGCATCGAGTTCGGCGGCCAGACCGGTCAGGCGCGAGTGGTAGTCCTCCAGGCGGCTTTCAATGAAGTGGATGTCTTCGGTGACGTAGTTTTCTCCGCCGGCCTTGTACGGCAGGAAGGTTTCCACCATGTCCTGGGCGACGCTCGGTCCCATCAGGCCGGAGAGGTTGGCTTCGATCCGGTCGCGCAGGCGGCGCAGGGCGTAAGGGCGGCGCTCGTCGAACGGCAGATAAAGGTCGCGCAGGGCCTGTTCGACTTCTTTCTGCGCAGCCTTGGCGCCCAGGGGCTTGGCCAGTTGCGTGGCGAATTCCTGCGGAGAGGCGGCGTGCAATTCGCGGCGCTGCGGACGGCGCACGTTATCCACAGCACAGGCTTCGGCAGCGCTGGCCTCTTCCGGGCTGGCATTGGTGAACAGCGAAATCAGCGTGAACATCAGGACGTTGGCCGCCAGCGAGGCGATGGCCGCCATGTGCCAGCTCGTATCGTCCAGCACGTAGATCATGTTCAGCAGCGGAATATAGAAACCCTGCAGATTACCGACCAGCGGCAACAGCATGGTCACGACCCACACCACAATTCCCGCCAGGAGACCGGCGATAAAGCCGCGGCGATTGGCGGTCGGCCAGTACAGCACCGACAGTACACCCGGCAGGAATTGCAGGGTCGCTACGAAGGCGACGATGCCGAGGTTGGCCAGGTCCTGCTCGGCGCCGAGCATCAGGTAGAAGCAGAAGCCGGCCATGATGATCGCGACGATCAGCGCCCGGCGGGTCCATTTCAGCCAGCGATAGATATTGCCTTCGGCCGGCGGCTGGTAGAGCGGCAGCACCAGATGGTTCAGGGCCATGCCCGACAGGGCCAGCGTGGTGACGATGATCAGGCCGCTGGCCGCCGACAGGCCGCCGACATACGCCAGCAATGCCAGCGATTTGCTGTTGGCGGCGATGCCGATGCCGAGGGTGAAGTATTCCGGATTGGTGGTGGCGCCGAGTTTCAGGCCGGCCCAGAGAATCAGCGGCACCGCCAGGCTCATCAACAGCAGGAACAGCGGCAGGCCCCAGCTCGCGCTGACCAGCGAGCGCGGGTTGAGGTTTTCGGTGAAGGTCATGTGATACATGTGCGGCATCACGATCGCCGAGGCGAAAAACACCAACAGCAACGTGCGCCACGGGCCTTCCTGCAATGGCGTGTGCAGGGCGGCGAGTGCGGTCTGGTTCTGCAACAGCCACAGTTCAAGCTGTTGCGGGCCGTCGAATACGCCGTACAGCGCGTAGAGGCCGACGCCGCCAAGGGCCACCAGTTTGATCACCGATTCGAAAGCAATCGCGAACACGAGTCCTTCGTGCTTTTCACGGGTGGCGATGTGCCGGGAGCCGAAGAAAATCGTGAACAGAATGATCAGCGCACAAAACGCCAGGGCCACGCGATTCTGCACCGGCTCGCCGGTGAGGATGCCGATCGAGTCGGCCACGGCCTGGATCTGCAAAGCCAGCAACGGCAAAACACCGATCAGCATGAAAATCGTGGTCAGCGCACCGGCCCAGGTGCTGCGGAAGCGGAAGGCGAACAGGTCCGCCAGCGACGACAGTTGATAAGTGCGGGTGATCTTGAGGATCGGATACAGCAGCACCGGCGCCAGCAAAAACGCGCCGGATACCCCGAGATAACTGGACAGGAAGCCGTAGCCGTACTGATAGGCCAGCCCCACCGTGCCATAGAACGCCCATGCACTGGCGTAGACCCCCAGCGACAGGGTGTAGGTCAACGGATGGCGAATGATCGCCCGCGGGATCATGCCTCGTTCACTGATCCACGCCACGCCGAACAGCGCGGCCAGGTAGGCGGCGCTGATCAGCAGCATCTGGGTCAGGCTAAAGCTCATCGGCATCTTTTTGGCTCTGCAGGATGAAGGTCACGACAATCAGGATCAGCCAGAGCAGATAAGGGCGATACCAGGCGCCCGTAGCGTCGATCCACCAATCCATGATGGCGGGAGAAAACAGGTAGATCCCCACGACCAGAAGCAGGACCAAGCGATAGATGTACATCCCGGCCTCTCTTTTTTATGCGCGTGCCCGAAAACGTGCGGCGATGGTAACGGATGGGCGCGCCACTGCAAGTGTCGTCACAGCAGTTGCGCTTCGGGCAGGGTCAGTGTGCGCGGGATTTTCAAGGCATCCCAGTGGCCGCTGCCCCAGTTCAACAGTTCCTGCGGCGAGGCGTGGGCCAGTTCGGGCCCAGGGTTTTGCCCCAGTGCGCGCAGGGCCCGCAGCAACAGCGGTGTGGCCTGATCGGCTACCAGCGGTGGCGAGCGATAGGACTTGCCGAGCTTGTGGCCGTCCGGCTGGGTAATCAGTGGCAGATGCAGATAGCGCGGTTGGCGCAGGCCCAGCAATTCCTGCAGATAGAGCTGGCGCGGTGTGGAGTCGAGCAGATCGGCACCGCGCACGATGTCGGTGATGCCCTGCCAGGCGTCGTCCAGTACCACCGCCAGTTGATAGGCGTAAAGACCGTCGCGGCGGCGGATCACGAAATCCCCCACGTCGCGGCCCAGGTGCTGACGGTATTCACCCTGCACCCGGTCGATGAAGTGATATTCCAGCTCCGGCACGCGCAGGCGAATCGCCGCGCCTTCCTGACCATGGCCGGCGTTGCGGCACAGTCCCGGATAAATGCCGTGGTACGGCTCCAGTTGCTTGCGCGAACAGGTGCAGGCGTAGGCCAGGCCGTGATTGAACAGGCTGTCGAGCACTTGAGCGTAGGCCTCGTGCCGATCGCTCTGGCGGACCATTTCGCCGTCCCATTCGAAGCCATAGCTTTCCAGTGCCTTGAGAATCGCCGCTTGCGCGCCCGGCTCTTCGCGGGGCGGATCGAGGTCTTCCATGCGCACCAGCCAGCGGCCGCCCACCGAGCGTGCGTCCAGATAAGAGGCCAGGGCGGCAACCAGCGAACCGAAGTGCAGGTGCCCGCTGGGGGTCGGGGCGAAGCGGCCAATGTAGGCGGGGGAGGTGTTGGCAGTCATGAGGGCGATGTTACTTGAGAGTCCAAAAACAGCAGAAACAAAAACGGAGCGTTCGCACGCTCCGTTTTTCGTTCAGGCCGGGATTATTTGCCGACCTGCTTTTCCTTGATTTCCGCCAGATTCTTGCAGTCGACGCACATGTCGGCAGTCGGACGGGCCTCAAGGCGCTTGACGCCGATCTCGATGCCGCAAGAGTCGCACCAGCCGTACTCTTCGTCTTCGATCAGTTGCAGGGTCTTGTCGATCTTCTTGATCAGTTTGCGCTCGCGATCGCGGGCGCGCAGCTCGAGGGCGAACTCTTCTTCCTGGCTGGCACGGTCGGCCGGATCAGGAAAGTTGGCCGCTTCGTCTTTCATGTGATCAACAGTGCGGTCGACTTCCTGCATCAAGTCCAGTTTCCACTTGGTCAGGATCTTGGTGAAGTGCGCGCGCATTGGAGCGCCCATGTACTCTTCGCCCGCTTCCGGGACGTAGGGTTCGAAACCGCTGAGTGTCTGACTTGCCTGTTGCTTTGCTTGGGTGGGCATGAAATGGACCGCCTCTACTCTTGTAATCCATTGCGCAGGATTGCTCCATCACCGACACCTGCCGGCCCTGCGGCTGCAAGCGGGCGAACTTACCAGATCAATTCGGCCCGCGCTACTCCCGGATGTCGAGCGCGCGGCCGGTGGGGCTTGCAAATGTTTGCCAAGCCATGTCGGGCAATGTTGCAGACCTGCTCAATCAATGATTTTAGTCAATCCTGGAATGTACGCTCGGGTCGTTACAGTCCAGTGTTCTTGAGGCTGTGACCGCTGCGGGTTCTCGCTCGTTCCGGCAGATGGGTAGAATCGTTTCTTTTCCCTCGTTGAAGGAAGGCCAATGGCTCAGCCCTACAGTGCGCGCAGTCGTGCGATCGAACCGTTCCATGTGATGGCGCTGCTGGCGCGGGCCAATGAATTGCAGGCCGCCGGCCACGACGTGATCCACCTGGAAATCGGCGAACCGGACTTCACCACGGCCGAGCCGATCATCCGCGCCGGGCAACAAGCCCTGACGGCGGGCAAAACCCGCTACACCGCGGCCCGTGGCATTCCCGAGCTGCGCGAGGCGATTTCCGGCTTCTATCAAGCGCGCTACGGCCTGAGCATCGATCCTCGCCGGATTCTCATCACGCCCGGCGGTTCCGGCGCGCTGCTGCTGGCCAGCGCGTTGCTGGTGGATCCGGGCAAACACTGGCTGTTGGCCGACCCGGGCTATCCTTGCAACCGGCACTTTCTGCGACTGGTCGAGGGCGCGGCGCAGCTTGTGCCGGTCGGCCCGGACGTTCGCTATCAACTGACGCCGGATCTGGTGGCGCGCCACTGGGACCAAGACAGCGTCGGTGCGCTGGTCGCCTCGCCGGCCAATCCGACCGGTACGATTCTGACCCGCGATGAACTGGCCGGGTTATCCACAGCCATCAAGGCGCGTCACGGGCATCTGGTGGTGGACGAGATCTATCACGGCCTGACTTATGGCACCGACGCGGCCAGCGTTCTGGAGGTGGACGACAGCGCATTTGTCCTCAACAGTTTCTCCAAGTATTTCGGCATGACCGGATGGCGTCTTGGCTGGCTGGTGGCGCCAGATGCGGCGGTCAGTGAGCTGGAAAAGCTCGCGCAGAACCTCTACATCAGCGCGCCAAGCATGGCCCAGCATGCGGCGCTGGCCTGTTTCGAGCCGGACACCATCGCGATTCTTGAGGAGCGCCGCGCCGAATTCGGCCGTCGTCGCGACTTCCTGCTGCCGGCATTGCGTGAACTGGGTTTCAACATTGCCGTAGAGCCGGAAGGCGCGTTCTATTTGTATGCCGATATTAGCCAGTTCGGCGGCGATGCCTTCGCTTTCTGCCGACATTTTCTTGAAACCGAACATGTAGCGTTTACGCCGGGGCTGGACTTCGGTCGCTATCAGGCCGGTCATCATGTGCGCTTTGCCTACACGCAAAACCTCCCTCGCTTACAGGAAGCGGTGGAACGCATCGCTCGTGGCTTGAAGAGCTGGCAAAGCTGATGCGTTTTCATCCTCCTCTCGAAGAAGGCCGTTTGATCCGTCGTTACAAGCGTTTTCTCGCCGATATCGAAGCCGTTGGCGGCGAGTTGCTGACCATTCATTGCCCGAACACCGGCTCGATGCTCAATTGTCAGGTTGAGGGCGGGCAGGTCTGGTTCAGCCGTTCCAGTGATCCGAAGCGCAAGCTGCCCGGCACTTGGGAAGTCGGTGAAACACCGCAAGGCCGGCTGTTTTGCGTGAACACCGGACGCGCCAATGCACTGGTCGAGGAGGCCTTGCAGGCCGGCGTCATCAGTGAATTGAACGGGTTCACCGGGCTCAAGCGCGAAGTGGCGTACGGACAGGAAAAGAGCCGGATCGACTTTCGCCTCGACTACCCGACGGGCCCGGCGTATGTGGAAGTGAAAAGCGTCACCCTCGGGTTCGACGGCACGGCGGTAGCGGCGTTTCCCGATGCGGTGACAGAGCGCGGCGCCAAGCATTTGCGTGAACTGGCGCATCTGGCCCGGGACGGGATTCGTGCGGTGCAGTTGTACTGCGTCAATCTCACCGGTATCGAAGCAGTGCGACCGGCCGAGGAAATCGACTCGGCCTACGCCGCTGCGCTGCGCGAGGCTGTGGCGTGCGGAGTCGAAGTCCTGGCGTACGGCGTGCGTTTGAGCCATGAAGAAATGGTGGTCGACCGGCGCCTGGACGTGCTGCTCGGCGGTTAAACATCGATCCACAGCCCTTGTGCGTCTTCACGGCAGGGGATGGCCGTCAGCGATTGCCCGGCGCACGGTCCGGCGACACATTCTCCGTCCTCGATCAGAAACAGTGCGCCGTGGGTGGCGCACTGGATCAGGCTGTTGCTCGGATCCAGAAACTGGTCGGGGTGCCATTCCAGGTCAACGCCCCGATGCGGGCACCGATTGAGGTAGACATAGGCCTGCCCCGCGCGGCGCACGGCAAACAGTTTTTTCCCGTCGATGTCGAAACCGCGGCTGCCGCCCTCAACCAGATCGGCGCCCGCGCAGAGAAACTTCATGGCTATCCTCAAGTGTCGGCTCGTGTCCGGATATGTCCGAGCTTGACGTTCAAATGCAAACAATTATCAAATGGCCGCCTTCGCCCGTCGCGAGGTGGCCGCTGCCGAGGATACTTGGCCTGCCGTTACGATGCCCGGGAAAACCTTTCAAGGAAGCTGTTTATGCGCCTGACTACCCGCGTTGCCGTGCTGTGTGTCGGACTTTTGGCCAGCCACCAGGCTGCAGCGGCCGAGTTGCCGCAACGTTGGGTCAGCGCCGGCGGCGCGTTGTCGGAGTGGGTGAGTGCGCTGGGTGGTGAGTCCAGGTTAGTGGGCGTCGACACCACCAGCCAGCATCCGCAATCTCTCAAGTCGCTGCCGAGTATTGGATACCAGCGCAGTCTGTCGGCCGAAGGCATTCTCAGCCTGCGCCCGGACATCCTGATCGGCACCGAGGAAATGGGCCCGCCGCCAGTGATCTCGCAGGTTCGCAGTGCCAAGGTGCAGGTGGAGTTGTTCTCGGCTCAGCCGGATCTGCCGACGCTGGAGAAAAACGTTACCCATCTGGGGCAGTTGTTGGGCGCCGAAAGCCAGGCCGCCCAGTTGTTGCAAGGTTATCAACAGCAACTCGATGCGCAAAAGACTCGTGTAGCTGAAGCCCAGACCAAGCAGAAAGCGCCGGGCGTGCTGTTGGTGCTCGGCCATGCCGGCGGCAAACCGCTGATCGCCGGCAAGGACACCGCCGCCGACTGGCTGCTGCAACAGGCGGGCGGGCATAACCTTGCGACCCACACCGGTTACAAGCCGTTTTCCGTCGAGTCCCTTGCCAGTCTCGATCCTGAAGTGCTGGTGTTCGCCGACCGTGCGCTGACTGGCGAGGCGGCGAAAGTGGCGCTGTTCAAGGAAAATCCGATCCTCAATTCCAGCCGTGCGGCCAGGACCGGACGCGTGCTGGAGCTGGACCCGACGTTACTGGTAGGCGGGCTCGGGCCGCGTTTGCCGGCTGCACTGAAGACCCTGTCTGACGGTTTCTACCCGACCCAGAGCGGCCAATGACCACGCTGGTCAAACCCCGTGGTTTGTTCATTGGCCTGATCCTGTTGTGTCTGTTGGCGATCTGGCTGTCGCTGGCGTTGGGGCCGGTCAGTCTGCCGTTGTTCGATACCTTGCGCGCTGCACTGCGCCTGATCGGGGTGCCGCTGGCGCCGGACGGTCTGGAACAGGCTGAACTGATTCTCGGGCAGATTCGTCTGCCGCGTACATTGCTCGGATTGGCCGTTGGTGGAGTCCTGGCGCTGTCCGGGGTGGCGATGCAGGGGCTGTTTCGCAATCCGCTGGCTGATCCCGGCTTGGTTGGCGTGTCCAGTGGTGCTGCTCTAGGCGCTGCGGTGGCAATTGTCGGTGGATCGTTTTTTGGTGGGTTGCCCGAATGGTTCGGGCCTTATCTGCTGTCGGTTTGCGCGTTTCTTGGCGGGCTCGGGGTAACGGCGCTGGTTTATAGACTCGGCCGCCGCAACGGGCAGACCAATGTCGCAACCATGTTGCTGGCGGGGATTGCCCTGACGGCTTTGGCCAGTTCGGCGGTGGGGCTGTTTACCTATCTGGCCGACGACGCGACATTGCGCACGTTGACGTTCTGGAACCTGGGCAGCCTTAACGGCGCGAGCTATGCGCGGTTGTGGCCGCTGCTGATCATCACTGCCGGTGTTGCACTTTGGCTTCCACGTCGGGCGAAGGCGCTCAATGCGTTGCTGCTCGGCGAATCGGAAGCCGGGCATCTGGGGATCGATGTCGAGCGGCTCAAGCGCGAACTGGTGTTCTGCACGGCGCTGGGTGTCGGCGCGGCGGTGGCAGCGGCGGGGATGATCGGTTTTGTCGGATTGGTGGTGCCGCATCTGGTGCGCTTGCTCGCGGGGCCGGATCATCGGGTGTTGCTGCCGGCATCGGTGCTGGCCGGGGCGAGCCTGTTGCTGCTGGCGGATCTGGTGGCGCGGCTGGCGCTGGCGCCGGCGGAGCTGCCGATCGGCATTGTCACCGCGTTCATCGGTGCGCCGTTCTTCCTTTATCTGTTACTGCGAGGGCGTGCCTGATGTTGCGTGCGCACAACCTGCATATCCGCCGTGGCCGCAAGACCGTTCTGGCCGACGTCAGCCTGCAACTCGAACCGGGCGAGGTGCTTGGTGTGCTGGGCCCCAATGGCGCCGGCAAAAGTACCTTGCTCGGCGCGTTATGCGGTGAGCTGAGTGCACACGACGGGGAAGTGCTGCTGGACGGTGAGGCATTGAGCCATTGGAGCGGCACTCAGCGCGCCCAGCGGCTGGCCGTGTTGCCGCAGGTATCGACCCTGGATTTCGCTTTTCGTGTCGAAGAAGTGGTCGGCATGGGGCGGCTGCCTTATCAGAGCGGACGTTTGCGCGATGCGGAGATCGTCGCTGACGCTTTGCGGGCGGCCGATGCGGGGCATCTGAGCGGCCGCAGTTATCTGGCGCTGTCTGGCGGCGAGCGTCAGCGGGTGCATCTGGCGCGGGTGCTGGCGCAACTGTGGCCGGGGCAGACGGGGCAGACGTTGCTGCTCGACGAGCCGACGTCGATGCTTGATCCGTTACATCAACACACGACGCTGCAGGCGGTGCGCGAATTTGCCGATCGTGGCGCAGCGGTGCTGGTGATCCTGCATGATCTGAATCTGGCGGCGCGCTATTGTGATCGCATCCTGCTGCTGGAAGGCGGACGGCCGGTCGCACTGGATACGCCGCAGCAGGTTTTGCGTCCGGAATCACTGAAGGCGGTTTTCGGTCTGGAAGTGTTGGTGCAGTTGCACCCGGAGCGCGGGCATCCGCTGATCATCGCCCGTTGATTTCGTCATCGAGGTGAGGGTATGCGCGGGATTTTGCTATTGGCGGTGTTGTGGCTTGCGGGTTGCCAGCATGTTGCGGCGCCGCCGGTCGTGGGCGAGATCCGTGATTTGCGCAGCGGCGAGAGTCTGACGGCACAGCAATTACTGACGCAGCTCAGCAGATCGGCGCGGATGATTATCGGCGAACAGCATGACAGCGCCGATCACCATGCTCTTCAATTGTGGTTGCTGCAGAACCTTCAAGAAACGCGCCCCCAGGGCAGTCTCCTGCTGGAAATGTTGACGCCCGATCAACAGTCGCGGGTTGATGATGTGCGGCATGCCGCAACGCCGCCGGCCGATCTTCCTGCTGCATTGGCCTGGCAGGACGGTTGGGACTGGAATCTCTACGGACCGATTGTGCGATTCGCCCTGACGCAATCCTGGCCGTTGCTGGCGGCCAATCTCGATAACATCGAAATTCGCGCGCTCTATCGTGATCCTCCGGTTTTGAGCGGTGAACGCAGCAACGCCGAGTCGGTGAAAGAGACGCTGTTGGAGCAGATTGGCGATTCTCACTGCGGCTTGCTGCCGTCATCACAAATGCCGGCGATGCTGGCCGTTCAGCAGCAACGGGATCGGCGCATGGCCTCGCGTTTGTTGGCGGCGCCCGCGCCTGCGTTGTTATTGGCGGGTGTGTTTCACGCGCGCAAGGATGTGGGCGTGTCGCTGCATGTGCTGGATCTGGGCGCGCCCGAAGCGCCCACGGTGTTGATGCTGGCGGAGCAGGGCAGTCAGGTTACGGCGGCGATGGCTGATTATGTCTGGTACACACCGGCCAGACCGAAACCGGATTATTGCGCCGAAATGCGTAAGCAGTTCAGTAAGCAGTGACTTTTCCACAGGCAAAAAAAGACCCGGTAAAAACCGGGTCAAATAACCGTGATTAGCCTGATGAGGAGATAATCTGAGAGTCCGAACCAAGGGCTTTTCAGAATATCGACTGATCTCGCGACCAGTTGTGATAATCATAGCGATTCTCATTACCAAGTCAACTGCTGTTTTTTCATTTCTGTCGTTTTGTCCCGGCAATGGCGTTGACGCTCTCTGAATATGGGGGGCAGGTCTGGGCTGTGAGCTGTTTGTTGAGCTGGTCGATACGCCGCGCCATGCTTTCGATCAGGCTGTGGGCAATTTTCGGATTGGTGCGGGTCATGCTCAGAAACTGATCGCCGGGAATCAGCATTACAGTGCTCGCCTCCCGGGCAATGACCGTCGCGTTGCGCGGCTCGCCAGTGAACACCGCCATTGCGCCGAATATTTCATCCTTGAGCACGTCACCTACCTTGTGCCCGTTCACAAACGCTTCGGCGTGTCCTTCGATGATCACGAACACATGATCGGCGGTGTCGCCCTGGCGAATCAGGACGTCCCCGGCCTCGACTCGCTTGAAACCATTGGTGCTGCGAAACTCACGTGGCTTGAACTCGGCAACGGCGTGAGCCAACAGTGCCATTTGCCCGAGCAGGTAATGCAGAAACTGCTCCGAGCGCGACGAGTCGCCGTACACATGCTGAAACAAATCGCCTCGGCGAAAAGGCAGTAATCTCACCGGGTTTTCCGCGCACAAGCTGCAATCCGCCCATTCCGGCCCCTGTTGCAGGCCGATCAAATCTCCTTCGTGCCAGTAGAACAAGCCGCGACCACTGAGTCGGCCGGTGATGACACCCTCCGTCAGCAAAAACAACTGGTCGTCCGGCAAGCGCGCCAATAGGTCATCCGTGGCTTCCAGTTCCAGGGCCGGCCCACACGATGCGAGGCCTTCCAGCAATTGCGCAGGCAGGCTCTGCAAGCGGTTGATCAATGCGTCGGCCTGTGCCGATTGTTCCCCGAGCAAGTACATGACGGTCGATACCGGTTAGTTCTTGTGGCGAGAGGAAATGGCTTCCAGCTGCCGGTTCAGCGCATCCTTGCGTTCGGCGGGGATGTCATTCCAGTGCACATCCATCAACGCCCCTTCGATCGCGTACAACAACACCTTCGACGCCCGAAACCCGCGAGTGCGCACGGCCCGGTAGGCATCTACCGCGCCGAGGCGGCGCAGATCCGAGGCGCTATGGATGCCCACGGCATGCAGCCATTGCGCCGACGTCTTGCCAAGATTCTTCAGGTGTTGCAGTTCATCATTCATCAAGCCTCCTTGCGACGGCCGAATGGTGCGTGGGCGAGCTTCTCAGGAGTGTAGCCATCAGTAGGAAAAGCGTGGTTGTTTGGTCGGATTCAACGCAAACGCTTCTAAGAAACGTCAGTTTCTGCTGATGAGTCAGGATGGGGAGGACGAGCGAGAGTTACGAATAGCACGCAGTCCAGCGCAAGGCGGGGGCGCTGGACGAGTTTGGAAGTTCCGAGACTCAGCGAGTGCGATAACGCAGGCGCGTACCGAAATTCATCGACATCAGGATTTCGTCGGCACTCAGCTCCGGCGGGAAGTAAGCACCGGAGATCTGCGCATGAGCCAGGCTCGCACCTTCCAGCGAAGCATTGCGAAAGTCGATGCCGCGCAGGTCGGCGGAACGGAAGTAGGCGTCCCGGAAATCCACACCATCGGCGTTCAGTTCACGCAGGTCGAGGCCACGAAAATCACCGCCAACCATGTCGATCGGGCCGTCTTTCGGGCGTTCATTGTTGAAACCTGTGATGTCGTCTTTGTGCAGCAAGGCATAAAGCGGGGTGTCGAGAAGTTTCGGCTGGCTCATGTCAAATCACCTGTTGGTTTTATGACGCCAGTATAGTGCCACTATTTGACGGCCGTGAAGCGAGCGAGGGCTTCACGGCCGAAATAGTTTCTTACAGACCTGGCAGGCGCTGGCGGATTTGCGCCACGACGGTGTCCAGAGTGCCGGATTCATTGGTCTGCACGCGTTTGCTGCGCAGGATTTCTTCCGGTGTCAGGGCTTCGCGGTTCGCCTGTTGTGCTTCGATCACGGCGAGGGTGGCGTCGGACGGATCTTTCTTGTCCGCCTGGCGAATCGCCAACCAGCTCTCGATCACTGCCTGTGGAGCGTTGCAGTCGAGGATCAGGAACGGCGCGCCAGTGGCTTCAGCGACCTTGGCGGCGTTGTCGCGTTGTTCGCGCTTGAGGTAAGTGGCGTCGATCACCACCGGGAAACCGGCGTGCAGGATCACTTCGGCGATTTCATGCAGCCGAGCATAAGTCGCAGCGCTGGCATCGGCGCTGTAGATCCCGGCCTGAACATCATTTGCAACGGTTTGCTCGCCGAACAGGCGTTTGCGCTCGACATCGGAACGCAGACGGATCGCGCCCAGCGCTTCGACCAGACGCATGGCCACATGGCTTTTGCCGACAGCGGAAACGCCATGGGTGATTGCCATGAAGCGCGAAGGAATGGTGCTGTAGCTTTCCGCCAGGTTGGCATAGTTGCGGTATTGGCGAAGGGTTGTGGCGCGCTGCACCGGAGTCGCATCGGCCGGCATGCTGAACAGTGCGACTTTCGCACGCACCAGGGCGCGGTAAGCCTTATAGAAGTTCAGCACTTCCAGGCCTTGGTAGTCGCCGGTCAGTTCCAGGTACTGGCTGACGAAGCGACGGGCCAAGGATTTCAGGCCACGGTCTTCCAGATCCATCGCCAGGAAGCCGGTGTCGGCCCACACGTCGGTGAAGCGGAACGGTTCGTTGAATTCGATGCAGTCGAAGATCACGACCTTGCCGTCGATCAGCGTGGCGTTGCCCAAGTGAATGTCACCGTGGCACTCGCGAGTGAAACCGTCGGCCTTGCGTTGGGCGAGCAGCGGTTTCAGACGATCGAAACTGCTTTCAGCCCACGCTTGCAGGGCGTCGAGTTGCAGCAGATCGTTCTTGTCGCTGAGGAATGGCAGGATCTGTTCGAAGTTCTGACGCACTGGCGCCATCACGCTGTCAGGCGTGCCGGCATCGTGCTCGGCCGGGACTTTCGGCGCGTTGAGGTGGAAGCGGGCGATCTGCTCGGCCATCGCGTCGATGTGCGCGGTGGTCAACTCGCCGTTGGCTTGCAGGGTGCTGAGCAGGCCGGTTTGCGGGAACTGGCGCATTTTCAGCACGTATTCGATGGCCGGACCTTCGCCGCCCAGTTGCGGGGCTTCGGCGCTGCCGGTCACTGGAATCACTTCCAGATACAAGTCGTCGGTCAGGCGCTGGTTCAGGCGCAGCTCTTCGCTGCAGAAGTGCTCACGGGAGTCGAGGCTGGTGAAGTCGAGGAAACCGAAATTCACCGGTTTCTTCACTTTATAAGCGTAGGGACCGGTGAGCAGCACCCACGAGATATGGGTTTCGATGACCTGGAACCCTTCGACGGGATGCGGGTAGAGGGCCGGGTTTTGCAGGGCAGCGATCAGGGACTGGCTCACGGACGATCCTTCAGAGACTGGGGGAAATTCAAGGCGCTCATTATGGCCGCTCGCCAGCCCGACGCAAACCTCGGCGCGCTCCTGTTGAGTATGAATAAAGTGCGTATAATCCGCCGCCATGACTCGTACTCGATCCCCCCGTACCCCAAAAAAACCAGCTTCCCGGGGCCTGCGCCCATGGTTGGGCTGGGCCCTTAAACTCAGTCTGGTCGGCCTTGTTGTGCTGGCTGGCTTCGCCGTTTACCTCGATGCCGTGGTGCAGGAGAAGTTCTCCGGCAAGCGCTGGACCATCCCGGCCAAGGTGTACGCGCGTCCGCTCGAGCTGTTCGTCGGACAGAAGCTGAGCAAGGACGATTTCCTGACCGAGCTCGATGCCTTGGGCTATCGCCGCGAAGCCGTCAGCAACGGTCCTGGCGCTGCATCGGTCAATGGCAACACGGTTGATCTGAATACCCGTGGCTTCCAGTTCTATGAAGGCCTTGAGAAACCGCAGTCGGTGCGCGTGCGTTTCTCCGGCGATTACGTGGCCGAACTCTCGGCGACCAACGGTTCGAAGCTCTCCGTGGTGCGCCTGGAGCCGCTGATGATCGGCGGCATCTACCCGAAAAACCTGGAAGACCGGATTCTGATCAAGCTCGATCAGGTGCCGCCGTATCTGCTGGAAACCCTGGTCGCCGTCGAAGACCGGGATTTCTACAGCCACTGGGGCGTGTCGCCGAAATCGATTGCCCGCGCCGTTTGGGTCAACACCTCGGGCGGCAAGATGACTCAGGGCGGCAGTACGCTGACCCAGCAACTGGTCAAGAACTTCTACCTCACCAATGAACGCAGCCTCACCCGCAAGCTCACCGAAGCGATGATGGCGATGCTGCTCGAGCTGCATTACGACAAAAAGGAAATCCTTGAGGCTTACCTCAACGAAGTCTTTGTCGGTCAGGACGGTCAACGTGCGGTGCACGGTTTCGGTCTGGCCAGCCAGTTTTTCTTCGCCCAGCCCTTGTCCGAGTTGAAGCTGCACCAGGTCGCGCTGTTGGTTGGCATGGTCAAAGGCCCGTCCTATTACAACCCGCGTCGCAACCCGGAACGGGCGCTGGAACGACGCAATCTGGTGCTCGACGTGCTTGAGCAACAGGGCGTCGCTTCCGCCGAACAGGTCGCCGCTGCGAAGAAAATGCCGCTTGGCGTGACCACGCGCGGCAAGCTGGCGGACAGTTCTTTCCCGGGCTTCATCGATCTGGTCAAGCGCCAGTTGCGTGAAGACTATCGCGACGAAGACTTGACCGAAGAAGGCCTGCGGATCTTCACCAGTTTCGATCCGATCCTGCAGATGAAAGCTGAAGCGTCGGTCAACGACACCTTCAAGCGTCTGTCCGGTCGCAAGGGTTCCGACGACGTGGAAGCGGCGATGGTCGTGACCAATCCGGAAACCGGTGAAGTCCAGGCCATGATCGGCAGCCGTCAGGCGAGTTTTGCCGGGTTCAACCGGGCACTGGATGCGGTGCGGCCGATCGGCTCGCTGATCAAGCCGGCGGTTTATCTGACGGCACTGGAGAAACCGAGCCAGTACACGCTGACCAGTTGGCTGTCGGACGACCCGCTTTCAATCAAAGGTGCGGACGGTCAGGTCTGGAAACCGCAGAACTATGACCGTCGCTCCCACGGCACGGTATTCCTGTACCAGGGGCTGGCGCATTCCTACAACCTGTCGACCTCGCGTCTGGGTCTGGCGGTCGGCGTTCCGAATGTCCTCAAAACGCTCGCGCGACTGGGCGTGACCCGCGAGTTTCCGGCGTTCCCGTCGATGCTGCTTGGCGCTGGGGGCATGACCCCGATCGAAGTGGCGACGATGTACCAGACCCTGGCCAACGGTGGCTTCAATACGCCGATGCGCGGGATCCGCAGCGTGCTGACTGCCGAGGGCGAGCCGCTCAAGCGTTATCCGTTCCAGATCGAGCAGCGTTTCGATCCGGCCTCGATCTACCTGATCCAGAACGCCATGCAGCGGGTCATGCGTGAAGGTACCGGCAGTTCGGTTTATAACGTGTTGCCAAGAACCCTGACACTGGCGGGCAAGACCGGCACCAGTAACGATTCGCGCGACAGCTGGTTCGCCGGTTTCAGCCAGGATCTGCTGGCGGTGGTCTGGCTCGGCCGCGACGACAACGGCAAGACCCCGTTCACCGGAGCCACCGGTGCGTTGCAGGTCTGGACCAGCTTCATGCGCAAGGCCGATCCGCTGCCGTTGGACATGCCGCAGCCGGATAACGTGGTGCAGGCCTGGGTTGATTCGCGCACCGGTCAAGGCTCCGATGCCAACTGTCCGGGCGCCGTGCAGATGCCGTATATTCGCGGCAGCGAACCGCCACCCGGCGCCTCCTGCGCGAGCGAAAGCCCGGCATCGGGCGAGTCGGTGATGGATTGGGTCAAGGGCTGGATGAATTAAGCGAAGAGGGTTTCAAGTGAACAAGTGGTTGATTCCAGCGGTGACCGCCGTGGCTTTGCTCAGCGGCTGTTCCACCGTACAGCGTGGTTCGATTCCGGTCGTGGATGCCGGTACCGCCGTGTCCAACAGCGAGCGCATTTCGGCCAATGGCGGTTTCCGTCAAACGACGGTGAAACGTCCTGCACAGGCCCAGACCCAGGCAATTCCGCAAGGCGATACCGGTGTGGTGGTAATGGTGCCGGGCGGCGCAGCGACGTCGACACCGATCAGCACCTCGCCGATCGTTCCGGGCCCGGCGTCTGGCGGTATCACGCCGGGGCCATATAACCCTTCACCGGTCGAGTCGGCGCCGATCAACTCCGGCAGCTACAGCATGCCTTCGACGCCGAGCGGCATTCCTTCAGCCAGCAGCGGCGGCGGTCTGTCTGCCGATGAACAGCTGGACGGCCCGGTACTCGCACTTTTGACCACAGCGCAACAGCAGCAGGCCGGTGGCGACCTCAACGGAGCGTCCTCCAGCCTGGAGCGCGCCCAGCGTGTAGCGCCGCGCGAGCCGCAAGTGCTGTACCGTCTGGCGCAGGTGCGCATGGCCCAGGGCGATGCACCGCAAGCCGAGCAGACCGCACGTCGTGCACTGACCATGGCCAATGGTCGTCCGGACTTGCAGGCCAGCCTGTGGGAATTGATCGCTCAGGCCCGTGAGAAGCAAGGTGATTCCGCCGGCGCCACTCTGGCCCGTCAGAAGGCCAAGGTGTCGCTGTGATGGACAGTCGCTTCTCCAAGGTCGCCGATCAATTGCTGTTGATCGAACGTGAACTGCGCGCCCAGGGCTGGTGGGATGACGTCCAGCCCTCGGTCGAAGCCCTGAGCAGCGTCGAGCCGTTTTCGGTCGATACTCTCGAGTTCGAGCAGTGGCTGCAATGGATCTTCCTGCCGCGGATGAAGATGATCCTCGAGCAGAATCTGCCATTGCCCAATGCCTCGGGAATTCAGGAGATGGCCGAGATGGTTTTTGCTCAGCGCAGCGTGCAAGGCAAGGATCGGCAGCTTCAGGTGTTGCTCAAAGAGTTCGACCTGTTGATTACTGCTTCGCGCTGAACCGGGAGCTGCCAGTCGTTACTGGCAGTTTTCCGCAATCTGTTTTTGTGCCTCCGCAATACGTTGCTGGCGCTGGTCGTCGCTCAGTCGCCTCAATTCCCCCTCCACTTCCTCCCTCAAGCGCGGATTGTTCTGCAGTTGCGCGAGGTTCGTGCGCGCCTGTTCGCAAAATGCCCTGAGTTGGTTTTGTTGCTCGGCCACTTGCTGCTTGACCTTGTCATCGATGGCTTTCTGATCGCCCACCGCGCCGCTGCCGGATAACGCCGCCGGTTTTGGTGGAGGTGAGGAGGGTGTCTCCAGGGCCGTGGATGGTTGCCCCTGTGGTGGCTGCTGATCGAAATGGGTAATGCCCTGGGCGTCGACCCATTTGTAGATTTGAGCGGCCATGCACCATGGGCTGGCGCTGATTAGTAGAGTCAGGAGAAGCGTTCGCATGCTGATTCCTTGGCAAAACTGCGCAATTGAAGCTAACAGAGTAGCGGTTTCCAGGTTTTTTCTTGCGTTCTCATGTGCTTACCCACAATTAAGCACATTCACGACTTGACTTGGAGAGGGCGAAACAGAAGAATCCAAAGTCCGCTGTACAGGGACTGCCAGAAGCAGACCCTCTCGGCAGATCATGAGGCGCATATCCGCGTCGACCTGTTACACCCGCAACGCGTTACCTCGCGCTGGGTGGGAAAGGCCCGCAACACTTGGGACGATCCCAATACTTGCTCAGTCAGTGCTGACGTAGTCGGCGACCACCGTCGCTCATGCTCTGCCGAGAAGTAAACCTATTAAGACCCGTTCGCTTTTTTGTGGACGGTATTCTGGCGTTTTAGAGGTGAACAACGTGGAGCTTTTATCTGGCGGTGAGATGCTCGTCCGCTTTTTGCGTGACGAAGGCGTCAAATATATCTACGGGTACCCGGGTGGTGCTCTTCTTCATGTTTACGATGCCCTGTTCAAAGAACCGGAAGTGACCCACATCCTGGTTCGTCACGAACAAGCGGCTACCCATATGGCTGACGGTTACGCCCGTGCCACCGGTAAAGCCGGCGTGGTATTGGTGACTTCCGGTCCAGGCGCCACGAACGCCATCACCGGTATCGCCACCGCCTATATGGACTCGATTCCAATGGTGATCATTTCCGGTCAGGTGCCAAGCACCATGGTCGGCACCGATGCGTTCCAGGAAACCGACATGATCGGTATCTCCCGGCCGATCGTGAAGCACAGCTTCATGATCAAGCACGCTTCGGAAATCCCGGAAGTCATGAAGAAAGCCTTCTATCTGGCGCAATCCGGTCGTCCGGGCCCGGTCGTGGTCGATATTCCGAAAGACATGACCAACCCGGCCGAGAAGTTCGAATACGTCTTCCCGAAGAAAGCCAAACTGCGCTCCTACAGTCCGGCCGTTCGCGGTCATTCCGGGCAAATCCGCAAGGCGGCAGAAATGCTCCTGGCGGCCAAACGTCCCGTGCTGTACTCCGGCGGTGGCGTGATCCTCGGCAACGGCTCCGCGCCGCTGACCGAACTGGCAAAAATGCTTAACCTGCCGGTTACCAACACCTTGATGGGGCTGGGTGCCTACCCTGGCACTGATCGTCAGTTCATCGGCATGCTCGGCATGCACGGTAGCTACACCGCCAACCTGGCGATGCACCATGCCGACGTGATCCTGGCGGTCGGTGCGCGTTTCGATGATCGCGTGATCAACGGCGCGCCGAAGTTCTGCCCGAACGCCAAGATCATTCACATCGACATCGACCCGGCTTCGATTTCCAAGACCATCAAGGCCGACGTGCCGATCGTTGGTCCGGTGGAGAGTGTCCTGACCGAAATGGTCTCGATCCTCAAGGAAATCGGCGAAACCCCGAACAAGGAAGCGGTCGCCAGCTGGTGGAAACAGGTTGACGAGTGGCGTGGTGATCGTGGCCTGTTCCCTTACGACAAGGGCGACGGCAGCAAGATCAAGCCACAGACCGTGATTGAAACCCTGTGCGAAGTGACCAAGGGCGACGCCTTTGTGACCTCCGACGTGGGCCAGCACCAGATGTTTGCTGCGCAGTACTACAAGTTCAACAAGCCGAACCGCTGGATCAACTCCGGTGGCCTGGGCACGATGGGCTTCGGCCTGCCGGCGGCGATGGGTATCGCTCTGAGCTTTCCTGACACCGATGTTGCGTGCGTCACCGGTGAAGGCAGTATCCAGATGAACATCCAGGAACTGTCGACCTGCCTGCAATACGGTTTGCCGGTCAAGATCGTCATCCTGAACAACGGTGTTCTGGGCATGGTTCGTCAGTGGCAGGACATGAGTTACGGCAGCCGTCACTCACACTCCTACATGGAATCCTTGCCTGACTTCGTCAAGCTGGCTGAAGCCTATGGCCACGTCGGCGTGCGCATCACCGAATCGAAAGATTTGAAGTCGAAGATGGAAGAGGCGTTCGCCATGAAAGATCGCCTGGTGGTGATCGACATTTCGGTCGACACCAGCGAGCACGTCTATCCGATGCAGATCAAAGACGGCTCCATGCGCGATATGTGGCTGAGCAAGACGGAGCGTACCTAATCATGCGGCACATTATTTCCTTGCTTCTGGAAAACGAACCTGGTGCTTTGTCTCGCGTAGTCGGCCTGTTCTCGCAGCGCAACTACAACATTGAAAGCCTGACCGTGGCGCCAACCGAAGACCCGACCCTGTCGCGTCTGACACTGACCACCGTCGGCCACGATGAAATCATCGAGCAGATCACCAAAAACCTGAACAAGCTGATCGAAGTGGTCAAGCTGGTGGACCTGTCGGAAAGCGCTCACATCGAACGCGAACTGATGCTGGTCAAGGTCAAGGCCACTGGCGCCCAGCGCGCCGAGATCAAACGCACCACCGATATTTACCGTGGACAGATCGTCGACGTCAGCGCCAGCGTTTATACCGTTCAACTGACCGGTACCAGCGACAAGCTCGACAGCTTCATTCAGTCCATCGGCACCGCATCGATTCTGGAGACTGTCCGCAGTGGCGTCACCGGTATTGCCCGCGGCGACAAAGTACTCAGCATCTAAACCAAATTAGCGAATGGCCTGAGCGGCCTGGATATAAAGGGGAAATTCATGAAAGTTTTCTACGATAAAGACTGCGACCTGTCGATCATCCAGGGCAAGAAAGTTGCCATCATCGGTTACGGTTCGCAGGGTCACGCTCAAGCGTGCAACCTGAAAGACTCCGGTGTCGACGTTACTGTTGGTCTGCGTAAAGGTTCGGCTACCGTTGCCAAGGCTGAAGCCCACGGCCTGAAAGTGACCGACGTGGCGGCCGCTGTTGCCGGTGCCGACCTGGTCATGATCCTGACCCCGGACGAGTTCCAGTCCCAGCTTTACAAGAACGAAATCGAGCCGAACATCAAGAAAGGCGCCACCCTGGCCTTCTCCCACGGCTTCGCGATCCACTACAACCAGGTTGTTCCGCGTGCCGACCTCGACGTGATCATGATCGCGCCGAAAGCCCCGGGCCACACCGTACGTTCCGAGTTCGTGAAAGGCGGCGGTATCCCTGACCTGATCGCGATCTACCAGGACGCCTCCGGCAACGCCAAGAACGTTGCACTGTCCTACGCCGCCGGTGTTGGTGGCGGTCGTACCGGCATCATCGAAACTACTTTCAAGGACGAGACTGAAACCGACCTGTTCGGCGAACAAGCCGTTCTGTGCGGCGGTACCGTTGAGCTGGTAAAAGCCGGTTTCGAAACTCTGGTTGAAGCTGGCTACGCGCCGGAAATGGCCTACTTCGAGTGCCTGCACGAACTGAAACTGATCGTTGACCTCATGTATGAAGGCGGTATCGCCAACATGAACTACTCGATCTCCAACAACGCTGAATACGGCGAGTACGTGACAGGTCCGGAAGTGATCAACGCCGAATCCCGTCAGGCCATGCGCAACGCCCTGAAACGTATTCAGGACGGCGAATACGCCAAAATGTTCATCAGCGAAGGCGCAACCGGCTACCCTTCGATGACCGCCAAGCGTCGTAACAACGCCGCTCACGGTATCGAGATCATCGGCGAGCAACTGCGCTCCATGATGCCGTGGATCGGTGCCAACAAGATCGTCGACAAAGCCAAAAACTAAGTCGTAGATCCTTGCATGAAAAAACGCGGCCTAGGCCGCGTTTTTTCGTATGGGCGAGCGGTTCTGGTATAAAGCTGCATCGTTTGTGGCCGAACCGTCGTCCCAGGCGCCTGTCGAAAATGTCCAATCCGTTGCAAGGTACTGTCCATGAGCGAACGTCCCGAAGAGCCGAACCAGGCTTCCGACGCCGAAAGCCTGCTGCCCATCGATGAGCACATCGAAGAAGGGCATGACGCAGAAGGCCGTAAAGTCCGGCATCGTGGTATCTATCTTCTGCCGAATCTGTTCACCACTGCGAACTTGTTCGCAGGGTTCTATTCCATCATCAACTCGATGAGTGCCCAGGCTGCATTGAGCGCCGGGGATGCCGCGAATGCGAGCAAATACTTTGCCTTTGCCGCCATCGCGATTTTCGTCGCCATGGTGCTCGATGGTCTCGATGGTCGCGTGGCGCGCATGACCAATACCCAAAGTGCGTTTGGTGCCGAGTACGACTCGTTGTCGGACATGGTTGCCTTCGGCGTCGCCCCCGCGTTGCTGGCTTTTGGCTGGGCGCTGGGTGACATGGGCAAGGTCGGCTGGATGGTTGCCTTCATTTACGTGGCGGGTGCGGCATTGCGTCTGGCGCGCTTCAACACTCAGGTGGGGACCGCCGACAAACGCTACTTCATCGGTCTGGCCAGCCCGGCTGCTGCCGGTGTGGTTGCCGGGATTGTCTGGGCGTTCAGCGATTACGGGATCCAGGGTTCGAAGATGTCATTCCTGGTTGCGTTGATGGTAGCGGCCGCCGGCATGCTGATGGTCAGCAATATCAAATACAACAGCTTCAAGGAGCTGGATCTGAAGGGGCGTGTGCCTTTCGTGGCTATCCTTGCAGTGGTGCTGGTGTTTGCCGTGGTGTTCAGCGATCCGCCTCGCATTCTGCTGCTGGTGTTCCTCGCCTACGCCGCTTCGGGCCCGGTGCAGTACTTGTTGCATCTTCGTCGTCACAAACACACCGAGTGATGTAATTTCCCTCATACTCCGCAGTCTATGGTGCATCTGTCCTCCAAAGCTGCGGAGTTGCCATGCTGATCAAAGTCCCTAAAGCGTCCGATTGCCATGAGTCGGACGTCACGCCTGAATCCATTTATCTCTCTCGTCGACAATTGCTCGGAGCGACTGCGGCCGGCTTGGCCATGAGCACTTTGCCGCGCTGGGCCAGTGCCGAAGAGGCTGCCCGCTATGCCGATGTCGAAGCCGGAAAGGCGCCCGCCTGGTTTGCCGAGAAGCTGCCCTCTGTCAAATGGGGGGCGGTGAACGTCAAGGATGAGGCGATTACGCCTTTCAAAGATGCGACCCATTACAACAACTTCTATGAGTTCGGCACCGACAAGGGGGATCCTGCGGCCAATGCCGGTTCGTTGAAAACCGAACCCTGGAGTGTTGTGGTGGACGGAGAGGTGGGTAAGCCGGGGCGTTATGCTCTGGAAGATTTCATGAAGCCTTACCAGCTGGAGGAGCGCATCTATCGCCTTCGTTGTGTCGAGGCATGGTCGATGGTGATTCCCTGGATCGGTTTCCCTGTTTCGGCACTGTTGAAGCAGGTAGAGCCTACCTCCAATGCCAAGTACATTCGCTTCGAAACCCTGCAGGATCCCAAGTCCATGCCCGGACAGCGTTCGGGATTTGCCCTGATCGACTGGCCTTATGTGGAAGGCTTGCGTCTGGATGAGGCGATGAATCCGTTGGCGATTCTGGCGGTGGGTATGTATGGCCGTGAATTGCCGAATCAGAACGGTGCACCGCTGCGTCTGGTAGTGCCATGGAAGTACGGCTTCAAGAGCGTCAAATCCATCGTGCGGATCAGTCTGGTCAGTGAGCAGCCGAAGACAACCTGGCAGAGCATTGCGTCTGATGAGTACGGGTTCTATGCGAATGTGAACCCTACAGTCGACCATCCACGTTGGACTCAGGCCCGGGAGCGGCGACTGCCCAACAGCCTGTTCAAGCCGAATGTGCGTGATACGCAGATGTTCAACGGCTACTCGGATGAGGTCGCTTCTTTATATACAGGGCTCGATCTGCGGAAGAACTACTGATGCGATATCCAATCTGGCGCGTAGGCGTTTTCCTGGCTGCGGCGATCTGGCCGCTGTTCTGGTTCTATCAGGCTTTTGCGGATCTGCTTGGGCCGGATCCGGGAAAAGTCCTGGTTGATCGATTGGGGCTTGGGACATTGGTATTGCTGTTGATCACGCTGAGTATGACGCCGCTGCAGAAACTGACGGGGTGGGCCGGATGGATTGCTGTGCGTCGGCAGTTGGGGCTCTGGTGTTTTGCCTATGTGGTTCTGCATCTCTTCAGCTATATGGCGTTCATTCTCGGTTTCGACTGGTCGCAACTGGGTGTCGAGCTGCGTAAGCGTCCCTACATCATTGTGGGTGCTCTGGGGTTTCTGGGGTTACTCGTATTGGCTGTTACCTCCAATCGATATAGTCAGCGCCTCTTAGGTGTCCGCTGGAAGAAGTTGCACCGGTTGGTGTACGTGATTCTCGGATTGGGATTGCTGCATATGCTGTGGATTGTGCGTGCTGACCTTAAGGAGTGGGCAATCTATGCCCTGATAGGTGTTTTCCTTTTGGCACTGCGTATTCCTCCTTTGACTCGCCGGATCCCTCGTTTGATGGGTAAAAAGCAGGTTTTTCAGGAAAAGCGAAATTAAGTGTTGACGGCAGATTCTGAGTCTCTATAATTCGCCCCACTTCCGGCGCAGTCGAAACGGAAAACTCCTTGAGATTCAGTGAGTTAAGCAGGTTTCGACGGTGGGTCGCTTCAGTTCGTCGAAGCCTGGAAGGCGTTGGAAATGCCGGTTTGCTGGGCGCTTTCAGCGATTCGATCTTCTCGGTCGAAAGCGAAGAAAAAGAGGTGTTGACAGCAGCGTGTAACGCTGTAGAATTCGCCTCCCGCTAACGAGAGATCGGAAGCGCAAGTGGTTGAAGTTGTTGAAGAAATCTTCAAAAACTTCTGAAAATAATCACTTGACAGTAAATGAGGCTGCTGTAGAATGCGCGCCTCGGTTGAGACGAAAGATCTTAACCAACCGCTCTTTAACAACTGAATCAAGCAATTCGTGTGGGTGCTTGTGGAGTCAGACTGATAGTCAACAAGATTATCAGCATCACAAGTTACTCCGCGAGAAATCAAAGATGTAACCAACGATTGCTGAGCCAAGTTTAGGGTTTCTTAAAAACCCAAAGATGTTTGAACTGAAGAGTTTGATCATGGCTCAGATTGAACGCTGGCGGCAGGCCTAACACATGCAAGTCGAGCGGATGAAAGGAGCTTGCTCCTTGATTCAGCGGCGGACGGGTGAGTAATGCCTAGGAATCTGCCTGGTAGTGGGGGACAACGTTTC
>NZ_JAKUMP010000050.1:0-208 GCF_026341415.1 Pseudomonas sp. MCal1
TTCCCCATGTGAGAGTAGGTCATCGTCAAGATTAAATTCCGAAACCCCAATTGCGAAAGCAGTTGGGGTTTTGTTTTAGTAGAAGTCACCGATTTTTGCCGGAACGTTACTGCGGTAACGGGCTGGTCACAGAATTTCTTGACGACCATAGAGCGTTGGAACCACCTGATCCCATCCCGAACTCAGAAGTGAAACGATGCATCGCCGA
>NZ_JAKUMP010000051.1:0-207 GCF_026341415.1 Pseudomonas sp. MCal1
GGATCACCTCCTTAATCGACGACATCAGCTGCTTCATAAGCTCCCACACGAATTGCTTGATTCATTGAAGAAGACGATAGAAGCAGCTTTAAGCTCCAAGCTGATAGCTCTGAGCTAACAGTTACAAGCTCGAAATTGGGTCTGTAGCTCAGTTGGTTAGAGCGCACCCCTGATAAGGGTGAGGTCGGCAGTTCGAATCTGCCCAGA
>NZ_JAKUMP010000005.1:0-321376 GCF_026341415.1 Pseudomonas sp. MCal1
CGCGTGGGAATGCCTCAATGGACGCTCTGCGTCCGCTTTGGGACGCGGAGCGTCCCGGGCTGCATTCCCACGCAGAGCGTGGGAACGATCCCCTGAACCATCCTGGTGCAGCTTTTGCGGCGCGCCCGTTTTCGTGCACTGACCGGCCCCGGCATGCACTTCCTGCACCTTTTAAAACACTTGTTCGGGACTCTGGTTCGGAAATTGCTACTTTCTATAAGTCGTAAGCGCTCCAGTAACAATCATTCCGCGCCACAAGCGCTCATATTGGTTCTTAGGGATTGAATAATGAAAAAAGCATTGCTGACCCTTTCTGCACTGGCGTTGTGCATGGCCGCCGGCTCCGCGCTGGCCAAGGAATACAAAGAACTGCGGTTTGGCGTTGACCCTTCCTACGCACCGTTCGAGTCGAAAGCGGCAGACGGCAGCCTGGTTGGCTTCGACATCGATCTGGGCAACGCGATCTGCGCCGAGTTGAAGGTCAAGTGCAAATGGGTCGAAAGTGACTTCGACGGCATGATTCCGGGCCTCAAGGCCAATAAATTCGACGGTGTGATCTCGTCGATGACCGTGACCGAAGCCCGTGAAAAAGTCATCGACTTCTCCAGCGAGCTGTTCTCCGGCCCGACTGCCTACGTGTCGAAGAAGGGTTCCGGCATCACCAACGACGTCGCTTCGCTGAAAGGCAAAACCGTCGGCTACGAGCAAGGCACCATCCAGGAAGCCTATGCCAAAGCCGTGCTGGACAAGGCCGGCGTGAAAACCCAGGCCTATCAGAACCAGGATCAGGTGTATGCCGACCTGACTTCCGGCCGTCTCGATGCGGGCATTCAGGACATGTTGCAGGCCGAACTGGGCTTTCTGAAGTCGCCACAGGGTGCCGACTATGCCGTCAGCGAGCCGGTCGACAACCACTTGCTGCCAGCCAAGACCGCTGTCGGTATTAAGAAAGGTAACACCGAGCTGAAAGCGCTTTTGGATAAAGGTATCAAAGCGTTACACGATGATGGCAAATACGCCGAGATTCAAAAGAAACACTTTGGCGATCTGAATCTGTACAGCGGCAAATAATGCCCCGGCGCCCATCCTCGATGGGCGCCTTTTTCATTCAGTCAGGTTGCTGATTTATGTTCGAAAACCTCTTACAAAATCTGGGGCTCTCCGCCTTCAGCCTCAAGGGCTTTGGCCCGTTGCTGTTGGAAGGCACCTGGATGACCATCAAATTGTCGGCGTTGTCGCTGCTGGTGGCCGTGTTGCTCGGCCTGCTCGGCGCCAGTGCCAAGCTGTCAAAAGTCAAACTGCTGCGCCTGCCCGCCCAGATCTACACCACGCTGATTCGCGGGGTGCCGGACCTGGTGCTGATGCTGCTGATCTTCTACAGCCTGCAAACCTGGCTGACGACGCTCACCGATTACCTGGAATGGGAATACATCGAGATCGACCCGTTCAGCGCCGGGGTCCTGACCCTGGGCTTCATTTATGGCGCGTACTTCACTGAAACCTTCCGCGGGGCGATTCTCGCCGTGCCACGCGGTCAGGTCGAAGCCGCCACCGCCTATGGTCTCAAGCGCGGCCAGCGCTTTCGTTTCGTGGTGTTCCCGCAAATGATGCGCTTCGCCCTGCCGGGCATCGGCAACAACTGGATGGTGATGCTCAAGGCCACCGCGCTGGTCTCGATCATCGGCCTGGCCGATCTGGTCAAGGCCGCGCAGGACGCCGGCAAGAGCACCTATCAGCTGTTCTATTTTCTGGTTCTCGCCGCGTTGATTTACCTGCTGATCACCAGTGCCTCGAACTTCATTCTGCGCTGGCTCGAACGCCGCTACGCCGCCGGTGCACGGGAGGCCGTACGATGATCGAACTTCTGCAGGAATACTGGAAAGCCTTCCTTTATACAGACGGCCAGAACATCACTGGCCTTGCGATGACGATGTGGCTGCTCAGCGCCTCGATCTTCTTCGGTTTCATCGTGTCGATTCCGCTGTCGATCGCCCGCGTCTCGCCGCACTTCTACATCCGCTGGCCAGTGCAGTTCTACACCTACCTGTTCCGTGGCACGCCGCTCTATATCCAGTTGCTGATCTGCTACACCGGGATCTACAGCCTGGCCGCCGTGCGCGCGCAACCGCTGCTCGACAGTTTCTTCCGCGATGCGATGAACTGCACGATCCTGGCCTTCGCCCTGAACACCTGCGCCTACACCACGGAGATATTCGCCGGGGCGATCCGCAGCATGAACCATGGCGAAGTCGAAGCGGCCAAGGCTTACGGGCTGACCGGGTGGAAACTCTATGCCTACGTCATCATGCCGTCGGCGCTGCGCCGGTCGTTGCCGTACTACAGCAACGAAGTGATCCTGATGCTGCACTCGACCACCGTGGCCTTTACCGCGACCATCCCCGACATCCTCAAGGTCGCGCGGGACGCCAACTCGGCGACCTTCCTGACCTTCCAGTCGTTCGGCATCGCCGCCCTGATCTACCTGACCATCACCTTTGCGCTGGTCGGCCTGTTCCGTCTTGCCGAACGCCGATGGCTGGCCTTTCTCGGCCCGACCCACTAGGACCCTTTTGAGATGCGCCACCAGATACACGACCTGCTGGCCCCGCTGCCGGGGACCGCACGACAGATTCACAGCTTTCACTTCGGCCCGGACAAGGCTCAGGGCAAGATTTACATCCAGTCCTCGCTGCATGCCGACGAACTGCCCGGCATGCTCGTGGCCTGGCACCTCAAGCAGCGTCTGGCGGAGCTGGAAGCCGCCGGGCGCCTGCGCAGCGAAATCGTGCTGGTGCCGGTGGCCAACCCGGTTGGCCTCGAACAGGTGCTGATGGATGTGCCGCTGGGCCGCTACGAGCTGGAGAGCGGGCAGAATTTCAACCGCTGGTTCGTCGACCTCAGCGAAGAAATCGGCAACGAAATCGAAGCGCAACTGAGCGACGACCCGCAGCGCAACCTCGAATTGATCCGATCCAGCCTGCGCAACGCCCTCGACCGCCACACCGCCACGACTCAGTTGCAATCCCAACGCCTGACCCTGCAACGGCTGGCCTGCGATGCGGACATGGTTTTGGACCTGCATTGCGATTTCGAATCCGTGGTTCACCTCTACACCACGCCCGAGGCCTGGCCGCAGGTCGAGCCGCTGGCGCGCTATATCGAATCCCAAGCGAGCCTGCTGGCCACCGACTCCGGCGGCCAGTCATTCGATGAGTGCTTCACCCTGCTGTGGTGGCAATTGAAGGAGCGCTTCGGCGAACACTTCGACATTCCGCTCGGCAGTTTCTCGGTCACCGTCGAGTTGCGCGGTCAGGGAGATGTCACCCATCCGCTGGCCAGTGGCGACTGCCAGGCGCTGATCGATTACCTGATCCATTTCGGCGCCATCGTCGGCGAACCAAAAGCCTTGCCGGCACTGCCACATCCCGCCACACCTCTGGCCGGCGTGGAACCGGTGGCCACTCCCGTCGGCGGCCTGCTGGTCTACAGCGCCACACCCGGCCAGTGGCTGGAAGCCGGGCAGAAAATCGCCGAAATCATCGACCCGATCAACGACCGGGTCACGCCAGTCCATTGCACCGCTTCCGGTCTGCTCTATGCCCGCTCGCTGCGGCGCATGGCCACCGCCGGGATGGTGATCGCCCACGTCGCGGGCGCCGAAGCCTATCGCAGCGGCTATCTACTTTCGCCTTGAGGATGCCTGTTCCATGTACAAATTGACCGTTGAAGGCCTGCACAAAAGCTATGGCGACCATCAGGTGCTCAAAGGCGTCTCGCTCAAGGCCAAGACCGGCGACGTGATCAGCCTGATCGGCGCCAGCGGCTCGGGCAAAAGCACCTTTTTGCGCTGCATCAACTTTCTCGAACAACCCAACGACGGCGCGATGAGCCTCGACGGCCAGGCGATCCGCATGGTCACCGACCGCCACGGCATGCACGTCGCCGACCCCAATGAACTGCAACGCCTGCGCACGCGCCTGGCGATGGTGTTCCAGCATTTCAATCTGTGGAGCCACATGACCGTGCTGGAAAACATCACCATGGCCCCGCGCCGGGTGCTGGGTTGCAGCAAACAGGAAGCCGACGACCGCGCCCGGCGATATCTGGAAAAGGTCGGTTTGCCGGCGCGGGTGGCCGATCAGTACCCGGCGTTCCTCTCCGGCGGCCAGCAACAACGGGTGGCGATTGCCCGCGCGCTGGCCATGGAACCGGAAGTCATGCTGTTCGACGAACCGACTTCGGCACTCGACCCGGAACTGGTCGGTGAAGTGCTCAAGGTGATCCAGGGCCTGGCCGAGGAAGGCCGGACCATGATCATGGTCACCCATGAAATGAGCTTTGCGCGCAAGGTCTCGAGCCAGGTGCTGTTTCTGCACCAGGGGCTGGTGGAAGAAGAAGGTGCGCCCGAAGAAGTGCTGGGTAATCCGAAAAGCGAACGCCTGAAGCAATTCCTCAGCGGCAATCTCAAGTAAAACTATTGCCCCACCGGCGCGGTCTCTGAAGGAACACTTTCAGAGCACACGTCGCCGGCATGGGCACTTCCACCGACTTCGCCAAACTTTGGTTCAGCGCCCGCGACTGGAAGCCGTTCGCCTTTCAAAAACAGGTGTGGGCGGCGGTCAAACGTGGCGAATCCGGCCTGCTGCACGCCAGCACCGGCGCCGGTAAAACCTACGCGGTGTGGTTTGCCGCGCTCAATCGCTTTGCCCGCTCCGGGCCTGTTGCCGAAACCACCCGTAAACGTCCACCGCCCGCCGAACCGCTGACTGTCTTGTGGATCACGCCGATGCGGGCGCTGGCCGCCGACACCGCGCGCGCCTTGCAAACGCCGCTGGACGATCTGCAGATTCCCTGGAGCGTCGGCCTGCGCACTGGCGACACCGGCAGCAGCGAACGCGCCCGGCAGAACCGGCGACTGCCCACCACACTGATCACCACCCCGGAAAGCCTGACCTTGATGCTCGCCCGCGCCGACGCGCAAACGGCGCTCTCGACGCTGCGCATGGTCGTGGTGGATGAATGGCACGAATTGCTCGGCAACAAGCGCGGCGTCCAACTACAACTGGCCCTCGCCCGGTTGCGGCGCTGGCACCCGGGACTGATCGTCTGGGGTGTTTCTGCGACGCTCGGCAATCAATCCCACGCCGAACAGGTACTGATCCCACAAGGCGGTGGCATCAGCATTCAGGGGAAAAGCGAAAAGTCGCTCAAGGTCGACACCTTGCTCCCACCGGCCATCGAACGCTTTCCATGGGCCGGGCATATCGGTTTGAAGATGTTGCCGCAGGTGGTCGCCGAACTGGACGTCTGCGCCAGCAGCCTGGTGTTCACCAATACCCGGGCGCAATCGGAAATCTGGTATCAGGCCTTGCTGGAAGCGCGGCCGGACTGGGCCGGGTTGATCGCCTTGCATCACAGTTCTCTGTCCCGCGACACCCGCGACTGGGTTGAGCAGGCGCTGAAGAATGGTCAGCTCAAGGCCGTGGTCTGCACGTCGAGTCTGGATCTGGGGGTGGACTTCCTGCCAGTGGAGCGGGTGCTGCAGATTGGTTCGGCCAAAGGTGTCGCGCGGCTGATGCAGCGTGCCGGGCGTTCGGGCCATGCGCCCGGTCGAACGTCGCGGGTAACATTGGTGCCGACCCATAGCCTGGAACTGATCGAAGCCGCTGCTGCTGGTGATGCCGTAGCACAGCGGCGGATCGAACCTCGATTGTCACCGCACAAACCGCTGGATGTGCTGGTGCAGCATCTGGTCAGCATGGCCCTGGGCGGTGGCTTTATTCCCGATGAGTTGTACGAGGAAGTCCGTGGTGCCTGGGCCTATCGCGACCTGACACGTGCAGACTGGGCCTGGGCGCTGGCGTTCGTACGCCACGGCGGGATGTCGCTGACGGCGTACCCGGATTACCGCCGGGTCGAACCGGATGAGCACGGGATCTGGCGGGTCCCCGATGCACGGCTCGCACGCCGCCATCGCATGAGCGTCGGCACCATCGTCAGCGACGCTTCGATCCATTTGAAATTCTGGAGCAAGGGCGGTGGCGGCAAGCAACTGGGCAGCGTTGAAGAGGGCTTTATCGCCCGCCTCAAACCCGGCGACGGCTTCTTGTTCGCCGGGCGCTTGCTGGAGTTGGTGCGGGTGGAAAACATGACTGCCTACGTCAAACGCAGCACGGCGAAAAAAGCCGCTGTACCGCGCTGGAATGGCGGGCGTATGCCGCTGTCCAGCGAACTGGCGCAAGCGGTGGTCAGCCGGTTCAGCGCGGCGGCAAACGGTGAGTTTGCCGGCCCGGAAATGCAGGCGTTGCGACCGTTGCTGGAAACGCAGCTGCGCTGGTCGGGCCTGCCGACCGTTAACAATCTGCTGGCCGAAGTGCTGAAATCCCGCGAAGGCTGGCACCTTTTCCTCTACCCGTTCGCCGGACGCCAGGTGCATCTGGGACTGGCCAGCCTGCTGGCGTGGCGGGTCAGTCAGCGCCTGCCTGTGACCTTCTCGATTGCGGTCAACGATTACGGCCTGGAATTGCTCAGCGCGACGCCCGTTGACTGGCCTGTGCAACTGGATGACGCGCTGCTCAGTCCCGAGGATTTATTGAGGGATGTGCTGGCCAGCCTCAACGCGGGCGAACTGGCGCTGCGCAGGTTTCGGGAAATCGCCCGGATTGCCGGTCTGGTGTTCGCCGGTTACCCCGGTGCGCCGAAAAGCACTCGTCAGGTGCAGGCCTCCAGCGGGCTGTTCTTTGAAGTGTTCAAACAATACGACGCCGACAATCTGCTACTGGCACAGGCCGGGGAAGAGGTCCTGCGCGAAGAGCTGGATATTCGTCGGCTGGAACAGACATTGGAGCGAGTCAACCGGATGAAACTGGACATGCACCTGATCAAACGTCCCACACCGCTCGGCTTTCCATTGCTGGTGGAGCGCATGCGCGAAAGCATGAGTTCGGAAAAGCTCGCCGACCGCATCCGCCGCATGGTTGGCGACCTGGAGAAAACCGCCGACAAGGGCCAATCCTGATGAACGCGCCCTATCCTGTGCGCCTGGCAGGCGAAGACCTCTGGTTGCTGCCGGAAAAGGCGCTGTACTGGCCGGCGCAACAGGCGTTGCTGATCGCTGATGTGCATTTCGGCAAGGCTGCCGCTTACCGGCGCCTGGGGCAACCGGTGCCGCAGGGCACCACGGCGAGCAACATCGCCGTGATCGAGCAGCTGCTGGCGAAACTGCCGTGTCGGCAACTGATCTTTCTTGGGGACTTTCTGCACGGGCCCGGCTCCCACGCTCCCGACACCTTGCAGGCATTGGCGCAATGGCGGGCGCGGCACGCCGATCTGCCGATCACGCTGATTCGCGGCAATCACGATAAACGTGCCGGTGATCCACCGCAGATCCTGAACATTCGAGTGGTGCCCGAACCCCTGTTGCTAGGGCCTTTCGCGTTGCAGCACGAACCCGAACCGCACCCTGAACGCCACGTCCTTGCAGGCCACGTACACCCGGTTTTTCGATTGAACGGCAAGGGGCGTCAGCGTTTGCGGCTGGCGTGCTTCAGGCTGGGAGAACGCATCAGTCTGCTGCCGGCCTTCGGGGCCTTCACCGGCGGTTATCCGGTGGAGAAGGAAGACAGCTGTCGGATCTTTGTCATTGGCGACAACGAAATATGGCCCGTCGGCTGAAGTCCTGCTCAGGACTCAGCCGACGGGCCATACATTCAATCAAGCGACAGGCGCGGGTGGCGGTTTGTCCGGCAACGTAGGCTCGCCGGGCTCGGTCGGTTCTTCGTTGGGGGTATCGGGATCGGGCTGGTGAGGAATTCCGCCAGCCATGGCGATGGGTGGGTGTGCCAACAAGGACCAGGCCAATACGCCAACCTGATTGGGCTCGAGCCTTGCCAGTTCGGCAGTGATTTGCGGATCGATCTTCATGGAGCACTCCTCGGCGAAGGCCCGTTTCGCTGTCCGCGAATCGGGCAGTACACCTCATAGAGTGTCTACCCGCCGAAGAATTCCCGGTAACTGCCGGATGGACGGCTCAGGTACGTGGCAAGGTCACGCCACGCTGGCCCTGGTACTTGCCGGCGCGATCCTTGTAGGAGACTTCGCATTCCTCGTCGGATTCAAGGAACAGCATCTGCGCCACGCCTTCGTTGGCGTAGATCTTCGCCGGCAGGTTGGTGGTGTTCGAGAACTCCAGGGTCACCTGGCCTTCCCACTCGGGCTCGAGCGGGGTGACGTTGACGATGATGCCGCAGCGAGCGTAGGTGCTCTTGCCCAGGCAGATGGTCAGGACGTTGCGTGGAATACGGAAGTATTCAACGGTCGTGGCCAGGGCGAAGGAGTTCGGCGGAATGATGCAGACGTCGCTGTGGACGTCGACGAAGCTGCCGGCATCGAAGTTTTTCGGATCGACGATGGCTGAATTGATGTTGGTGAACACCTTGAAATGATTGGTGCAACGCACATCGTAGCCATAGCTCGACACACCGTAGGAGATCACACGGCTGTCGTCGCTGCCACGTACCTGGCGCTCGACGAACGGCTCGATCATGCCGTGTTCCTGCGCCATGCGGCGAATCCACTTGTCCGATTTGATGCTCATGGCGGGTGTCCTGAATAGCGAGGTGGAAAAAATCTGTCCGGCATCTTACCGGGCGCGCCGCCGGGTTCAAAGTCCGGGCTGCAAATCTCGCCGAACGTGCAGGAATTACGCGGCCTGGCGACGAACCGTCAGACCGCCGATCCCTAAAACAGAGAAACCTTCGCAAGAAGCATTGGCACGTTCCGGAAAAAGGGTTAAGGTGGCGCCACTGTGCTGCTTGTGTCACTGAGAATCTCTACACGATATGTTGAATTTCGATCCAACCATCTACAAGAATTTTTCCTGCTCTTTGCACTCAGTCTCGGCCAGGGTTCTTCCTGAGTCGCAGTTATCTTTGTTCAAGGAGTTACACCATGTCTAATCGCCAAACCGGTACCGTTAAGTGGTTCAACGATGAAAAAGGCTTCGGCTTCATCACCCCACAATCCGGTGACGACCTGTTCGTTCACTTCAAAGCTATCCAATCCGACGGCTTCAAAAGCCTGAAAGAAGGCCAACAGGTTTCTTTCATCGCTACCCGCGGTCAGAAAGGCATGCAAGCTGAAGAAGTACAAGTTATCTAACTTGTAGCTTCTTTAGTAAAAGGCCCCGCCCTCAAAAGCGGGGCTTTTTTGTGAGCGTCTGTTTTTCCGGGCGCAAAAAAAGATCGCAGCCTTCGCAGGCTGCGATCTTTTTTGTTGTTTACCAGGCGACGCCGAAACCGGCGGTGTAGCGGGTCTTGCTCAGGTCCGCGTCCTCGGTGCCGCTGATGATGTCGCGCTCGGCCTTGAGGTTGAGGGAGGCCCAGTCGGTGACCTTGTAGCGCAGGCCCATTTCCGCATCCAGAGCATAGTCGGCCACACCGGACAGCGGCTTGCCGACTTCGCCATTGGTGAAGAACTCGACTTTCTTGCCGATCAGGTAGCGGTTGTAATCCCACTTCATCGCGACCGAATAGAAGTTGTCCTTGCTGCCATCGCGATACTGGTAGTCGGTGCGGTTGAGCAGCGAGCCCAGGGAGAATGCCCCCAGCTCGTCATCCCAGAACTGGTAACCCGGACCTGTACCGACCACGCGCTGACGCGCCAGCTCTTCGATGTGGTCGCGCTTGTAATTCAGGCGCCCCTGCCAGAACCACTTGTCCGTCAGGAAACGGTCGAGTGCATACTCGGCGCGCCAGTTGTCGGTGGTGGTCACGTCGTCCTGCACTTCGCGGTTGTACTCGCCCTCGGCGGTGTGGCGCCAGCGACCATGGCGGGCGGACGTCTTGAAGCCGATGTCGTAATCGTCGGTGTCCTTTTCCGCGCGCTGATAATCCAGCGCCAGATCGACGTTGCCCTTCCACACCAGATCCTCGACCACCGGTTTGGGTTTGAGAATCTGCTGAATGCTCGCCAACTCCACGGTTTTCGGCGCTTCGCCGTTGGCCAGGGTGACCTTGCCGTCTTCGGCAGCGCTCAGCGACTTGGCCTTCTCGCCGTTGTAGGCGTCCTGCTTGACCAGCAACTCCTGATCGCTCTCCAGCGTCTTGACCTGCTTCCAGTCAATGGTCACTGCGCCCGCGTACTGGGTCTGGACCAGCAACTTGCCACCGTCGAACAGCGTGATTTTGCCGCTCAGCTTGTCACCGTTCTTCAACCAGACGGTGTCGGCAAGCAGGGGTGTGGACGCACTGAAGACAGCAAGGCACAGCAGGGTTCTGGACAACATAAGCAAATCGGGGACTCAAGTTTGCGAAAAAATGGTCGGCATTATCCGTAGGAATAATTCCCTGACAAGGAATGACCCGGCTATTTCTATTGAGTTCATTTCTCAATTGCCCTTGCACCGATTACGCTTGAGGACATAACGCGATCAAGTTCAGGAACCGCGCACGTGACAGACCCGATGCATGCCTGCGAAAACGATCCGCAAATCCGACGCACGGCACTCTATTCCACCCTCGCCCAAGTGCCCGAGGGCAAGGTCGTCAGCTATGGTCAGTTGGCCGAACTGGCGGGGTTGGGGCGCGCCGCCCGCTGGGTCGGCCGGACCCTGAGCCAATTGCCCGGCGATACCAAACTGCCCTGGCACCGCGTACTCGGCGCCGGCGGTCGGATCAGCCTGCCGGCGGGCAGCCCGTCCGGGGACGAACAGCGGGCGCGATTGCGCATGGAAGGCATCACCATCCTGAACAATCGTGTGGATATTCGGCGCCATGGCTGGCGTCCGGTAGAGCACAGCGGTTAGAGTGCGCGCTTTGTTTTCGCAATCTTGAGGCAGACTTCAGCCCATGCCCCGTAAAACCTGGCGCGCCGCGCTCGCCGCCTATGCCAGTCCTTCGACGCTCGTGCTGTTGTTGCTGGGTTTCGCCGCCGGCCTGCCGTACATGCTGGTGTTCTCGACACTTTCGGTCTGGCTGCGTGAAGCCGGTGTGGCCCGCGAGACGATCGGCTACGCCAGCCTGATCGGTCTGGCCTATGCCTTCAAATGGGTCTGGTCGCCCCTGCTCGATCAATGGCGCCTGCCGTTGCTCGGCAAGCTGGGGCGCCGTCGCTCGTGGCTGGTGCTCTCACAGACGCTGGTGATCCTCGGCCTGATCGGCATGGGCTTTTGCGACCCGCAGAAACACCTGTCCTGGCTGATCGCTATCGCAGTGATCGTCGCCTTCGCTTCCGCCACCCAGGACATCGCCGTCGACGCCTATCGCCTGGAAATCGCCGAAGACAACCGTCAGGCCGCTCTGGCCGCCAGTTACATGTCCGGTTATCGGGTGGCGGCCCTGCTCGCGACCGCCGGTGCACTGTTCTTCGCCGAAGGCTTCGGCTCCACCGGGTTCAACTACCAGCACTCCGCCTGGACCGGCACCTACGTGCTGTTCGGCGCCTTGATGGTCCCTGCCCTGCTCACCACCCTGCTGATGCGCGAGCCGCCGGTGCCATTGCGCACTCAGTTGCAGGCCGGGCGCTACACCTTCATGCATCAGTTGATGTCGGTGTTCGTGCTGATCATTTTGCTGGTCTCCGTCCCGGCGATGTTCACCCAGCTCTACAACACCGATTTCGCCAGCGTGCTGTTTGGTGACATGAGCCCGCTGGACCTGCTGCTTGAAGACCGGGCGTTCCTGCGCGCGATTCTTTACACCACGCTGACCTGCCTGTGCCTCTCGGCCATGGGCCGTCGCGGTCTGGCGCCGGTGCTGACGCCGGTCAACGACTTCATCCTACGCTACCGCTGGCAGGCGCTGCTGCTGCTCGGCCTGATCGCCACCTATCGGATGTCCGACACGGTGATGGGCGTGATGGCCAACGTGTTCTACATCGACCAGGGCTTCACCAAGGACCAGATCGCCAGCGTCAGCAAGATTTTCGGTCTGATCATGACCCTCGTCGGCGCCGGCATGGGCGGTCTGCTGATCGTGCGCTTCGGCATCCTGCCGATCCTGTTCATCGGCGGCGCTGCGTCGGCGGCCACCAACCTGCTGTTCCTCATGCTGGCGGACATGGGCCCGAACCTGCAGATGCTGGTGGTGACGATCTCTCTCGACAACTTCAGTTCCGGTCTGGCCACCTCGGCGTTCGTCGCCTACCTGTCGAGCCTGACCAACCTGAAGTTCTCCGCCACTCAATACGCCCTGCTCAGCTCGATCATGCTCCTGCTGCCACGCCTGATCGGCGGCTACTCCGGCGTGATGGTGGAGAAATTCGGTTATCACAACTTCTTCCTGATCACCGCGCTGCTCGGCGTGCCGACCCTGGTGCTGATTGCCCTGCACTGGTTCCAGGAAAGCCGCCGCGAAGGTCCGACGCCGACGCCGGAACCTGCACCGACCTCCGTCGTGGAAGAATCGTAAGACATCTCGCACCCGGCGAGAGGGTTCGCGCCGGGGTTGCACTTCTGTACGTCGGCGGATCTCGCCGTTACACTGCTCCGTCATTTCCAGTCATAGCAACCGACAACGGCCAACCATGCGCACCAGTCAATTTTTGCTCGCCACACAGAAAGAAACGCCTTCCGACGCGGTCGTGATCAGCCATCAGCTGATGCTGCGCGCCGGCATGATCCGCAAACTCGCCTCGGGCCTGTACACATGGCTGCCGATGGGCTTGCGAGTGATGCGCAAGGTGGAAGCCATCGTTCGCGAAGAGATGAACGCCGCCGGCTCTCTGGAAGTGTTGATGCCGAGCACCCAACCGGCCGAGCTGTGGCAGGAATCGGGGCGCTGGGAAGAATACGGCCCTGAGCTGCTGCGCATCAAAGACCGCCACGGTCGTGATTTCTGCGCGGGCCCGACCCACGAAGAAGTGATCACCGATCTGATGCGCAACGAGTTGAGCAGCTACAAACAGCTGCCGATCAACCTGTACCAGATCCAGACCAAATTCCGTGACGAAATCCGTCCACGCTTCGGCCTGATGCGCGGTCGCGAATTCATCATGAAAGACTCGTACTCCTTCCATGCGGATCAGGCGTCGCTGCAGGTCACCTATGACCGCATGCACGAAGCGTACTGCAACATCTTCACCCGTCTGGGCCTGAAGTTCCGTCCGGTGGAAGCCGACAACGGCTCGATCGGCGGTGCCGGTTCCCACGAGTTCCACGTGCTGGCCGAGTCCGGCGAAGACGATATCGTTTTCAGCAACGGTTCCGACTACGCCGCGAACATCGAGAAAGCGGAAGCCGTACCGCGTGAAACCTCGCGTGCCGCGCCAAGCGAAGAGCTGCGCCTGGTCGACACGCCAGACACCAAGACCATCGCGGCCCTGGTGGAAAAATTCGGTCTGCCGATCGAAAAGACCATCAAGACCCTGATCGTGCACGCCGAAGAAGAAGGCAAGCTGATCGCGCTGATCATCCGTGGCGACCACGAACTGAACGAAATCAAGGCTGCCAACCAGCCAGGTGTTGCCAGCCCGCTGGTCATGGCTTCCGATGCCGAACTGCGTGACGCCATTGGCGCCGGCGCCGGTTCCCTCGGCCCGCTGAACCTGCCGCTGCCGATCATCATCGACCGCTCGGTCGAGCTGATGAGCGACTTCGGCATCGGTGCGAACATCGACGACAAGCACTACTTCGGCGTGAACTGGGAGCGTGATCTGCCGGTTCCGACCGTGGCCGACCTGCGTAACGTCGTGGCCGGCGACCCGAGCCCGGACGGCAAGGGCACCCTGGAAATCAAGCGCGGCATCGAAGTCGGGCACATCTTCCAGCTGGGCAACAAGTACAGCAAGGCGATGAAGTGCGAAGTGCTGGGCGAGAACGGCAAGCCGGTGACCCTGGAAATGGGTTGCTACGGCATCGGCGTTTCCCGCGTGGTGGCCGCCGCCATCGAGCAGAACAACGACGAGAACGGCATCATCTGGAGCGACGCCCTGGCACCGTTCCAGATCGCCCTGGTACCACTGCGCTATGAAACCGAGCTGGTGCGCGAAGCCACCGACAAGCTGTACGCGGAACTGACCGCGGCTGGCTTCGAAGTGTTGCTGGACGACCGCGACAAGAAAACCAGCCCGGGCATCAAGTTCGCGGACATGGAGCTGATCGGCATTCCGCACCGGATCGTGGTCAGCGATCGCGGCCTTGCCGAAGGCAACCTGGAATACAAGAGCCGTACCGAAGGCCAGGCGCAAGCGCTGCCGGTTGCCGACGTGCTGTCCTTCCTTCAGGCCCGTATCCGCCGCTGAAACCAGATAGAGACGTCATGTTCAAGCGAAACACCTTAGGCCTCGGTGGTGCCGCCCTGTGCGGCACCCTGCTGGTCAGCGGCTGTGCCAATCACATGTCACAACGCAGCGAGCACGAGGAACGTGTCGAGCGCAAACTGCTCGATCACAGCCTGCAGATCGATGTCGGCGAGCCCAAGGTGCTTGAGCTGCCGCAACGGCGGGTGAAGATCAACGAACAGAAGACCTTCGAGGTCACCGAGTTCGAGGTCACGCGCCATTACGACCGTTACACGCCTTACCAGCCATGGCGGGAGATCTACGAGATTCCGCTGGGCGCGGTGGCGGTGGTCGGCGGCATCGGTGCGAACGTGGTCAACGTGTTTGCCCTTGGCAATCTGCCCGACAGCGTGACCCGTGACTGGCTCAGTTACGGTTTCGCCGGGCTCAACCCGTTCATGAACGTGCAATCCAATGGTCGCGCGCAACAGAACCTGGCCGGTATCGACGAAGTCCAGCGCGACAAGCGCACGGAGTATTCGAGCCTGCCGTGGAGCGAGCGCCCGGTTCAGATCAAGGCCGGCAAGCAGACCTTCGACATGACCACCGATCGCCACGGCGTGCTGCGTCTGAACCTGCTGGACAGCCCGTTCGCCGAAAACGACCTCAATCATGTAGGCAAACTGCAGATCATTGTCGAAGACAGCAAGGACGACGTGCACTCCGATTCGTCTTTGGCGATCAGCACTCACCTGCGCGGCAAGTTGCTGGAGGCTCACGCACTGATCTACGACGATCTGGAAGACGACGAAGTGAGCCAGTGGGTGCACCGGGTCAAGCGTCTGTCGGAACTGGGTCTGGAAGAAGAAGCCAGTGAGCTGGAGCAAAGTCTGATCGAACTGACCCGCAACGATCCCGAGTTGCAGACCGAGTTCCTCAAATCCCTGACCCGGGATGCGGGGCGCCTGGTGGCGGATCCGGGGCCGAACTGAAAACCCTGAAAAAATGCCCGAACCTGAGTCGGGCATTTTTTTGTCCGCTTATCGCTCGAACAATTCCATTTGTTCGAACCCGCCGCGCAAATCCTCCAGCCGCACGCCCACTCCTAATAGCCGTACCGGTTTGCCACCGCGGTTGAACGCCTGCGTCAGCATCAATTGGTAACTGCCAAGATCCCGCCCTGCCCCGGCCTGCTCCAGCGTGGTCTGGGTGAAATCGTGAAACTTCACTTTGACGAATGGCTTGCCGGGGCGGTAACTGCTGTCGATCCGCGCCATGCGGGTTTTCAGGGTTTCCAGCAATTCCGGAAGCTTGTCGAGGCAACTGCGCAGATCCGGCAGATCGACGTCGTAGGTATTTTCGACGCTGATCGACTGACGGCGGCTGTCGTTGTGCACCAACCGCTCATCGATCCCACGGGCCAGACTCCACAAGCGCTCGCCGAAACTGCCGAATTCCCGCACCAGCGCCAGCTTGTCCCACTCGCGCAACTGCAGACAGTCACTGATACCAAGCCTGCTCAACTTGTCGGCCGTGACCTTGCCCACCCCGTGCAACTTGCTCACCGGCAGGCCACTGACGAAGTCTTCGACCTGGTCCGGGGTAATCACGAACAAGCCGTTGGGCTTTCTCCAGTCGCTGGCGATCTTGGCCAGAAACTTGTTCGGCGCCACGCCGGCGGAGACCGTGATGTGCAGTTGATTGGAAACCCGGCGACGAATGTCCTGGGCGATGCGCGTGGCGCTGCCGCCGAAATGCGCGCTGTCCGAGACGTCGAGATAGGCCTCGTCCAGCGAAAGCGGCTCGATCAGGTCGGTGTAATCGCTGAAGATCGTATGAATTTCCTTCGACGCCTCGCGATAGGCATCCATTCGCGGCTTGACGATGGTCAGGTCCGGGCACAGCTTCAAGGCATGCCCGGACGACATCGCCGAGCGAACGCCGTAAGCCCGCGCCTCATAGTTGCAGGTGGCGATCACCCCGCGCCTGTCCGCCGAACCACCGACCGCCAACGGCTTGCCGGCGAGGCTCGGGTCATCCCGCATCTCGATGGCGGCGTAGAAACAGTCACAGTCGACGTGGATGATTTTTCGCTGAGTCATGACAGAAAAGGAAACATGGCGAGCCGGACCGGCAGTATCTCACTGACACCTGTATATAGCACCAGTGGTACGAATGTTCTTTTCAGTTTGTAGGAAAAGGACTTTGAATTTATTTACTCAATCGAAAACCAATCCCCAATAGAGCTGAAACCCTTGCCCTGTATGCCCTGCGCTCAATAAAAAGACCGTCCGTCAGCGCTAACCGATTGAAGCTCAACAGGTTTTATCCGAATTGAAGGTTGACACCACAGCATTCCTCTGTAGAATGCCGCCACACAGACGCGGGATGGAGCAGTCTGGTAGCTCGTCGGGCTCATAACCCGAAGGTCGTCGGTTCAAATCCGGCTCCCGCAACCAAACATCAGAAAAGGCCAATCGAAAGATTGGCCTTTTTTGTGCGCGTCGGTTTTTTCGGATCCAGTCGAACACTCCGGAAATCGTTCCGATTCCGAAACTTAGCGCTTTCCCTGCGACCGTTTGCCGCGATTGCACACTTATTTGACCCTTCACGGGATTATCGGTTGACACCCCGCCGTTCGCCTGTAGAATGCCGCCACACAGACGCGGGATGGAGCAGTCTGGTAGCTCGTCGGGCTCATAACCCGAAGGTCGTCGGTTCAAATCCGGCTCCCGCAACCAAACATCAAAAAAGGCTACTCGAAAGAGTGGCCTTTTTTGTATCTGTGGAAAAAGTCCTTTCGCAACAATGATCTGTCACTGTGCAGTGAACCGTTCAGGATCTTCAGTCCCGCCAGGTTGCGACTATGCTTGAAGTCGCAGGCAAGGCGTCTGCAATCCAGGAGCTGCCCTCGCCGATACCTGGTGAGAGGCGTAGTATTTTGTGATTATTTTTTTCTACAGGGATTGGTAACTTGGCTGGATACCTCCATCCTGTCGCGCACAATCCAAGAGGTGATTGATGCGCGCCAACTCGTCTGATTCACAAGACACCGTCACAGCGAACCCACCGATCAAGCCTGAGCGTCTGCGCCTGCTGGATCGGATCAGCAAATACCGGCAACCGATCGGTCTGGCGGTCACTTTGCTGCTGTTCGCCATCGCGCTGATTGCCTGTCGCCATCTGCTCAGCGAACTCGATCTCGACGCACTGCACGACTCGATTCTCGAGGTGCCGAAACCGGCCCTTCTCGGCGCCCTCGGTGCGACAGTCATCGGCTTCATCATTCTGCTCGGCTACGAATGGTCGGCCAGTCGATATGCGCGCGTGACGCTGACACCGAAAACCCTGGCTCTGGGCGGCTTCACCGCGTTTGCCATCGGCAATGCCATCGGCCTGTCGATGCTGTCCGGTGGCTCGGTGCGTTACCGTCTATATGCAAGGCATGGCCTGGGCGCTTCCGAAGTCGCGCACATGACCTTGTTCGCCAGCCTGTCGCTGGGCTGCGCCCTGCCGCCACTGGCCGCCCTAGCGACCCTGAGCAACCTGCCGGCCGCCTCACAGGCACTGGGACTGTCCGAGACCTTGTTGGGTACGATTGCCGGCGTGGTGTTGCTGCTCGGTGCGATTCTGGCCATCGGCATCTATCGCCGTCGCCTGCCGGAGCAACCTTATCCGGACAACCTGCTGGTCCGGGCCGGTCGTCGCACCCTGCGTCTGCCGGGTCGTCGCCTGACGTTCCTGCAACTGGTCATTACCGCCCTCGACGTCGCCGCCGCTGCAACCGTGCTTTATCTGCTGCTGCCGCAAGCGCCGCCCTTCGGTGCATTCCTGTTGGTCTATCTGCTGGCACTGGCGGCCGGTGTACTCAGCCACGTTCCGGGTGGTGTGGGTGTTTTTGAAGCGATTCTGCTCGCTGCGTTCGCCGACAAACTCGGCGCCGCGCCGCTGGCTGCCGCCCTGCTGCTGTATCGCCTGATCTATGTAGTGCTGCCGTTGCTGGTGGCCTGCGTGCTGTTGCTGCTCAACGAAGGCCAGCGCCTGTTTCAGTCGCAGACCATGCGTGCAGCGTCCGGTCTGGCGGCACCGATCCTCGCGGTGCTGGTGTTCCTGTCCGGCGTGGTGCTGCTGTTTTCCGGCGCGACGCCAGAGATCGACACTCGTCTGGAGCACATCGGTTTTCTGATTCCTCACCGTCTGGTCGACGCCTCGCACTTTGGCGCCAGCCTGATCGGCGTGCTGTGCCTGATGCTCGCTCAAGGCCTGCGTCGCCGGTTGTCGGCGGCATGGATGCTGACCACCATTCTGTTGCTGGTGGGCGCCCTGCTCTCGCTGCTCAAGGGTTTCGACTGGGAAGAGGCAACCCTGATGACCCTCACCGCCGCGCTGCTGGGGGTGTTCCGTCGTTCGTTCTATCGCCCGAGCCGTCTGACCGAACTGCCGTTCTCGCCGCTGTATCTGGTGGCCAGCCTGTGCGTACTCGGTGCTTCGACCTGGCTTTTGCTGTTCGCTTATCAGGACGTTCCGTACAGCCATCAACTGTGGTGGCAGTTCACCCTCGACGCCGACGCCCCGCGCGGTCTGCGCTCGCTGCTCGGTGCCGCCGTGTTGTTGCTGGTGATCGCCCTGACCTGGCTGCTGCGCACCGCTCGCCCGGTGATCCACTTGCCGACACCCGATGAGCTGGAACGCGCCTCGAAAATCCTGATGGCCTCTTCGCAACCGGACGGCGGCCTGGCCCTGACCGGCGACAAGGCGCTGCTGTTTCACCCCAATGATGAAGCCTTCCTGATGTATGCCCGTCGCGGCCGCAGTCTGGTGGCCCTGTACGACCCGATCGGCCCCGGCCAGCAACGGGCCGAGATGATCTGGCAGTTCCGCGACCTGTGCGACATCCATCACGCCCGCCCGGTGTTCTATCAGGTGCGCGCCGAGAACCTGCCGTACTACATGGACATCGGCCTGACCGCGATCAAGCTGGGCGAAGAAGCCCGGGTCGATCTGCATCGCTTTGACCTGGAAGCCAAGGGCAAGGAGATGAAGGACCTGCGCTACACCTGGAATCGTGGCACCCGCGATGGTCTGTCGCTGGAAATCCATGAGCCGGGCCATGCACCGATGGATGAGCTCAAGGTGATTTCCGATGCCTGGCTCACCGGCAAGAACGTGCGCGAGAAAGGCTTCTCCCTCGGCCGTTTCAGCGACGATTACCTGAGGCATTTCCGCATCGCGGTGATTCGCTTCGAAGGCCGCCCGGTGGCGTTCGCCAACCTGCTCGAGACCTACAGCCATGATCTGGCCAGTCTCGACCTGATGCGCGCGCACCCGGACGCCCCCAAGCTGACCATGGAATTCATGATGGTCGGTCTGATTCAACACTATAAGAGTCACGGATACGCGCGCTTCAGCCTGGGCATGGTGCCGCTGTCGGGGTTGCAACCCCGGCGCGGGGCACCGCTGACCCAGCGTCTGGGCTCGATGGTTTTCCGCCGTGGTGAGCAGCTGTACAACTTCCAAGGCTTGCGCCGCTTCAAAGACAAGTTCCAGCCTGACTGGGAACCCCGTTATATGGCCGTGCCCGCCGGACTCGATCCGCTGGTGGCGCTGGCCGACACTGCTGCCCTGATCGCGGGCGGCTTGACTGGATTGGTGAAACGCTGATGATTCAACGCTCCCTGAAGTACATCCTGGTCGCACTGCTGGTGCTGGCCGCGATTGCCGGTGGCGGTTTCTGGTACCTCAAACGCCCGGCACCGGAACCGACCCTCGAACAGCTCACCCCGGCCGATGGCGCCGCCATGACCCGGGTCATCCCCGGCACCAAGCCCAAGGCTCAGGTGCTGGTGGCGGTCAACGACGACCAGAAACTCAGCGACAAGCAACTGAGCACCCTGAGCCGCAGCGCCTCGGCGCAGATCGTTCAGGTGATCCTGCCCAAGGACTGCCTGCTGCAGAGCCGCGCCCTGCAAGCCGGCCTGCGCGAACTGAACGGCCCGGCGACGCTGGTCAGTGGCATCGGCCCCGGCGCCGTGCTGGCGTGGCGCTGGTTGTCCGAACAGAAAGACGACAAGGCCCAGGCCGTCTCCGTCGACCTGGCCCTGGAAAAACCCGGCTGCACCCATCTGCTGCCAAAATCCTCCGCCCACGGTCACTGGCTGGTGGCGTGGAACGACAACCCGGACGACACCAGCGCCGGTTTCGTGCGCGATCAACCGAACGCCGAAACCAGCATCAGCGACTACGACATCAACCTGCCGCAAGTGCTGAACAACGAACTGCGCAAGATCCTCGTCGGCGGCGACAAGGCCAACGGCGGCCTGCAGATCCCGGTGGTGGAAGTCCCGGCCGGCCAGGCCAAGGACACCGTGACCCTGTTCCTGTCCGGCGACGGCGGCTGGCGTGACCTGGACCGCGACGTGGCCGGTGAAATGGCCAAGATCGGCTACCCGGTCGTCGGCATCGACACCCTGCGCTATTACTGGCAGCACAAGAGCCCGGAACAGAGCGCGCTGGACCTGACCGAACTGATGCAGCACTACCGCCAGAAATGGGGCACCAAACGCTTCATCCTGACCGGTTACTCGTTCGGCGCCGACGTCCTGCCGGCCATCTACAACCGCCTGCCGGAAACCGAGCAGCAACGCGTCGACGCAATCATCCTGCTGGCCTTCGCCCGCACCGGCAGTTTCGAAATCGAAGTCGAAGGCTGGCTCGGCAATGCCGGCAAAGAAGCCGCCACCGGCCCGGAAATGGCCAAGCTGCCACCGGCCAAGGTCGTGTGCATCTACGGTGAAGAAGAAACCGACGAAAGCGGCTGCACCGACAAGACCGCAGTGGGCGAAGCGGTGAAGCTGCCTGGCGGCCACCACTTCGACGAGAACTACCCGGCGCTGGCCAAGCGTCTGGTGGACTTGATCGAGAAGCGCCAGAACACGGCGCAGGTGGCGGAAGAGTGATCTGAAGCGCCCCCCAAAAAAGCCCCCGCAACTTCGCAGTTGCGGGGGCTTTTTCACTCAATGCTTGACTCTTCATGAAATTGAAAACGCCAGGCGTCCACATTCCATAAAACGTGGACACCTGCTTCATTGGCCTTTTCGAGTCGTCAACTCCACATTCATCTGCCGCATCAAAGACGCGCAAAACCTCCATCAACATTGAATTTCGTTTACGTCTGGTGTCGCAATATCAGATGACGTCCGCATACCTTGTAGGCAAACTCCTAATCTCCTGCTTGAGCACTTTGCCGCCCTATTGCGCTGTTTTCCGACGGGATACTCTCCAGAGGTCGCTGACCCTTTCAGCGATCGGGTGTGGTAACCCGGATAAACCAGCGCAACAGCACCCTCATCACAATCACAGACACTTTCAAGCCTGTGATTTCGAGTTATGGCAGCTGTGCGTGGGACGCCTTCGGGCGTGCCGGTTTCCTTGGTTCCCGGTTTACCACCCTGCGTACAGCTGCCTCCCTTTCGTGTGGTAACGGAAGTCGCAGCTCCTCGAACCAAGGAGTAACACCATGACCGAAACGAAATCGCCGTCCCCCGCAGATCTCACAACAATCGGCTTCACCTCTTTCCTCTACAGCTCGGATCAGGCGTTACTCAACGTTCGCTCCGGCGTCCCGATCGTCGAAGCACTGTCCCAGGCTTCAGACCTATTGTTCCTCGCCAAATCCTTCGCCGAGGATGCCGCCTACGACAAGGAGAGCGACCGTCACGCCTGGGCCGCGCACTACCTGACGATAATCGGCAAAGCCTTGGTCGACGACGTGATGAAGGCCCTGATGCTGCGACCCGCGAGAACGAAAACCGAGTCTGAAGCAGAGTTGCCCAAAAGCATGTAACGGCATAAAAACGAAAAAGCCCCGCCAGCCAAAAGGCTGACGGTGGCCTTTTGTTCAGAGGCGCCTTTCAGCAGCGCCATACACCTCTTCGTCACGTCGAGCCCCCACCGCAACGATCAACACCTGGATGGCCCGGCCATCAACTCTATAAACGATTCGCGTGTCGCCCGTTCGAATTCGTCTGCACCCCGCAAGACTGGCTCTCAGAGGCTTGCCACTTTTATCCGGCTCGCCGTGGATGATCCGTTCTTCGATCACATCCAGTATCCGGTTGGCAGCTGCTGATCCCAATTGATCAAGATCCCCTTGGACTTCCGGATGATAAATCACTCCCCAAACCATCCAGCGCTCCCTTAATCCTTCCGGGCGTACCTTGCCCGCATATCCTCATGGCTGACAGCCTTGGTCTGATCAAAATTGCTCAGACGTTCGCGGGCTGCCGCTTCAATGCGAAGGTCCTCAAGTTCATCCAGCATTTCCTGATAGGCCTGCACGTTGATGATGACCGCTGCCGGTTGATTGTCCTTGAAGATGACCAGACGCTCAGTGGCACGACTGGAAATCTCCTTGAGCTTCGCGCTGAAGCTCCTGACCATGGCAGTCACGGAAATTGCTTGGTCAGCACGCTCTAATAATGCCGTCATAATCACCTCTCACTCACATGCTGATGCGTACGTTAATGCACAAAGTATTGTGCTGAATTAAACACAGTGCAACTTGCTGTTTCCACTATCCGACCAAGCACTCCAACCGGACACGCACAAAAAAGCCCCCGACAGCCACAAGGCTGACGGGGGCTTTCAGTTCAGACGGAGCCTACATCTCCACCTGCGTCCCCAACTCAATCACCCGGTTCAGCGGCAGATTGAAGAACCGCAGGTTCCCGTTGGCGTTCTTCAACATGAACGCAAACAGCGCTTCACGCCAACGTGCCATGCCTTCGAGTTTCGAGGCGATGACCGTTTCGCGGCTGAGGAAGTAGGTGGTGCGCATCGGGCTGAAGTCGAGGTCGTCCAGATGGCACAGCTTCAGTGCCTGCGGCACGTCCGGCTCATCAGTGAAGCCGAAGTGCAGGATCACCCGGAAGAAGCCTTCGCCATGGGCCTCGACTTCGAAGCGTCGGGATGGTGGTACGCGCGGAATGTCTTCGTAGACCACGGTCAACAGCACAACCTGCTCGTGCAAGACCTGGTTGTGCAGCAGGTTGTGCAACAGCGCGTGTGGCACTGCGTCGGAGCGCGCAGTCAGGAACACGGCAGTGCCCTGCACACGATGTGGCGGCTGCACGCGGATACTGCTGATGAAGATCGGCAGCGGCAGAGCGCCTTCGTCAAGGCGCTCGACCAGCAACTGCTTACCGCGTTTCCAGGTGGTCATCAGTACGAACAGCGCGATACCGGCGATCACTGGGAAGGCACCGCCCTGCACAATCTTCGGCACGTTGGCGGCGAAGTACAGACCGTCCACCAGCAGGAAGCCGATCAGCACCGGCACGGCCAGCACCGGCGGCCATTTCCACAACAGCAACATGACCGCCGACACCAGAATCGTAGTCATCAGCATGGTGCCGGTTACCGCAACACCATAGGCCGAGGCCAGTGCGCCGGAGGATTCGAAGCCCAGCACCAACAGGACAACGCCGACCATCAGCGCCCAGTTCACTGCGCCAATATAAATCTGGCCCTGCTCGTCGCTGGACGTGTGCTGGATGTACATACGCGGAATGTAACCAAGCTGAATCGCCTGACGGGTCAGGGAGAACGCGCCGGAAATCACCGCCTGGGACGCAATGACGGTGGCCAGGGTCGACAGACCGACCAGCGGAATCAGCGCCCAGCCCGGGGCCAGCAGGTAGAACGGGTTGCGCGCCGCTTCCGGGTTGTCCAGCAGCAAGGCGCCCTGTCCGAAGTAGTTAAGCACCAGCGCCGGCAGCACCAGCAGGAACCAAGCCCGGGCGATAGGCTTGCGACCGAAGTGGCCCATATCGGCGTACAGCGCTTCGGCACCGGTCAGCGCCAGCACCACGGCGCCGAGAATCGCCACGCCCATGCCGGTATGCACCATGAAAAAGCGCACGGCCCAGATCGGGTTCAGGGCCTTCAGCACTTCCGGGGAATGGCTGATGCCGTACACGCCCAGAGCGCCGAGAACGAGGAACCAGGTGACCATGATCGGCCCGAAAAGAATGCCGATCCGTGCTGTGCCATGGCTCTGGATCAGAAACAGCCCGACCAGCACCACCAATGACAACGGCACGACCCAATGGTCGATCCCCTCAAATGCCAGGCCCAGACCCTCGATGGCCGACAGCACAGAGATCGCCGGGGTGATCATGCTGTCGCCATAGAACAGCGCTGCGCCGATCAAGCCGCAGACCACCAGCAGCGAACGCAATTTTCTGCGCTCCCCCGCTGCCCGCCGTGCCAGTGCGGTGAGCGCCATGATGCCGCCCTCGCCCTGGTTGTCGGCACGCAGCACGAACATCATGTATTTGATCGACACGACCCAGATCAGCGACCAGAAGATCAACGACAGAATGCCCAGCACTCCGTCGTGGTTCACCGGTACGCCGTAACCGCCGGAAAACACTTCTTTGAGGGTGTACAACGGGCTCGTGCCGATGTCGCCGTAAACTACCCCGACTGCCGCGACCAGCATACTCAGCGGCTTGGTGGCCGAACCTTCGGCGCCTGCCGCATGACTACTTGCCTGACCCATCCAACACTCCTACTTCTCAGAACCGGCTTCTTGAATGAAGCACTATGCTTTGTGGTGCAGCATGCGCTGTTTTACCTGCTGTTACAGACGTTTTGTTGACTGTAAAAAATTGGTAAAGCTCAACGGCGCGAAGCATAGCGCAGCACTCGTCGTATTTCCCTGCATAAAGCTGGTCAAGTGCGTTGCTCATCGCTAGAATTGCGCACTTTTTGATCAGAGGCGCACTTCAAGCGCCCGTCCGTCGGCTTCCGCCATCAGGCAAGCGACGTCACAAAACACCGAGGTTAGACATGTCCACCACTCCTGCGCCGGCCAATCCAAAGGTTGGCTTCGTTTCTCTGGGTTGCCCGAAAGATACGCTATCTATCCTTTGAAGGCTCAGCGCCTCACTCGGTTCGCAAGCATCTACAAGGGTTGACAAGGTGATTGGCCATGCTCAATATATGTGCACAGCCGTCGAACGGTTGACCAAAGTGTCGGTTAAGTCCGATGCAAGATACTGCGAATGCAGACCACAGCCACCTTTAAGGTGGCTGTTCTATTTCTGGGGGTTGTGAATGCATATCTGCTATATCGACGAGTCTGGCGATTCCCAACCTGTTCAAAGCGACGTTGACGATAAGCAGCCTATGCTGATCGTTGCAGGGCTGTTTGTGGATGCGCAACGCATCAGCAGAATCACCGATGAGTTCATCAGCCTCAAACGCCAGTTCTATCCTAAGCTCTTCAAAAATGAGCGGCACGCCCTAAACGTCCTACTCAAGGAAATTAAAGGGTCGGACTTGAGAAGCGACGTAAGAAAACACCCTGCTACTCACTCACGTATCGAGCATCACTTCAAATTTATCGATGGTGTATTGAGCATATGCAAAGCTCACGGAATCAAGCTTGTAGCGCGAGTATGGGTCAAGAAATACGGGCAGGCTCTTGATGACACGTCTGTCTACACCATCACTGCTCAGAACATTGCGAAGCGATTCCAGCATTTTCTGATTGATCAAGAATCCCGGGGCATGATAATCGCGGATTTTCGCGACCCTGCGCGCAATCGGTATGTGGCTCACTCAATCTTTACTCAAAAGCACAAACTGGGGAAAGGCGGAGATGCCTATCCCTCGATTGAGGAAGCCGCTGTTTTCGGTATCAGCGACAACCACGCCTGCCTGCAGATAGCCGACTTGATCTGTTCAACGATCCTCTACCCTATCGCTGGTCGCATCGTTTGTGACGGTTCTTTCAACAACGTTCACACTCATCCGAATTATGATTCGATAGTTCAGCGATATTCCAAACGCATCAAGGCTATGCAGTATCACTGCGCAGAGAACGGTCAAAAGCGCTGGGGAATTACAGTGGACGATCCACATGGTGGCCGCACTTCGATTTTCCCCCAACCGCAACCTCTGGCACCAGCACAAGTGGCCGTCCCACTACAGGCCAGCTCCAATGATGGGGTCGTGTAGGTCAGGCGATTCAGACATATTTCTATAGGTAGATCAAAGCAAGCTGAAACTACTCGCAGGCAACCGACCAAAGCTGGTCAAGCCGCGTTGTATAGCTCTGGCTCATCATCTCTCGCCGCATACTCCAGTCAGGGTTGACGGGCACGCTGGCTGATCGCAGTGTCCCCCTACCCCACCGCTCGTTGATTTGGTCCATTACTATCATCAACTTCGTGGCATCTCCAGGCTGCGAGATCGCAAACAGGTCGTCGGTGTACTCCCCTGGCTGACAGAGATTCATCAAAAGCACCTCTGCCTTACTGTACTTGAACCCCGGCCGATAGACCCTATCAAGGGAGTCCACTGCAGCCTTGGTCAACAATCGGACATCGTCGGTAGGGTACGGCATGTCAATCAGAATACCATTGGCGTACTTCGCCTCCTCAGGGTTGAACATGCCGGTGCGGATGCTGACGCGGATCTTCTTGCAAAGCGACTTCTGCGCCCTCAGCTTTTCCGAGGCGCGCATCATGTAGGTGGCCACCGCCTCCTTGATCGATGCCAGCTCCGTGAGCCGCTTACCAAACATCCGGCTACAGCAAATCTCCTGCTTGGGCGGATCCGGCTCGTCCAGCTCCAAGCACGGCGTGCCGCCAAGCTCGCGGGCAGTCTTCTCGATCACCACGCTGAACTTCCTACGTAGCGTCCATGGGTCGGCCTTCGCCAAATCCATCGCAGTCTTGATACCCATGGCGTCCAGATGAAGTGTCATCTTGCGACCGACGCCCCACACTTCAGACACGTCGGTATTACGCAGTACCCAGTCGCGCTTGAACGGGTCGCAGATATCAACCACGCCGCCCGTTTGCACCTGCAGCCGCTTGGCAGTGTGATTTGCCAACTTCGCAAGGGTTTTGGTGTGAGCGATTCCCACCCCGACCGGAATGCCGGTGCAACGCAGCACTTTGCTGCGGATCTGCCGACCCAGCGAGTCCAGACCTTCAATTCCTGTGAGATCGGCAAAAGCCTCGTCGATGCTGTACACCTCAACGGCCGGCACCATTGCCTCGATCAGGGTCATGACGCGTTCGCTCATGTCGCCGTACAGCGCGTAGTTCGAGGAGAAAGGGACGATACCGTGCTGCTTGAGCTTGTGCTTGATCTGGAAGTACGGCTCGCCCATTCTCACGTAAGGCTTGGCATCGTAGCTTCGGGCGATGACGCAGCCGTCGTTGTTGGACAGCACCACAATGGGTACCTTGGCCAGGTCAGGACGGAACACGCGTTCGCAACTGGCGTAGAAACTGTTGCAATCGATCAGGCCAAATACCGGCGCCACCTTAGACATGGCTGCGCACGCTGCCGATGATTACGCCCCAGATGGCTAGTTCATCACCTTCCAGCACATAGCGAGGCGGATACTTGGGGTTCTCAGACAGAAGGATCACGTCCTTTCCCCGAATGCATAGTCGTTTGCAGAGCGGATCGTTGTTCAGCAGCGCAACGACGATGTGACCGTGGGCCGGCTCCAGCGAACGATCTACTACCGCTAGGTCTCCGTCAAAGATGCCCGCGCCCTGCATGCTTTCCCCGGTGATTTTCACAAGATAGACATGCGGGGCACGGATGTTGAGCACCTCATCTAAGGAGATGTGTGCCTCAATGTGATCCGCCGCCGGCGAAGGAAACCCAGCGGGCACCTGGAACAAACAAAGAGGCAGCTTTAGGCCGACCTCGGCAATTGGGCCTAAAATCGAATAGCTCATGACGCACGACTTCCAACACTGTACGAACATACAGTTAACTTTCAGAAGCGCTCGCGGTCAATTTCTGTAGGAATTATCTGATAGGCGGGCGACATATGTGCGGACGACTTTCACAATACGACGGCATCCACGACTTTGTAGCGGCGCTGAGCATGCCCAACGCGCTGGTCAATCACACCGGCGACCAACCTTTCGAGCGGTACAACGCGGCTCCTACCACCCAGCTGGCGATTTTCCATCAGGAGGGTCAGTACCTGCATGCCGACATGGTCCGCTGGGGATGGCGTCCACACTGGGCGAAGGACCGCGCCGCGCCGATCAACGCCCGGGTAGAGAAAGTCGCCCATGGCCCCTTCTTCCGTGCGATCTGGCCGCACCGGGCGATAATTGCAATCAACAACTGGTTTGAATGGGTCGACGAAGGCGGCCCCAAGAAGCAGCCCTACTTGATTCGCCGGCGAGACCGAGCGCCGATCCTGTGCGCCGCGATTGGGCAGTACCCCAGCACCGAACACCCACCAGGGGAGCACGACGGCTTTGTGATCATCACGGCAGACAGCGCTGGTGGCATGGTGGACATTCACGACCGTCGGCCTGTGACGCTATCGCCGGAATTGGCTCGCGAATGGCTGGACCCGGCTACGCCAAAAGACCGCGCCGAGCAGATAGCGCTGCTGCAGGGTGAGCACACCGAGGCGTTCGAGTGGTTCAAGGTGGACCCAGCAATCGGCAATGTACGAAATCACGGGCCTGAATTGATCAACCGAATAGATTAATTTAGTCAGCTTTAATTTGGCGTCTACTGCTTTACAGTGTTCAACAGTCAGGCACTCCCAATGGAACTCACCGAGTAGCGGGTCCACCAAATCAACAGGGTCTCTCAATGAAATTTAGCACGCTGCACCTCAGCTACCTTGACGAGCTATCATCTTTAATATTGAAAAGCACAGACCCTATATTCATTCGTGAAAAACTCAACCTCATACTTGATCATTATCAAGTCATTAATTACGAATTCCATTATAGCCATGCATTTTGGCGTGCGAGAAAATGCAATGATGAAAATGGATTCGGCAATATATCAGAGCTTGGCCCCCCTCCTAAGGAGCTGACGCGAGAAGGAAGACTCAACGAAGTCAATGACCCCATTCTGTATACATCAATCAATCAGTATTCAACTCTAGACGAGATCAAAGCAGAAGAAGGTGACCATATACACATTGTCGCCTATGAACAACTAGCAGACCGCCCCATCCGCTGCGGGACTATTGGCGAAATAACCCACATGAACAGATGGGGCAGCGGCTTAACGTCTGAAACTGTAGGAAACCTACTAAACAAATTCATGAGCAACATGCCTCATGAATTCGGCAAAAGCTTTGTATTCACAGATTCCTTTCTCTCCTCATTATTAAAAGACAAAAATGCAAAAAACACGAACTATATTCACTCAAGAATTCTTGCTAATTTAATTTTTAGTCGAAACCCCGAATTAGATGCAATTGCCTATAGCGGCGTAGCTCTGGAATCTTCTCGAAACTATGCAATAAAACCTAGCTCCGCTGAACACTCTTTACAGATGCAAGCGAGCTTTGTGTTGAAAATTACAAAAAAGTACAAATTCGGAATGTATGATTTTCAAATTATTAAAAACGCAAAAGGCGAAGAGTATGATGGAAGGTTTATATGGTGAGCTTTTAAGCGTCATCCAGCGTAGCGAGCGAGATTTACGAATCTCGCGCTACGCATAGGTTAGAACAATCCACCAAGCGCCGCCGGCTCCCAGTTCATGATCACCAATTCACCGGTGACCTCAGCTTTGCCCTGTCGTTGATTGGCGGTGGTATAGCGGATATCCAGCGTCTCGAAGTGGAAGCCGTCGAACACGCGACGGATATCGGGATGATCGTTGATGCTGACCATAACTTTGCCTTTGCAGCGGCGCATGAAGTCGGCCATCCGTTCGTAATTCTCGAACGGAAAGTCCACGCCATAACCGGCGGTCTGCCAGTAAGGCGGATCCATGTAGTGGAAGGTGTGGACACGGTCGTAGCGTTCTGCGCATTCAAGCCAGGGGAGGTTTTCGACGTAGGTGCCTGACAGGCGTTGCCACGCGGCCGAGAGGTTTTCCTCGATGCGCAGCAGGTTGATGGCCGGTGCGGTAGTTGCCGTGCCGAATGTCTGACCGGAGACCTTGCCGGCGAAGGCATGGTGCTGCAGGTAGAAGAAACGGGCGGCGCGCTGGATGTCGGTGAGGGTCTCGGGGCGGGTCATTTTCTGCCATTCGAACACCTGCCGCGAGCTGAGCGCCCATTTGAATTGGCGCACAAACTCTTCGAGGTGGTTCTGCACGACGCGGTAAAGCGTGACCAGGTCGCCGTTGATGTCGTTGAGAACTTCGACGGGCGATGGCTGGGGCTTCATGAAGTAGAGCGCGGCCCCGCCGGCAAAGACTTCGACGTAGCATTCGTGTGGCGGAAAAAGCGGGATGAGGCGGTCGGCCAGGCGACGTTTGCCGCCCATCCAAGGGATGATGGGTGTAGACATAAATAGCAAGACCTTTACTGTATGGATAAACAGGTGCTAGGCTCGCCGCGCTTTGTGCACGGAGCAAGAGCCTTGGCTGGACTTGCAGGGACCATCTGCAGGGACGGCGGCTGATCCGGATGTTGACGCATCCGGCTCAGCCGCTCTTTTTCACTTCGGTGTTGAGACTTCTTTGGCGTATGCCTGACAGGCCGCGAGGGCAATCAGCCCCCGGTCGCCGTCATCGGTGACGCCGATAATTCGTTGAGCATGCGCTGGGTCAAGTTCGGCTCTTGTGGGGCCATGAACCACGCCGCCGGTGGCGGTGGCGGCTGACACCGATCCGTTACCGGCGCCGGTGGTGGCGTCGAGTAGGACTGACAAGCGCAGATCAGCAGTGGCAAGGCGGTCGCGCAGGCGACCTTGATCACGTTGGACATCGCTCAAGGCTCGGTAATGGGTTTGTTCACTGGTTGCCAAGCGCTGCTCGAGCGCGAGGCGTTTATCCTGTTCGGCACGCTGCTGCGCGGCCGAGGCCAGGGCCAGTTGATTGAGGGTTTCGGTGTGGAGTCTGGCCTGCTCGGCGAGCTGTTTGCCGTAGCGCCAATCCTGTAATTGCCAGGCGATGGCGGCGGAAGCACCGGCTAAAACGGCCAGCAGCACACCTTTGGCCACCAGTCGATACGGCGTTGGGATCAGTTCGCCGAGACGCATAGCACCGCCCTCGCCCGCCCCCACAACTCCAGCCGATCCTGCAGGCCGTTGAGGCCTCCGTTGATCCTGCGGGTGATCGTGTTGAACTCGTTTTGATCTGCCAGTGCGTTCAGCCCAGTCACGGACCAGAACCACGCGGCCGATTCAGCGGCCCACTGCGGCAGCTCCAGCAGTTCAGGGGTACGGAGCAATCGCTCGTCGCCGAACAGCGCGAGGCTGCAGCGCAGGTAGTTGTCGTGGCCGGTGACCTGGATCAGTCCGCGACCGCGATAACGCTGGCCATCGCCGTCCGCTGCCGGGGTGTTGCCCAGTTTCGTGGCCAGGGCACCGGTGTCGTATTTGCTCAGGTATTGGTCGCCGCCCAGCTCCCGGACGTACTGCAGCTGACCGGACTCGTGTCCGATTTGAGCCAGGAAAGCGGCTTGGCGTTTCGGAGTGTTGATCTGCCGGCGGGCCATGGCTGCGTTGAGCGCAGATACAAAAACGCCCGCTTGGCGGCGGGCGTTGGGCATGATGGATTGCAGTTGCTGTTCGGTCAGTGACATTGATGTCTCCTTGATTTGCGAGGATGCGGCGCTATTGCTTGAGCTGAACGACCTTCAGATCCTTCGTCGCTTTTTTCTTCTTGCCCTTGGCTTTGGCTTTACCCTTCTTGCCGCCGTTGCACTCGACCGTCGTGCTCCAGCCGGCCTGGGTGAATACCTGCTCCACCGAGTCGACCAGGTACTCGCCATCGAGGCCGACCTTGAATCCCTGGGCATTGATCGAGCGTTCGGCGAATAGGTCGATGCGCCCTGCCATTTCCAGCCGGACACCGGCGGTGGAACGGTTGAACGCAGTGAGACGTGCTTTGGCGGCGGCTTCGGCTGCAGACTTGTTCGGATAGATGTGGCGGTCGCTGTGCACCGGCGGCAACCCGTCCGGCGACTCGTCGTTGTCCAAGGTGACTACCGCGAGCTTTCCAGTTTTCTTGTCCTGGTGCTTGGTCGAGACAGCCTTGTGCGTGTTGCGATCCCCGAGACGAAACTGAAAGCGACTGACGTCGCGCCGTTGGATCAGCACCACACCGAAGGATTTGCCCGAGGCGCTCTGCCCGCCCTGACGTGACATCACCAGAAGCTTGCCGTCGGCGACCTTGGCCGTGCAGTCGTACTGCTTGGCCAGACGGGTGATGAAATTGAAGTCCGATTCATTGAGCTGATCGGCACGCGGCACCTTGGTTAGCACCGGGCACACCGATTGCCAGCCATTGCGTGCAGCGACGTCGGCCACAATTCGTGACAACGGTACGTTTTCCCAACTACCGCTGCGGATCGTTTTGCCACTGCCGCGCATGTCGCTGGCCTTGCCGGTGATCACCAGCGTATCCGGCGGGCCGGATAACTCGATCTCGTCGACGACATAGCGGCCGATGCGTGTCAGCGACGTTTCAGCGTAACCCAAAAAGATCTCGATGCTGGCCCCGCGAGGGGGCAGCACTACCGCGCCATCGCGGTCATCAATGCGCAGCTCGAACTCATCGGATTCCATGCCGGGCTTGTCGGTGGTTTTCAGCTGCAGAAGCCGGTCATTGATTAGCGCGGTGATATCGGCACCATCGGCCACCACGCGAAAGGCTGGAGTCATTTGTGCTGTCCATAAAAAAGCCCGCACAAGGCGGGCTGAGTTGATGACGTTGTCTGCAGACGAAGCGTTGCAGATCAATCGATTTTGATAATCACCAAGCTGTCTTCTCGCACGGCAATGCAGCTGTGGCATACCGGGCAGGCGAACACATCCGTCTTGGGGTCGACAGGGAGCAACTTGGTGCAGGCCGGGCAGCTTCCCTCTAAGAAGGTTTCACGAAACCCGAAGGTTTTGTAGAGGATCGCGAACGCCATTCCCAAGGCCAGAAACCAGCCCAGCACAGGGATGAAACACAGGAGGATTGCGCCGATGGTTCCGAAAATTATCCAGTTCAGGCGATAGTTGAGTTCCCCCCAAAGGCTCCGTTTTACTTTCCTTAACTCTGTCGATCTTTCCATAAAGGGTCTCTCACGCCTTGCAAAAAAAAGCGAGTCTATCGGCGCCTGAAATCAACGGCAAATTGACATCAGCGACTTATGCCCGATTACTCCCACAACATTACCCCATCATTACTGGGTGCTGGCAGATCCGGGAACTCGATTACGATGCCGGCGCGGTAAGGTTGCACCTCATCGGCCAAGCCCTGATTGGCATCGAGCACCGCCTCAACCGTGCCCTCAAGATGCCCATAGGCGTGGTAACACAGGGTGTCCAGCAGATCCCCATCAGACGTTCTGCAGGTCGTCGCCATAACGCACAAACTCCAAAGTAAACGCCTGCTTGCGCGGGATCCCGCCCTGCAGCAGCGCGCTCTGTTCTTCTTCAATGCTCTTCAGGCACCAGGTGCCGAGCACGTCGCCATAGCCGGTGGTCAAGGTCAGCGGCTTGAGTTGGGCACCGAGGCTGCGCAGAGTGTCCAGTTGTTTGATCCCGCCTTTGAAGCCGGGAAAGATCGCGCCCTTGAGCGTGATCTTTTCTTCACCGATACCGACCGCTTGTTGTGCCGGCCGACGGGTGAGTCGCTCCTGCGAAGCCCATCTAAACTCAGTCGAGCGCCGCAGTTCATCAAAGGCTGCGGTGTCCAGATTGAAGTAGTAGGGCTGCGCCTGCGGATCCTGTGGTTGCACGATCAGTAGATGCGGGAACGGCTTCACCGTTTCCGGCAATGGGGTGGCATCACCACCCAGCGAACCGGTCGGGACGATGTTGGCCAGCGACGGGCTGACCTTGCCGGCGACCTTGTTGATTGCGGTGGACGCCCGGGCGGCCTGTTCCTTCAGCTCGCCCATGCGCTCATCAATCTGCGATACGGCACGCGTAGCTTTGTTGTACGTGGCCACCACCTGGCCGACCTTGGCCTGAGCCGCGTTGACGCCGCGCATGACACGCTGCAGCTTTGCTCCAATCGCCGGACCGACAAAGGGAATCCCTTCCAGCTCCGAGGCCGCGCCGCTGATCTCGCTGATGGCACCGTTGACTGGCCCCATCATGCCGTCGAGACTGCGCCGACCGCTCTCTCCTGCTGCCGCCAGATTTTTCAATCCCGACTGCAGCTGTTCCATGTAGGCCATTGGCCCTCCTCGTTACACATGCGGTTCATCGAACAGCGAGCGGTTTTGCAATTGCTGCGTGGACTGACGCCACTGCTGATCGATGTAGGGTTGAAGCTCTCGCGCCAGTTGCGCCGGGTCCTTCACATCGCCCTGCACGGTGACATGCAGAGGTGCCTGAATATCGAACCGTTGCTCGACCTTGGTCGACTGAGGTTTCGCAGCAGCAGGCGGTGCGAGCATCGCCGGTACCGCTGGAGATACCGGCTGACTCAGTGCTCGCGTGACGTCTCCCAATGCTGTTGCAGCCGACTCACGCTCAGGCAGCAGTGGCCTGGAAACAGGCGGCGCTGGAACGAGTGGAGGCAACACTTGCGTAGGCTTGGTACTGTCGTGAGCTGCTTGAGGCACAAGCGCCGCTCCAGTCAGCAGCGGCAACATTTTAGGTTGCGGCTGAACCATATCTTTGACAACCGGTACCGGCGCGAATGAACGGGCGATATCGCCCATCACTGGCGGGATGTTTTGCCCAGCATTGACCATCATCAGTGGGCCGGCGTCCGGCACTTTCTTGAGTGAGTCTGGGGTTCCGAACATCTCTTTGCCCGCAAAGCCGCCGAGTGCGTCGCCGCCCATGTACCCGAGATAACCACCGATCAAACCGCCGACGATGTTGCCAATGATCGGCACCGCCGTACCGATGGCCGCACCAGCAGCGGCGCCGGCCAACGTGCCGGCCAAACCACCTGCAGCCTTTCCATAGCCTTCGGCTTTTTCATCCTGCGTCTCGGCGTTCTCATAGGTGTCATAAGCTTGATAACCCGCCTGCGCGACTGCAAGGATTGCTGGGCCTTTCATGCCGCCCACGATCTTGGCACCCCGCCCACCACCTCCTCCTCTCCCGCCGCCTTTCCCCCCCTTGCCCTTCTTACCTTCTCCACCGACATCAAGATCACCGCCATTTAGCCCACCACCAGCACCAGGCAGGTTGGTGACAATGACTTTTTGCGGAATGTTCGGGTTGCCCATCAAGGTGCCGCGCCCGATATTCATCAGGCCCTTACCCATCTTGAATGCGCTGACAGCCCCCTTGAGCGCGACCAGGCCTGCTACAGCGGTGCCAATGGCCGTCACCAAACGTGGCGACTCATCGGACAGGCCTGCGAGCTGACGACTGACATTGGTAATGCCCTCCGCCACCGCATCAGTGACCGGGCGAATCGCATCACCGATGCTGCGCATGGCATCGTCCATGCTCTGGGCCATCTCGGACCATTTTTGCGCGGACGTTTGCCGGCGCTCAGCCAGGTTCTTGTCGAGGATCCCGGTGGCATTGGCCGAATCCTTCTTCAACTGCTCATACAGATCCTTGTTCTGCATGTACGCGGTCAAAGCGGCCTTGACCTGCATATCGGCGAACAGGTCGCCCGTGCGCAAGGCCTCTTCCAGGGACTTCATCATGCCCTTGGCCTTTTCCGGATCACTCTCCTTGCTGATGCCGGCCACGGCTTTGGCCATCTCGGCGGCCCGCTTCGGATCGGTCGCTTCGATGTACTTCTGTGCCAGAGCGAAACTGGATTCCAAGGTGGATTTGCCGTTCTGCAAACCGGTCTGCATCGACCCCTTATAGTCGATCCCAGCCTTCTGGTAAGCCTTGACCGTTTCACCAGAGCCAATTTTCTCCATCCAGTTCTTGAGGTTGTTCGCCGCCTCGTCCGAACCACCGGCCGTTTTCATTTGCACCTGCAGCATCGCGCCCAGTTGCGTTACCGAATCCATGCCGGTGATACCCAGTTTGCCCATGCCGGCCAGCAACTCAGGAAACCACTTGGCCATGTCAACCGCTTCAAAACTGCCTGCCTGTCCCTGGTAAGCAATGGCCTCCAGCGCCTGCTGCATTACCTTGGGGTCAGTGATCTTGGCGTTCTGCCCCAAAGCGTTGATCATCTTCGCCGTTTCAGTGCCTTCCGATCCTTGGCCCACCGCGAATTTGGCTGCGGTCGGTGCATAGGACAACGCCTTGTCCAACTCCATACCGGCGCCGACCAGGGCGTTGACTACCTCGGCCACCTGATTGCGCGCCATGCCAGTATCCCGCGATGTGTCGATCACGGTTTTGGAGAGCTGCGTTTCTTCTGGTGTGTTGGCAATATTGGCCTTGATCGCGATGTCACGAATGATCGCGCCGTAATCCGCGCTGACCTTGGTAGGAATCGCTACGGCAGCAGTAAGTGCACCGGCTTGGCCGAGGGTGGTTTTCATCCCCTGCCGACCTTCGTCCAGTTGCCGATGGCCGAGCGCCTTGAGTTCAGCGCCGGCCGCAACGCGACCCATCGTGGCGTAGGCCTTACTCAGCCGTCCGACCTCGACGCCCTGTTTCTTGAGAAGGTCGAGGTTCTTTTCGTATTTGGACAACAGCTTGTCGGCACCGGCGGCGCCAGTTGCGTGCGCCTTGCGCCATTCCTCACGCAGACGCATGGTGTCGCCGATGGTGTTCTGCAGCACCCGGGCTTTACTGCCCACCGTGTCCAGGTGCTTGATCTTGCTTTCGACGTCCTTGAACGCTTTGCCCACCGTCGGGTCGACGGCGCCGCCGATGACAAAGCCGAGTGCGATGTTCTTCGCCATGTGCGTGTCCCTGGGTCGAGGATGATTGGAAATGGCTCAGTCCGTGAGCCACCACACGATGTCGTTGAAGGGCATGGCCATGATCTCGGCTGCCGAGAAACCCGTCTCCTTGGCCAGTCGCTTGGCCAGTCCCTTCAACGTCGGCCCGTCAAATCTCGTCGTCTTGGACCAGACGAAAATAGCCTTTCTGCAGGCGCATGTAGTCGACCAGTTTGAGGGCCATCAGATCCTGTTCCGGGGTCTGCGTCAGCGAGGAGAACAGCGACATTTCGCGCTTTTCTTCATCGCCGTTGCTGGTCGCTTGCGCGGCTCGAATGTCTCGAACGCACGGCGCACGAATAGTCAGCGTGTCGACCAGCACACCCGACAGTTCGGTGGGGTGTCGCAGTGAGATGCGAAAACCTTCCTCGGTCAGTTGCAGCCAGCTTGGCAGTGGTTTTTCTTGAGTAGCTTGATTGGTTTGCGTCATTTCATCGTGTCCTTAAAGGCCAAGGGCCGAACGTTCGTCAGCGAGCTGGTCGACGCCATCGACGACTAGGACCATCCCCAGCATGTCGATCTCGTAAACCACGCGGCCGGCGACTTCGAGCTTGTAGTAGGTCAGTGCCATGTTGTGTTTGGTCTCGGCCTTGTCGCCGGGCTTCCAGTCGCCCATGTCGACTTCCTTGATACCGCCACGCATGGTGACGATCACCGGGGTGACCTTGCCTTTGAGGCCTTTGAACGAGCCGCGGAACACCGCACTACAGGCGGTGCGGTCAGACAGGCCGAAAAACTTCAGCGCTTCGCGGCGCACACCGTTGGTGGTGAAACCGGCTTCGAGCTTTTCCACGCCGGTCGGGATCTCGACCTCGCCGGCCATGCCGCCGCCTCGGTAGGCTTCGGTTTTAAGCACCACCTTGGGCAGCGTAAGGCTCGGCATTTCGCCAGCAAAACTGACGCCGTCGATAAACCCGGCGCAGTTGGAAAGAACTTCAGGAATCATCAGGGTGCCTCCTTAGGCAGGTTCAAGCACTTCGGTCATCCACTCGTTGGTGACCTCGAAAAGGAAGTTCGGGTTTTCAGCCGGCGGTACGTCGGTGAAGCGGATCCGCCAGTACACCTTGCCCTGCTCGATCTGGCTGGCCGTGTTCAATTCGTGATCCGGGAACACCTCGAAGTTGATCACCGCGCCTTGATTTTTCAGGTCGCGCATGAACGCTTCCAGGCCGTCGGTGACGTCCTTGACGTAGGTCTTGGTGATCGAGCGATCGACTGCCCATTTGTGGCCGGCCTGTACCGCATCCATGAGGATGAACAGCGTGCGCACGCGGGTGACGAACGCCCATTTAGGATCGCTCGACAGCGTGCGGTTACCCCAGAGACGGAAACCGTCGTCACGAATGATCGTGGTGATGTTCGCGTTGTTAAGCAGGTTGGCTCGGCAGGTCTCATCGCCATCCAGGTACTCGACCGCACGGGTGGTACCGGTGATGCCGGTAAGCTCCTTGTTCGACGGCGAAGCCCAAAAACCGTAGGTGGCATCGGTCCAGGCAAACAGGCCGGCAGTCCAGGCCGAACCAGGCGCGTCCAGCGTCTTGCTTTCGCCGGTGTCCCAGAACTGCACACCGGGGTCGACCATGAACAGATTGCGACTGCCGAAGTTCTTCGCGTAGGCCATGGCGGCCTCGTCGGTGGTACATGGCCCGTCAATGATCCCGATAGCCCGTAGCTTTTGCGCCAGGCTATCCATGGCCGTGGCCACTGCTTGCGTAGCCGAATGGCCGGGGGCGATCAGCAATCGCGGCTGGGCGTTGAACAGGCTCTTGCCATCGAGCAGCGCCTGCAGACCGGTACGCTGACCGGACGCCAACTCACCCCCGATGATGGCCGAGGTCTGCAGCGCCGGGTCGTCCATCTTCGGCACACCGATGGCGACGATTACTGCCTTGGCCTTGGCGTAAATCGCCTTGCAGGCCTTGGTGATCGCTGAATCGGCGCCGAACGCTGCAATGGCTTCACGTTCGGTGGTGATCAGCTTGAGTTCGCCGGCCTTGGCCGTACCGCCACCCACCAAGCCAGGGCTGAAGGTGTCGCACAGGCCGATGATCGACGAGGACGGGAGCGAGATAGTGCGTGCGCCGGTATCGACCGAGGTGGTCGTGACGCCGTGAAAGAAACTCATAAGGCTCGTTCTCCAGAAACGAAAAAGCCCCGCGTGTGTGCGAGGCTCAAGGTGTTGATGTTATGCGTGGCGGAATGAAAGACGCCCCGTCAGTGCGGGGCGGTTATTGAAGTGATTCGGTCAACCACAGCGGTGCGATTGGTCGATGTTCGGCTAGCGGGAATTGCGAGCCTTGCGGCCAGTCGCGCAACTGCCGGCGGTAAGCCTGCAGCTCCGCGTACTGCTCAGCGGTGATCGAGGTCGCGCCGCCCTCCTCGATCTCGTCGCGGTGCCGGGAAACCAGCGGATCAGTCAGCGCCAATTGCGCATCGCGCCAGGTACGTTCTACCTCCGCCAGTTCTTGAGCATCGAGCGGCGGGGGATCAATCAGCACCGGCTGACCGTCAGGCCGCGACGACATTTTTTTTGGACTGATCGCCAACTCATCGAGCAGCGCTTGCCAAACACTTTCCGACACTTCCACCACGTCCGCCGGCATGTTCGCGCCATGCACATCCAACCTGTAAGCGCCGCAGGTGGTGGGACTAAAAAAAATTACTTTATCCATGATTAAAACCCTATCACTCGCCACATTACCGACCAATCAGCTTGACCGCCCGAAGCTTGCGCAACGCGAAGGGTACAGCCGGCATTCGTCACAGACCCTGCGACGACACAGGACATCACGGGCAATCCACCTTGATGCAATATAGAAATGTTACGCACCCCGGCCCCAGTAAATGCCAAGGGGAAAGACACATAAACTAGACCGTTTGCATCCGTTTTCCCTTGGCCCCACTGCTCGATCAAGCCGCTAGGGTTCTTAACCCAGCCAGTCACGCCACTGCTGCAAGCGAACTCGGGCGAATATTTCAGAGCAGACATACCTTCTTCAACGACCCACTGCCCGTTCCCCGCCGTAATCACGATGGTAGAAAGCGATTGGAGAGTCACGGAAGTCTGGGAGATAACGGACATCGCGGCAATAACGTCCGTACCCTGCCGAGCAAGGGTGACCACACCCGGCGTCGTGTTGAATAGAAAAAACTTCGTGCCAGTGGGCACCGAAGCGACTGGCGGCATGGTCAGCGTCCCTGACGCCGCTAGCACAATACGGCAGCCGGCGGCCGAGGCACTGAGCGTTGCGGGCAATGCTCCAATATCCACGCGCCCGGCAAAATTCCCCTGCGCCCGCTGCGCAAATTCCGTCGTTGCCAGCGCCTTGCCGTTATCGAACTGCGCCTGCGTGATGAAGTGCGCGCCGCTCATAGTCCCCGCAAAGCGCAACAGCACCGAACCGCCGACCAGTCGCCACTGGTCTTGCAGGCGGATAAATTCGGCCGTGTCGCCCAGGGCCAGCACCAGAGGCCCGGCCGCACCGGTCGAGGTGTACACCACGTCAGCGCCCGAACCCACGATTTTCAAGCCACCCGGACCGGCACTGACCAGCGTGATCGTCGCCCCCTGCGCTACACCCGCCGTCGGTGGCAAGGTTGCCGTGAGTTGCGTGGCGGCGGAGAAACTGTGTAGGCCGCCGACGTGCGTCGCCGAAAGCACAAGGCTCGCGTCGTTGGTCGTGAATCCCGAGAACTCGAAACCACGACGCCTGAGAAACTCAGTCGTAGCCAGCGACTTGCTGCTATCGAACTGTGCCGGCGTCGGGGCCGTGGGGTTGCCGGCGAACGTCGGTGAGAACAACCGGGCAAAACCGTCCGTAATGTTCTTGAATGTCAGCGCAGTGGTGCCTACGACAATCGGGCCATCCGTCACCAGTTGCCAAATCGTGTCGGCCTGCGTCGCGCCGACCTCGACCGCCGCCGTCAGATTCGGCGTAACCTTGGCGCTGTTGTCCGCATCCTTGGCCCGTACCCACGCACCCACAGCCACCACATACGGGCCGTTGTCCTTGGCCACTGTCTGGTCTTTCACCAGCACCCGATCGCCAGCGTTCAGCGAAACACCGTCCACCACCTGCAAACCGACCAGATTGATGTTGGCCGTGGTGGCAGCGCGCACTGACTGTTTGATATCGAGCTTGCTCAATTCCTCCAGAATCTGCGCAAGCACCCACTCACGGGTCGCCAGCACCACCGCCGGGTCAATCTTGAGCGTGATGTTGCCCGTGCTGCTGACCACGAAGTTCATCCGCACCACTTGCGTGCGGCCGGAGCCTTGCGACAGCAGCGGCTTGAAGCTCGGCGCACAGTTGGCCACCGCCACCAGATCTCCGTCCGCGTCGTAGAGACCGATTTCGCGAATCCACTTACCGCCCTCGTCGGCCGGAATGATTTGCTCGGCGATGATCACCGCCGAGTTGACCGGGTCAACCCGTAGCTGATTCAACGGTTTGCGCCGCCACTCGTTGAGCAACTTAGTTTGATCGGCCGACGGGATCGGATTCGGCGGGTCGGCCAACCCGCCCGGGTTCGCATCGCCAACCCCCATTTCCGTGATCTTCCAGGCAATGCCGAGCGCGTCGGCGTTCGCCTGTTTGGCCATCCCCACGTTCGTGAGGATCGCGAAAAACTGCGAATTCGCATCAATCATGATAAACGTCCAGAGTGTCTATGGTGTGTTCGCGGCCGACCACGCCAATACTGCCGGTGACCTCAATGTCACGCATGACGGGCGGGTAAACGTCGATTTCGTCGCCGTCGTAGAGGGACACGGCAATGTCTAAATTGCCTTGGGTTTCCAGGCTGATGGCCAAGCCGGTAAGTTGTCGGCTGACGGGCTTGGCGTCGTCGATTAAGCGTTCAAGTTCGAGATACATTTCCTCGGTGATGCCGGTGTCCAGCACCCCCACCTTCAGCGCGAAGGTGCCCGGCACGCCCTGCGGCACGGTGTTGAACCATTCGACGATCTCGATCAGGTAGCCCAGCGGCTCAACCACTCGACGCAAGGCGCCGATGGTGCCCTTGTGCTTGTGGATGAAGAACGAGGCCTTGATGGCGGCACGCTTGACCGACTCCGACCACGAAGGGTCCCAGCGGTCGACCGACCAGGCCCAGGCCAGATGCGGCAGCAGGTGCACCGGACAGGTGTCGGGGTTGTACAAGGTGCGCAGCGGAATCAACGTGTTTTCGGCGAACGTCGCCTCGATACCCCGCTCCAGGGGAGTGCTGTTTAGCGGCAAGAGACTGCGCATATCAATCTCCCAGCACGACGGAATAACCGGTGCAGTACGCCGCCTGCGCCTTGGTCGGTTTGAGATCCAGCCAGTCCGTCAGCTCCACACGGGCCACGCCGGCAACGTGCAGCTGCGCATCGACGCCAGAACGCGCCACTTCGACGCCCAACCGGCGGCGTGGATTGATCCAGGCCTCAAGCCGCTTAATCGCCTCGGTAAGCGCGGCGTCGTTCTCCGGCCCAGCACCTTTCATGTGCAGCACGGCGTCTACGCGGTAGCGCAGGATCTGCGCGCCGCGCACCGTGACGCGATCACCCACCGGGCGCACATCGTCGTCATTCACCGCCGTGGCGACCAACTTCAACAGTTCAGGACTGGCCGTGCCGTCACCTTCAAGGCCCAACACCGTGACATCCACACAGGCCGGTGACGGGCTTTCAGCCGTTGCATCTGCCACCAGCGCTGAAGCATTGCGCGCATGCAGTATGTAACTGTTACGCGGCCCTGCCGTGGTCAGTCCCTCATAGGCCAATTGCACGCGCTCGCGCAGAGCGTCGTGTGATTCCATCACCGCCTCGACCGGTGGTACCGCCAGCGGATCGGCAGGTTGAATCACCAGGCGCTTGAGATTGACGTTAGCCGCAAGGTGCTCCAGATCGGCGCCCGTCGCATAGGCCAGGAGTTGCGATTTGGCCGCGTCGTTGACCCGTGCCCGGTTGCCGAGCTTGATGTAGCTGGCGACCTCCAACAGCTTGGTCACCGGATCACTTTCCAGAGAGGCCGTCCAGTTCCCGCCCATGTGGCCGCGAAACACGTCGAGTGCCTCGCCATACACTTCTTCAAAATCCAGCGGTTCCAGCACGTCCGGTGCCGGCAGCTCCGACAGATCCACCAGGGTACTCATACCCACACCTCCAACGTGCCGCGCACACCGAGGTATTCGCCGCTGACTTGTATGTTGATTTTGCCGCCCAGCACGGACAGCACACGCACCCGTTCCAGCTTCAAACGTGGCTCCCAACGATCCAGCGCCCGGGCGGCTTCAGCCTGCACGGCGCTTTTCCAGCCCTCATTGACAGGCAGGTCGACCATGCGCCGGAGCTTGCTGCCGTACTCCGGACGTTCACGGCGGCTCACCAATGGCGTGCCGAGGATGTCCCCGATGGACTGGCGTAAATGCTCGATGCCGGAGATGGGTTGCCCGGTGTGGCGATCCATTCCGATCATCGGATTTACTCCTTGAGTTGCTCGAACTCGGCATGGGCTTTAAGCGTTTTTAACGCCACATCGTCGGCGCTATCGACCGTGACTTTGTTCTTCGCCACGGCGAGCGTGCGGCCGTCCGGCAGGACAACCGTGCGCGAGGTGTAGAGCTTGTCGCGGAAGGTCACGGTCATGGGCATCAGCACTGGGCTGATGGGAGTGGACTCAGACGCAGTCGTTTCATCTTGGTGTTTGGCCATGGGAACTCCAGGCATGAAAAAGCCCGCACACGGCGGGCTGAGTAAATGTTGAGTTAGTGCTTGTGATGGTTGTCGCTTTGGCCGGCAGCCAGGATATCGGCATCGCTGGTGATGCTTTGGGTAGCGTGCAGCGGGCCGTCGATGTTGACCTGCCCTTTGATATTCAAAACGCCCTCCAGATCGATCGTTCCGGACTTCACCACGATGGCATTGTCGGTGACTTCGGCCAGGGTTGATCCGACCTTGATCGTGACCGTACCGCTTGGCACGCTGACGGTGTAGCTACTCGTCTGCCAGTCGTAGACCAGAGATCCGCCATCGTCGAAACGCCAGACTTCGACGTGATCGCGATTGTCCGGCGGCGCGCCGCCATTACCATAAAGGCCGGGAATGAATGTGCCCTGCGCCACCTCGCCACTGGCACTGATCAAGGTGCCCTGCTCGTTAAGGCTGGGCGCCCGCCAGTGCCGCGCCTTGCCGGCGGCGATGCTGTGCCAGCGTACCCAACCACTGACCCATTCTCCGTCCGACACCCGGCACACCGGTGGTGACGCGGCGAGATCCACCGCCACCACATAGCAGTCCTTCACAAGCCCAGCGAGCATGCGATCATGCTGGGCGCTGACGTAGCCGCTCATGGCAGATTCTCCGGAGCAAAATACTTCTCCTTGTTGGCCAGGCCCGTGTCTGGCTCAACGCCGAACAGCAGCGTGCCCGGTGGCTGATCTGGCCACGGCCATTGCGCTTCGCCAAGGTAGATCTGCTGCGTCCACTCCACGACCCAGACCGTGTAGCCGTCCAGCTCGGGCTTGGTCCAGTCCGGCATAGCCTGAACAAACTCGGCCGGTTCGACCTCGATACCCCAGGACTGCATCCGAAGTAACACAGCCAATTGCCCGACGATAAACACTGCTTGCTGATGGTGATCGGGCTGAATCGGGTCGGTAATCACCCGCGCTTCGAACTTGCACGACAGGCCCGTCTCACCGGTTCCAGGGTCGATGCCTGGCTCCATCTCTGCCAGTTCGACCAGCACCGCTGGCAGTGGAATACTGCTTTCGATGATGGGCCAAGTCGCGACGATCTGAAGGTCCGGCAAATGATCCTGAATGCGCCGCTCAATGGCTTGATACAACTGCTCAAGACTGAACGGCTCGTCGACTTCATCCGTCACGTCATTTCCCCTTCAAGTGCTTCTGCACTTCAAAATTGAGTTCCTGCTGCAGGACATGCACCAACTGTTCGTCAGCCTTGCGAATCCAGCTTTCGAAGTGTGGCCGCGCCTGCTCGAGCGATACCTTGGCTTTCGCCAACGGAAAACGGCTACCGTGTTCGGCGATCCAGCCTGAACTGGCGCCACCCGCCCCGCTGACATCACTGTCGGGGTAGTCACTGGCGTCGAAATGCTTGCTCGCTGTGCGGATCCAGACGTCCGCGCTGTTGCCGTAGACCTTCTTGAAGAACGCGCCCTGAAAGCGTCGACCGGCCACGGACACACCGGACCGACTCTGCCGAGGGCGACCAATGCGACTGGCCTCCATGGCATTGAGGCCGAACCACAATTTGCCGCTGTTCGCCCCACCGCTGACCGGATAGGCCCGCAGTCGCTGACGCACAGCAGCGACCGCAATGCGTTCCTGCCGGCCGACGGCGCGGGCGATGTGTGTGGCAAGCCAGCGCAAGGTTTTGTTGATCGCTCGGCGCTGGGCGTTGGCCGCTGCCTTTGGCAGCACGGCGGCGAAATCCTGAAAGGCTTTCAGGTCTGCCGCCGAGGTTTGCAGCGAGATCATCCCGCCACCAGCCGAGGGTTTGAAGTAGCTGCCGACGCTCATGAGCGTTTCCTCAGAATCAAGGCAACCAGACCGTCACCGCCCGGCTCCAGCTGCAGCAGGTCGTAGTCTCCACCGCCGTCCAACGCCGGCAACTCCACGCTGACCAACAGTCCTTTTTTCAACCCATGCGAATCGCGGACGCGGATCTCGAACTTTGGCTCACGCAACGCCGTCCTGGTATTGCCCATCTTGGGTTGCAACCACGGTGCAGCGAACATGCCCAGCACCGGCTCGTCGTAGCCCTCAATCCGAGCCGTGTCGCCGAGGGTTTCGAACACCGTGTCGTCGACGTCTTCCAGCAATTCGCGGAAGGACATGGTCAGAGTTCCAAGAGAATCTGCGCACGTGGCCGCGTGCAAAGGTGCAGCGGGTTAGATTGGGCTTCACCAGCCATACCTTTTTTGAACGGCAACGGCTCGATCATGCTGTAGTACGGAATGCCTTGGGTGTTGACCGTTTCCATGTAGTCAGCCGGTGCGAACACCGAGATGTAAAGGTCGGGCACGCCTTCGGGAATCAGCAGCGCCTTGTCGTCGTGCACGAACGATACACCGGCCACCTTGCCACGGTAGCGCTCCCAGATGATGCCGCCGAACTCGAAGCTCTCACGAGCATCACCGCGCAGGGCTGCTGCCTGCTGGCTGTTGAGGTAGGTCTCCTTGACCGACTTGTGAACGATCAGCTTGTTCCAGAAGTTCTTGCCGCAGAAGGCACGGGAGCCGGTGCTGGTCACGCTGCCGAGCGCGTCTTCCTGCATGTCCAGGGCTTCACCGCACTTGACCCGCAGTTCAGTGCTCGAATCCGCCAAGCCCATGGACAGTTTCTGGCGATCCACGCCGAAGCGGTCATAGAGGTCCAGCAGTACGGTCTTCCCATCGGCATCAAGGATCTGGCCATTCAATGCACCCATGCGCTGGAATTCGTGCGTGGCGTCCAACTGGCGCCGTGCCTTGGCCAGACGTGCATTGACCACGTCCTGCACCGCCTGCAACTCAGTACGAGTACCGAATGCACGGATGCCTTGGATCTCGTCGGCCTTGATCGTGAAGCGCTCCGGCAGGTGCACGGTGTTGAACGGGATCAGGGTGCGCTTGCTGCCCGCAACCACCAGACCGGAGGTGCCTCGCTCACCAGCCGGCACCAGGGCCAGGGTATCGCCGTCCTTTTCAATCTGAACGGTCAGGGTGGTGATGCCTTCCTCGCGAAACAGTCCCAACGCGCTGATGCGCCCGGGCAAGTAAGGCTGATCGTTGAGTGCAGCGGTCAGCGAATCGACGCTGAATGCTTCGTCGTCAAAAATGGCGATATCGGCCATAGGTACTCTCCAGAAACGAAAAATCCCGCACGCGGCGGGATGCATATAAAAGAAGGATCGACTTAGCGGACGATCACGAAATGAGTGGCGAGTGCTTTCTCGGCGGCCAGATCCAGGCCGGTCAGGTGTGCCTCGCTGACTTCGGCCAACCGCACCACGGCGCGGCCGCGACGAACGACATCCGACTCACCGAGCGGGCCGTAGAGAATTGCGATGGCGTTTTCCGTGCCATCTTCGGCGGTCGGGTTGTACGGAGCGAACTCACTGCTCGCAGTTACCAGGCCGAGGATCTGACCCGGCTCCAGTGCGTGACCGGCAGCGACGTTGATTGCCTCTCGCGAGATGGTTCCGGCGCCCTCGGACAGCAGGAATTCACCTGCATGCATCGGTTCGCGTTTGATAGTCATGGTCTTACTCCTTTAAAGGCTTGAGATTGAGCGGCCTGACGCGCCGCCCAAATGGACGGCGGATCGGGTTGCTTGGCTTGAATTTTGGGAGCCAGGTCTTCGTTCTGCGGCAGACTGTTGTCGATCTCAAAGCCCCCGCCCTTCCCTACGACTTTGTCGAAGAGCCGCGCACGCACGGCACCGGTGTCCAGTCCGGCCTGTACAAACTCCACCGCAAACTCTGGTAGCCGGGCAGCAACGCACAGATCGCGGATCGACTTGGCCTGGGTGATCGCGGCCTGCACAGTCGCTTCGTCAACCAGCTTGGTCGCTGCAATCAGCGGTTCGATCAAGTTACTGATACCGGCCTGAGTGCATGACTGGGTGATCAGCAGAGCCAGCGCCGCAGCATCCGCACCAGGTGCCGATGGCTCAGGCTTGTCAACCACAGGCTCGGTCGGTTTCGCGGGTTCGTTGAGCAGATCCAGCAGCGCCTGGGGCGTGTGCTGGTATTTCTGCATGAACGTGCCCTGCCCCAGACACGCCTTGATTTGCACACCGTCGCCGACTTCATCGGCCAATCCGAGGGCCACCGCTTCGCGAGCTGTCAGCCAGGTTTCTGCATTGACCAGGCGCCGCAACTCTACCTCGTCGATATCCGGTGCCTTGGCCTTGTAGGCCGTGATGATGAGTTCCAGCGCTTGATCCAAAGCGGTCGCTACCTTGCGCATATCTTCGGCATCACCCGAGGCATAAGTCCACGGGTTGTGGATCATCAGTGCGGCGTTTTCCGCGATTACCACCCGATGAGCGCCGCAGACTGCAACGCTCGCGGCACTGGCGGCCAGGGCATCGACACGACCGGTGCAGCGCTCACCCAGACGCGACAGGGCGTTATGAATGGCCAGACCATCAAACAGGTCGCCGCCGATGCTATTGAACGCCACTACAATCGGTGAAGTACCGTCATCCAACGCGGCCAAGTCACGCACGAACTGATTGGCCGTAATACCCCAGGTGCCGATCTCGCCGTAGACGTACACCTCGATAGTGCGCTGTTCGGCTTCACCGCTGGCCCGGAGGCTGTACCAGTGTTTGTCTTGCACGGGCAGTTGCCCGTCCAGTTTGTTGAAGATTCGTAGAGAGAACGGCAGTTTCATGGTTTCTCCTGATCGTCGTGTTCAATATCAACCTCGACGAGCGTTCGATAATTGAGGCCCAATTCGCGGGCACGTTGAGCGTCGGCGGCGTTTTCCGCGTCGACCGTTTCGGAGTCGTAACCAGTTCGCAGACACATCTCACTGCGCGAACCGAACCCGGCATTGACCTCAAGCATTCGCGCCTGCACGTCCTGCACCGGCTGGATGTAGGCCCAGCCTTGAGGCACCCAGCGGGTGCGCAGAAATTCACGACGGCGCTTGGCGTAGTCCGGCAACTCGATCACACCGCTCAATACCGCCATGTCCAACCAAGCGGCGCGGACTGGCCGGCAAAGCTGGTGGATGTAGACATTGAATTGCAGCTGTTCGAGGCGGCGCCGGAACTCGTTGAGCACGACGCGCAGCGCACGGTCGTTAATGCCTTTCATGTCGCCGGTGAGGATCTCGTAGGGGGTGTCGGTGCCCGCTGCCGCTGCCATCAGTTGCTGACGCATGAAGTCCGGGTAGTTGTTGCCGGCGTCCGGTGGTTTGGAGAACTCGACCTCCTCACCTGCGCCCAGCTCCTGCATCGTGCCGGGTTCGAGTGCCACCATCGGTGTGAAGCCGTCGCGGTCAGCGGTGATCAGTTGGCCGGTAACCGGGTCACGCGGCGCTTGCCCCATGTCTGGCGACGGGCGCTTGATGAAACCGGCGAACAGATTGGAGACCTCCTGTCGGAACAGCACCGCATCGTCGTAGTTATCGAGACTGCGCAGGCGCTTGAGCACCGGAGACATGCGCGGCACGCCGCGCAACTGTCCCGGTTCCAGCGGTTCGAAGATGTGCAGTACTTGGCTGGCCGGTACACGCACCAGTTGGTTGTAGCCGCTGTTGAGCGACGACGCATCACGCGGGTGCGAGCGGTACATCCAATAAGCCACGCGCTTACCGGCCGGGTTGAACTCGATTCCGGCGCGAATGATGTTGCCGGTCTTTGTCATCTCGAACTTGTCGTGCGGCACGAACTCCGGAGCCAGGGTCTGCAGTTGCAGCGGCACCACCAGGCCTTCGTCCAGACTGCGCGGACGCAAGCGGACAAAACACTCGCCCGCCGTTTCCACGGTGCGAGCCACCAGCGCCTGCTGGCCGTAGAAGTCGCACAGACCGTCGGCATCCGACTCGTCAGCCCAGTCGTCCCATAGTTCCTGCAGCAGGTTGCGCAGTGCTTCGTCTTTGACCTTTGGGCGTGGCGTGATGCCGGTGCCAATTAGGTTGCTGACCCGTTTGTTGATGGCGTTGGCCGCATACGGGTCATTGCGCACCGCCGCCCGTGAGCGGGCACGCAGGTTGCGCAGCGCCGGGGTGTTGATGCTGTTGATGCCGTTGTCGGTGGCATCCCAGCTAGCAGATCGGCGACCCTCCCCGGCGCCTTCGTAGCTGGCCTTGATGTTCGATGGCAGCAAGAATCCGCTACGTGAGAGCGCCGGGAATTGTCGAGCCATCAGATTCCCTTGCCTCCATGACTGAGCCGCACAACCCGCGAGCGCGGGCCGGCAGCGCTGGTGAGCGAGCTGCGGATTTCTTCACGGGCGCGGAGCAGTTCGTCGACGTCGCGGTATTCCACCGTTCGGTCGCTGTAGCGCACGGTCTTTTCGCCACGCGCAATGGCGCGCTCGATGGCGTCGAGGTGTTTTTGAGTAAAGGACATATCAGCGTCTCTTCAGGTAACCGCTGGTGGAACTACGGCGTTGAGGGGGAGCTGCCGGTCGCGATTGCGCAGCCGGTGCAGCGGGTGGGGGCGCGGGCTGAGCTTGGCGCACAGCTGCAGGCGCTGGTGTTTGCTCGCCATCAAGTCGCTCGCCCTGAACAGGCTTGATGCCTAAAGCGTCGTCGAACAAGCCGGACTGGGCCAGCGCTTGGCGCACCCGATCCCAGTCGTGTTCCTGGTAACGATTGATGCCGAGGTAATGCGCCATCGCGAGGCAGTACACCATCAGGTCGAGCGCTTCGTTGCGCTCGGCCTTGCCCTTCACCCATTCGATGCGCTTGTGTCCGCGCACGTAGCGAACGACTTTGCGTTCGGCAACGCACTGGGCGAAGAACTCGTCCGGCAGGTCGTTGGCAAAATGCAGCGAACCCGGACCATCCGGGAACGGGTAGCGGTTGTAGATCCAGTCTTTCGCTGTGTCGGTACCGACGAACCACAGCTCGGCGCCGTTGCGTTCGGTCTGCCCCTTCCACGTCACGTCGACCATGGACGGACGCTGTGCAATGACCGGGCGGCCCGGCTTGCTCGCCCCCTTGATGGCGAAGATATTGCGCCAGCGGCGAACGCGGCAGAACTGGTAGACCTCGTCGGTGTGGTGACCGCCGGAGTCGACGCCGACGGCGAGAATCGCCAGCCCGACACCGCAAGGATGCCGGTAACGCGCCTTGAGTTTCTCGTCCAGCACAGCCCAGGTGCGGTCGTCTGCTGGATCGCCCCAGATGACCTGGTGATCGACCACCCAGCGTTCCATGCCGACGCCGAAGCCCATCACCATCAGCTCTAGGCGATTGGCCTGAACGTCGACGGCCCCGGTCAGCATCAGCACGCCGGCCGGCATCGCGCCGAGGGTGTAGGTCTCCAGCCGCGCCCGGGCGATGAGCACTTCCGCCTTGGTCTGTTCGAGTGCGCTGTCCCAAACCTTGGCCAGACGGGTGTTGTAGAACACCTGCATCAGGCTCGTGTCACCTTGGGCCTGGGCTTTTTTTGCGTCTTCAAACTCCACGGCTAGGCCGGCCCAATCCATCCAGCCGGTCGGCGAGTACAGTGCATTGAGGTGAAAACCAACGGTTTTGCCGTCGCCACCGGCATGAGCGCGCCATTCGCCTCTGGCAAGCATGTCACTCTTGTGGTGCTCCTCGATCAGCACGTCGCACTCAGGTGCTGCACACTCGTAATGCACAGTGCCGAAGTCCTTGCTGTAGTGCAGCCGTTCCCATTCCAGAACTTGCATATGACCGCAGGTAGGGCATGGCACGTAGTAGTAGCGCTGGTCGCTGGACTCGAACAGATCGGCGATCCGCGAGGCACCTTTGATCGTCGGCGAGCTGGAGAAGTAGATCTTGGCGTTGCGACCGAAGTTGGTCGCCCGTGTCTCTGCCAGCTTGATGGGGTCACCCTCCTGACCGACGTCGTTCTCCCAGCGGTCAACTTCATCGCCGTAGATGTAACGCGCCGACAGCTCCGACAGGTTGGCCGCAGAACCGGCGGTGGTGACGTAAAGCGAGCCACCCTCGAATTCCTTGGTATCCATCGTGTTGCGTGCGTCCCGCGAGCGTGTGGCCGCGACGCGCTCGCGCAGAACGGGGGTGGCCTTGATGGTCTTGCTGATCCGCCCAGACACCCGCTTAGATAGGCCAAGGCTGGGGAGCAGCGCCAGGATGTTCGACGGCGCCATGTGTATCAGGCCACCCATCCAGTTCAGGGCGATCTGCGTTTTCATCAGCTGCGAGGCCACCATGGTGACCACGCGCCTGCAAGGGTGAGCCGGCGACAGGCAGCGCATTGGCTCGCGGGCATAAGGTGTCCGTGAGGTGCGGTACTGGCCGGGTTCAGGGGCGCCGGTGTCACGCGGGATTCGCATGTACTCGTCGGCCCATTCGTCGATCCAAAGATCGGGATCGGGGCGCAGTCCACGGAAATAAGCCTCACGGTACACCTCTGCACCATCAGGAAATTCCGTGTGCATAGATTCAGTCCGTTGTCATGGCGTGTTCAAGATCGGCTGAAGAGAGCCGCTCGGCTTCCTCCAGCGTTCGACGGAAGGTGGCTGTCAGGTGTTTCTCGATCAGCCAGGGATCGGTCATTGCCGCAAGGTCGTGTGACAGTTGCGGCAATGGCCCGAACAGCTGGTCACGCAGCAATCGGCCGGCGTTGTAGGCACCGGTTTCGACAGCCTCCTTGGAGACCAGGGAGCCTTGGGCTTTGCCCAGTTCGATCTCCGCCAGCTTGGCCATGTTGTGCTCGCGCAGGGCGCGGGCCTTCTGGAAGTCGGGGAGCTTGCCGTCGCCGGTAAGCACCTGCGGCGGCGCAGCCGTGGAAGTCGGCTCGGTCTGAGTCGACAGTTGGCTGTAAACGTCACGCTGAATCCGGTCTTGTTGGTGCCGATCAGCGACGGCGGATTTGCTCGGGTCAGCGGTGTCGCGAATCAACGCTTCGCTGGCCTGAACGTCCACCAGTTTTCCGTCCGGCGACAGCACCAGGCGGTTGTTGTTTTTCAACCAGGTGATGTAGCTCGGTGCCCTGCCGATCCGAGCCGCGAAGGCGCTTTTCGACAGGTAAGTTGGTTCTGTCATAAGCCCTCCTTTCAACGGCTTTTCAATGCAGACCTTTCAATTTCAATGGATTGAATTTCAGTAAGCTGGGGGCGCTCCCGCTAACACTTTCCCGCGGGTTTCCGACCCCGTGTCCTTCAGATACCCCTAGGGTCCCCGGCGATTTTGGGCGCCCCAGATCGGTGCATCAACCCTGCGCGCCCCCGGCGGGCGGGACTTCGCTGACGCCCAGCCGTTTAGCAGCCCAGCGTTCGTACAACCCGATGGCCACATCAGCACCCGCCATCGCTGTGAGACAACCCAAGGCCCCCGCCGTCCAGATCGTCATACCGGCGGCGATCATCAACATCATCGCCGACACCCCGCAGACAATGCAGGCACCTGACCGAAGTGCCAGCCTGCGCAACAATGCCCAGCCTCGCGCCCCATCCTTGTCGGCCCGCCACATTTCTCCCGATACGCCACCGACCAGGGCCAGGACGATCACTAACCAGATCGGCATCTCTGCCAGTGCTTGTTGCTCGCTTGTCATCGCCAACCCCTAAACGCAAAAACCCGGCGCAATGGCCGGGTTTGGTGGTTGGTACGTGCCGCTCTCTGCGGTCGCACCTATCGAAGATGACTACTTTTTACAGGTCGATTCCGGTGGCAGCAACCCCGGTTTAATGCCACCCGGTGAATAAGTGGTCAATGAGGGGTGAACGTCTAGCGAATGTGAGCGAATAACTCACCACGGCATTCTGTTGTTTCGGCGGCGTCCCATCTGTCCCACCTCTTAAAATTGAGGTGGGACGCCTGAGAGCACCTAGATTCGGGGCTTGGCCCCACCGTCCTACTTATTTATCTATTTTCTCGTGTAAAGAGAGAAATTTATAAACACGCTTGCGCGTGAAGCGCGCGTGCATTGTGTCTGCTACGCATATGCGGGCGGGTGACGTTGCAAGGTGGGACGGTGGGACAGCCCAGCAAAGACAAGGCCCGCACCTGTCCCACTACGTCTAAACATAGTGGGACAAGGCGGGCCGGTGGGACAGCAACAGCCTGACGAAAGCCTGGGGTCACGCAGCCATCCCCATCATCACGCCGAAGATCTGCAGGTGTGCCTCATGCAGGCGCTGGTAGTACGTGTCACGGCCACAACCGCAATGCGCGTACCGCAAGCGCATATCAACGTCGAGCGTGCAGTAATGCTCCCGAACAACCGTCACCAGCTCAGGCGGAAGATGCTTGTTCACGATCAGCTCGATGTCGAGTGAACTCTCCAGCGGCGCACGAAAGGCCCGCCGTCCACGAATCAGTTGCCCATTGCTTTCCATCATCATGGCAACCATGTTCCCCCCAGCAAGCCCCCCTTTCGAATGTTCGGAATGCAGCTCCTGCGCCCACAGCCTAAGCAGCGAATCGATTTCCTTAATCACCGAAACAAGGCTCCTCTGAAGCTTCTAACTCCAAGGCAGGCGCCTTCCCCCAGTCCGCTGGCTTTTTGTAGCCCCACAACCGCTGCCGACTCTTGGTCATTGCACCGAGCCGGAAACGTCTCCAGCCCAACCGATGCAGGATTGCACCGACACGCATTTGCTCCGGCTTACCCCAATGTCCCGGGTCGAGCTTGAGAGCCTGAGTCAGCACCTCGCTGCCGGTCGTGGTCTCACCAATCTGCGACTCTTCCAACCAGGTCAAGATTGGTGTTTCCCATTCGTCCACTACGAAGCGCTCGTCCTGCTCCTCCGCGAACAATGCCGCCTCATCCAGCGTTACCCACCAGAGGTCGCCCGCGTCGTAGCAGAAAACCGCCTCGGCCCAAAGCTGGTCGCGGATCGAGCGCAACAACTCCAGATCCACTTTGGTACATGCCACCGGCCAATAACGGCGGTTACCGGTAGCGTCCTTGAGATATTCGTCCTGGTTCGTCGTACCCACGAACACGCACTGACGCGGCACGTCCATCGTGCGACGGCCGTAGCTCTCGCGATAAGTGTCCGTGGACGCCGAGAAAAACTGCTTGGCCTTGGTACTCTCGGCCTTGTTAAAGCTGTCCAACTCGCCCAGCTCAACAATCCATTTGCCCCTGATCGCCTGAAAGCCGTCCTTGTCGCCCAGCGCGAACGGCGTATCCATGAACCACTCGCCACCGAGGATGCTCATCGCCGTCGACTTACCGGCGCCCTGCGCACCTTCAAGGATCATCACCGAGTCAGCCTTGCAGCCTGGCTTCATCACTCGCGCCACGGCCGACAACATCCAGCGCTTGCCAACCTTGGACGAGTAGTCGGTGGCCTTCACACCCATGACATCGGTGAGCCAGCTTTCCAGACGTGGCACGCGATCCCATTCGAGCTTGCGCAGGTACTGCCGCACCGGATGAAACGCATGATCATGTGCGACCACACTGACCGCCTCGATCACATGGGACGCCTTGACGCGAAGGTTGTATTGCTGCGCGAGCCACTTCATCACCCGCACGTCATCGATGTCAGCCCAGTCTCCCGTGCCGCCGCCATAAGGCGCCGCACGTAGCTTGACGAGCTTCGAACTGAAGGCGCTGTAGCTGATGACCCCAGCCCAACGTGGATCATTGGCCAGTATTAATTCAACGTTCTGCATGTGTGCGATCAGAGCGCCGCTATCGCTGCGAGCTAGTAGATCTTTCCAACCACCTGCAGCCGGTGGCTTGACCACGGCCAATACCTGACGGCGCACCGCCTCCAAACCCTCAGCGACATGCAGATCGTTGAAGTCGGTCCACTTCACTTCCCGTTCACTGGAGAAGATCGGCGCAACCACTTGGCCACCGACGATCAGTGCCGCGTTATTGGCCTTCTCTTCACCTGGGTTCCAGGCGTCGCCGTTTGGCTTCGTGGTCTTCCAGTCATCATCCCTGCAAATGATCAGAGGGCAACCGGCAAACCGCTCGCGCATGGCCTTACACACGGCCAGCAGGTTACCCGCGTCGAATGCCACCGCCACGGTCAGCGAAGTCGCCATGTGCAGGCTGGCGCCGGTGGCGTAGCCCTCACATACCAGCACTGGATCACCTGGATCAGCATCAGGCCCGATAAGGTGGAAAGCACCCTCTTTCGACATCCCGTAAGGCCAGTAGGACTTGTCCCGACCGGTGTCTTCCTGTTTGCTCGGGTAAATCACCTGAAGCCCGACGATTTCGTCCCGCGCATTGCTCATGGGAACCAAGACTGCACCTGAGCGCGGCGCGTAGCGAACCCGGAAACCGACGATCTGCTTGCGGTCCAGGTACTCGCTGCGACCTTTCTCCGGCATGCGCTTAAACAAGCCGTCCGCACGCTTCGCTGCCCGACGCGACGCATTGGCCGACACTTCAGCAGCGCGACGCTTGCCCTCCTCCTGACGGGCACGCATGACCTCGCGCTCTTCGGGTGACATCCGACCGGCCTTGACCTTGATCTTCTGCGTTTCACCCGAACGCCAATCCCCGAATGAGCCGAAAATAAGCGTCTCGCCCTTCTCGGTGCGATGTTCATGGGCGACGTACCAGCCGTTCTTTTCGGTGCCCTTATCCTGCGTAGTCTTGCAACGAGTGAGCTTACCGAACACCAGCGGCTGCGCTGGTACAAGGCCGTAGTCCGCGAACTGTGCCAAAACGTCATCGAGCATGACGAGCTCCCTTCAATTCCGCGAGAGAAAGACAATCCACACAATGCGTGCAGCCAGGCTGCGCCACGCGGCGCGCCTCTGGAATAGACTCATCGCACTCTTCACAGAACAGAAATGAGTGCGCCGCCAAGGCAGGTTTAGCGGCGTTACGACGTGCTGCGAGCGCTTGGTCGACGCGCTCCTGCACCAAGTCATTCGCGAAGTCTGCGATGTCAGCCACGGTCAACACCTCGCGTCGTCTGATTGACGTAGGTGGCACGGTTGAACAACCCGAGCAGCCCTTGAATCCCACGGAACACCTGCAGGCGAATCGCTGCCAGTTCCTGGTCGGTGACGACGCCATCACCAATGCTCTTGGCCCAGGTGTCGGCCAGATCCGCCACTTGCCGGAAATACTCCGCGATGCCTGTCGTCAATGTCTCGGGCATGTCGTTGGTATAGGCCTCAGCCAACTCCTGCCAGGTCGTGTCGCCGACCAGTGCATGCACCGCATCCAAAATCCGGCGATCCTTGGTCAGTTCCAGGATTTCTCCGAACTCTTGAATGTTCACCGTGTGGCTCGGATGGGTGGGGGAAAGCTTGTGCTGCAGCGTGGTGGCGTTGCGACCTGTGGTGGCGGCGATGGCTGCAGCGCCACCTGGGTAGTCGCGTGCTGCGTGGTAAAGCGCGAGATCAAGCGGCAGGACTTCCCGCTGCGCCCGATCTACAGAACTGAGAGCGATTCGGCTCATGGCATTAATCCTTGAATGTTGCCAGTGCCGCACGACAGAGAGTGGTGATACATTTGTCGTGTGGCGTGTAAGTGCCCAAACGCCGGCGAGGTCCCTAAGACCAACACCGGCACCGTGCCGGGGCGAACAATCCGTTGTTCACCCCTGGCGCAACAGCTGCCAGCTCTGTGGTGGAAAAGGCAGCAACACCAAAGCTTCCGAGCCTTGGAAAACGCGAGAGGAGTAGGCGGTTTTGCATTTGGTTTGCCCTCCTACCCCAATCGCGGCCCGACAGCGCTGTGGTGGTGCGTGTCGGGAGGAACTGGGCGACCTTTGGGTCGCCTTTTTTCTAATACTTGATCAGGCAGCTCGTTTCGGATCAGCAGGTACAGGGAACAAATCCGGCAGATCAGGACGGAGCTCAAAAGCCTGAACCTGACCTTTTGAAGCACGGACAATTCCGGGTACACGCTCGGCAGGAACGCCCCGCTTTTTCCATTGGGAGACAGCCATGGGGCTGACACCTAGTTCAGCAGCGAGGGCTCTACCGCCGCCAGCGGCATTGATCACTCTTTGTAAAGGGGACGCTTCCATAGACATTCCGGCTATCAGTTGTAGTCACGAGTACACATTACGTTTATTTCAACGTTATGTCTACCCCGGTAAACTTTCAGTTTATGAATAACTCAGGACAACGCCTGCGCGCTCATCTCGATGAGGCCGGCATCTCGTATAAAGACTTCGCCGCCTCAATCGGGGTGGAGCCCCAACACGTCAATCATTGGTTCAAACGCGGGATACCCAAGGGCAGGATATTCACGGTCGCGGACTCGCTAGGCGTAAACCCTCGCTGGCTTGCTGACGGCGGCGATGGCGAGCCGCTCGAACCAAAGATTTTCAGCAATCAAACGGTTGAAGACGCTCCCCACAAGCTTGAGGAGCTTCTGCCTGTCTATCTAGAACCGTTAGCCCCCTGGGATGACGACACTCCGCTCGAAGACGACGAGGTCGAACTTAAGTTGTATAAGGAAGTAGAGCTTTCCTCTGGGCACGGTCGCACAGCCGTTCAGGAAATTGCAGGCCCCAAGCTTAGATTTTCCAGGCACACCATGCGTCTATGTGGCGTAGACCCCTCCCAAGCCGTTTTTGCAACAAACGCCGGGAATAGCAACCATCCTCTAATCCTTCACGGCGCGACGGTTGGAGTCGATAAGGGCATGACTCGAATCGTAGATGGCGAAATCTACGCAATTGATCATGACGGATTACTGAGGGTGAAATTCCTCGAGCGACTGCCCGGTGGCGGCTTGAGGATGCGTAGCTACAACCAACCTGAATTCAAGGATGAGGATTACGGATTCGACGAGATAATGGAGCAGAGGATCGTTATTCTCGGTCGTGTATTTTGGTGGTCAACTATCCGACCACTGCGAGCGGCTCCTTTGCTCTGACACGAAATAAACATTTTGTGTTGACTCACAAATAAACATTAAGTTTAATTGCCTCACTCTCACACCACAGAGCGAGGCATCACCCATGCAAACCAGTGCAACCCTCCACGTCCATCCGGCGTGCGTCAGTAACAAAAAGATGATCGAGCAGTTGCAGTCCTTCAGCGGCTGCTTGGTCATTATTCACAACAACAAACCAAAGCTTATTTCCAAGTCCCAACCCTCTCCATTTGATCCAAATGGCGGAGGGCACGCGGCATGAGCAAATATCGGATCGACAACCGCACCCTGCAGTTGCTCAAAGCTCAGGCCAACCTGACCGAAACTTTCAACCATGTCCTACGAACCGCTCCCACGCGTGAATGTCTCGCGTTTCGCCTCAAAGTAGAACGCGGCGCAACCGAGACTGTATTCAGCGTTGAGCTGGGGACTGAGCGTCACACGCTGACGCTTCCAAATGACAAAAAGATTCACCTCAAGTTGGCCGACTTCATTGAGGAGATCGCCAACGGGCCGTTCGATCCGAGCGGTTGCAGCGACCAGGCTCATCTCCCGCATGCCAGTCGCGTATACGGCCACTTTGAAGCCCAAGACAAGCAGCGTGTACTTGAGCTGGTGCGCACCGGCGGCGTGCTGAGCCTCGACATGGGGTTTGATCTCCCGCTGCACGTTGCCATTCACCGCACCCACACGCGCCGAGGGGCAACCATCATCCTGAGCATCGGCAACAAAAAACCCAACACCCGGGGCTTCACCGTAAGCGACACCGATGCCGAGATTTACCTCATGGTTATCGAGTCCATCAACCATCTCGCGGCCGCTGCAACACCTGCCGCACACGCGGCATGAGGTGGAGGATATGGAACGCACTCTCGCCCAAGCAGCCTCGCAACTCGGCCTCACACGTCCAAAACTGATTGCACTCATGCGGGAGAAAGATCTGCTGAAGGGCAATCTGCCAGCCTACCCAAAACGGGACAAAGAGTATCTGCGGGTCAAGGACGGCACCTGGTATGACGAAAAGTACGGCTTGCAATACAGCCAGTCGACGCGGGTCAAGCAAGCCGGCATCCGCTGGCTGGCTGAAAAACTCGGCATCGACCTACCAGAAATTCCGGCAGACCGCCGTGACGTGGCCTAGGGAATACGCCCGACAGATCATCGCAATGCGGACACGAGAGGAGCGCAATGCCGCACTCCTTGAGGTGCCCGAGCATCTGCGGGAATTGACCAAACGCCATTGCCTGAACGCCTGGAACCACCCAGCAAGAAACAAACGCAAGGAGGCCACACAAAGCCATGAGTAACGCAACCCAAGCTCCACTGCGGCTACGTCCCGCTCCTGAATCCACAACCATCGAGCTGCTTTACCGCACCTTCGGTGATGTGCTGATTCCGCTTGAGACCGTGCGCGAGAAGTATTTCCGCAACCTCAACGAGCAAAAGTTCGTGATCGAAATCAACAGCGGTCGGATCCAGCTACCGATCACCACACTGGACTCAAGTCGAAAAGCGCCCAAGTACGCACACATTCGACACGTTGCATCGCTCATCGATATTCGCGCCTACCAGGCCGATGAAGACATGCAGTCTCAGCAGGACGAGCCAACCGAGTAAGACCTCCCCCAAGGACTGCCACCACCAGTCCGACACTTAACCAGGAGCAAACCAAATGACTGCAATTCAAATCTACGCACTCATCGCCCTAATCACTCTGGCCGGGTTATTAGTCTGGGCCGGCTACATCATGGGCCGTACCGACGGCATGTCCGCTGGCATGAAAAAAAGCGACGACGTCCTGCGCGCCGAAAGCGCCAAGACCATTCGCGAGCTAAGGGCCTCACTCGACTTCATCAAGGCCGACCACGCCCGCTTAGCGCAATTCAGCAAACGCCTTCAGCAAGCGTTGACGTTCGGAAATTGCGAACGCCAGACGCTGCTAGATATCGCCGAAAAGCTCCGCATTGCCGCTGATACGTTCGCCGCATTCCGCACGGGGAAAAAACTCGAACGCGAAACCCGCGCCCTGCGCGACGAAGCGCTCACCATGGCCGAATTACTGAAGCCCGCCGAAATAACAGGCCATGCAAAGGTTGAGATAGTGCCTCTCCGTATTCCTCTCAGCACGGAGGATGCAGAGAAAGCTGCCGCATTTTTCCAACAAGACCACCAGGCCATCGCCACCACCGCGCAATCGAGAGGTGCGGCATGAGCTGGATCCTCACCCATACCGGCAAGCGCTTTGATTTGCTTGAGCCGAACGCCGAAATGATCGATCCGCGAGATATTGCGCACTCGCTGGCTCATTTGTGCCGCTTCAATGGCCATACCCGCGAGTTCTACAGCGTGGCTCAGCACAGCTGCATCGTCGCCGACCTGGTGCCAGAAGAACACAAACTTGTGGCCTTACTCCATGACGCCCCCGAGGCGTACTTAGGCGATATGACACGCCCACTCAAGCAGTGGATTAGTGCCTACCAACACTTCGAGGACTGCATTTGGTGGCGCGTTTGCGACCGGTTCGACATCGCCCCAGAACTCCCCACCTGCATCCACCAGGCTGATCTGATAGCGCTGGCTACAGAACGCCGCGACCTCATGCCAACTGATCCGGCTATCTGGGATTGCTTGGTCGGCATAAATCCTATGCCAGAAACCATCCGCCCATGGTCTGCCGCAGAAGCCCGCAACACCTACCATCAGCGCCTGATGGATCAACTTGCTATCGAACATCGGAGGAAAGCGGCATGACGCACTCACAGGACAACACACAAGTGCAGGCCGCTTTGCTTCGCGACGACAGCGGGATCGACACGCCTGTAAAAAACAGTCTCTGCTGCGCAGCAGCAGGCATTATTGCTTCTTCCAGCGCCACTGCCGAGGCACTTATACCCCACGAAAAGCTGCGCGGGGCAGCGCTCGCTGATGCAACGCTAAACGCTCAGAAACGCCCGCTCGCGCAGCCTGTTGTGGGGTATAAGACTCCTGCGGCACAGTCGAGCGGTCTAGACATTCTGCGCAGCTATACAGAAGCCCGTGAGAGCCTAGCGCAAGCGGTCATTGTCGAGGAGAACGCCAATGCATAAGCGCGTTCTCAGACACTTCCACATGTGCTGCGGTCTCGGCGGCGGCGCCAAGGGTTTCAACCGGGCTAAGCCCATCGTTGGGCATATCCAAGCCGAATGGCAATGCATCGGCGGCGTCGACGTGGACCCTGCCGGCCTGCGCGACTTTCAGCGTCTTTCCGGCGTTCCCGGAACGCTGATGGATCTGTTCACCCGCGACCAGTACGCCCGCTTCCACGGTAAAGAGCCGCCTTCCGGCTGGACTGAGGCGAGCGCCGACGACCTGCGCCGCGCAGCCAGCAACGAACGTCCGGACGCTGTGTTCATTTCCAGCCCTTGCAAAGGCGCCTCGGGATTGCTGTCCGAAACAATGAGCCTGACGCCGAAGTATCAGGCTCTGAACGAGCTGACGTTGCGCTGCATCTGGCTGATGTGTGAGGCGTGGAAGGACGACCCGGTGTCGTTGATCGTCTTCGAGAACGTGCCGCGCCTTGCCACCCGTGGCCGCCACCTGCTCGACCAGATCAACAAGCTGCTGAACCACTACGGATACGCAGTCGCCGAAACCACGCACGACTGCGGCGTCATTGGCGGACTGGCCCAGAGCCGCAAGCGTTTCCTGCTGGTCGCCCGCCACATCGAAAAAGTGCCGCCGTTCCTGTACGAACCGGAAAAGAAGACGCTGAAGTCGGTCGGCTCGATCTTAGGCCGCATGCCGCTGCCCGGCGATATCGAAGCAGCCGGCCCGATGCACCGGGTTCCAGCGCTGCAATGGAAAACTTGGGTTCGCCTCGCCCTAGTCACCGCCGGCAAGGACTGGCGCAGCCTGAATGACTTGGCGATCGAGGACGGTTACCTTCGTGACCTGGTGATCGTGCCGGAATACCGCGCCGGCTATCTCGGTGTGCATGAATGGCAGGACACCGCCGGTACCGTTGCTGGGCGAAGCAGCCCAACGAACGGCGCGTTCTCGGTAGCAGATCCTCGCGCCAAGGCAGGCGCCCTGCAATATCAGCAGTACGGCGTTCGTCGCTGGGACGAAACGAGCGGCGCGGTAATCGGCGTCAAATCGCCAGGGCAAGGAACGTTCAGCGTTGCGGATCCTCGCCGACCTGGTGATGGCTTCGGCAAGTACCTGGTAACGCCGTTCGACAATGCCGCAGGAACGGTCATCGCCGGCAGCACTACGGGGCAAGGCGCTTTTGCGGTTCAGGATCCCCGGTATCACAACTGGCACTCAGGAGCGAGCAGCCGGAAGCTTGGCGTTTGCCCTTGGGATAAAACTGCTGGGACTGTCACAGGATCGCAGCAGGTAGCCAGTGGGGCATTGTCGATTGCAGACCCGCGCCCAGGCATGAAGCGCACGAAGGGAGACGCGTACCTGACTGGCGGCCACTACGGCGTCGTCGGTTGGAACGAGCAATGCGGCGCCGTATCGGCCAGCGCAAAGCAGGACAACGGTCGTTGGTCTGTGGCGGATCCCCGCATGCCGGAAGCCAATGACCGTCTGACCTGCGTTATCGAAAGCCTCGACGGCACCTGGCACCGACCATTCACCACACTGGAGTTAGCCGCGCTCCAGAGCCTGGTCGAACCAGAAGAATTGTTCGAGCTGGACGGCTTAAGCGATCAGGCATGGCGCGAGCGGATCGGTAACGCGGTGCCGCCGGCCGCAGCCGAAGCAATCGCGCATGTGATGGGCACCACCCTACTACTGGCAGCCGCCGGCGAAACCTTCATGCTCAACAGCATGCCGATCTGGGTGCGCCCGGTCGCAGTGGGGCTGAGCGTGGCACAGCAGGAGGCACAGGCATGAACACTCACAATGTGTGCGAGTGGAGCCTGGAGCCGATGATCAAACTGGAGTCAGCATAATGATATTCGACGCCAAAACCGACACGCTGCCTACCGCAACCATCAGCGGCGTTACTCACGAAGGGTTCACCTGCATCACCCACGACGGAAAAAAACTCCGCATGGCCTTGGTCGACGAGCAGGGCAACATTGTCGACGCCGGAAACCACGTCGCTCAGGAAGCCTGGAACGTGTGCATCCAAGTGCAACACAACTTCTGGATTGGGCAAGGCCATCTTCGGGTACTAAGCAAACCCTTACCGCTAGCCCAAGAAAAAGCCGCCTAACTTCACACAATCCAGAGCTAGAACATGACGAAAAGTAGAGGGATTAAACGCCCGACTTGGGTATGGACCCAAGCACAAATCATGCTGATGACAGAAAAATTTGCATTCACTGTAAATAAAAATTTAGCCCAAGAAATTGGATGCACTGTTCCACAATTAACCCGAAAGGCAGTATCGCTGGGCCTAAAAAAATCCGGGATATCGATGCTTACTGGACGGACGCTTTCTCCAACTCACCGAGAAAGCATTAAGCGGGGGCTGTTAAAAGCACACGAAGAGGGGAGATTAAAACTCCCACCTGAGACAACTATTCACGCCATGCGGGAGGGAGCAAAGCGCCCCGAGGCCGTCGCCAAACGGGCAGCACTTGCCAGCAAGAAAATGACAGGGAGACCTCAGCGTATGGATGGACTTAGTGCCGCAGCAGAGCATAACGCTCGGTCCAAAACGTATACGGTTCTGACACCCAGCAGGGTCACTCTAACCTTCAAAAACCTGAGCAACTTTGTCCGCCAGAATAGTCACTTATTTGCTGATGATGACGTGATATGGCGCCCCCCTCAAAGCCATCCATGGTGCAGAGCTCAAAGAGGCCTCTATTCCTTATTCAAGGAAACCAAACCTGTCGAACAATGGAAAGGGTGGCGAGCAGTTAGAAAAACCTAAACTTCCCCACCCGTCCCATAAAGCAATATCAATACTCCACCAAGCAGGATGGGGATTTAGACTAAGCTCCCATCCCTGCTCGCCACTCCCCAGTTTTTCGATCAATACGAAGCAATCGGGGCTGGCCACCTTTCCCGACCAACAATAAGTCGATCACATTTCCATCTCGTGCAGTTGCTTGCATCCCGTGGTGGTAGACAACTATTCGCTCGAAAGTATCTCTTACCAAGTGCCGCACTTTCATCCGTGCATCGAATTCCATCATCTCAACACCTGAAGACAACTCTGCCCATGCCTCAGAAAGCCCAGGTTGGTCACGGTTTGATACCGCCACCAGTTCGCGCTCGGCCTGAGCTATATCTTTTTGCTTTGCTGACAGCAGCTCCTCAAGCTCGCGAGCCTTACGGACGAATACCAGCGGCGCCGCACCACCTTCGGCCGCCAGCAGAGCCTCACTCACCCGCTCCAGGTGCTGCTCGATAATTGCCGCCTCGCTCTTTGCAGCCACCAGCCGTGCTTGTATCAATTGGGACTGGTCATTGCCTTCTAACAGGCTGCTGAGGTTCATCCGGTCAGTGCAATAGCTCATTAACGCTTTCTCTATAGGCACGACACTGCAACTACCACCGACAGAACAACCCTTGTTATGTGAATACCCCACGCAGATCAAACGCCGATGGCCATCAGATAAGCTGCCGTCAGCTTTGGCCCTGTGCATAACGTTCTGACCAACTACGGCCGTACCGCAGTATCCGCAATAAGTGATACCTAGACCGGTAACGAGGCCGGGGATTTCCCCCTTACCTTTGCGCCTGACCCGGCTCTCAACGAGCAGTGAAAGATCTGCGAATTCATCGGCGGTCAATATCGACGGGTAATATCCTTCCAGCCGATAGGTTTCACCATCCAGCTCTAGCACCTTAACGCCCATCAATGCCGGCAGCCGGACAAGCCGGTGCACCTGCAGTGCTGTGATGCCTTTCGTGGTGACGGACAGGCCGCGTTCAGTCAACTCTCGAATAATACGAACAGAACCATAGCCCTGTCGGAACAGATCGATCACCAGCCGCACACCTTCGACACGCTCTGGTAGCAGCTGGAATACCTGGCCATCCCACTGCAACCACTGCGGATCTTTGCCGTTTCGGATAATGCCCCGGTAATTACCAGCAATCCACCCTTCGCACTGCCGGCGGATTGCGGCCTTCACACGCTTTGATTTGGTGTCTGATTCTTCGTGCGCACGGATCATCACCAGGAGCGAATACACCAGGTCCATCGGCTGAGCCTTCAAGCCAGCCCGGTTGTATTCCCGGCCGTCACTAGCAGTAACCACAGTGATGCCAGCATTGATGATTTGAGCCAATTGGGCCTGAGCCTGTATCGGCTCGGCACGGCTCAGCCGATCCAGCCCTTCTACGACCAGGACAGAACCGTCCGCAATGAGACCGTCCTCGACAGCCTGCAGGAAGACGCCCAACGCCCCCTGCTTGACGTGACGCTGGTGATAGGCGGATAACCCTTCGTCTCTCAGGGATAGTGACTCATCCAGATCGAGCCCCTTCTCACTTGCCCAGCGCTGTGCGTACTGGAGCTGACGGTCGGCACTGCTGCCGGTCGCCTGTCTAGGATCAGAGAATCGTAAATAGCTGTATACTCGCGCGCCACTTTTAGCCATTAGAAAAAACAAGCCCTGATGAGGATCTACCTATAATGATGACAGAGAAAGCCCCACGTGTAGGTATGATATCGTTAGGGTGCCCGAAAGCACTGGTCGACTCCGAGCGCATCCTGACCCAGCTGCGCATGGAAGGCTATGACGTGGTGTCCACCTATCAGGACGCCGACGTGGTCGTGGTCAACACCTGCGGCTTCATCGACTCGGCCAAGGCCGAATCGCTGGAAGTCATCGGTGAAGCGATCAAGGAAAACGGCAAGGTCATCGTGACCGGCTGCATGGGCGTGGAAGAAGGCAACATCCGTGACGTGCACCCGAGCGTGCTGGCCGTCACCGGTCCGCAGCAGTACGAGCAAGTGGTCAACGCGGTGCACGAAGTCGTGCCGCCGAAGCAGGATCACAACCCGCTGATCGACCTGGTGCCGCCGCAAGGCATCAAGCTGACTCCGCGTCACTACGCGTATCTGAAGATTTCCGAAGGCTGCAACCACAGCTGCAGCTTCTGCATCATCCCGTCGATGCGCGGCAAACTGGTCAGCCGTCCGGTCGGCGACGTGCTCGACGAAGCCCAGCGCCTGGTGAAATCCGGCGTGAAGGAATTGCTGGTGATTTCCCAGGACACCAGCGCCTACGGCGTTGACGTCAAATACCGCACCGGTTTCTGGAACGGCGCGCCGGTGAAAACCCGCATGACCGAACTGTGCGAAGCGCTGAGCACCCTCGGCGTCTGGGTCCGTCTGCACTACGTTTACCCGTACCCGCACGTCGACGAGCTGATCCCGCTGATGGCCGCCGGCAAGATCCTGCCGTACCTGGACATCCCGTTCCAGCACGCCAGCCCGAAAGTCCTGAAGGCGATGAAACGCCCGGCGTTCGAAGACAAGACCCTGGCTCGGATCAAGAACTGGCGCGAGATCTGCCCGGACCTGATCATCCGTTCGACCTTCATCGTCGGCTTCCCCGGTGAAACCGAAGAGGACTTCCAGTACCTGCTGGACTGGCTGACCGAAGCCCAGCTCGACCGCGTCGGCTGCTTCCAGTACTCGCCGGTCGAAGGCGCACCGGCCAATGACCTGAACCTGGATATCGTTCCGGACGACGTCAAGCAGGATCGTTGGGAGCGCTTCATGGCACACCAGCAGGAAATCAGCTCGGCCCGTCTGCAAATGCGCATCGGCCGCGAGATCGAAGTGCTGGTGGACGAAGTCGACGAGCAAGGCGCAGTCGGCCGCTGCTTCTTCGATGCCCCGGAAATCGACGGCAACGTGTTCATCGACAATGGCAGCAACCTCAAGCCGGGCGACAAGGTCTGGTGCAAGGTGACCGACGCCGACGAGTACGACCTCTGGGCCGAACAGATCTAAGCGCGAAAAATACAGAAAGCCCCGCTCTCTTTTACGAGATGCGGGGCTTTTTTACGGCTATCGTTTGGGGTGGGAAGGACTCCCTCATCCATGACAAAGAGGCTATCGGGCATGCGTCACCACTCGGTCATCCACACGCCGAAACTCAGCGATTATCAGGAACTGACCCGGGTCTGGGAGGCCTCGGTGCGCGCGACTCATGATTTTCTGCCGGAATCCTACATCGAGCTGCTGAAGAATCTGGTGCTGACCCGCTACCTCGACGCAGTGATGCTGATCTGCACCCGCGACAGCCACCAGCGCATCACCGGATTTGCCGGGGTCGCCGCGGGCAAGATCGAAATGCTGTTCATCGACCCGGCGCATCGCGGCCAGGGCCTTGGCAAGAAACTGCTGAAGTACGCCATGGAGCACCTGAACGCCGACGAACTGGACGTCAACGAACAGAACCCGCAGGCCCTGGGGTTTTATTTCAAGCAAGGGTTCGAGGTGATCGGCCGCTCGGAAGTCGATGGCATGGGCCAGCCCTATCCGCTGCTGCACATGCGTCTGAAACAACCGGAGCAGCGCGCGGTACGCGGCTAAAAGCCACACGGCGCAAATGCAATCGGGCTTAACCGGCCCCAGGCAGGTACAATGCCCACCCCTTTTTTGTTACGGCCCCTGTCATGACTGACCCGATTCGCCTCTCCAAACGCCTCATCGAACTGGTCGGTTGTTCCCGCCGCGAGGCCGAGCTGTTCATCGAGGGCGGCTGGGTCACCGTGGACGGCGAAATCATCGACGAGCCGCAATTCAAGGTCGGCGACCAGAAAGTCGAGCTCGACAAGGACGCCAAGGCCACCGCGCCGGAGCCGGTGACCATTCTGCTCAACGTGCCGGCCGGCATGGATGTCGACACCGCCATGCAGTCGCTGAATGCCGACACCCTCAGCGAAGAGCACCGCTACGGCAAGCGTCCGCTGCGCGGGCATTTCCTGCGCCTGACCGCCAGCGCTGACCTGCAACCCAAGGCCAGCGGCCTGCTGGTGTTCACCCAGGACTGGAAGGTGCTGCGCAAGCTCACCGCCGACGCGGCCAAAATCGAGCAGGAATACGTGGTCGAAGTCGAAGGCGACATGGTTGCCCACGGCCTCAATCGCCTGCAGCACGGCCTCACCCACAAGGGCAAGGAGCTGCCGCCGGTCAAGGCCAGCTGGCAGAACGAAAACCGCCTGCGCTTCGCCATGAAGAACCCGCAGCCGGGAATCATCGCCCAGCTCTGCGAAGCGGTCGGCCTGAAGGTGATCGGCAGCCGCCGCATCCGCATCGGCGGCGTGTCCATCGGCAAGGTGCCGGTCGGCCAATGGCGCTACCTGTCCGGCAAAGAGAAATTCTAAGGCTCGCAAGCCACCCTATATTTCCGGCACCGCGCCCGCGCGATGCCCACAGCGAACAAACAGGATTGCACACATGGTTCACAACGACGTTCTGCGCAGCGTGCGCTACATGCTCGACATCAGCGACAAGAAAGTGGTCGAGATCATCAAACTCGGCGGCCTGGACGTCACGCTTGCCGATGTCGTGACGTACCTCGACAAGAAAGAAGAAGACGAAGAAGGCTTCGTGCGCTGCCCGGACGAAGTCATCGCGCACTTCCTCGACGGTCTGGTGATTTTCAAGCGCGGCAAGGACGAGAGCCGTCCGCCGCTGCCGATCGAAGTGCCGGTGACCAACAACATCATCCTGAAAAAGCTGCGCGTGGCCTTCGAACTGAAAGAAGACGACATGCACGCGATCCTCAAGTCGGCCGATTTTCCGGTGTCCAAGCCTGAGCTGAGCGCGCTGTTCCGCAAGGTCGGCCACACCAACTACCGCCCGTGCGGCGATCAGTTGCTGCGCAATTTCCTCAAGGGCCTGACCCTGCGCGTTCGCGGCTGATTTTTTTGCAAAAACAAAACGGCGACTTCGGTCGCCGTTTTCATGCATGCCCCTCCATTCCTTCCAAAAATAGTGGCTCCGCTTTTCGCGGCCGGCGACTAGGGTGTACTGAACCCTAGCCCTCAGGATTCGCCATGCACCCGTATTTCTCCCTGCAAGGCCGCACCGCCCTGGTGACCGGCGGCACCCGTGGTATCGGCAAAATGATCGCCAAGGCCTTTGTCGAAGCCGGCGCCCGCGTGTACGTCTGCTCCCGTGACGCTGAAGCCTGTCATCAAACCGCTGAAGAACTCAGTGCCGTGGGCACTTGCCTGGGCGTGGCGGCGAATCTGGCGACGGAAGAAGGCGTTAAAGAACTGGCCGCGCGACTGGGCGAGCAGATCACTCATCTGGACATTCTGGTGAACAACGCCGGCACCACCTGGGGCGCGCCGCTGGAGAGCTACCCGGTCAAGGGCTGGGAAAAGGTCATGCAACTCAACGTGACCTCGGTGTTCAGTTGCATCCAGCAGTTTCTGCCGTTGCTGCGCAAATCCGGCTCGGCGGCCAATCCGGCGCGGATCATCAACATCGGTTCGGTGGCGGGGATCTCGTCTTTCGGTGAACAGGCCTACGCCTACGGGCCGAGCAAGGCTGCTCTGCATCAACTGTCGCGAATTCTCGCCCGGGAACTGGTGAGCCAGCACATCAACGTCAACGTCATCGCGCCGGGGCGTTTCCCGAGCAAGATGACCCAGCATATCGGCAACGATCAGCAGGCACTGGCCGAAGACACCGCGCTGATCCCGATGAAACGTTGGGGCCGTGAAGAGGAAATGGCGGCGTTGGCGATCAGCCTGGCGAGTACTGCCGGGGCCTACATGACCGGGAATATCATTCCGCTGGATGGCGGATTCAGTCTTTAGGTCGGCGATCCGGCCTTCGCGAGCAAGCTCGCTCCCACATTTGGAATGCGTTTCCCTGTGGGAGCGAGCTTGCTCGCGAAGAGGCCAGGTCTGACACCACCAGACTTGAAGCCTGCCGGGTTATCATGCCCGCCCTGCTCCGCTTCGAATGCAAACCATGACTTACAGCGTCTCCCCCATCGGCTTTGTCCGCTCCTGCTTCAAGGAGAAGTTTGCCATCCCGCGCCAGCCGCAACTGGCCCCCGCCGCCCGTGGCGTGCTGGAACTGGTGGCACCGTTCGATCAGGGCGACGCAGTACAGGGACTGGAGCAGGTCAGTCATGTCTGGCTGCTGTTCCTGTTCCATCAGGCACTGGAAGACAAGCCGCGCCTCAAAGTCCGCCCTCCGCGCCTGGGTGGCAACAAGTCCATGGGCGTGTTCGCCACTCGCGCCACGCATCGGCCGAACGGCATCGGCCAGTCAGTGGTGAAGCTGGACAAAGTCGAGGCCAATCGCCTGTTCATCTCCGGTATCGACCTGCTGGATGGCACGCCGATTCTCGACATCAAACCCTACGTGCCCTACGCCGACATTATTGCTGACGCGTCCAACAGCATCGCCAGTGCTGCGCCGCAGTTGATTGACGTGCAGTGGACGGACTCGGCGCTGAAACAGGCGCACACACACGCTCAACGCCTCGATGAACCGTTAGTGGCGCTGATCGAGCAATGCCTGGCCCAGGATCCGCGTCCGGCGTATCAGACGCCCGCGCCCGAACGCGAATACGGCGCGCAGTTCTGGGATCTGGATGTGCGCTGGCATTACCCGACGCCGGAGCAGATTCGCGTCCTGGAAGTGGTTCCCGCCGCTGACTGAACCCCGAAAACGAAAAAGCCCGCGCTGCCTTCTCAGGCAACGCGGGCTGATCGTTCCCACGCTCTGCGTGGGAATGCATCCAGTGACGCTCTGCGTCACCTATAAACAGCTTACTTCTCGACGAATGCACGCTCGATCAGGTAATCACCCGGCTCACGCATACGCGCCGAAATCTTCAGGCCAAAGCTGTCGAGCACTTCGCTGGTCTCGTCGAGCATGCTCGGGCTGCCGCAGATCATCGCGCGGTCGTCCTGCGGGTTGATCGGAGGCAGGCCGATGTCGCGGAACAGCTTGCCGCTGCGCATCAGGTCGGTCAGACGGCCCTGATTCTCGAACGGCTCGCGGGTGACGGTCGGGTAGTAGATCAGCTTGTCACGCAGCGCTTCGCCGAAGAACTCGTTCTGCGGCAGGTGCTCGGTGATGAACTCGCGGTAGGCGACTTCGTTGACGTAACGGACACCGTGAACCAGGATCACTTTCTCGAAGCGCTCGTAGGTTTCCGGGTCCTGGATCACGCTCATGAACGGCGCCAGACCGGTGCCGGTGCTCAGCAGGTACAGGTGCTTGCCCGGGTTCAGGTCGTCCAGCACCAGAGTGCCGGTCGGTTTCTTCGAGATGATGATCTCGTCGCCTTCCTTCAGGTGCTGCAGCTGGGAGGTCAGCGGACCGTCCTGCACCTTGATGCTGAAGAACTCGAGATGCTCTTCCCAGTTCGGGCTGGCGATCGAGTAAGCGCGCATAAGCGGGCGGCCGTTTGGCTGTTGCAGGCCGATCATCACGAACTGACCGTTCTCGAAGCGCAGGCCCGGATCGCGGGTGCACTTGAAGCTGAACAGAGTGTCGTTCCAGTGATGAACACTGAGGACACGCTCGTGGTTCATGTTGCTCATGTACGTGGGACTCCTGGAGATTGATCTGCGCCTGCCCGGCTCGCGTTGAAGGATGCCGACGGTGCGCAATTGCATCGCATTCTAATAGCGCCGACAATATCTGTTAACTGGATTATTAAGATAAGGGTTATCGGTTATATCGATATGCGATTTACTCTTCGTCAACTGCAAGTCTTCGTTGCTGTCGCCCAACAGGAAAGCGTGTCCCGTGCTGCGGGTCTGCTCAACCTGTCGCAATCGGCCGCCAGCACTTCCATCACCGAACTGGAGCGCCAGTCCAGCTGCCAGCTGTTCGATCGCGCCGGCAAACGTCTGAGCCTCAACGCTCTGGGCAAACAGTTGCTGCCGCAAGCCGTGGCCCTGCTCGATCAGGCCAAGGAAATCGAAGACCTGCTCAACGGAAAATCCGGTTTCGGCTCACTGTCGGTGGGCGCGACCCTGACCATCGGCAATTACCTGGCGACGCTGCTGATCGGCGGCTTCATGCAGCGCCATCCCGAAAGTCAGGTGAAGCTGCATGTGCAGAACACTGCCAATATCGTGCAACAAGTGGCTCATTACGAAATTGATCTGGGTCTAATCGAAGGCGATTGCAGCCACCCGGACATCGAGGTGCAGAGTTGGGTCGAGGATGAACTGGTGGTGTTCTGCGCCCCGCAGCATCCGTTGGCCAAGCGCGGCAGCGCGACCATGGAAGAGTTGACGCACGAAGCGTGGATTTTGCGGGAGCAGGGTTCGGGCACGCGCCTGACCTTCGATCAGGCGATGCGGCATCACCGCAGCGCGCTGAACATCCGGCTGGAGCTGGAACACACCGAAGCGATCAAGCGCGCCGTGGAATCAGGTCTGGGGATTGGCTGCATCTCGCGCCTGGCGCTGCGTGATGCCTTCCGTCGCGGCAGCCTGGTGCCGGTGGAGACGCCGGATCTGGATCTGGCGCGGCAGTTCTATTTCATCTGGCACAAACAGAAGTACCAGACCTCCGCCATGCGCGAATTCCTCGACCTGTGCCGCGCCTTCACCGCCGGGGTCCAGCGCAGCGACGAGATCGTTCTGCCGAGCATCGCCTAAAGCAGAATCACCGCCCACACCAGGGCAATCATGCTCAGCGCCACGAATTGCGCGGCACTGCCCATGTCCTTGGCGTTCTTGGACAGCGGGTGCAACTCAAGCGAGATGCGGTCAATGGCCGCCTCCACTGCCGAATTCAACAGCTCGACGATCAGCGCCAGCAGGCACACAGCGATCAGCAACGCCTGCTCGACCCGGCTGACATTGAGAAAAAACGTCAGCGGAATCAGCACCACGTTGAGCAGCACCAGTTGGCGGAAAGCAGCTTCGCCAGTGAAGGCGGCGCGCAAGCCGTCCAGCGAGTAACCGGAAGCGTTGAGGATGCGTTTCAGGCCCGTCTGGCCCTTGAAAGGTGACATAAAGTAGATAACCGACCGAAAGAAAGTGGGGAAGCTAGATCAACGAAAGTCAAAAAAGCGTGAAGACGCCAGCACTTACTGGCTCGGAATTGACTCAAGTTGCTGCAGCAGTAAAGCTGCCTGGGTCCGGGTTCGCACGTTCAACTTGCGAAAGATCGCCGTGACGTGCGCCTTGATGGTCGCTTCGGACACGCTCAGCTCGTAGGCGATCTGCTTGTTCAGCAACCCTTCGCAGACCATGGTCAACACCCGGAACTGCTGCGGTGTCAGGCTCGCGAGGCCATCACTGGCAGCCTTGGCTTCATCCGAAACACTGACCGCTTCAAACGCCTGAGGCGGCCAGAACACATCGCCGTCCAGCACCTTGCGCACCGCTTCCTGAATCACGCTCAGGTCGCTGGACTTGGGAATGAAACCACTGGCGCCGAATTCCCGGGACTTGACCATCACCGAGGCTTCTTCCTGGGCCGAAACCATCACCACCGGAATCTGCGGGTATTGACCGCGCAGCATCACCAGCCCGGAAAACCCGAAAGCGCCCGGCATGTTCAGGTCCAGCAGCACCAGATCCCAGTCAGCCTTTTCGGTCAGGCGGGCTTCCAGCTCGGCGATGCTCGCCACTTCCACCATGCGCACGTCCGGGCCAAGGCCCATCGTTACCGCTTGATGCAGTGCGCTACGAAAAAGAGGGTGATCATCGGCAATCAGGATGTCGTATGTGGCCATTTTTCAAATGATCCTGTTTTTGATGGCGGGCCCGCGCATTCGGGCCTTGCCAAAGCAAATCCAGACACCGCCCGGCAGCGGCATCCACAGGGGCACGTTCAACGCCAATCACGAACAAAAACGGCGTTTCAAACCTTGGCCGCACCCCAATCGGCGCCAAGCATGACCAGCGAAGCCGGGGTGGTCAAGCCGCACGGCCACTGCTTTAGCAGTATGGGCCAGGATCAGGCCGGTACGGGGGGCGCGTTTCGGATATAGGGCTGCAATTCGGCGTGGGCCGGCGTCGATACATTGACCTCCAGTTGCTGCTTGGCCCCCAGGTAATGCTGGCTGAACACATCGAAATAGGCGTCCAGCGCCGACGCGGCGTCCGAATCGCCGGCCAGTTCCAGGCACAGCGCCGCCACTTCGGCGGTGCACAGGTGTTCACTGCGGGTCGAGCGGCGCAGGCGATAACGCGACAGCTTGTCGGGTAACAGGCTCAGAATCGGCAAGCGGTCGAAATACGGGCTCTTGCGGAAAATCTTCCGGGCTTCGGTCCAGGTCGCGTCCAGCAAGATGAACAGCGGACGCTTGCTGCTATCGAGATCCACGGTGTTGGTCACCCGCGAGGGATCGACGTACTCACCGGGGAACACCAGATACGGCTGCCATTGCGGGTCGCTCAGCAGCGCCAGCAGTTGCTCGTCAGGTTCGGTCCGGGACCAGATGAAGGCATGGTTGTCGCGCACGATGTCGGCGATCAGCCAACCGGTGTTGCTGGGTTTGAACACTTCCTTGCCTGTCATGATCAGGCAAACGCCCGAGCGCGTATCGACGGTCGGCCGCCAGGCGCACAGGCAATGGCTGATGATCACCCGACAATCGCGGCAACGCGGGGAGCGAAAGCCACGGGCCTGAATCGGCTTGATACCTTCATCCTCGCGCTGGTCGCGCAGGCGGGCCACGGCGTTGGGGGCATGATTCATTGCAGGCGGCACCGGCAGACAGGAAAACTCGACACAAACGATACTCGGCAGGGCAATAAAGGGCGGCAGTTTACCAGAGCGGCAGGCACAAGCCTGTACCCTCCCGACCGGCTCCCCTATAATTCGCCGCCACTGAACGCACAGTCACGTGGCTGGTCGAACCACCAGTCACTGAACCAGGAGAGTTTCATGCTGCGCCTTATCGTTCCCACCGCTGCCATTCTGCTGGCTTCGTCCTTCAGCGCTCAGGCGGCATCCCTGAGTGAGCAGAATCTGAACCGAGAGCTGCGCAATGTCGCCGCACAAAGCAGCGTCGGCACGCCACGGGCGATCAACGAAGACATTCTTGATCAGGGCTACACCGTCGAAGGCACTACGCTGATCAACCACCTGAGCGTGCAAAAGAGCCACGCCGACAAAATGCGCGCCGATCCCAAAGCCGTGTATTTCCAGTTGGGCGCCTCGGTTTGCAACAATCCGTCGTACCGTAAGCTGATGGCCAAGGGCGCGATCATGCGTTACGACTTCACCGAAGTGAAAAGCAACAAGGCGATCGGCTCCGCCAGCTACCAGGAATCGGATTGCCCGAAAGCGGCTCCAGCGAAGAAGAAGTAATCATCGCGACGTGGCGCGCCGCTGTTCATCCTCGGCGCGCAGTTCGGCCAGCAAGGCCTGCAAGTAACGCGAGCGGCGATCCCCTCCCGCCAGCCGTCGGCAGCACTCCTCCTCGAGACTCACTTGGTTGGTCTCGGCCGATGCTTTCAACAACCGATACAGCTGCGTATCGATCTCCAGAATGACTCTGGTCATGTGTCCTGCCTCCTTGCCACCCGCAAATCCTTGAATAGCGTGCACCTTGCGTACGGTCGTTGACGCAAAGTTGTCGTACGGCGCCTTTAACTTAGTAAATCAGAGCATTCAGCCCTCGACGCGGCATCGGACGAGCGGTGAAAACACTTCGCAAAACGCCAATAAGCAGTTGCCAGGAAAGACTTTGCGGCGCAATGCTCGATGAGCGAGAAGTGCTTCGAGGGTCTAGATTCAAAGTATTCCCGTTCATTTTTCCAACGGCAGGAAAGGATCTGCCGGATGTTTGTTTTCTTGCAGCGCGGCACTGACGCCGCACGTCAGGGCCGAAAGCCCTGTGCAGAAGGAGAAGTTGCATGCCTTACCAACCGAATGACCTGCTCAGCCGTCATTTTCAGGAAAGCGGCCACGACCTCATCAGCAAGGTCGAAGAACAACTCAACCTCGTGTCACCCAACAGCCCGAATTCCCCCATTTACCGCGACATGATCCTGACCGTGCTGCGCATGGCCCAGGAAGACCACAACCGCTGGAATGCGAAGATCACCCTGCAAGCCCTGCGCGAACTGGAGCAGGCCTTTCGCACCCTTGAACAGTTCAAGGGACGACGCAAGGTCACGGTGTTCGGCTCGGCTCGCACCCCGGTCGAACATCCCCTTTACGCCATGGCTCGTGAACTCGGGGCGGCGCTGGCCCGCTCGAACATGATGGTCATCACGGGTGCCGGCGGCGGAATCATGGCAGCCGCGCATGAAGGTGCCGGTCGCGATCAAAGCCTCGGGTTCAACATCACCCTGCCCTTCGAACAACATGCCAATCCCACTGTGGACGGCACCAATAATCTGCTGCCGTTCCACTTCTTCTTCACCCGCAAGCTGTTCTTCGTCAAGGAGGCCGATGCGCTGGTGTTGTGCCCTGGCGGATTCGGCACCCTGGACGAAGCGCTGGAAGTACTCACGCTGATCCAGACCGGTAAAAGTCCCCTGGTGCCGGTGGTGCTGCTGGACGCACCGGGCGGGACGTTCTGGCAAGGCGCACTGGACTTCATCCGCCAGCAATTGGAGGAAAACCGCTACATCCTGCCGACCGACCTGAAGCTGATGCGCCTGGTCTACAACGTTGAAGAGGCGGTGGAACAGATCAACCAGTTCTACGGCAACTTCCACTCCAGCCGCTGGCTCAAGCGCCAGTTTGTCATTCGCATGAACCACAAGCTGAGCGATCAGGCCCTCGACCATATGCAGGAAGCCTTTGCCGATCTGTGCCTGAGCGACCAGTTCCATCAACACGCCTACGCCGGTGAAGAACACGACGAGGCTCAATTCAGCCACCTGACGCGACTGGCCTTCGCCTTCAATGCCCGGGACCACGGCCGTCTGCGAGAACTGGTGGACTACATCAACCAGCCTGAAAACTGGGCCGAGTCAAACCCCCAGACCGCGCAACGCACCCGCGAACCGTCGAAGGTAACGTGAAGGCAAAAAAACGGCCCGCTATTGAAATAGCGGGCCGTTTTTTGATTGAAGCTGGAGCGATTTAATCGTCCATCCCTCTGCCGCTGAACAAGCAGTTGATCATCTCCATCGAGAATCCCCGGTACGCCAGGAACCGACCTTGTCTGGCGCGCTCCTTGGCATCGCCGGGAAGCTGTCCGGAGAACTTCCGTTGCCACGTGTCCGTTAGCTGCTCCTGCCAGTTGATGCCGCTCTCACGCAACGCGAGTTCAATATCGGCGCGTTGCAAACCGCGCTGGCCAAGTTCTTCGCGAATCCGCAGTGGGCCGTAACCGGAGCGGGCGCGATAGGAAACAAAGCTTTCAAGATAACGGGCTTCGGAAAGCAGCCCTTCTTCCGTCAAACGGTCAAGGGCTGTTTCGATCATCTCGGGGGGAGCGCCACGCTGACGCAGTTTGCGCGTCAGCTCGACTCGACCGTGCTCGCGGCGTGCGAGCAGGTCCATGGCGGTTCGCCGCACCGCGACGAGGGTATCGAGTACGGCGGTTGTCATCGGTGCAATCAGATATCAGCGTCAGCCAGGTCGTCTTCGGTCTCTTTGACCGCAGAAGCCTTCGAGTCGGCGATCACTGTTGGCGACAGCAGTTTGTCACGCAGTTGCTTCTCGAGCTTGGCCGCAACTTCCGGGTTGTCTGCCAGGAACTTGGCCGAGTTGGCCTTGCCCTGACCGATCTTGGTGCCTTCGTAGGCATACCAGGCGCCGGACTTCTCGACAAAACCGTGCAGCACGCCCAAGTCGATCATCTCGCCGTTCAGGTAGATACCCTTGCCGTAGAGAATCTGGAACTCGGCCTGACGGAACGGCGAAGCCACCTTGTTTTTCACAACTTTGACGCGGGTTTCGCTGCCGACCACTTCGTCGCCTTCCTTCACCGCGCCGGTACGGCGGATGTCGAGACGAACCGAAGCGTAGAACTTCAGCGCGTTACCACCGGTAGTGGTTTCCGGGCTGCCGAACATCACGCCGATCTTCATCCGGATCTGGTTGATGAAGATCACCAGGCAGTTGGCGTTCTTGATGTTACCGGTGATTTTACGCAGCGCCTGGGACATCAGACGGGCTTGCAGGCCCACGTGCATGTCACCCATTTCGCCTTCGATTTCAGCCTTCGGCACCAGGGCGGCCACAGAGTCGACGATGATCACGTCAACGGCGTTGGAGCGCACCAGCATGTCGGTGATTTCGAGGGCCTGCTCGCCGGTGTCCGGCTGGGAAACCAGCAGGTCGTCGACGTTGACGCCCAGCTTGCCGGCGTACTCGGGGTCGAGGGCATGTTCGGCGTCGACGAAGGCGCAGGTCGCACCGGCTTTTTGAGCCTGGGCGATCACGGACAGCGTCAATGTGGTTTTACCGGAAGATTCAGGACCGTAGATTTCAACGATACGGCCTTTTGGCAGGCCGCCGATGCCAAGTGCGATGTCCAGACCCAGAGAGCCGGTGGAGATGGATGGGATCGCCTGACGGTCCTGATCGCCCATACGCATTACGGCACCCTTGCCGAATTGACGTTCGATCTGACCCAGGGCCGCAGCCAAGGCTTTCTTCTTGTTGTCGTCCATTAAAGTCCTCACGTAATCAATAAGGCCTGACGGCCAACACCTGTATAAGTAGCCAGTATTATTCCACAGCGTTCACGGATCGCCTACCCCTGATTTTCGATTTCTCGTGCCGCTAGTCGCAGCAAGCCGTCTAGCGCGGCCTTCACCGTTTGTCGGCGGACTTCGTCGCGGTTTCCGGGGAAGTGCTGGAGCTCACTGGAAACCGCGTCGCCCACGCCCCAAGCCAGCCAGACGGTGCCCACCGGTTTGTTCGGCGAACCACCGTCCGGCCCGGCCACACCGCTGACCGCCACGGCAAACCGCGCCAGGCTTTTCTCCTGAGCGCCACGTACCATGGCCTCGACCACCTCGCGACTGACCGCGCCCACGGTGCCGAACAGATCAGCCGGTACATTCAACTGCTGGGTTTTCTGGCGGTTGGAGTAGGTCACGTAACCCGCCTCGAACCACGCCGAACTCCCCGGAATGCGGGTGATGGCTTCGGCAATCCCGCCACCGGTACAGGACTCGGCCGTAGTGACGTGGGCGTTGAGCAATTGCAGACGTCGGCCAAGTTCGGCCGCCAGTTGGGTGATTTCTTTCACGGCGCGCTCCGGATCGGATGGAATGGGTACCACCGTACACGAGCCGGTTGCGCTTTCAATACACAAGCTTATTCAAAATGTGCAGGCGCCAGCGCTCTGATATAGGCCTGACAAGCCTGCAAGGCAATCAGTCCACGGTCGCCTTCGCCGGTAATGGCGACAATTCGTCGAGCATGCGCCGGGTCAAGTCGGGCGCGTACGGTTGCATGATCCACGCCGCCGGCGCCGGTGGTGGCTGACACACCGCAGCCTTGGGCAGCATCGCCTGCGTCGATGAGGACTGACAGGCGCAGATCAGCAGTGGCAAGACGATCGCGCAGGCGATCCTGATCACGTTGGGCATCGTTCAGTGCTCGGTAATGAGTTTGTTCACTGGCCGCGAGCCGTTGCTCAACGGCCAGTCGCTTGTCCTGCTCGGCCTGTTGCGCAGTCGCGGCCGTCAGGGTCAGTTGATTGAGGATTTCGGCGTGCTGCCGGGCCTGCTCGGCCAGTTGCCGACCGTAGCGCCAGTCCTGGAATTGCCACGCCAGCGCCGCCGACCCTGCGACCAGCAGCACCAGGCCAATCAGCCGCCAGATGCTCAGACCGAAGGCAGGCATAGCACCGCCCTCGCCCGCCCCCACAGCTCCAGGCGATCCTGCAAGCCGTTCAACCCGCCGTTGATCCGCCGGGTAATGCTGTTGAACTGATCCTGATCCGCCAGCGCGTTCAGGCCATTCTTCTCCCAGAACCACGCAGCGGACTCGGCCGCCCATTGCGGTTGTTCCAGCAGTTCCGGCAGCGCCAGCAAACGCTCATCGCCGAACAGCCCGAGACTGCACTGGCGATAGTTGGCGCGCCCGGTGATCTGGATCAACCCGCGACCGCGATACTTCTGCCCGTCGCCATCCGCCTCGGGCGTGTTACCCAGGCGCAAGGCCAGCGTACCGGTGTCGTATTTGCTCAGGTATTGGTTGTTGCCCAGTTCACGCACGTACTGCAACTGCCCCGATTCGTGTCCGATCTGGGCGAGAAACGCAGCGATGCGCTTGGGCGTGTCGATGCGATGGCGCGCCATGGCATCGTTGAGTGCAGAAACAAAAACGCCCGCTTGGCGGCGGGCGTTGGGCATGATGTTGAGTAGGTTGTCTTCAGTAATTTGCATAATGCTCGATCCTCCCTGGATGCTCCGATTGAATCACGGTTGGCGGCCGGAGCTGATCAGCCATTGTTTACCTCAGTTTTCAGAGTGCTGTCCGGGGACACCTGGATCATTCGCTTGAACAACCCCAGCATGCCTTGATTGGCCGTCAGCCTCTCTAGCGGCGGGTCCAGTGGCAGTACCTGTCCTCCGGAAACCAGCCACTCCTGGTACTCGAGCCAGTCCCGATTAACGGGATCCTGTGGAATAAACGCTGAATCACTCAGGCGCAGAACGCCATACGATGTGAGCTGATAACTCATGGACTTGTCCCTAGATTTCCGCGTCCGCGGTCCAATCGACCTGCAATGCCTGCCCGGGAAAGCTGCCTACGGGCGTCACGGTGGCAAGCGCAAACCCTCGCTCGCTCACACTTTGCAGGATGGTTCCTGTGCAGGCCTTCGCAAGCGATGAATGCCAGACTTGATTGCTCGCCTCACCAGGGCAATACGTCACGACCGTTGGCTGAACTCGCTTGGGCACCTGCATATCGATGCACATTCCATATTGGCCGGAATTGGCTGCCGCTACTTGGGAAAAAGTGGCGATACAGGTTCCTGGGCCGTTGTTCGAACGGATCGGCAAACGGTTTACAAAGGATTTTTCGAAATAGCGCTGACAGAGAGTCAACTCTTCCGCCGCTGGACGGTATTCAAACGGTGTTGCAACCGGCCCCTCCTCCAATTGCATCTGTGCCAGATCGACGGTCTGCAACACGTTGAGCGGCAGATCGAACGACAAGGTCAGGCAGTCATTCACGCCCAGCATTTTCCCGGCGACGGTTGGCACCTGAAACGTTGCGCTGTATTTCTTCCACGACGTACTCAGTTGAAAGACGTCGACAACCTTCACGACACCCTCCGAACCGCCCGCCCCGAATTGCTGGGCAATCGTGACACGCAAAGGACGCGTCGCATCGGATCGCGCCCAGAAGCTGACTGTCGCCATTCGTCCGGCCAGGGTCCTGACCGATTCAATGCTCTGGGCGACTTTATGCACCGTTGCTCCCGTGCCTGCGGTGGCCTGCTGCCAGCGCAGGAAATAAGCGGGTTCACCCACGACTTCCGTTTGACCGAGGGGAAAATCCTGGCGCGAAATGCTGACACCTGCGTTGCCGTTCCAGTCGCACCGAAAGCGATCCGCCACATAGCCACCGATGTTCGGCCCCTGATTGGTCGTGCCGCGTTGCCAGATATTGAATCCACCATTGATCAACAGATTCTTGCGATACACCTGCACAGGAAACTGCTGCAGCGGATCAGGCTTGGCCAGTTGCCGAATGGCCTGTGCCAGTTGATCGGTCTGCTCCTCATCCGGCGTCAGACCGGCGGCCGTGATCGCGTTGAGAATTTCCTGGGTCACACTGTTTCCCCAACTGGCCGGGATCAACGATCCCGGTTTTCCGGCGATGGGGTCTTCATCGACGAACTTGCCATTCTCCAGGCCTGAGCCGGGAACGCTTTTCGGATAATCCATGTTAATTCCTCCTTGATCAGATCATCGGCTCAGCCCTTTGAGCGCAGCAAGCCTTCAAGCCAGTCGGGCTCTACCGGACGAGCCTGGGCATCCGGAAATTCCGGATCATTGGGCCAGTCGCGCAGTGCCTGTCGATAGGCGAGAAGTTGTTTGAATTCGTCGGTGCGCAGAGTGGTGCCTTCGCCGACTTCCAGCTCTTCGGCATCGCGAAGAACCAGCCATTGGGTGCGATCCAGTACCTTGTCTCGCCAGGCCCTCTCTGTGTCATCGGGGATTTGCTCAGCCAGTAGCACCCGTTCCGGGCGTCCGTTGGCGGTCAGAGAAAGAACGGTTCCTTTTGGAGCGTTCGAGACCAGCGCGCAATACTCGCCCTCGCTTAATTCAAAGGCGTCCACAGGAATATTGGTGCCGTGTAGATCGGAGTGATAAAAGCCGGAAGTTGTCGGAGAAAAATAGTACATGCTCAATATCCTATTCCGATGACACGAGCGGCAATGGAGCCTGACGGCCATTCAGGACAACGTACATTTATGCCTGCCTGCCGACTCACGGTCGCATTATTGTTCCAGATCAGTTGCGTTCCGGATGCCGTGCCTTCATGGGAAGCGACTGCAAGAAACAGCGCGTTGGGAAAGACCAGCGGCCATAGATTCAGATCGCCATAACCATTGTTCCCCGCCTGGCTGGCCGCCCCGGTGATCCACTGAATGATTAGTCCACCCATCCACGAGGGGAAAACGACATAGCCGGATGCCCCCAGCCTCACCATGAACCCTAGCCTGAGTTTTTTAGGGGTCACGACAGAAGTATCACTGACACCGGCGTTGACCTCCGCCTGAGATGCAACCTTTGCAATCCCCATCAGCGACTCGGTCGCCTGTTGCACCTTCTTCGCTATCGATTGAAACACTCGTAACGGCGTCATCACCTGGGTAGCACTGGTTCCCGACTCTGCTTCGTCCTGACTGGCCAGGCTGTCGCTCTGCTTCTTCGAGATCAGCGTATCGATTGCCGCCCTGAGTTGGGTGTTATCACTCTCATCGGCAGCCGTCCCTGCGCTTTTGATGACTTCAAGAATTTCTTGCGTAACACCATTTCCCCAGCTTGCCGGAATCAACGAACCGGGTGTTCCGGTGAGAGGGTTTTCGTCAACAAACCTGCCATTCACCAAACCTGCACTGGGAATGTTTTTTGGATAATCCATTACCTGTCTCCTGAATATGAATACACGTCCATTCGGCTGCGTCAGGCAGAAACTGCCGTGAACCAGGCAGGCTGCTCAGGCCGCTCAGCGAAGATCTGAAACGAGCTCACGGCAGGCCAGTCGCGCAAGGCCTGGCGGTACTCGAGCAGCTCCAGATACTGCTGAGCCTTGAGCGTTGTTCCGCGTCCCAGTTCCTGCTCATCGCGGTGGCGGGTGATCAGCCATTCGGTGGCTGCGAGCGCGGACTGGCGCCAGACTCGCTCTGCCGCCAGAGGCTCCTTGTCCTCGACCATTGGGGGTTGAGCGATGACAGGACTTTGCGGTTCCCGCAAAGGCTCGATAGCGCGAGCCGCCTCGGCCATCGGCGCGCCGATTTCGACGTTCACACCATCGGCCACCTGCACCATCGCCGCGACGAAAGCAGGCGCGAACAGTTGCTCGATCGCGTAGTCACCGGTGTCGATCACTTCGACCGCGACACCGTTTTCAATGCGTGCATAACGGGCCATTACTCGTACTCCCAGATTTCACAGAAGGCATTGCCGCCGGCGCCGCTCACGATTGACGCAGAAGCGTGAACCGAGCAGGAACCACTGCCGCCCGAACCTCGAACACCTGCATTGCCAACGGTGTTTGACCCACTGAAAGGGCCACCACCATCGAACGGACTCGGAGCTCCGCAACCCGACAGCAACCCCCAATTGGCGTTGCTCATTCCGAAACCTCCGGTGATACCGCGAGCACTGCAGAGATTGCCTCCAGCCAGTAATCCACCTACCCCGCCCTGAATGAATCCTGACGAAGTGCCCGTGACCACGATCCCCAGTTTCTGCCCGCCACCACCTCCCGAAACACTCATGTAGCTACCAAAGGAAGCGCCGCCGCCCGCAAGGCCCGTGGTGTTGCTGACAGCGCCCCCGGCGCCAAGCGAAACCGGTACGCCGGCGAGCATTTGCGCGGTGACGTCATACAGGCTTTCCGCATACGCGCCGGACCCGCCACCACCGCCGAGAATTTGAGTGCCTGTCGGAACAGATTCGCATCCGCCCCCAGAACCTCCCGCCCCGACCAACCGCACGCGAATCCGTTTCGCCCTCGGGTTCGGCTTGTAAACCGTGATCCCGACCGTCTCGATCTGCCTGACCGCCAGCAACCGCCCCACTGCATCGGTGATGCCGTAGCCCGCCAGCGTGGTCGGGGTGTTCTTCAGTTTGGTGAAGTCGACCAGAGCGCCAATGGCCGTTGCCAGCTGGTTGGTTTTGCTCTCGTCAGGTGTCAGTCCGGCGGACTTGATGGCGTTGAGAATTTCTTGCGTGACACTGTTGCCCCAAGAGGCGGGGATCAGTGATCCGGGCGTGCCGGCAACGGGGTTTTCATCGGTGAATACGCCATTGACCAGGCCGACGCCAGGGATGCTGTTTGGATAATCCATTGCACGGTTCCCTATGCTGCGATCAGTTGGTTAAGGTTGCGCCGGGCACTGCCGGCCAGGTGACCTCGCGGGGAAAACCGGCCTGTTTTTCGATGCGGTTCAGCTCCACGCTGTAGAGCTTCCATTCGAGTAATTGCAGTTGCTCTTCGTGGCTGGCGTCGCCGATGTCTTCGGCGTATTGCAGGGGGGCGATGCGCAGGACTGCATCGCGTAGCAAGGCATCACGCCGAACAAGTACGAGGCGTTTGATATCTGCCAGTTGTGCGGCCTCATCGAGCTGCCAAGCGTTATCGTTCCACGTGTGAAAGCCTCCCGGCCAAGGCAGGCGGGTGAACCCTTGCGGCAACTCGCCTAGCGCAGTCCAGGTTTCCCGCTGTCCTGTATCCGTGCGAAACACATCGCCACGACAATCGACCCGCTGTTGCAGGGATCCGTTGTCATAAGCCCAGGCGAAGCCCTCGGGGGCCGGGGACAGTTCGAGGTTCAGCGTGACGGCATTGCTCGGCAGTTGCAGGCCGATCCCCGGCACGAGCGGAAACTCCACAGGCCCGATCAGCGCACCGCTGTCGTCTATCAGGTAATTGAACATGTGCACCTCAGATCAGTTTGATACGCGCAGGAAAGGCGATGTTTCGCGGTCGGGTTTCGCCCGAAAAATTGCCGATGTTGCCGATGTACGTATCGGAGTCGAATGCGGGGTTGGGATAGGTTGTCGCCACGGTTGTAGTGGTCGGTGAAAAGTTAACGTTGGTGCCAACGTCCCAGACGCCATCCGGAATCCCCGGCGCCGGTTTGTAGTTGGCTCCCGTGCCTGTCGGAAGATAGTGGTTATGGCTCTGCAAGGCATGCGCTTGCAGGCTGCCGGCCACGCGCCCGGTATCGATGTTTCTGCCTTCGCTGAGCACCCGCAGAAACTCGCCGCGAATCTCGGGAATCCGAAAGTTAGTGGCGCCATCACCACTGGTCCAGCCGCCCTCCATGCCCGCTCGGGCCGCTTCGGTCGTCAACGCCCCGGATGTGCGGGCGAAATCCCATAGCCATGGCCATTCGGAGCGCTTTAAAAGATCACCGTTCGGAACGCCGTAGCCTCCCGGATTGAGGGTCGTGGAGGTCTCAAAAAACGGACGGCCCAAAGCGCTGTTGTCACAGCGACCGACCTGCCACCAGCTACCTGCTCCATCACTGCGCAGATGCCACCAGTCACCACCGCCCATCAGCACCAGGAAGGAATATCCACTGGCGGAAAGGTGCGTGTGAAATCGGATCCGGTCGGGCCCGGAAGCCTGCACCACCATTCGATTGCCGCTGTTGTCGACACGACGAACAATCACGTCGCACACACCCAGTCCGACATTGGCGTCGGGCAAGGTGATCGTCGTGGCACCGGGGCTGCCATCGATCAATACCAGACCGAGTTCCTGATCGCTCAGTGCCTTCGAAGAGGCAAGCCGCGTCACCACCGAGCGCATTGGGCTGGTAGCACCGATGATCAATTGAATGGCTTTGAGCAACTGACCGGTATCGGCCTCGGCGGCTGTCAGCCCGGCGCCGGTAATCACGTTGAGAATCTCTTGCGTCACGCTGTTGCCCCACACCGCCGGAATCAACGATCCCGGCGTTCCCGCCACCGGGTTTTCATCGACGAACCGGCCATTGACCAGGCCGACGCTGGGGACGCTTTTTGGGTAATCCATCGGATGTTCATTCCTCTGAAATGACAAATGAAACGTGGCCGCGCGCGGGTACTCGCAAAGGCTCAAAACGCTTCTGTTTCTGAAAATAAAAAGCCCACCGTGAGGTGGGCTTGGGTGACGCGAGTGCGATTAGGAGGTCGAGTTGGCCGTCAGTTCACGAATGGCCAGCAACGCCTCATCGGCGGCAGTCCGGGCCTGATCCATATGGCCTTTACTTGCATAAGCACGAATCTGGGTCTTGGCTTTCAGGCGCAAGGTGCGCAGAGTCAGCAGGCTGTCGCTGAGCTGGGCGGCCTTGTCGAGAATCTGCTCGGCGGACTGTTTCGCCGAACGGCCCTTAGCAACCCACGCGGCGACGGACAGCGGCACTTCCTTTTTCGGGTAACCGGCGTCCTGAAAGGCCTGAGCGTCGATGGCGGCCTGGGCGTATTCCAGGGCTTTGAGCGGATCGCCGGCCAGTGCAGCGCGAGAGCTGTCGGCGGCGGCATCGACATTGGCGCAAAGACGTTCGGTTTCCTGCAGTTCCAGCAGAGCGACTTTTTCGGTATTGACGACCCACTGCTCACCGTCCCAATCATGAGCCGCGGAAGGCTGTGCAACACGCAAACCGTCCTCGAACTGATGCAGTTCTTGAATGATGATCATCGGATCAGCTCCCAAGCGAAATTGACATTAACAGCAGCGGTAAAATTGATCGCAATACCGTTGGAGTAGTCGGTCTGACCGAAACTCTTGAGCCCCATGCTGAACAGCAATTCGTCACTGGCCGCGGTGCCCGCGCCCAGCGTGTGTTCGGCCTGATAGACCTGCCACAGCGAACGCAATTCGGCGTGGTCAAAACTTGCGGTCAATGTCGAAACAGTGGTGTCGCTAACCACGTTACTGGAAAAGATCAGCGCAGCCGCACCTGCCGTAGACCAACCGTCCCAGTTGCTGGAGGTTGCGACAGTCGGGTTGAGGAAGCAGTAGTTGCCCCCCAACCAGCCTCCCGGTGCAAACGATACGCTGGTGATGCCTGTCGGGTGCGGAGTGGGGTTACCAACCACCAGACGCGCCGCCCGCGCGTGAGGATCGAGCGGCAGATAGACAACACCATTGCCATTGACGACCTGCGTCCAGCTCAACCGGTTGCGGTTATAGATCGGCCTGACAATCGGCACCGATCCAGGTCCTGCTGTCACCACCCACGCCAGACAGATGTCCAGCGAAGTGGACTGAAAGCCGCCACCTGCCGCTCCGTTTAAGGTTCCTTTCAAGCCCTCCGGAGCAGCGTCGTAAATCGTCCCGCGCTGCATGTAAAACGTCAGCGCCCCACCCACCACCTGCGCCCGCAGAAAGTAACCCGAACTCGGCAGCAGATCAGCGCTGCTCCAGGCCTGAGTGGTGAACGTTCGCGAACGTCCCAACTGTCCCGCCACCACTTCCTGACCGATGCTGACGTAAACACCCGCCGGCACCGACACTCGTCCGCCGCTGGTCGATGCGGCGGCCGGCGTGATCGGCATCCGGGCGTCAGCCGTGGCCACGGTCGGCAACGGCAACGCGGCCAATGGCAACGCGAGATCCTGATTCCAGCCCTTGGCCGAAACACTCTGAATCGCCTGGAGCAACTGATCGTATTTCTTCTCGTCCGGGGTCAGATCCCCGGCCTTGATCACATTGATGATTTCTTGCGTCACGCCGTTGCCCCAGTCAGCGGGGATCAGCGACCCCGGCGTCCCGGTCAACGGGTTTTCATCGATAAATTTCCCGTTCACCAGACCGGCGCTCGGCACACTCTTCGGATAATCCATTGCGCTACTCCCTAGTCATAGTTGATGTGCACCTTGGTATGCGCCGGCGCCGCCCGATGGATCAGGCACTCAAGCGCCGATCCCGGATTCACGCCGAAGCGTTCGCCCCAGTAGCTCGCGCCGAAACGCCGGCCGAGCAGCAGCCGGCCGCCGGTGTTGAGCGTCCACATGAACTGCGCTTCCCAGGTGCCCCAATGCGCGGCGCCGAAACGCGAACGGCCCATGCGCGGCGCTTCGAGTTCGGTGATGGTCGCGTTGGGGTAACCCTGGCTTTTGGCGATTTCCAGGTAGTAACCGACGGCCTGGCTGCCGACCGCCAGCAAGCGGCGGCGCACGGCGAGGCGACGGTCGTCGAACAGCGGCGTGGCGCCAAGGCACGGGTCGGGCAGGTTCATTACCTGCTCCCAGTCCGGCACCAGTTCGCTGACGCCGGCCGGGTCCATTTCGTTGAGCAGATCAGCGGCGCGAGCGTCGAGGCGCGCCAGTTCGACGGCGACGCCTTGCAGCACTTCTTCGAGTTCCGGCACGCGCTCCGGATCCCACGCCGGACCGCTCGGCAGCAAGGCGCGCAGTTGCGCCTGGTATTGCGCGGCGGTTCTTATGGCAGCCATACGCAACCCCCGAAGGTGAGCAGTTCACTGTCAGCTGCGGCCACGTTCGCCACCGGGGCCGACAGCACGTGATCGGTCTCACCCGCCGCGCTGCTGATCGCTTCGCGGATATGGCTGATCAACAGATCTTCGCCCAGATCGGCTTCACGGTTGTGCAGGTCGCGCAACTGGGTTTCAACAGCGGCGCGCACGGCGGTGGTGTCGGGGGTCAGCTTCAACTGATAGGTCACCGGTTTCTGCACCGGAGGACGCACGTGGACTTCGGCGGTCACCGGGCGCAGCGGTTCGATGTAGGCCTGCACTTCGGCCAGTTGATCGGCATTCGGTACTGGCTGCGGATCATCGTCGCGCATGATGTACACGCCGACGGTGCCCGGCCCGAGGAAGCCACCACGGCACCACGCGCGGGTCACACCCGGCACTTCCAGCGCCCAGGTTTCATAATCGCTGGCCGAACCGCCGTGGGGGATGACGCGATAGGAACGGATCACCCGCGAGCGCAGCGACTCCAGGCTTTCCCGCGCCACACCGCCGTTGAGTCCCGGCGCCAGTACGACAAAGCTGTTACTGACCACACCGGTGACTGGCTGCACCGGCGTCAGCGCCAGCCCGGCCTCGGCATTGCCCAGGCTGCCGGCATCCAGCGCCGCGATGGAAGTGCTGTTGACGCCATTGACGGTGGTGCGCGCGGCAGTGACTTTGAAGGTGCGACCGTCGCTCGATTGCAGCAATGTATCGGCGTCCAGCACCGCGCCCGCCGTGGCGTTGAAGCTGACCGTGCCGGTGGCGACCTGCGCCGGTTTGCGCGGCTGGTTCAGGCGCAATGCGGCGATCCGTTCCAGGGTCGATTCATCGGCGGTGTCGGGCAGGATCTGCTCGGCAATCCAGTCGAGGTAGCCGTACAGACCATAAGCGGCGCCGCCGAGTGTGCGGGCCAGGACTTGCGCATCGGACTGGCGCAGCGAATCGCCGGCCAGGTCGCTTTGGGTGCGCTTGATCAGCACCGGCAGCGAAGGGGTTTCAAACGGCATAGATCACCTGCCAACTGTTATCGGGATTGATGTCCAGGCGTTCGCCGTCGGCCAGGGTCAGGACCGTGCGCAGGTTCAGGCGCTGGGCGTCGAGGCGTTCGCTGATGATGTCGATGGCGCTGCAATGGCCGTCGTCGATCAGCCATTGCAAGGCTTCGCGGGCATAGAACTCGGCATCCATCTGGGTCTGCCGGGTCAGCTTGACCCGGCGCAGCAGCCACAGCCGCGAGCCGATGCGATCGTCGGCAACGGTGGGAAAGGTGTCGCCCCACCAGCCGAAACGCTCCTCATCGTCGAGGGCATCGTCGTCGGCGGCGCGGCGCCAGGTGAACAGGCTGATCAGTACGGCTCGGGTCAGCGCGGCGTGGAGGTTCTGACTGAAAAGCATCACTGACCTCCCGCCGGCGCGCCGGTCTGGCCGCTGCCCGCCTGCACGCCAACGTGTACGTGCCTGATTTGACTGATGCCGCCGGCCACTTGATCGTCTTTGGAAACGATCTTGCCGGTCTGGTTGATCACCGGCGTCTCGAAGTTCACGGCGGTGCTGGCGCGGATGTTGAGCGTGGCGGTTTCGATGTCGATGATCCGCCCGCGCTTGAAGTGGATCCTGTCGCCTTCGTCGGTGTAGATCGCCACTTCACCGGCCGCCAGCGACTGCAGGCGATAGCGACGGTCGGCGACCACCAGGGCGATGGCGTGGGAACGGTCGCCGCCGAGGAACGTGACGACGCCTTCGGCACCGGCCAGCGGGTGGCTGGTGAAGCCGTAGGGTTCGAAGTGCTCCATGTCGTCGTTCACTTCACCGGCAGTGAGGCGCATTTGCAGCGATTGCAGTTTGGATGCCGAATTGGCGAGCACGACAGTGCCGCGCGCCAGCAGGCGTGTCAGTAGGCTCATAGGTTTTCCTCTAGAAGTCGGCCAGCCACAGACAAACCCTGTGGGGGCGGCGGTGCGACGGGTCGACTTGCCCGCGATGGCGGTGTGTCAGGCAAAGAAGTGTTTGCGGTAACCACAGCTATCGCGGGCAAGCCCGCTCCCACAGGGTCAGGTGATGCCAGTCTGGCTCGGCGTCAGACTCAGGTTTTTTTCGGGGGAATCGGGTTCGCGTCGAATGTGTGCGGCGGAGCCACCTGCAGGGTGGTGACCGAGCCTTGCGCCGACAGCGAGTACGTCACCTTGGAGATCAGCATGTCGCCATCGAAACCGAGCACCGGATCCTTGACCTTCACCAGCGTGTTGTGGCGCCACAGGTCGCCGTTGGACTGACGCCAGCCCTGCACCTGATAGGTAGTGGTGAGCGCCCGGCCCATGCGCGTGGCGCTTTCCCACTGGGCCCGTTGCTGGGCCAGTTCGAACGTCAGTTGCGAGCCTTCGTTGATGATCGTGGTGCGCCGACGCTTGAAGCTCAGGTCAGTCGCGCTGGATTCAACCTCGCTGACCGCCGACCCGCTCTTCTTGTCGTTGCCCTTCTGCTGGCCGATCACCCGATACTCGGAAAACACCTGGCTGAAATCCATCGGCGCATTGGCCGAGAGAATGTTCTTGCCCAGCTCCAGTGCATCGCTGGCGCGGCCGCCACTGCCGGGTCTGGCGAGTACCAGCCGGCCTTCGGCGTCATCGGTGGAAAACACCCGGTACAGCGAGAGCAGACGGTCGATCGACTGAAACACCGTTTCACCCGGCACGATCGTGTGTTTGCTCAGGCGTGCGGTCTCGGGAATTTCGTTGACCACCATCAACGCGTACTCCATGGCCAGGGCCTGGACGATGTTCAACAGCGATTGATCCTGCCATTGGCCGGGGTTGTTTCGCGCCGCACAATCGACCAGATCCTGGGTTTTGGAACTGCCTTCGATGCTCAGGCTGATTTGCCGCCCGTCATAGCTGATCGGGGCCTTGAACACGTAACCGGTGAGCACCAGATCCTTGCCGATCCGCACTTCGCACGGGTCACCGGCCTTGATCCGCTGATCCACGGTCTGCCCAGGCCATTGCCAGGTGATGTCGAGTTTGAAGGTGCGGAACTGGCGCTCCAGATCCGCCGTGATTTCCACGCTTTTCCAGCCACCGTATTCCATGTCGCCAACGCTCAGCGTGACGCGATTGTCTAGGTCGCTCATGGCTCACTCCCCTGAAACCTTGACGTCGTTGGGTGAGAAGCCGGGGTGGGACAGGCCGTTGCGCTGAATGACCTCGGTCACTCGGGTGGCGTCGCCAAACTGCTTGTAGGCCACGACCACAGCCGGAAAGGTTTCCTGGAAGGTTTTACTGACCAGCCGCACACCGGACGACGCCACAGCCTTGAGGTGCGCGATCAGCGCTTCCTTCACATCGGCGATGGCCTGATAGTGCGCGGGATCGGCCTTGTCCTGGGCCTTTTGCAGCGCTTCGATCAGCTCTTTTTGCAATGTTTGCAGATCATCGGTGACCGGCACTTCCTGACGGCTGACCGGCTGCTTCGACTGCTGGTCCAGCGAAGGTGTCGAATTCAGTTTCACCGGGGTAGACGCCACCGGCATCGAGGCCACCCATTGCGCCACTTTGACGATCAGGGTGTCCTGCACCAGATTGGCCATCGCTTGCGCGGCGGCGTTGGTGTCCTTGCCGGTGGTGATTTTCGGCGCGTCGGCCTTGCGGATGGCTTCGATCTGTTGGGACACGTCGGCAATCACGCCACGGTAGCCTTCCTTCGCGAATTCCTTGAGCTCCTTGATATCGCCGAGCAAGCCCTTGAACTCCGCCGCTACTTCCTTGGGCAGTTCCTTCACGGCCCTGACCAATTCGGTGATCTGCTTGTATTGCGCGATCAGCGGTTTGAGTTGCTCCTTGATCACGTCATAAACGCCGGTGAGGCTGTTGCGCAGATTGGTGATGCCGATCCGCGCCGCCTTGATCAGGATCATCGCCTGTTCGAAGCGCGCCACCGCCGAACCGAGCAAACCGTCGGCCTTGATCAGCAGGACTTTTTGCGTACTGACCGTCGCCGTCGGAAACGGCAGCGGTCGGTCGGGGTAGAACTTCAGGCTGAACGTCACCATCCCGCCGTCCTGGCGGGTGTGGGTCATGTCGCATTCGCCGACCTTGACCTGTAAGCGGCCCAGCCACGGATGCACCAGTTCGCCGCTGCCCTGCTCCAGGGCCTGGAGCAGTTTGTCGCGCTGCTCCAGGCAATCGGCACCGATGATGAACGCCGTCAGGTCGTGAGTCTTGGCCTGTTGACCGAGGTCCTCGAAAAACGGCAAGTCGCGTTGCGGATATTCGTGCAACTGCCCCTTGCGTCCGACCGGGGTTTTCGCCTGGTCGATCCAGAAACCGACACCGCGAAAGGATGCCGGCAACAAACGGTCACGCCAGTTCATTGGAACCTCCCATGGACAGCGAGCGATAGCCGATGCGCGAACTGAGCGCCAGCCCCGGTTGATTGGTTTGCGGTTGATCGGTACGCAGCCCCGCCGGCGCGTTTTCGAAGCGCACCGTCAGGCCGCCCTCGAGTTGCGTGCGGTTGTTGGCGGCGCTTTGCTGGATCAGGGCGCTGGAGGATTGCGGCAACGAGCCGCCCTGCAACGCACCGCCACCCTCGGGTTTCGGGCTGGCACCGAAGAATGCCGGCGCCAGTTCGCCCTTGCCTTCGGCATTGGTCTGGCGTTGCGCTTCGGTCAGGGTTTCGACCTTGCCGGTGACCTTGGCGATCAGCCCGGCGAAGCCACCGTCGAACAGTTCCTTGATCGGTGCGATGACGGTTTGCAGCTTTTGCCACAGCTCGCCGAACCACTCGGTGATCGGTCCCCAGCTCTCGATGATCTGATCCAGAGGTTTCCATTCGAACAGGCCGTGCAAAAAATCCACGACCGGCGCGGACAGCGCGAGTACAACCCCCCACAGCGCCGAGAAAACCTCACCGATCGGCTGCCAGTACTGTGCAATCTGCTCCAGCGGCGACCACTCGAACAGACCGGTGAAAAAGCCTTTGACCTGTTGCACTGACGCTTGCAGTGCCGTCCAGATCGGTTCGAAGAATCCGACGACACCACCCCAGGCGCTGGTGATCATCTCCATCGGGAAAAAATCGAACAGTGTCCGCAACGTATCCCGGGTGATTTGTACGGCCGATTGCAGCGTCGTCCATACCGGCTGGAAGTACGCAATGACACCGCCCCAGGCGCTGGTGATCATCTGCATGGGCGAGAAGTCGAACAACGACAACAGGAAATCTTTAGCCGGTTGCGCGGCTTTTCGCAGGCCGCTGAACATCGGTTCGAAGAACCTGACAACACCGCCCCATGCACTGTTGATCATCTGCATCGGCGAGAAATCGAACAGGTTTCTGAGAAACGCCATCACCGGCACACTCAAGGCCTTGAGCAATTCCCAGATCGCCGAAAACAGACCGGTCAACGGCCCCCAGTTTTCCAGGATCAGGCCTGCGGGCGACCACGAGAAAACCGACTTGAAGAAGTCGATCACCGGCGCGGTCACGGCCTTGACCTTGTCCCAGACTCCCGAGAAGAAACCGGTGACCGGTTCCCACAACGCCGCCAGTGTCTCCAGCGGCCGCCAGTCGAGCACCGAGCGCAACATCGCCATTGCACTGGCTCCGGCGTTTTTCACGCCCTCCCACAATCCGGTGAAGAACGCGGAAATGGGTGTCCAGTTGGCCACGATCAAACCGGCCGCCACGGCAATACCCATGGCGATCAGCATGATCGGATTGGTCTTGAGCACCATGCTCATCACGTCCATCACCTGGGTCATACCGGTGACGGCGGTCTGCATCGCGGAAAACGCAATCGCCCCCGCTGCCAGGCCTTCGACCAGTTTCGGGTTGTCGGCCAGCAGGCTGCCGACCTGGGTCAGCATCGGTTCCAGCCCGACCACCAATGCGCCCACTGCCGGTATCAGTGCGGCGTCCACCGCAGCGGACACTTTCTCCATGGACGCACTGAACACGTTCATGTTCTGCGCGGCGGCTTTCGGTGTTTCCGGCAGGTCGACGGTTTTCGCCGCCTCGCTGACCTCGGCAAGCTTGCCCTGAAACGCCGCAGCCGATTTGATGCCGTCCACGAACGGCGTAATCACGCTGCCGCCCTTGAACAGACCGCTGATGTCGAGTTTGCCGAGGCCGGTCTGTTCGAGGTTTTTCTTGAAGTCATCGACCTTCACTCGCAGGGCGCCGAGTTTGGGTGACAGTTCGTCGATGCCGGTTAGCAGCACCGACGCTTTAGCTTTGGTTTCTTCTGCCATCACTGCACCTGCTGCATCGCATTGATCCGTTGCGCGTGCTCCAGCGATTCGCGAAGCACATCCAGTGGCCTGGCCATCATCTGTTCGGGGTCAACCTTCCAGAACCAGGCCAGGTCATAGGCGACCGAAATCAGGTCGGTGATGGCTCCGACGCCGCACTCATGAAAAAACTCGCAACGGCCCAGCTCAGCGCGTTGAGGTCAGCCAGATCCAGCTGGTTGACCGACGACGGCGGTATGCCGGCGCACACCGCGATGTATTTGGCCGCCACGTCCATGTCGAGGCTGACCTCTTCGCTCTTGTCGATCTTGTACGGCAGCGCCTTGATCGCTCGCACTTCCTGCACCGTCGGACGGCGCAGGACGAGTTCGGTCAGGGGCTCGCCGTGAGCTTCGATCGCAACTTGAAGCTTCACGGCGCCGCTCATTGCCAGGTCCCCTTGATGCCTTCGAATTTCAGTTCGATGGTGGCGTCATCGCCCTTGGAGACTGGCTCTTCGACCAGATAGGCACCGGCCAGCACGTAGACTTTGCCGTTGCTGAATTCGCAGGTGACGGTGATGTCGGTGCCTTCGATCAGCTTCTTCAGCGGGAAGTCGGCGGTGTGCAGCGCGGTCACCTTGAACGACGGCGCAACGTCGGTTTCCTTGTAGAAACCCGGCACGACGGTTTCGCGTTTGACGGCCATCAGCGGGGCTTCGCAGCCGCCGTTGATAGTCAGTTGTGCACCGTCGACCTTGACGTAGCAGGTGCCTGCAATCAGTTGACCCATGGTGTTACTCCCTTCAAATAAAAAGCCCACGCAAGGTGGGCTGAAATCACAGTGTCAAACGAGCCGATCAGGCGACGTCGTCGTACTGCAGACGGAACTGGTTGAGCAATGCGAACACGCGCAGACCGTTGATGTAATCCGGTGGGAACAGCACGTTCACGCGGCTCGGGTCCTGCACGTCGCGCTCGACGATCAGGTGCTCGGCGAACAGCTCGGCGTTTTCCACGTGGCCTTCGAGTTCGAGCTTGGCGTACTGGGCGATCAGCTCACCGCGAATGGTTGCCGGCGTGACGATCGGCTGGCCGGCGCCGAAACGGGTGCCGTCGGAAGCCAGCTTGTGGCGACCGTATTTGCTGGTGATCACGCTTTGCAGACGACGCACGATGAACGCCGACTGGTGCATGGTTTCGCTGTCCAGGTACGAGTTGTCGGCCTGGCCGTAGGCGTTCTTCTGGTAGGTGGTGATCGAGCGCTGGATGCGCACGTAACCGCCTTCGTAGTACGCGGTGGCGATGCCGTAGTTGAGCAGCGACTGACGCTCGGTCAGGGTGAAGCGCTCGCTGGCCGGAGCCGGATCGACGCCTGGCAGGCTGCCGCTCTGGGTCGGACGGCTGGCGTCAGCGGAGATGAACACCGCAGTGCGTGCAGCCAGTGCCGCAGCTTGTACCCACACCGGTTGCGGCACGCCCGGCTCCAGCGCCTGAATGGTCATGTGCTGGTCGTTGCGGGCCTGACCGGCAGCCACCAGCGTGCCGACGGTGCCGCGCTTGGCACTGTAGACGTGACCGAACAGTTGCTTGGCCCACGACCAGCGACCGGTGCTGTCGTCCATCACCGCTTGCCAGGTGTTGAGGGTAGCCAGGTCGGACCATGGCAGCGCGATGAACTCGAACGGCTCGTCGCCCAGTGCGGCCACCGCTTCAACCTGGTCAGGCACACCGACGCCGCCGGTCATGGCGGTGATCGCGGTGGTCAGGCCGGCCGGGGTTTCTTCACCGTTGCTCTTGCCCAGGCGATTGAATTGCAGGCTGATGTCGTTACCGCTCTCGCCAGTCCATTTGGCGTTCAGGGTGACGACGCCTTCGGCAGCTGCAGCGCTCACCGGCAGATCGGCGGTGGCGTTGATTTTCTGTGCCAGGGCGGTGGCCGCCTGGGCAGCGGTGGCACCGTTGACGACGGTGGCCTGCACGCGGACGCCGCCGACATACAGGTTGAGCACGCCAGCCTGAGTCGCGGTGCCGGTCAGGGTCACTACGCCTTTGGCGATGGCGCCGGTGGCGTTGTGCAGCGGCAGGCACCAGATCTCACCGATCGGGTCGGCCTTGCGGAAGGTTTCGTACATGGACGCGAGCATCGAGCCCTGGCCGCCAATGCTCTTGGCCAGCGCCACGCTGGAGATCAGCACCAGTTTGCCGACTTCGCTCGGGGCGATGTTGTCGTTGACCTGCGCCACGATCAGGCGGCGCATGGACGAGGACGCGCTATTGGCGGCCGAGTTGTCCATTTCGGCATAGAACAGCGGTACACGAATGTCCGCAGGAATGTTGCTGAATCCGATCGCCATTATTTGGCTCCCTTTTGTTTGGCTGTTGCGGTTTTGAGGGTGATATCGCCGTCGGCCAGACGCCGGCGCCACCAGGCGCTGTCCAGCACTTCACGGCCTTCCAGTGGCAGCAGGTCGCCTGCTTCCGGGTCCGGCACGGCACGGCCGGCGGCCGGCACTACGGTGATGCGGTTGCTCATGGGGTTACGTCTCCAGAGAAAGTCATTTCCACGCGCCCGTCAGGGCCCGGGCGTTTCAGGTTGGGGTCGGCCGGATCGATCGCATCGACCCGAACGGTGGCCCCGGTAAAGGACGACAAACCGTCCAGTTCACGTTCGTGCCAACTCTCCGCAGGCTGACTTGGCAGATTGCGGCCCAGCTGGAACTCGGCAAAAAAGCGCAGCCGGTAAACAGCGCGGCTGGTGTTGATCGAGACCGTTTCGCCGCCGTCATAAACGATGGCGCTGTAGTTGGAATCGGGTTTGAAACCCACCAGCGCACGCCACAGTTCGGCGCGCAGGTCGTGCAACAGATCCAGCGCTTTTGCGCCGTCCGTGGCGTCGAGCACCAGGATGATTTCGAAGCGGTCGCGGATCGGTTGGCTGGCGGAGTTCTGGGCGGTGCTGGCGCTGGCCAGGTCGGCCAGGGGTAAAACATGAGCCGACGGGGTCGGCAGATTCGGGTCACCTTGCAGCAGCGCCAGGTCGACACCTGTCGCGATATGGCCGGCAAGGCTTGGGCATTGCGCACGCAGCTGCGTGAGGATCGGGGAGATCTTCATGGGGAGCGTTCCAGAGGGATTTTTTTGCTGGGAATGCCTGAACGATCAGGCTTTTGGATCGAGGCTCGTGGCTTCGATGACGCAGCGATAGCTTTCATCGCGCTTGCCGCTGGCAGTCACTTTTTCGATCGACCAACGACCGCGCAGGAAGTCCGGCCAGGTCTCGTCGAGCAACAGCAGGCCTTCGGCAGACAACAGCGGATTGCCCGGGCAGGTGATCTTCACCTTGTATTTTTCCCGCAGCATCTTGCGCACTTCGCCCTCACCGATAGCCTTGGCCTCCTCCTCGCTCTGGCAAGTCTGACGCACGGTCTTGTACGGCGCCTCGCCAGTCAGTACCTCACGCATCACACCTTTGGCGTTATCCCAGAAGCTGGTTTTGCAGCCTTTGGCCTGCGCGCGGGCGGTCTCTTCAAGGGTCGCGCCGATGAACGCGTGATCGCCGGGGCGGTTGTTCTCGGTTACCGACAGACGCACGTCCGCCAGTACCTTGCCCGACAGTGATTTCACCTGACCGGGCCGCGCCAGCACATACAACTCGCCCACCGGTTTGGCGATCACCTTGTACTTCTTCGCCAGACGCGTCAGGAAACCCATGTCGGTTTCGTTGGACTGGTCGATGTGATCGATCCTGATCAACGCCAGATCGGGCGCGACCCTGGGTGAAAACCCGTGGCGCGAAACCAGTTGGCGAAACAGTGCACCCAGAGTGGTCGGGCCATGACTGGCCGTCCGCCGCTGTTTGAAGCCGGTCTCGTCGGCGGCGCTGAACGGTGCGGCCGTGGCGACCAGTGTCAGGCGAAACGGGAACAGGGTCGGTGTCAGGCGCGTCACTTTGAACAGGCCTTTATCGACCATTCCCGACTCAAGATAGCCAACCCGAAGACCGATTTTTCCACCCAGTTTTGGCAGGCCATCAAGCCCTTCCAGATCGATCGTCAACGTCAGTTGATCAGACTCTATACCGGCGGCATCGACGTGCTCCCAACTCATCAGGCGCTGGTTGAGCAGCGCCGCGTTGGCCCCATAGATTTCCACGACCGGGGTGAATCCCTGTGCCATGCAGCCTCCTTAATCCCAGGCCGAAACCGGTTTGATTGCGGCGGGTTTCGAGTCGAGTTCCGGCAGCACCACCCAGACGCCCGCAGGCAAAACCGGGCCGTGTTCGGCCAGGGTGGGGTTGAGTGTCCACAGGGCTTCTTCGGCGACGTCATCGCTGCGCCCGGTTTCGCGGTAGAGCAACAGATTCACCGAATCACCGGCCACGCTTCGTACCTTACGCATTGTTGAACTCCGCCAGTTCGATGACCCACTTGATGACCATCGCAGTGCCATCGTCGATGACCTCGCTCTGGTTCTCCTGGATGCTGTTGATCCGCCACAGGCCCCAATTGCGACCGATGCCGTCAATCAACGGCAGCGGCGATCTCAGTGCCTGCAGCGCACGCAACTCATCGAGCCGGTTCATCGCCACGGCGTACATCGAGGTACCGGAGATGGTCAGGGTTTCGGGCTTCTGCCCGGTCTGGTGGGACTTGGGTTTGCTGGTCAGGATCGGCAGTTCCGTCCAGCCGCCATCGGACTTTCGCGCCAGCGTGCTGTACGCAAAATCCCGGGACAGGCCGAAGATGAAACTGCCCAGTGCCATTTGTTGTTTCATTGGGCGACTCCATCGGTCAGGGCTGCGTCACGGCGTATGGAGAGGGCATTGCCGGCCACACCTGGGACAAATTGGGACGTGAAGTGCGACTCAAGCACCTGCGAAAGCATCGTGCCGACTTTCTCGGAACTGAGCAGTTCGCTGCCGCTGACATGAACTGAAGGTGCGTAAGTGTATTGCGGGTTTGACGCTTGCATTTGCGTTTGCGCAATGGATACGTCTTTGGCGACCTGTGCCGGCGGTGCCAATTTGTCTTCAGGCGGCGTCGCCAGTTTTTGACCCAGAAGGGACCCGGCTATTCCACCCAGCGTGCCACCAATAAAGGTTCCGATGCCGGGCGCAATGAACGTACCGATCGTAGCGCCAATCGCCGTTCCGGCCAGTTCGCCGGCCGCGCCCTTTACCGCTTTGTCGTCACCTTCGCGCCAGCCTTTCAACCCTGTATAAGCAGCATGAGCAATGGCCAGAGGCGCGCCAACCTTGATGACAGGCAATGCCTTGACAACCGACGGCATGAGCCTGGCCCCCAAACCCTCTGCCAACGACATGACTTTCGCGCCAGCCCCGCTCAACCGGCTCGGCATGGCGCTTTTGACAACATCGCCAACCATTCTGAATCGGGTGAGCGCATCGTCGAGCATGGGTGCGACTCTGGCCGTCATACCACTCAAGCGACTGCTCTTGCGGGTTACGGAAGCGGTGCCGGACGACCGTGCAGCAGAAGGGGTGCGTCGGCGCGATCCACGCCCCTTCTTCCTGCTTTCGCGACTGTCGCCATCGTTGTCATCACCACCTATCGCATCAGCAATATCCGACGGCAGTCGCGCCGATGCCAGGCGCAATAGTTTCGTGGAAACCACGTCAAGCACCGAGGCCACGCCGGACTTCAAGGCCCCACCCACGAACGGCATGGCTGCCGCGCTGAGCAGAACCAGCCCTGCCGTGAGGGCCGGGAACGTTTCCGCCGCTGCGCTCACACCGTTGACCAGTGAGGTGAGCACGACGGCGGCACCGTCAGCCAAAGGCGCAAGCGCCATGCCGAATGCAGTGGTCAACCGGGTCAGACTTGCGTCCAGAGCATTCCAGCGACCCTGCGAAGTATTGCCGAACGCCTCTGCTGACTTCGCCGCAGCGCCTTCGCCCGCGCCAAGCTCCGTTGTTGCGTACTTGTGCTTGTCGGCTACCAGCGAGAAGGCGTTTTTTACATCGTCCGGTTTCTTCAGCAGCTCGAGAACTCGGGTGTCGTTTTCGCCGAACAGCGTCTTCGTCAGTGCCGCCCGTTCTTGTATAGGCTGCTTGTCAAGTGCAGCAAGTACCGAGTTGATGACAGCAGGCGCATCCTTCCTCATACCCTCAGACAGCGATTGAGGATCAAGCCCTAACTGAGCCAAGGCTGTTCGCTGCTCAGTCGATACCGCCCCGCCTTTGGCCAGCATCGAGGTGATGCCTTTCAGGGCAGTGCTGGCGCTCTCCTTGTCCGCACCACTATTGAGAAGCGCCGCCGCCAATGCAGCGACCTGTTCGGGAGTCAATCCAGCGGCAATCGCACTCTCGCCGGAACGTTGCACCACCGAACCGATGTCTGCGGCCTTGGCATCCAGACCGCTATTGCCGAGGTAGGTCGTTGCATCCGCAAGATCCTGGCTTTGATACTGATCCAGCTTCAGCGAGGAGCGCCACGCGGCGAGCATTTCGCCAGCCGCCTTGACGTCCATCCTGAATGCCGATGCGTTGATTGCGGCATCATGGGAGAACCACTTCAGTTCGTTCGCCCGCTGGTCACCTTTGGCACCATCGGCAATGCCGGATCTGGCTCCGGCAAGCTGCACTTGCAACAGATCCGCATTGGTCGCACCACTGGCGGATATCTGTTTCTCGCTGGCGAGTTCCAGAGTGCTCTGCGAGTGCGCTTGAAGCTGATCATGGCTCAGCTTGAGCAACTGATTGAGTTCGACAAGCGCCGTCTCATTGGCCATGGCTGGTTGCATGAGCTTTGGAGGTGGACGCTGCTCGATCTCGGCCTTGAGTTTTGACTTTGGTTCGGCGCTTGCAGCCGGGGATGCAGCACTCACCTTGAACAGCGATTGCTGATTGGCCAACAGCTCTCGAAGCTTGATCTGCTCCTGGGTCAGCAAGCGGATATCCGCGCTCGCCAGCGCCATTGTCAGGTTCAAGTCCTGCAGCGGTTTGCCAAGGCTATCGGACAGCTTTAACCCGGATGCTGCGTTGCCACTCTCATTGGCGTATGTGAGCGCAAATTTGCTCTCTGCCATGCCGCTCTACTCCTTTTTCACGCCAAGGCGAGTGATCGCTATGTCGTAGCGGCGCAACGCCTTTTCGGCGTCCCACTCCAGAATTTCCGCCTCACTTACCGGGTAAATGAGCGGCACGATATCGAGGATTACTTCGATGTCGCGTTCTGAAAGAAGGCCGCCGGCTGGTTTAAAAAATCGTCGATGCGCACCTGCAATTGCGTCCAGTCCGGGACGCTCATCAGGGCCAGATCGGGGATCATCAGGCCGGTGCAATGGGCGGTGATGAACTCGGCGCGTTCCTTGGCCGTTTTCAGTTTCTTCATCACTTTGGTGGCCCGCAGCGCCGGCATTTCCAGACTCAGCGAAGTCACGGTGCGGCCGGTGACGGCGAGCGGTTGCAGCAGTTGCACCTGGTCGGGATCGTCGGATTTCTCCGCATCTTCGACCAGGTCGAGAAAGTACGACGCCGGACGGGTCGACATCTCGTGTACGTACTGCGCGATCGTCACGTAGTCCGGACGCTTGAGCTGGTCGAGTTCCTTGACCGACAAGCCGGTGGCCAGCAGCGCCAGTTCGAAGAACTGGTCGTCCTCATCGTCGCCGGCGCGTTCCAGCGCTTCTTTCTGGGCGGCGTAGAACAGCGGCTTGAGCTGGATCGATTCGATCTGCGAGCCGTCGTCACCGGTGATCGGCGACAACAGGTCATGCTTGGGTGGCATCCACGACATGAAAGGAATTCCTTGGGTGTTCTTGAAGATTCCTGTGGGCATGAACGCCCACAGGTTTTGTGCCTGATCTGCCGAAAGGCTTACGGCATCAGCACCGCACGACGGGCATCACCGAGGATGTCGACGCCGTTGAGCACGAACTTCTGGGTGCGCACGTCGATGTCGATCACCGGAATGCCGTTTTCCAGGCGGTTGTAGGTGCGGCAAGAGAACTCAAGAGTTGTCAGGGCTTTGCCACCCATTTTGATTGCTTCCTCACCCATGGTTTTGAGCTTGCCGCCGATGGTGTGATAGGTGAACCAGGTGTTGCCGTCCTGATCCTGACCGGCTTCACGCACGTTCAGCAGAATGTCGTCGCCCAGTTTCACGCCCATCGCCAGCAGCACTTCAGCGCCGGTGCCTTGCAACTTGAGCGTGGCGTTCAACGGCTTGGCGCTCTTGGCCATTTCCTCAACGATGAAGCGCCCGCCCGTCATGCTTTCCATGTCGAAGTCGATCTTCGGCGGAGTGAATTCTTCCACGGTCGCCGACAGCGGCAGGCCTTGCAGGGTGGCCGCGACGGCCTGTCTTACGCGGTTGGTAAACATTAGAGAACGTCCTCCAGGAACTGCTCGATGATTTCATCGCGGGCGTTGAGTTGATAAACCATGTGTTCGTTCGGCGCGTAGCGGCCGTAATCGATGACCACGTACCAGGTGCCGTTCTTGTACTTCTCGACGCTGTTGAGTTCCGGGTGCAGATACACGCTGCCGCCGGGAATGGTTTCGTCGGCGACCAGGGTCTGCAGCCAGTCGTTGATGCGTTTGACTTCCTGGTCCATGAACGACTTGGTCAGGTTCTTCGCCATGGCTTTCTGGCCGGCCTTCACCAGCTTGCGGCTGATGGCGTCTTCCAGACCGACGTAGCTGATGAACTTGCCGGTGATCGAGCGGTTGCCCAGCAGCGAGAAGCCGCCAAGGATGGTGCGGGCGTAGTAGCTGACGCCGTAGCGGTTGAGCAGATCGCCTTCGGTGGAGGTGTCGAGGATGTTGTACTCAACGACCCGCGACACGTCCTCGGCGTAGGTCACCTGGTTGCCCGGGCTTTCCCATTGCTTGACCTTGGCCAGCGCGGCGATTGCCAGGCTGGATGGCGCGAGGAAGACGTTTTTCTTCGCGGCTTTCGAGTACACGGCCGGCATGTTGTGCACCACCAGGCAACGGTCGAAACCCAGATCCGCGCCGCCCAGTTCCTGGCTGTACAGCACCTGGTCGGCAACCGAGACATCCTTGCCGTCCAGCACCACACGGGCCTTGATGCGCTTGCCGAACGAGGCGAACTCGCTGGCCACAGCCTTGGTGCCGGTGAAGCCCGGCGCGCCGATGATGGTCAGGTCTTCCGGGACGCTGCCCAGTGCCGCCAGACCGAGCTTGCGGCCGGTGGCCGGTTCAACACCGCCGATCACGGCGTTGACGGTATCGGCCGGGGTCGCGCCCGCCTCGACGATCACCACGTACACCGGCACCTTGACCACTTTGAGGATCTGGTAAACGGCGTGGTACAGGGTGCCCTCTTCCGCACCGGTCGGATCGAGCAGCGCGTGAGTGGTGAAGCTGTTGATGCGAAACGGTGCGTTGCGCGGAATCAGCGGATCGGCTTTCGGCGCGGTGCCGACCAGACCGATGACGTTGTCACCCAGGCCGCCCATGGCCTCGGGGGATTCGGTGGCATTGACGGTAATGCCGTTGTGCTCGAAGTTCAGAACCTCAGCCATATTCAGTCAGCCTTCTTGGCAGCGGCCTTCACGGCCTTGGTGGTAGATGTTTTCAGCTCCAGTCGACCGGCGCTGTGCAGGGCACTGGCCTCGACGTCGAGCAGATCAAGTTCCTGGCCGACACTCGACCAGTGCCCACCGCCGGTGGGGAATGGAACGAGCACGGTGTAGGTTTGGCGGGTTGCCATTTTTCGTTTCTCCATAAACGGGAAAGCCCCTCAAAGGGAGGGGCTTGGCGGGTGTTGAATGTTTGTTTGGGGACAAGAAAACGCCCCGATGTACGGGGCGTTCAGTCGAGATCTGCGGTATCGGTCGACGATGAGTCCGGCCAACCTTCGGCCAGCATTTCGTCGTGGTACTCGCCTGCCTCGATTGCGCGTAACAACGTCAGTTCGCGGTCAAAACAGGCCTGTACGTGCGCCCGTACTGCCTTCGCAATATCGATGATCTGCGCAGCGCCGATCTCGACGAATCCCTTCAATGTTTTAAAATTGCAGCGGTATTCCGGATCGAGGACAGCCGATAGGCCGGTACTGGCGATCAGCGCCTGGCTGTCGCGTGTTGTCTCGATTTGCAGACCGTCGACGACAATGCCAACCCCCTCACGCACGAATCGCTCAGCCGCCACGGACGCTTTGAGTTCATCCAGCGACACGACCGGAACTCCCGGCGGTGCAAACTGCTTGCCGTCGTACAGCCAGCCTTCCTCGACCTCGCCGGGGCATTCGATCCAGATCATGTCCGGGTGAAACATTGTCTTGATGTCGCCGTCGGTTTCGAACAATTGGGCAGCCTTGCCCATGTACAGGAGTGCGTACTTCTTCATCAGGCGTATTCCTCGAAAATTACAACACCGCCAGCGCCCGGCGCACCATTGCGAGCAGGCAAAGATGGGCCGACGGCGACGCCACCACCCCCACCCCCATACCCTAAACCGGGCGGAAGCGCTCCGTTGGTGCCAGCTCCATTCCCACCCGAACCCAGTGGGCCGCTACCACCATGGCCGGCCAGCGTCGACGCACTCACGGTAATGCCGGGGGTCCCCGGAGCGCCTGCCATGTTGACAATATTGCCTCCATAGGCTGACGCACCCGGATAACCGCCCACCATCAGTCCAAACGCTGTAGTAGTTATCCCGATAGCGTAGATTGACCCCAAACCACCCGGCGCAGACAGCAACGCTCCTACCGAACTTGCCCCCCCTGCGCCGCCGCCAGTTCCGTTGGTTCCCGAAGCCGTGCCCGCGATTCCGCCAGCACCTACAATGACCGCTTGGCTAGCGCCAATATCTGCCGCCGTTATTAGCGTTTCCGCATAGCTTCCCGCCGCACCACCGCCAGACGCAGAAGTCTGGGAAGCGGTTGTAGCCGACGCGCCGCCAGATCCCCCCCCTCCCCCCACAATACGAATCCGAACCTTCTTCATCCCCGGCGTCGGAATGTAGGTGCCGTTAACCGCGAACTTCTGAATATTCAGCAGACGCCCGAATTCGTTGTAATTGACCCGTTGTTCCAGCGCCGCGATATCGATAACGCCTTGATTGATCGGCGCGCTCCAGGCCTTGATACACCACATGACCGCAATGCTGCGCGGGCGGGTTTCCGATCCGCCAGTGGCTGTTGTTGCCGGTGTTCCGTTGCTGTCCGAGCGGTTGCCCCGAGCCACTTTGTCCTGACCGAGTCCGGCCGGATAGGCAGGCGCGTCAATCTGGTGGAAGTGAGACTTCAGCTCATCAGGCGCCCAGCTACCAATCACCCGGCCAGGATCTACGCCCCGGCCATGATCCCAACCCCGCAGGAACTCACCGCGTGATTCCGGCAACCGGAAATTGCCAGCGCCCTCATCACCCTTGTTGTAAGTAGTGCCGAGATACGCAGCCAGATCCGGATAGGTCGCAATGCTCTGCACACTGCCATCCAGCTCAAGAAAACCCGGAGGCACGATCCCCGTCGGGAACGCCATGACGGCGCCCACCGGAACGGCAGATCCAAGCCGGGAAACTTCCTTGACCAGTGCAGCTACGTCGATGTTTCCCTGATTGACCGGGGCGTTCCAGGCTTTAATGCACCACATGACGGCGATGTTGCGTGGTCTCACAACACCGCCATCGACCAATACAGGCGAAGATACAGCACCTGCAGTGGTGTACGATCTGGCGACGCCGGGATAATCAGCGGGTATGAATACATCTGCCTGAGCTGCCGCCACCGTTGCCTGAACAACTTCGACCGTAAGGTTCGGATTCGGGTTGCTGTCAAAGGCTGTCACTGTCCCCATCTGAGATGACCCAATCGCCCGACCCGCATCCACCCCACGCCCATGATCCCAACCGCGCAAGAACTCCCCACGCGCCTCCGGCAACCGGAAATTCCCGACACCCTCATCCCCCTTGTTGAACTTGCCGCCCAGATAGGCGCTCAAGTCCGGGTAGGTCGCGCTGCTCTTGACGCTGTTGTCCAGCTCCAGAAAACCCGGTGGCGGCGTATCGACAGGGAAGGCAACAATCGATCCCACCGGCAACGCAGAAGCCTTGGCAATCAGCGCCTCGACTTCAGCCTTGGTGTAGGAATCCTTGATGCCAAAACCGGCCAGCGTGTCGGGATTCGAGCCGGCCGTCGCGCGGCCGTATTCGTCGACGCTCAGACTCTTGTAAGTCCCGGCAGCAATCCCGGTACGCCCCGCGAGCATCTTGAATGTCAGCGCAGTGGTGCCGAGGGTAATCGGCGCATTGGTGGTCAGGTGCCACAGCGAATCGCCGTTGAACGTGCCCTCTTCCACCATCACCGTCAGGCCCGGTGTGACCTTGGCGCTGACGTTGGCATCATTCGCTCGAGTCCAGTCGCCGTTAGCCACAACCCACAGCCCGTTGTCCTTGGCCAGGGTTTGGTTCGGCAACAGCACGCGGTCGCCGGCAATCACGGCAACGCCGTCAATCTGCTGCGCACCGTTCAACACCACGTTGGCGGGGGCGGCGACGCGCACCGACTGTTTGCCGTCGAGTTTGCCGAGTTCTTCGGCGAGGTAGCTCATGACCCAGGCGCGGGTGGCCTTGACCACGGTGTCATCAATCTGCAGCGTCACCAGCGAGGCATTGCTGGTCTCGAAAATCGAGCGGATGTAGAACTCTTTGCCCGAGCCGGAGTTAGCCAGAACCGGCTTGAACGACTCCGGGTATTTGACGATGGCGTAGAGAATCCCGGTGTCGGTCCACAGACCGGCTTCACGCACGTACCAGCCACCGACGTCCGGCGGGATGGTGACTTCGGCGAGCAGCCAGCTCGGATTCTTCTCGTCCTGGAACAGCGCGTTGAGCGGACCGCGCCAGACTTCGCGTTTCAGCGCGGTAGCCGTCGCGGCCGGGTTGTAGACCGCGCCGCCGCCATCGCCGACGGAAATCTGCGTCAGCTTGATCGGCAGGCCCGCAGCCTTGCACGCCGTTTCGTAGGCAATCCCTGCGTTGGTGAGCAGGGTGTAATAGTCAGCCATTCAGGCCCCCTGAGGATAAATAGTGGATGTTTCGACGGTGTACAGAGCGGCCGCCATGAAGGCCTCGCCGGATGTCTCGAGCCCTTCGAGGAACACCGGATAGACCGTGGTCAGTTCGCCGCAAAAGGTCGCGGCGCCGATGACGTGATTGCCGAAGGCGCTGAGGCCGACCGACACCGACAGCACGTCCCGCTCGCTCTTGGCATCAGCCAGGCGTCGGTCGAGACGTGCGTCGATTTCTTCGCTGTAGGGTTGTTCGCTGAAGGCCCGCACGGAAAAGCTGTAAGGCTCGCCGGGCGGGGTCTGTTCGTACCAGGCGCGAATCTCGGGCCTGAGCTGCAAACCCTTGGCGGCGTTTTCCAGCGCCTTGCGAGTGCCGGCCTGGCGCGCGGTGGGCCAGGCCAGTTCGACGGTCAGGCGCTTTTCCGCTTCCGGTGCGTCGGTGCTCCATTCGGCCACTCCACGATCCGCGGCGAGATACGGCAGAAACGCGACGGGCGTAGAGGCAGGATTCATCAGTTCGGGAAACGGCGGCGCGATGCGGTCCAGCAACGCGCCGAAGCCGATATCGAGCGCCCGTTCCAGCGCCGAGCTGTTGGCCGGCAGCAGAGTCGGACGCGGTGTCTGGTCCGTCATAGCGTCTGCACCTCGACTTCGACTGCCGTGCAGTACGGCGCTTGAAACGCCGAGCACACAATGGGCGCCAGCGGTTCAAGGATCTGCAATTGCACGGCGCCGGCGCTGTGCAGCGTGTAGTCGATCCAGCTCGGGTCGACCCGGCCTTCCAGGCGATGGCAGCTGTCGGCGTAGGCTTGCAGATGTTGCTCGGCGGCGACCTTGGTCAGGCCCGAATCCGGGCCGGAATTGATCTTTGCCACGACGCGGATTGTGTAGCGCTGAATCTCGGCACCTTTGACCGTGACTTTGTCGGTTTCCGGACAAACATCGGGCCGGGCAAAGTGTTGGCGTACACCTTCGAGCAACGTCGCGGATGGCGTACCGTCGCCTTCGCGGGCAAGCACGGTGACTTGCACTTCACCCGGCGCGGTACGACGGCCATTACCGTCCTTGACCTGCGCGGCGAGGCCATCCGGGTCGAAGGTGTAAGTGACGTTTACCACGCCCGTATCGGTGGATTCGACTTTCACCGCCGGCCGCTCGCCGAGGGTGAACACCTCGCGACGGTACTGCATCCGCGAGCCGGCGGCCGGAGCGTGGGGCGCCAGGTAATAGCGCAACCGGGCGTCATCGTCGCTCTCGTAAATCGCGGGCACCGGCGGGAATGCCGCCGCGTCGCCCGGATCGAGCAATTGGCGCTCCAGGCCCATGTCCGCGAGCCGCGCATCAAGGTTGCTGCCGGTGGCCCACCACGCCAGCATCTGCTTGATCCGGGCGTTGTATTTGCGTTCATGGGTTTGCAAGCGAACGCAGAAAGCCTCGAGGGCCAACGTCAGCAATTCGCTTTCGTTGTCCAGGCTGGTCTTGAGTTTTTCCGCGCTCTGCGGCGAGCGTGCGCCGACGTACGAGATGACGAAAGTCTTGAACTCGGCGAGCAGATCCTCGAAGGCATCGACCTTGATCAAGGAGGGTTCGGCCAACTGGTTCTGGCCGGGGATCAACATGCTCATGTCACGACCTCGAAAGTCTGTTGGCGGTTTTTCCAGGTGCCGGCAAACCGCAGCAACAGACCGGCGCCCTGTCGGGTGGCGACGATCACAGCGGGCTGGAAATCGCCGATGCCGTTTTGCGGGTTGTAGAACGCCTGGGCTGCGTGGCTCTGGGCGAGCAACAGAATGTCGTCGCCCAGGTTTTGCCCCAGCAACGTGGGGATCAACGAACCATAAAGGGGCCTTTTTTGCCGGGTGCCCAGCGGCGTGGTCAGGGCCCGGGTCGCGCGCTGCACGAATTGCAGCCAGTCGTCGACCGTGGCCCCGCTGTCTCTATCGATTCCGATCATGGGAAGCTCTTGATTCAGGGGCTGATGACGCGGCCCTGGTGATCCACCAACGGGCCGCTGAAGTGCACGCCCGAGGCGTCGATGGTCAGGCCGACCGCGCCCAGTTGCAGGGTGATCGCTTGCGGGGTCATCGCCAGCCGTGCCGGGCCGATGCTTAGTTCAAGCGATTCGCGAGAGCCGCTGAAGGCTGCCGGACCGTTTTGCCAGTGCAGTGTGTGTGTGGCGTCGTCGTAACCGCTTTCGCTGCCGTCCTGATGAACACGTCGCGTCAGCGTCGGTACGGTGGAGGCCGGTGGAAAACGGTCACTGTTCAGGCCGAACAACGCCACGCTCTGGGCGCCGCTTTCGCCGCTGCCGTAGTTGAACAGCAGACACTGCTCACCCACCGTCGGGATCCGCGACTCGCTCTGCGCGCCGGCGCTGGGGTTGAAGAATTTGATGGCCGGGGTGAGCAGTCCACCGTGGCTGACCCGGCAGGTATTGCTCGCGGCATCGACGTCCTGGCAGATGCCGATGCGGCAATAACTCTCGGCGCGCCGGTGCAGGTCGTCGATCTCGGCGTCCATTTCCGCCAGGCGTTCGATGATCGGGCCCAGTTGCATTCGCAGTAACGCGTCGAACATCGGTCAGGCCTCCAGCGAGGTGTATTGGTCGGGGTCGTCGATGTCACTGACTTCCCAGGTGCGGGCGAATTTCGGCGTGCCGAGCGGGTCGTCGAGCAGGGTCGGGCCCAGGTAAAGGGTCTGATTGAACGACAGGGTCCAGGCTTTGTTTGGCTGGTCGGCGCGGATGAGCAACGACGGCATTCCATCGATGTTCATCGGCAGATCGCATTGATCGCCGGACAGGCCCCAGCGGTTGTCGGTGACCAGGTTCTTCAGGGCGGCGATGAGATCGCACGCGGCAAACGCTGTAGCGGAAACCGCCGGAATCACTTGCAGCGTCAACGTGAGCACATGAGCAATGCGCCCGTTGGCGGCGCGCTCTCCCGGTGCATTTCGCTCGATGTCGATCAGCACCCAGGCTTTGTCGCCGGGGGCCGTGAAGTCATCGTGATGACCGACCTGCACATTCAGATCGACGCTGTTACGCAAGGCTGTGGCGATTGCCGTGAACAGCTGCGAAGGCTGCTGGATCGGTGTGGGCATGCTTGACCTCCTTTTCTGATGTCCACGCGAAGTCCCGCCGCACAGCGTGCAGCGAGACAGGAAAGTGAGGGGTTATTGCGGATCGCGCGGGGGAACTTCGCAGACGCCAATGCGCTTGGCGGCCCAGCGTTCGTAAAGGCCGATGGCCACGTCGGCACCGGCCATGGCCGTCAGGCAACCAAATGCCCCGGCAGCCCAGATCGACATGCCGGCGGCGTACAGCAGCATGATCGCCGAAACGCCGCAGATCATGCAGGCGCCGGAGCGCAGGGCCAGACGCCGAAGCAGTGGCCAGCCACGAGCGCCCTCCTTGTCGGCGCGCCACATTTCCCCGGACACCCCGCCCACGACGGCAAGGAGGATGACCAGCCAGATCGGCATGTCCGCCAACGCTTGTTGCTCGTTTGTCATGTCACGCCTCCTGGTGTGATGGATGAGTGTTGTGTGTTGGGTTCAATCGTTTTCTCTTGAGGCAGGCATTCCAAAAAGCCCTGCATTTCGCCGGGCTTTTCAGTAATGCACTCCTTTGCCTTCCTTCAATCCTGTGTACGTGAAGGAAGCTGACTTTTCGGCGCTACTGGCGCGGTACGAGTCCATTCAAATTGTTTTTCCGACCGCGGTCCCTGCCCGCCGGATAACTGTTTCTGGTGCTTTACGCTGCACACCCGGGTCAGTTGCCAACCCTCTGAACCGTTGAGGCCGGTTCATCGCTGCCTGTTCTTGTGGAACTAAAGAGCTGTTGTTGCCAGCCGCTTTGTCGAGCGGCTTGGTGGCAAGAATATGCATGGATGCATATACAGTCAATGCGTAAATGCATTTATTTATGCACAAGAAATGCGCGGATGCATGAAAGCCCCGCCGTTCAAGGGTTGGCCGGTTTTCTACAGGCGAAAAAAAACCCGCAGAGGCGGGTTTTGTCAGAAAGGAATCAGGTTACCGGGCGTACATGCCCCACCAGAAGACGTGACCGAGGATGACGATCTGCTCTTCCTGCATATCCTGGAAGCTGTAGTCCTCGTCCGGGTGTTCATCGCGATTGAAGCTGCGCAGACGGATACCGGTAGGCAGGCGATAGAGCTGCTTCACTCGCAATTGACCGTTGTGGTTGATCGCATAAAGATCGCCATCGATGATGTCGCCGATCCCGCACTTGCCGGCGTTGACCCCGACCGTGGCGCCGTCGCGCAGCACCGGCAACATGCTGTTGCCGCGTACCGTCACGCATTTGGCCTGATCGAACTGCACACCGTTATGGCGCAGGCTGCGCTTGCCGAAGCGCAGGCTGGAGCGTTCGCTCTCTTCGATGACGAATCTTCCTGATCCAGCAGCCAATTCAACCTCGCGAAGAAAGGGCACCGACACCTCGTCGTCATCGACGGGCGTGTCATCGTCCCACAGGCTTATGTCCTTGAGTTCGGAATGCAACTCGTCGCGTCCGGTGTTGGCGGCGGGCGCAACATCCGCGCGCCCGCGCAACTGATCGGTGCTCACGGAAAAGTACTCGGCAATCTTCGAGATGTGTTTATCCGAAGGATCGACGATCTTCCCGCTGAGAATCCGCGAGAGCGTGGATTGAGGCACGCCGGTGCGACGGTGGAGCTCCGTGGGGGAGATCCCGTGCTGGTCGAGCAGTGCTCTTAAGACGGTAGATACGTTGCGTTTTTGCATAACGCGCATAGTGCTTGAAGTTTTTCGCGAAGACAAATGCTGATTTGCATAAATCGTGCATAGTCGACGTTTTTGCGCCAGTTAGGTGTCACCCGGCCGCGATGCCTGCGGACCACAGACCGCCCATGGTAACCTTGCGCCCATCGCGGAAAAGCCCGGCCACTGCCGCGCTTTTGCCCCACACCTTTGAACGAGTTGCCTGACAATCCGATGAATAAAGCCGTCTCCGACCTGTCCTCCCACACTCCGATGATGCAGCAGTACTGGCGCCTGAAGAATCAGCACCCGGACCAGCTGATGTTCTACCGCATGGGCGACTTCTACGAGATCTTCTACGAGGACGCGAAGAAGGCAGCCAAGTTGCTGGACATCACCCTGACCGCCCGCGGACAGTCGGCGGGGCAGGCGATTCCGATGTGCGGGATTCCTTACCACGCGGCGGAAGGTTACCTGGCGAAACTGGTCAAGCTTGGCGAGTCGGTGGTGATCTGCGAGCAGGTCGGCGACCCGGCCACCAGCAAAGGACCGGTGGAACGTCAGGTAGTGCGCATTATCACGCCGGGTACGGTCAGCGACGAGGCGCTGCTCGATGAGCGTCGCGACAACCTGATCGCGGCGGTGCTGGGCGACGAGCGTCTGTTCGGCCTGGCCGTGCTGGACATCACCAGCGGCAACTTCACGGTGCTGGAGATCAAGGGCTGGGAAAATCTGCTGGCGGAGCTGGAGCGAGTCAACCCGGTCGAGCTGTTGATCCCGGATGACTGGCCGAAGGATCTGCCGGCGGAAAAACGCCGTGGCGTTCGTCGCCGTGCGCCGTGGGATTTCGAGCGCGATTCGGCGCTGAAAAGTCTCTGCCAGCAATTTTCCACCCAGGACCTGAAAGGCTTTGGTTGCGAAACCCTGACCCTGGCGATCGGTGCCGCCGGTTGCCTGCTGGCGTATGCCAAGGAAACCCAACGCACCGCCCTGCCCCATCTGCGCAGCCTGCGCCATGAGCGGCTGGACGATACCGTGGTGCTGGACGGCGCCAGCCGTCGTAACCTCGAACTCGATACCAACCTGGCCGGTGGCCGCGACAACACCCTGCAATCGGTGGTCGACCGTTGCCAGACCGCCATGGGCAGCCGTCTGCTCACCCGCTGGCTCAATCGCCCACTGCGCGACCTGACCGTGCTGCTGGCTCGCCAGAGCTCGATCACTTGCCTGCTCGACCGCTATCGCTTTGAAAACCTGCAACCGCAGCTCAAGGAAATCGGCGACATTGAGCGGATTCTGGCGCGGATCGGCCTGCGCAATGCCCGCCCTCGCGACCTCGCTCGTCTGCGTGATGCACTCGGCGCACTGCCTGAACTGCAAGCGGCGATGACCGATCTTGAGGCGCCGCACCTGCAACGCCTGGCGACCACTACCAGCACTTATCCGGAACTGGCGGCGCTACTGGAAAAAGCCATTATCGACAACCCGCCGGCGGTCATCCGTGACGGCGGCGTGCTTAAAACCGGGTACGACAGCGAACTCGACGAGCTGCAATCGCTGAGCGAAAACGCCGGCCAGTTCCTGATTGACCTCGAAGCCCGGGAAAAGGCCCGCACCGGTCTGGCCAACCTGAAAGTCGGCTACAACCGCATTCACGGCTATTTCATCGAGTTGCCGAGCAAACAGGCTGAATCGGCGCCGGCGGATTACATCCGACGCCAGACCCTCAAGGGTGCCGAGCGCTTCATCACGCCAGAACTGAAAGAGTTCGAAGACAAGGCGCTGTCGGCCAAGAGCCGCGCCCTGGCTCGCGAGAAAATGCTGTACGAAGCGCTGCTGGAAGACCTGATCAGCCAGTTGCCGCCGCTGCAGGACACTGCTGGTGCCCTGGCCGAACTGGATGTGTTGAGCAACCTCGCCGAACGTGCGCTGAATCTCGACCTGAATTGCCCGACGTTCGTCAGCGAACCGTGCATGCGCATCTCCCAGGGCCGCCACCCGGTGGTCGAGCAAGTGTTAACCACGCCGTTCGTGGCCAACGACCTTAGCCTCGATGACAACACTCGCATGCTGGTGATCACCGGCCCGAACATGGGCGGTAAATCCACTTATATGCGCCAGACTGCACTGATCGTGCTGCTGGCACACATCGGCAGCTTCGTGCCGGCCGCCAGTTGCGAACTGTCGCTGGTGGACCGGATCTTCACCCGGATCGGTTCCAGCGATGACCTCGCCGGTGGTCGCTCGACCTTCATGGTGGAAATGAGCGAAACCGCGAACATCCTGCACAACGCAACCGAGCGCAGCCTGGTGCTGATGGACGAAGTCGGTCGCGGCACCAGCACTTTCGACGGTTTGTCGCTGGCATGGGCGGCGGCTGAGCGACTGGCTCAGCTGCGTGCCTATACTCTGTTTGCGACGCACTATTTCGAACTGACCGTGTTACCAGAGGCCGAACCGTTGGTGGCCAACGTGCACCTCAATGCGACCGAGCACAACGAACGCATCGTGTTCCTGCACCATGTGTTGCCAGGCCCAGCCAGCCAAAGCTACGGTTTGGCTGTGGCGCAACTGGCCGGTGTACCGAGCGAAGTCATCTTGCGTGCTCGCGAGCATCTGAGCCGCCTGGAAGACACCGCACTGCCCCATGAAGCGCCGAAGCCGGCGGCCAAGGGCAAACCGGCGACGCCGCAGCAGAGCGATATGTTTGCCAGCCTTCCGCATCCGGTGCTGGATGAATTGGCCAAACTGGATCTGGATGACGTCACACCGCGTCGTGCACTCGAAATGCTCTATGCACTAAAGAACCGGATATAAGCACCGACGAACCGGATATAACGCAAACGGCTTCAAGCTGTTAGAATCTCGCGCGGTTCGGGATGCTGCTGGCTAATAGCCTGGCTGGCAGACATCGCTCCCGAACCTGGCGACCCCAACCGTGAAGGGGCAACGCTGCCGCCGCCTGAGGAGAAAATTAGAAATGACCTTCGTCGTCACCGACAACTGCATCAAGTGCAAGTACACCGACTGCGTAGAAGTCTGTCCGGTGGACTGCTTCTACGAAGGCCCGAACTTCCTGGTCATTCACCCGGACGAGTGCATCGACTGCGCTCTGTGCGAACCGGAATGCCCGGCCGTGGCCATTTTCTCCGAGGACGAAGTTCCGGAAGAAATGCAGGAATTCATTCAGCTGAACGTAGAGCTGGCCGAGATCTGGCCGAACATTACCGAGAAAAAAGAATCGCTGCCGGATGCCGAAGAGTGGGATGGCGTCAAAGGCAAGATCAAAGACCTCGAACGCTGATCTGTTCCGCGTTTTGAAGAGAAGGCCCCTCGCGGGCCTTTTTGCTTTTTCGGATTTGGCTTTTTTCAGGCAAAAAAAGGGGCGGTTTGACCCGCCCACATTTTTTCCCTATTCCCTGTGTTCCTTTTCATCGTCCTGATGAATCGCGTCCTGCGATGTCCATTCCCCTCTTCCTTGAAGGGCGCGTCTATCCGTCGACACAACCCAGATACTAGAGATTTCGCCGATGGGCACAACTGGCCGCCAGCGTACTAATCCTTGGTCACAAGCCTTTAACATTGAAAAATAACCATATAAATCAATAGATTATGAATATAAAACGAGCGCAATAGCCTTCAGCGGCAGGGTAAAAATAACGAACACTTACGATACAGTCAGCAAAGGCTTACAAAGTAAACCTACAAGGCGGGAAAACCTCCCGCTTCCAGAGCGCAAATAAAAAGCCCCGAACCAGTCGGGGCTTTTTGCATAGCGGTCACGCGGGCGGCTTATTGGAACAGCGACTCGCTCGACAGGCCGTTTTTCTCGAGAATTTCCCGAAGGCGTTTGAGGCCTTCCACCTGGATCTGTCTCACCCGTTCCCGGGTCAGGCCGATCTCCAGGCCTACATCTTCCAGCGTGCTGCTCTCGTGGCCGCGCAAGCCGAAGCGGCGCACGACCACCTCGCGTTGCTTGTCGGTCAGTTCCGAGAGCCATTGATCAATGCTCTGCGACAGGTCGTCATCCTGCAGCAGTTCACATGGATCGGTCGGACGATCATCCGTCAGGGTGTCCAGCAGGGTTTTATCCGAATCCGGACCCAGCGAGACATCGACCGAAGAAACCCGCTCGTTCAGGCCCAGCATGCGCTTGACCTCGCCCACCGGTTTTTCCAGCAGGTTGGCGATTTCTTCGGGTGAGGGTTCGTGGTCGAGCTTTTGCGTCAGCTCCCGTGCGGCCCGCAGGTACACGTTGAGCTCCTTGACCACATGGATCGGCAACCGGATGGTCCGGGTCTGATTCATGATCGCGCGTTCGATGGTCTGACGGATCCACCAGGTCGCGTAGGTCGAGAAGCGGAAGCCACGCTCGGGATCGAACTTTTCCACCGCGCGGATCAGTCCGAGGTTGCCCTCTTCGATGAGATCCAGCAGCGACAGCCCCCGATTGACGTAACGCCGGGCGATTTTGACCACCAGCCGCAGGTTACTTTCAATCATGCGCTTGCGCCCGGCAGGGTCGCCACTTTGCGACAAGCGCGCAAAATGAACTTCTTCTTCCGGGGAGAGCAGTGGGGAAAAGCCGATTTCGTTGAGGTACAGCTGCGTGGCATCGAGTGCCCGAGTGTAATCGATGTACTTGTGTTGTTTAAGTGAAGCGGAGTGTTTGGATTTGGCACGAACGGAAGGTGGAGCAGCCCCTTCATCATTCGACATCGAATCCGAATCGATGCCGGTCTCCATCAGGAGAACCTCATCGTCGATGTCAAACTCCGGCACTTCTTTACTGAGAGCCATTGTTATAGTCCTTTGGTGAGTTCGACCCCAAGCTCAAGCGGCGCCTTTATCCTTGGCAACGCTGGAGCCTGTCCCCTCTACGTGAAGAAACAGGCTGGTCTGCAAATCAACGTCTTGGCAGGAACTGCAGCGGATCTACAGGTTTACCTTGTCGGCGAATCTCAAAATGCAGTTTCACCCGGTCTGTACCCGTTGACCCCATTTCGGCAATTGTCTGTCCGACCTTGACCTGCTGCCCCTCCCGTACCAACAGCCGACGGTTGTGTCCGTAAGCACTGACGTAGGTTTCGCTGTGTTTGATGATGACTAATTCGCCGTAGCCCCTTAAGCCACTCCCGGCGTAAACCACCGTCCCATCAGACGCAGCTAAAACAGGCTGTCCCAAATCTCCGGCGATATCAATTCCTTTATTCAAACTACCGTTTGAAGAGAATTTACCAATCAGAATGCCATTAGATGGCCATCCCCAGCCGGTCGGGGCCGGGCCCGGTGGAGGCAGTGGAGCAGGCGCGGGCTTGCTGGCGACGGACGGTACAACCGCCGTGGAAGCGGCCCCGGAACCGGTGGTTGTGGTGGTCGTCGTGCCATTTGCCTGACGCCGGATAACCGTGGTTTTGCTGGACGAAGACGCTGAAGAACCGGAGTTGCTGACGACCGCCGTCGGCGTTGAACCGGTGCGACCGTCGAAGCGAATCGTCTGACCCGGATGTATCGTGTATGGCGTAGGAATATTGTTCCGGGCGGCGAGGGCTTTGTAGTCCCAGCCGTAGCGAAAAGCGATGGAAAACAACGTATCGCCCGGACGGACTACATACTGCCCGGTCGTTACGACCGGACGCTGGGCCACCGAATTGTTGCGATCGACGACCCGGACGTTGTTCGATTTTGTGCTGGAGCAACCGACCAGCAAGGTGCTCAAGACAAGGCCAGTCACCAGGCGCTGAAAGCTCGTGTTACCCATACGCTGCGCAATGACTGTGAGACTCACCCGCCGCTCCCTTTGTGGTGGCTGAAAAATGTGGAGTGCCGATTCCGGCATGAAACTTCGCAAGTATAACGGGCGCAACCGGCTTTACCTTTATAGAAGCGCTATCGCTCGGCGCACACGTTTGCCTGTAGACGATCCATCCTGTTTAAACATTCACTGCCGCTGTAAGACAGGCACGTTCGACAGGAATTCAGCATCCTGGAACAAATGCTCAGGCCAGCGGACCGTTGAGCAATGGCACGAAACGTACCGCCCCCAAAACGTGCCGGGAGAAGCCGTTTTCTTCGCGCACGATCAGCATCAATTGCTGCACTTCACCCGAGCCGACCGGGATTACCATCCGCCCGCCCGGTGCCAGTTGATCCAGCAAAGCCTGAGGCACATCGGTCGCCACCGCAGTGACAATGATGCCGTTGTACGGCGCCAGCGCCGGCCAGCCTTCCCAGCCATCGCCCCAACGAAACACTACGTTGCGCAGGTTGAGCTCGACCAGGCGTTCCTTGGCCCGATCCTGCAGCACCTTGATGCGCTCCACCGAGAACACCCGCTCGACCAGTTGCGACAGCACCGCCGTCTGATAACCGGAACCGGTGCCGATCTCCAGTACCTTATCCAGCGGCCCGGCCTCCAGCAGCAGTTCGCTCATGCGCGCCACCATATAAGGCTGGGAAATGGTCTGGTTGTTGCCGATCGGCAGTGCGGTGTCCTCATAGGCACGGTGCGCCAGCGCTTCATCGACAAACAGGTGTCGCGGGGTCCGACGGATCACTTCCAGCACGCTGGCGTTGGAAACACCCTCTTCGTAAAGACGCTGGATCAGGCGCTCTCGGGTTCGCTGGGACGTCATCCCGATGCCGCTGCGCAGCCTGTCGTCTTGTTCACGAGCCATTAATTGAGCCCCTCCAGCCAGCCGTCGAGACTTCTGAAGGCATCATTGAAGGTGCGATCGAGCTGCAACGGAGTAATGGATACGTAACCCTGCATCACCGCATGGAAATCGGTACCCGGGCCGCCGTCTTCCGCGTCACCTGCCGCCGCAATCCAATAACCGGCCTTGCCGCGCGGGTCCACGACTTTCATCGGTGCCGCCGCACGGGCGCGATGGCCGAGACGGGTCAGTTGAATGCCGCGAATGCGATCGATCGGCAGATTAGGAATGTTCACGTTCAACACTGTGCGCGGTGGCAGATCGAGCACGGCGTGGGCTTCGACCAGTTTGCGCGCAAAGTAGGCCGCCGTAGGCAGGTTGTCGACCAGCCGCGAAACCAGCGAGAAGGCAAACGACGGGCGCTCGAGAAAGCGGCCCTCGAGGGCGGCTGCCACCGTTCCGGAATACAGCACGTCATCACCCAGGTTGGCGCCGAGGTTGATGCCCGAAACCACCATGTCCGGCACGCGTTCCAGCAAACCGTTGAGCCCCAGGTGGACGCAGTCGGTCGGCGTGCCATTGAGGCTGATAAAACCGTTGTCCAGGTATTGCGGGTGCAACGGACGGTCGAGTGTCAGCGAACTGCTGGCACCGCTCTTGTCCTGTTCCGGGGCGATAGCCACGCACTCGGTGTAATCCGCCAGCGCAGCATAAAGCGCGGCAAGACCGGGCGCAGTCACCCCATCATCGTTAGAAATCAGAATACGCATGGGCTGTCCGTCTGCCCCACCGGCACCAGATCAACGAGTTCGCGCACCAATACGGTGGCGAAGCATCCGGCCGGGAGGACGAATTCCAGTTGCAGAATGTCAGGCTCGGGATAATGCCACGTCAACCCGCCAATGGGCAGCCGCAGGATGCGACGTTCGTGGCTCATACCGGCATTAATCAACCAATCACGCAGATCCGCCTCGCGTGCGGCAATCCCCTGCTCCAGATCATGGACAACCCCGGCCGCCGGCGAGTCACCTTCGCCCCACTGCGGGCCGGTCGGGTGCAGGTCGAGAATCGCCAGACGCGGGTCACTGCACTCGGCTTCACCTGCCGGAAAAAAGCTGCGGCTGTCGGTGAACGCCAGCAGATCGCCGACCTGGGCACGTTGCCAGGTGCCATCGGCCACCCGCGCCGCGAGTACCTGATTGAACAGAAAACTGCGCGCGGTCGACAGCAGGCGCGAACGCACGTTGCGCTGCTCCGGCAGTGCCTTGCGCGCCGCCCACGAACGGGCATCGACGACATTGCCGCCATCATGGCCGAAACGCTGAGCGCCGAAGTAGTTCGGGATACCTTGTTTGGCGATCAGTTGCAGACGCTCGTCGATGGCGGCTTTGTCGCCATTGAACTGGGTCAGGCGCAAGGTGAAACCGTTGGCCGAATGCGCACCGCGTTGCAGCTTGCGCTTGTGTCGAGTGGTCTTGAGGATTTTCAGCGTATCGTTTTCCGCCGCCGACAGATCCGGATCAGCCTTGCCCGGCAGTTGCACGCTGAACCACTGACGGGTCAGCGCCTGACGATCCTTCAGGCCGGCATAGCTGACCGTACGCAATGGCACGCCGGCAGCCTTGGCGATGCGTCGTGCCGCTTCTTCGGTGTTCAGACCGCGCTTTTCCACCCAGATCCACAGGTGCTCACCATCACCGCTGAAGGGAATGTCGAGCACTTCATCGACCTGGAAATCTTCGGCGATGGCTTTCAGTACGGCGGTGCCAAGGGCGTCACCATAGGCCCGCGGGCCGAGCAGTTGCAGTTCGTTCATGCGCGCAACAACAAGGCAACGGAATGCACGGCAATGCCTTCTTCGCGACCGACGAAACCGAGCTTCTCGGTGGTGGTGGCTTTCACGTTCACTTGATCCAGTTCTACTTGCAGATCCGCGGCAATCAGCGCGCGAATCGATTCGATATGGGGGGCCATTTTGGGGGCCTGAGCAACGATGGTGTTGTCGACGTTGCCGACCTTCCAGCCTTTGGCGTGGATCAGGCTGACCACATGCCGCAGCAGCACACGACTGTCGGCGCCCTTGAATTGCGGGTCGGTGTCCGGGAAATGCTTGCCGATATCACCCAGCGCAGCCGCGCCGAGCAAGGCATCGCTCAAGGCGTGCAGCAGGACGTCACCGTCGGAGTGAGCGAGCAGCCCGAAGCCGTGTGCGATTCGCACGCCGCCCAGAGTAATGAAATCGCCTTCAGCGAAACGGTGCACATCATAGCCGTGGCCAATACGCATAAAAAAACGCCCCGAATTTTGTCAGGGCGTGATTCTACCTGCATTAACCCTTCAGAGCGCGCGCGTGATGCTGCAAGTGGTCGTCAATGAAGCTCGCAATGAAGAAATAGCTGTGGTCGTAGCCCGGTTGCAGGCGCAACGTCAGCGGATGACCCGCTTGCTTTGCCGCTTGTTGCAGGGCTTCGGGTTTGAGCTGGGTGGCGAGGAAGTCGTCGCGGTCACCCTGATCAACCAGCAAAGGCAGTTTCTCGTCCGCGTCGGCGATCAGTGCACAGGCATCCCATTCGCGCCATTTCGAACGGTCTTCGCCCAGATAGCGGCTGAACGCTTTCTGACCCCACGGGCAATCCATCGGATTGTTGATCGGCGAAAACGCTGACACCGACTGGTAACGTCCCGGATTGCGCAACGCACAGACCAGCGCACCGTGACCGCCCATGGAGTGGCCGCTGATGCTGCGCTTGTCCGAGGCCGGGAAATGCGCTTCAACCAGTGAAGGCAATTCCTGCACGACATAGTCATGCATCCGATAGTGACGCGACCATGGTTCCTGCGTGGCATTCAGATAGAACCCGGCACCGAGACCGAAATCCCAGGCCCCGTCGGGATCACCCGGTACATCCGGGCCACGCGGGCTGGTGTCCGGCGCCACGATGATCAGGCCAAGCTCGGCCGCCATGCGCATCGCGCCGGCTTTCTGCATGAAGTTCTCGTCCGTGCAGGTCAGGCCCGACAGCCAGTACAGCACCGGCAACTTGCCGCCCTGCTCTGCCTGCGGCGGCAGGTACACGGCGAACACCATGTCGCAGCCCAGCACCTCGGAGCGATGCCGATAGCGTTTGTGCCAGCCGCCGAAACTTTTCTGACAGGAGATGTTTTCCAGACTCATGTAGGACTCCTACGCAACCACGGCTGCACACTGGCAACCGTGGCATCGCGATTGATCAGAAATGAATGACGGTACGGATGCTCTTGCCTTCGTGCATCAGGTCGAAGGCCTTGTTGATGTCTTCCAGGCCCATGGTGTGGGTGATGAAGGTGTCCAGCGGGATTTCGCCGCTCTGTGCCATGTCGACATAGCTTGGCAATTCGGTACGGCCACGCACGCCGCCGAACGCCGAACCGCGCCAGACGCGACCGGTCACCAACTGGAATGGACGGGTGGCGATTTCCTGGCCAGCACCGGCCACGCCGATGATCACCGACTCGCCCCAGCCTTTATGACAGCACTCGAGGGCTGCGCGCATCAGTTGCACGTTGCCGATGCATTCGAAGGAGAAGTCGACGCCGCCATCGGTCATGTCGACGATCACTTCCTGGATCGGACGATCGAAGTCTTTCGGGTTCACGCAGTCGGTGGCACCCAGTTGCCTGGCGATTTCGAACTTGGCCGGGTTGATGTCGATGGCGATGATGCGCGAAGCCTTGGCCTTCACTGCACCAATCACCGCCGACAGACCGATACCGCCGAGACCGAAGATGGCCACGGTGTCGCCCGGTTTGACCTTGGCGGTGTTGATCACCGCACCGATCCCGGTGGTCACGCCGCAACCGAGCAGGCAGACCTTTTCCAGCGGCGCATCCTTGGAGATCTTGGCCACGGAGATTTCCGGCAGCACGATGTACTCGGAGAACGTCGAGGTACCCATGTAGTGGAAAATCGTTTGACCCTTGTAGGAAAAGCGCGAAGTGCCGTCCGGCATCAGGCCCTTGCCCTGGGTGGTGCGAATGGCCTGACACAGGTTGGTCTTGCCCGACTTGCAGAACTTGCACTGACCGCATTCCGGGGTGTACAGCGGAATGACGTGGTCGCCGACGGCCACGGAAGTCACGCCTTCGCCGATCGCTTCAACGATGGCGCCACCCTCGTGGCCGAGGATCGACGGGAAGATACCTTCCGGGTCAGCACCGGACAGGGTGTAAGCGTCAGTGTGGCAAACCCCGGAAGCCACCACGCGCAGCAACACTTCACCGGCCTTGGGCATGGCGACATCGACTTCTACGATTTCCAGCGGCTTCTTGGCCTCGAAGGCAACGGCGGCGCGCGACTTGATCATGCTGACTCTCCAGTGAATCCATTGAATAAAAACCAGACAAGGAGTGTAGTCCAGCGCCGCTTGATGAATAATCCGGGCAAAAGCAAAACATTATTGCCATACAGGGATAATCCCGATGTCTGAAAACCGCTGGGAAGGCATCGACGAGTTCGTCGCCGTTGCCGAATGCAGCCAATTCACCGCGGCTGCCGAACGCCTGGGCGTTTCTTCCTCGCACATCAGTCGACAAATCGTACGACTGGAAGAGCGTTTGCAGACGCGACTGCTGTACCGCAGCACCCGGCGCGTCACACTGACCGAAGCCGGCCAGACCTTTCTGCAACATTGTCAGCGCCTGCAGGACGGTCGCGAAGAAGCGTTGCGCGCAGTCGGCGACCTGACCAGCGAACCCAAAGGCATGCTGCGTATGACCTGCGCCGTGGCGTATGGCGAACGCTTCATCGTGCCGCTGGTGACCCGGTTCATGGGGCATTACCCGCAATTGCGCATCGACATTGAACTGACCAACCGCCAACTCGATCTGGTGCACGAAGGCCTGGACCTGGCGATCCGCCTCGGTCGTCTTCAGGATTCCCGGCTGGTGGCGACCCGACTGGCACCGCGGCGCATGTATTTGTGTGCGTCGCCCTCCTACCTGGAACGGTACGGGCGCCCACACAGCCTGTCGGAACTAGGGCGACACAATTGCCTGATCGGCAGCTCGGACATCTGGCAGCTTGAACAAAACGGGCGGGAATTTTCCCAACGGGTGCAGGGAAACTGGCGCTGCAACAGTGGGCAAGCAGTGCTGGATGCAGCCTTACAAGGCGTCGGATTGTGTCAGCTGCCGGACTATTACGTGCTGGAACATCTGCACAGCGGTGCGTTGATTTCTTTGTTGGAGGCGCATCAACCGCCGAATACGGCAGTGTGGGCGTTGTATCCACAGCAGCGGCACTTGTCGCCCAAGGTGCGCAAGCTGGTGGATTTTCTCAAGGAAGGTTTGGCCGAACGGCCGGAGTACCGGATTTAACGACGATTGGCCCAGCGCTGGCGCAACCATTCGAGATCTTCGGGGCGGGTGACTTTCAGATTATCCGCTCGGCCTTCGATCAGGCGCGGCGCCAACCCGGCCCACTCCATCGCCGAAGCTTCATCGGTGATGACTGCATTCGCCACCAGACTGTCAGCCAAAGCCCGGTGTAAGGCACCGAGTCGGAACATCTGCGGCGTATAGGCTTGCCAGATCACGCTGCGATCCACGGTTTCCAACACTCGACCGTGTTTGTCGACCCGTTTCAGGGTGTCCTTCGCCGGCACGGCCAGCAAGCCGCCGACCGGATCGTTTGCCAGTTCAGCGAGCAGTTTGTCGAGATCGTCACGGCTCAGATTGGGCCGTGCCGCATCGTGCACCAGCACCCAATCCTCATCGTCGGCACCTTGGGCATGCAGATGAAGCAAGGCATTGAGTACCGAGCCGGAACGTTCGGCTCCACCGTCGACCCGCTGAATTCGCGGATCGCTGGCGCTGGCCAGGTTCGGCCAGTAAGGGTCATCGACGGCAAGACTGACCACCAGCCCCTTGAGGCTCGGGTGATCGAGGAAACAGCCGAGGCTGTGTTCGAGAATTGTGCGCCCGCCCAGTTGCAGATATTGCTTGGGACGGTCCGCGGCCATACGGGCACCGATGCCCGCGGCAGGAATCACGGCCCAGAAGGCCGGCAGGGAATCGATCATTGGGCCAACTGGTAAAGGGTTTCGCCGTCCTTGACCATGCCCAGTTCGTGACGAGCCCGCTCTTCAACGGTCTCCATGCCTTTCTTCAACTCGCTGACTTCAGCGTCCATCACCCGGTTGCGCTCCAGCAAGGCTTCGTTCTCGGCGTGCTGTTCAGCAATCTGCTGATTCAGTTCGGCGACTTGCGCCAGACTGCCATTGCCCACCCACAGGCGGTACTGCAGACCGGCCAGCAGCAAGAGCAAGACGAGAAACAACCAGTAAGGACTGCGCATCGAATATCAGGTATCCAGTGAAAAAAGACAGCCACGTCAAAACTTTGAAGCATCTGATAGCACGAAGCCTGGAATATCCAGGCTTGTGCATATAAGGCATCAGATTAGTGGCAAATCCATCGCTGTCACGACTTTTCCGACACAATCCGGTGTCTTTCTATCATTTACTGCTCAGCCGCGAAACTCGCTGCGACCGTTGTACTTGGCCTTGCCATTCAACTGCTCTTCGATACGCAGCAGTTGGTTGTACTTGGAAACGCGGTCGGAACGGCACAGAGAGCCGGTCTTGATCTGGCCAGCCGAAGTACCCACGGCCAGGTCGGCGATGGTCGAATCTTCGGTTTCGCCCGAACGGTGCGAGATCACGGCGGTGTAACCGGCAGCCTTGGCCATCTGGATGGCTTCCAGGGTTTCGGTCAGGGTGCCGATCTGGTTGAACTTGATCAGGATCGAGTTGGCGATCTTCTTGTCGATGCCTTCTTTCAGGATCTTGGTGTTGGTCACGAACAGGTCGTCGCCAACCAGTTGGGTCTTGGCGCCGATCTTGTCGGTGAGGATCTTCCAGCCAGCCCAATCGGACTCGTCCAGACCGTCTTCGATCGAGATGATCGGGTAACGTTCAGTCAGACCTTTGAGGTAGTCGGCGAAACCTTCAGCGGTGAACACCTGGCCTTCGCCGGACAGGTTGTACTTGCCGTCTTCGAAGAACTCGCTGGCCGCGCAGTCCAGAGCCAGTGTCACGTCGGTGCCCAGCTTGTAACCAGCGTTGGCAACGGCTTCGGAAATCACTTTCAGCGCGTCTTCGTTGGAAGCCAGGTTCGGCGCGAAACCGCCTTCGTCACCCACGGCAGTGCTCAGGCCACGGGCCTTCAGAACGGCTTTCAGGTGATGGAAAATCTCGGTGCCCATGCGCAGGCCTTCCGAGAAAGACTTGGCGCCGACCGGCTGAACCATGAATTCCTGGATGTCGACGTTGTTGTCGGCATGTTCGCCACCGTTGATGATGTTCATCATCGGAACCGGCATCGAGTAAACGCCCGGGGTGCCGTTCAGGTTGGCGATGTGAGCGTACAGCGGCAGGTCCTGATCCTGTGCAGCTGCCTTGGCCGCCGCCAGGGAGACGGCGAGGATGGCGTTGGCGCCCAAGGTCGCTTTGTTATCAGTACCGTCCAGCTTGATCATCGCGTGATCCAGGGCTTTCTGGTCGCTTGGGTCGGTGCCCAGCAGCAGATCGCGGATCGGACCGTTGATGTTGGCTACCGCCTTGAGCACGCCCTTGCCCAGATAACGGCTCTTGTCGCCATCACGCAGCTCGAGTGCTTCACGCGAGCCAGTGGATGCACCGGACGGCGCGCAGGCGCTGCCGATGATGCCGTTGTCGAGAAGCACGTCCGCTTCCACGGTGGGATTGCCACGGGAGTCGAGAACTTCACGACCTTTGATGTCGACGATTTTTGCCATTGTTGTAAACACTCCAAAGTTGACGAAAACGACGCAGCTAGAGGAAATCTTTTTACCGTCGGCAAGTGTTGTGCAACGGGCAGCTTGCAGACGACAACGCTCATACCCGAGGGCATGAGCGACAAATCGTGCGGTACTTTACCGGAGAATTGAGGTTTACGCGGTTTCTACCGTCGGAAAACTCTTCACCAGTTCGTCCAGGGCTTTGAGCTGGGCCAGGAATGGCTCCAGTTTGTCCAGACGCAAGGCGCAAGGGCCGTCGCATTTGGCGTTGTCCGGATCCGGGTGCGCCTCAAGGAACAGGCCCGCCAGCGACTGGCTCATGCCAGCCTTGGCCAGGTCGGTGACCTGGGCGCGGCGACCGCCGGCGGAGTCGGAACGACCGCCCGGCATCTGCAGCGAATGGGTCACGTCGAAGAATACCGGGTACTCGAACTGCTTCATGATGCCGAAGCCGAGCATGTCGACCACGAGGTTGTTGTAGCCGAAGCTCGAACCGCGCTCGCAGAGGATCAACTGATCGTTACCCGCTTCCACGCACTTGTTCAGGATGTGTTTCATTTCCTGAGGTGCGAGGAACTGGGCTTTCTTGATGTTGATGACGGCATTGGTCTTGGCCATCGCGACAACCAGATCGGTCTGGCGCGACAGAAAGGCCGGCAGCTGGATGATGTCGCAGACCTCGGCGACAACCGCGGCCTGGTCAGGCTCGTGGACGTCGGTGATGATCGGCACGCCGAAGGCTTGTTTGATGTCCTGGAAGATGCGCATACCCTCTTCCAGGCCAGGACCGCGATAGGAGGTCACAGAAGAACGGTTGGCCTTGTCGAAACTGGCCTTGAACACGTAAGGGATACCGAGTTTTTCGGTGACCCTCACATACTCTTCGCAAACCTGCATGGCCATGTCACGGCTTTCCAGCACGTTCATGCCACCGAACAGCACCATGGGCTTGTCGTTGGCAATCTCGATGTCGCCGACGCGGATGATTTTCTGTGCCATCGGGGTTACGCCTTCTTCTGGTGTTGAGCCAATGCTGCTTTGACGAAGCCGCTGAACAGCGGATGGCCATCGCGTGGCGTCGAGGTGAACTCTGGGTGGAACTGGCAAGCGACGAACCATGGATGATCCGGTGCTTCGACCACTTCAACCAGCGCGGCATCGGAAGAACGACCGGAAATCTTCAGGCCGGCCTCGATGATCTGCGGCAGCAGGTTGTTGTTCACTTCGTAACGGTGACGGTGACGCTCGACAATCACATCCTTGCCGTAGCAGTCGTGCACCTTGGAGCCGGGTTCGAGCAGGCATTCCTGAGCGCCGAGGCGCATGGTGCCGCCCAGGTCGGACGCTTCGGTACGCACTTCAACGGCGCCGGTGGCGTCTTCCCACTCGGTGATCAGACCGACAACCGGATGGCCGCTGGCGCGATCGAACTCGGTGGAGTTGGCATCTTTCCAGCCCAGCACGTTACGGGCGAACTCGATGACCGCCACTTGCATGCCCAGGCAAATACCCAGGTACGGAACCTTGTTTTCGCGAGCGTACTGAACGGCAGTGATCTTGCCTTCCACGCCACGCAGACCGAAGCCGCCCGGAACGAGGATCGCGTCGACGCCTTCCAGCAGCGCGGTGCCCTGGTTCTCGATGTCTTCGGAATCGATGTAGCGCAGGTTGACCTTGGTACGGTTGGTGATGCCGGCGTGACTCATCGCTTCGATCAGCGACTTGTAGGCGTCCAGCAGTTCCATGTACTTGCCGACCATCGCGATGGTGACTTCGTGCTCTGGATTGAGCTTGGCATCGACGACCTTTTCCCACTCGGACAAGTCGGCGCCGTTGCATTGCAGGCCGAATCGCTCGACGACGAAATCGTCCAGACCCTGAGCGTGCAGCACGGCCGGGATCTTGTAGATGGTATCGACGTCTTCCAGGGAGATCACCGCACGTTCTTCAACGTTGGTGAACAACGCGATCTTGCGACGCGACGACACATCCACCGGATGGTCGGAACGGCAGATCAGCACGTCTGGCTGCAGACCGATCGAACGCAGCTCTTTTACCGAGTGCTGGGTTGGCTTGGTCTTGGTTTCGCCAGCGGTGGCGATGTACGGAACCAGGGTCAGGTGCATCAGCATCGCGCGCTTGGAACCGACTTCCACACGCAACTGGCGAATGGCTTCGAGGAACGGTTGCGATTCGATGTCGCCAACGGTACCGCCGATTTCCACCAGGGCCACGTCGGCATCGCCGGCACCCTTGATGATGCGACGCTTGATTTCGTCGGTGATGTGCGGAATCACCTGGATGGTTGCACCCAGGTAGTCACCACGGCGCTCTTTGCGCAGCACGTGCTCGTAGACACGGCCGGTGGTGAAGTTGTTGTTCTGGGTCATGGTCGTGCGGATGAACCGCTCGTAGTGGCCCAGGTCCAGGTCGGTCTCGGCGCCGTCGTGGGTGACGAACACTTCACCGTGCTGGAACGGGCTCATGGTGCCCGGGTCGACGTTGATGTACGGATCCAGCTTCAGCATGGTGACCTTAAGCCCCCGCGCCTCCAGGATGGCCGCCAATGAAGCCGATGCAATGCCTTTCCCCAAAGAAGAAACAACACCGCCCGTGACGAATATGTAGCGCGTCATGAAAAACCCTAGAAGTCTGCGTTAAAGCGGTCCGAGCCGCCGGGGAAAGCGAAGGAAGGCCGAAGCCCCCGATCACCTGCATTAATCACAGTGCACCTTTCAAAAAAACCGCCGCGTTGGGACAGACCGGAAGTGGAAACACCGGTACGTTGCTCGCTACACATTTTTTGGAATCGCCCAGCAAAGACTGCTTGGTAATCGGCAACTCCTGCAATTCAGGCGAATCCACAGAAGTTGTATCAAGAAGGGAGCGTAGTCTACCGGAATGCCCCCTTCATCTCAAACCTTGATCTTCGTCCGAAGGCTGCCAATGCAATCGCCAGCCTTGCAGCGCACTGCCGTCGAGCCCCGGCAGGTTCGCCACGGCGAGCAATTCTTCATCGCGAAACAGCAGCGGCAATCTGCCACGCACGAAACCCGGCACCGCGCGCTCATTGAGCAGGCGCTTGAGATCGCGATGACCGCGCCCTGCCAGATCCATCACCTCGCCGCCCTGACGGTAGCGGATTTGCAGCGGCCCCACGGGAGTCTGGCCGATGAACATGACATGCCCGTTATGGGGCAAGCGTAGCGCTGACGACAGGTCGTGCCAGCTGCCGCTGACCACCGGCGTACGCAACCATTGCCCGCTGAGCCACCACAGACGACCGACGCTTCGATGCAGCTCGCCATCCGCCAGACGCCACACCGGAGCGGCATCGTTACCGGCATCGCGCAGGTCGATCCAACCCGACCAATGGTCGGTATCCGGCAGTCGGGTCAGCGGCTCAAGCCAGTGACTGAGAGCGTTTCGTTGACGGGCATCGGACAAGCCCGCGATCGCCGCAAACTCCAGTGATGGCAATCCTGACCACTCGAAACCACCGGGCATGCTCGCTTGAGCCAGATCGATTTGCGCCAGCTCATCGAGCAAGCCTTGCGCCTCACGCAGATGCGCCGCACTGCGGGCCATGCTGGCGTGAGCCTGAGGCCAGCGACCAGCCAGCAGCGGCATGACCTGGTGGCGCAGGTAGTTGCGCGAAAACTGTCGATCCTGATTCGACGGATCCTCGACCCAGAGCAGGCCATGGTCCTGTGCGTAGGCTTGCAGCTCTGAACGCGTGACGTCGAGCAACGGCCGAACCAGACTGCCCTGCCCCAGCGCTCGCGTGGCCGGCATTCCGGACAGCCCGCGCACACCGGCGCCACGCAGCAGGCGGAACAACAGCGTTTCGGCCTGATCGTCGCGGTGCTGGCCCGTCATCAAGACATCATTGATCCGAGTCGCCGAAGTGAATGCCGCATAACGAGCATCCCGCGCCGCACGCTCAAGGCTGGCGCCCTTTTGCACAGTCACGTGAACAATCTGCAATGGAATGCCCAAGGCATCACAGACAGCCTGGCAATGCGCCGGCCACGCATCGGCCGCGGCCTGAAGACCGTGATGAACATGGATTGCGCGTAGCGGCGGAAGGGATTCGGATTTGGCGAGAGTTGCCAGAAGGTGCAGCAGGACGGTGGAGTCGAGGCCGCCCGAGAAAGCGATACGCCAATGAGCCGCATCGAGCCAGGGCGTGAGACTGCGCAGAAGCCTGGAAGGCAAATCAATCGAGGGCTGACCCATTTATCTACCTTTTCACAAACCAAATGTGGGAGCGGGCTTGCTCGCGAAAGCGGTGAAACAGCCAACACAGTTGTTGAATGTTACATCGCATTCGCGGGCAAGCCCGCTCCCACAGTGTTTTGCATTGTCAGCCAAAATGGCGTTCGATCAGAGGCCGTAGCTCATCAGACGATCGTAACGACGCTTGAGCAGCGCTTCGTTGTCGAACTTCTTCAGCATCGCCAGTTGCGAGCTCAGCTCGGCGCGGATCGATGCGGCGGCCGCAGCCGGGTCGCGGTGAGCGCCGCCCAGAGGCTCGCTGATCACTTTGTCGACAATGCCCAGGCCTTTCAGACGCTCGGCGGTGATACCCATCGCTTCAGCAGCATCCGGCGCCTTCTCTGCGGTTTTCCACAGAATCGAAGCGCAACCTTCCGGCGAAATCACCGCGTAGGTCGAGTACTGCAGCATGTTCAACTGGTCGCACACGCCGATCGCCAGTGCGCCGCCCGAACCACCTTCACCAATCACGGTGGCGATGATCGGGGTTTTCAGACGAGCCATGACGCGCAGGTTCCAGGCGATCGCTTCGCTCTGGTTGCGCTCTTCGGCGTCGATCCCTGGGTAGGCGCCCGGGGTGTCGATGAAGGTCAGGATCGGCATCTTGAAACGCTCGGCCATTTCCATCAGGCGGCAAGCCTTGCGGTAGCCTTCCGGTCGCGGCATGCCGAAGTTGCGGCGTACCTTTTCACGCACTTCACGGCCCTTCTGGTGACCGATCACCATCACTGGCTGGTCTTCCAGACGTGCCACGCCGCCCACAATGGCTGCGTCGTCGGAGAAGTGACGGTCACCGTGCAGTTCGTCGAACTCGGTGAAGATGTGGTCGATGTAGTCCAGGGTGTAAGGACGTTTCGGGTGACGCGCCAGACGTGCGATCTGCCAGCTGGTCAGCTTGCCGAAGATGTCTTCGGTCAGCGTCTTGCTCTTGTCCTGCAGGCGGGAGATCTCATCGCCGATATTCAGCGAATTGTCATTACCGACCAAGCGCAACTCTTCGATCTTGGCTTGCAGGTCGGCGATCGGCTGTTCGAAATCTAGAAAATTCGGGTTCATAGGCGTCCGTCTTGGGTCGTGTCCCAAATGAGCTTGGGCCGGCCGGTTGTCTATTCGCGCCCTACCTTAAGGGAGAGGCGCGCTGAGGTCGAGATTAAAAATTCAGGTTGTGGGCAGGCGCTTTGATGGCACCTGCCGGTCAACGGTATTGGAGGAAGACGTTGTCTCGCCCGAACTGGTCACGCAGGGCTTGAATCAAGGCATCCGCCGGGTCGATCCGCCAGGTCTCGCCAAACTGCAGCAAGGTCTTCGCATCGGGACTGGTGTATTCCATGGTGATCGGGCACGCCCCGCGATGACGCTTGAGCAAATCACCCAACCAGCGTAGCTGATCGCCTTTAAGATCCTGGGTCTGCAACTTCAGGCGCAGACTCTCGGCGAGGTTGGTGCGCGCATCTTCCATGCTCATCACCCGCTTGACCCGCAGCCGCAGGCCACCGGAGAAGTCATCGTTGCTGACCTCACCTTCGACCACCACCATCGCATCGGTCTGAAGCAGCGATTGCGCGGAGTGAAACGCATCGGCGAACAGCGACGCCTCGATCCGCCCGGAGCGGTCGTCGAGGGTGATGAAGCCCATCTTGTCGCCCTTTTTGTTCTTCATCACCCGCAGGGCAATGATCATCCCCGCCACGGTCTGGGTGTCGCGGGCCGGTTTCAGGTCGATGATGCGCTGACGGGCAAACCGGCGGATTTCACCTTCGTATTCGTCGATCGGATGGCCGGTCAGGTACAGGCCAAGAGTGTCCTTTTCACCCTTGAGGCGTTCCTTGAGGGTCAACTCCTTGGCCTTGCGATGCAGCGCGTAAACGTCTGCGTCTTCCTCGACGAACAACCCGCCAAACAGGTCGGCATGACCACTGTCTCGGGTGCGCGCAGTCTGTTCGGCCGACTTGATGGCTTCTTCCATCGCCGCCAGCAAGACCGCGCGATTGCGGTCGATATTGGCCTGATAAGCCTTTTGCTCGTCATGGAAGAACGGACCGAGGCGATCCAGCGCGCCGCTGCGGATCAGACCGTCCAGCGTGCGCTTGTTGATGCGTTTGAGGTCGACCCGGGCGCAGAAGTCGAACAGATCCTTGAACGGACCGGCCTGACGGGCCTCGGTGATCGCCTCCACCGGGCCTTCGCCGACGCCTTTGATTGCGCCCAGACCATACACGATGCGGCCTTCGTCGTTCACCGTGAACTTGAACTCCGAAGTGTTCACGTCCGGCGCGTCGAGCCGCAGCTTCATCGTGCGCACTTCCTCGATCAAGGTCACGACCTTGTCGGTGTTGTGCATATCCGCCGACAGTACCGCAGCCATGAACGGCGCCGGGTAGTGAGCCTTCAGCCAGGCAGTCTGGTACGACACAAGACCGTAGGCGGCGGAGTGGGATTTGTTGAAGCCGTAACCGGCGAATTTCTCTACCAGGTCGAAAATGTTACCGGCCAGATCCGCGTCGATGTTGTTCTTCGCGCAACCCTCGATGAAACCGCCGCGTTGCTTGGCCATTTCCTCAGGTTTCTTTTTACCCATCGCCCGACGCAGCATGTCCGCACCACCGAGGGTGTAACCGGCCATGACCTGGGCGATCTGCATCACCTGTTCCTGATACAGGATGATGCCGTACGTCGGCGCCAGCACCGGTTGCAGGCCTTCGTACTGGTAATCCGGGTGTGGGTACGCCAGTTCCGCGCGACCGTGCTTACGGTTGATGAAGTCATCCACCATGCCCGATTGCAGCGGGCCCGGACGGAACAGGGCCACCAGTGCGATCAGGTCTTCGAGGCAGTCGGGCTTGAGCTTTTTGATCAGCTCTTTCATGCCACGGGATTCAAGCTGGAACACCGCGGTGGTTTCAGCTTTTTGCAGCAGCTGATAAGTCGGCTTGTCATCGAGCGGGATAAACGCGATGTCCAGCGGTGGCTCGTTGACCTTGGCGCGGTCGCGGTTGATGGTCTTGAGCGCCCAGTCGATGATCGTCAGGGTCCGCAAGCCGAGGAAGTCGAACTTCACCAGACCCGCTGCCTCGACGTCGTCCTTGTCGAACTGGGTTACCAGACCGTCGCCGGCCTCGTCGCAATAGATCGGCGAGAAGTCGGTCAGTTTGGTCGGCGCGATCACCACACCACCGGCGTGCTTACCGACGTTACGCACCACACCTTCGAGCTTGCGTGCCATTTCCCAGATTTCCGCCGCTTCTTCATCGACCTTGATGAAGTCGCGCAGGATTTCTTCCTGTTCGTAGGCCTTTTCCAGGGTCATGCCGACTTCGAACGGAATCATCTTCGACAGGCGATCCGCCAGGCCGAACGACTTGCCCTGGGCCCGCGCAACGTCGCGGACCACAGCCTTCGCCGCCATGGAACCGAAAGTGATGATCTGGCTTACAGCGTTGCGACCGTATTTTTCGGCCACGTAATCGATCACCCGGTCGCGACCATCCATGCAGAAGTCGACGTCGAAGTCGGGCATCGATACCCGTTCCGGGTTGAGGAAACGTTCGAACAGCAGGTCATATTCCAACGGGTCGAGGTCGGTGATCTTCTGTACATAGGCCACCAGCGATCCGGCACCCGACCCCCGGCCCGGCCCCACCGGCACGCCGTTGTTCTTGGCCCACTGGATAAAGTCCATCACGATCAGGAAATAACCGGGGAACCCCATCTGGATGATGATATCCAGCTCGAAATTCAGCCGGTCGACGTAGACCTGACGCTTGGCCTCGTAATCTTCGGTGGTGTCCTTGGGCAGCAGCACGCTGAGGCGCTCTTCCAGACCATCGAACGACACCTTGCGGAAATACTCGTCGATGGTCATGCCATCGGGGATCGGGTAGTCAGGCAGGAAGTGCTTGCCCAGCTTCACGTCGATGTTGCAGCGCTTGGCGATCTCGACGGTGTTTTCCACCGCATCCGGCAGGTCGCTGAACAGCTCGGCCATTTCCTCGGCGCTTTTCAGATACTGCTGGTCGCTGTAGTTCTTTGAACGGCGCGGATCGTCGAGGGCCCGGCCTTCGCCGATGCAGACGCGGGTTTCGTGAGCCTCGAAATCCTCCTGCTTGATGAACCGCACATCGTTGGTGGCGACCAGCGGAGCACCGAGCTTGTCGGCCAGGGCGACGGCGCCGTGCAGCTGTTCTTCATCGTTCGGACGGTTGGTGCGCTGGACTTCCAGATAAAAACGATCCGGGAACACCGCCATCCATTCGCGCGTCAGGGTTTCGGCCTCGGCGGGATTGCCGCCGATCATGGCCATGCCGATCTCGCCCTCTTTGGCGGCGGACAGCATGATCAGGCCTTCGTTGGCCTCGGCGACCCATTCGCGCTCGATGATGATCATGCCGTTGCGCTGACCTTCGATGAAGCCACGGGAAATCAGCTCGGTCAGGTTGCGATAGCCCTGGGCATTCATGACCAGCAGGCTGATGCGGCTCAGCGGACCATCGGGGTCCTTGTTCGACAGCCACAGGTCGGCGCCGCAGATCGGCTTGATCCCGGCGCCCATGGTGTTTTTATAGAACTTGACCAGCGAACACATGTTGTTCTGATCGGTCACCGCAACGGCCGGCATGCCCATGCTGGTCAAGGCCTTGACCAGCGGCTTGATCCGCACCAGCCCGTCGACCAGGGAGTATTCAGTGTGCAGGCGTAGATGAACGAATGAAGCCGGCATAGTGATCCTGTCCAGTTACATAGAGACAACAAGGCCCGGATTGTACCGGGCCTCGAATAAAACATCAGCCTCGCCGCTAAACCGGCGTCAGGCCTTCCAGCGCTTCATAAGCCTGCCGAACCGGGGCAAAAGAACGCCGATGAATCGGCGTCGGCCCCAAACGCACCAGCGCTTCCAGATGAACGGGCGTCGGGTAACCTTTGTGGCCACCGATGCCGTAACCCGGATAGATCAATTCGAACGCCGTCATCTCGCGATCGCGACTGACCTTGGCCAGAATCGAGGCCGCGGCGATGGCCGGGACCTTGCTGTCGCCCTTGACCACCGCTTCGGAACGCATCGGCAGTTTCGGGCAGCGATTGCCATCGATCATCGCCAGTTTCGGCTGGATGTGCAGGCCGGCGACCGCGCGCTGCATCGCCAGCATGGTGGCATGAAGGATGTTCAGTTCGTCGATCTCTTCGACTTCGGCGCGGGCGATGCACCAGCTCAAAGCCTTCTCGCAGATTTCGTCGTAAAGCTTTTCGCGCTTGGCTTCGGTGAGTTTTTTCGAGTCGTTGAGACCGAGAATCGGGCGGCTCGGGTCGAGGATCACCGCCGCCGTGACGACCGCACCGCACAACGGGCCGCGACCGACTTCGTCGACACCGGCCACCAGTTCTTCGACTTCGGCGACCAAGGTGAAATCCAGGCCCATCTGCATGCTTGTCTTGCTCATCGTGTTTGCCCGATCAGGTTCAGAACGGCGTCAGCCGCCTGATTGGAAGCGTCCAGGCGCAGAGTGCGATGGATCTCGTCGAAGCCACGAGTCTGCTCTTCGCCACCGTCGATCAACGGCGACAGGGTCTGGGCAAGCGCTTCGACCGTCGCATCATCCTGCAACAATTCCGGGACCAGCAATCGCTGAGCCAGCAGGTTCGGCAGGGACACGTACGGACTCTTGACCATGCGTTTGAGAATCCAGAACGTCAGGGGCGCAAGCCGGTAGGCCACGACCATCGGACGCTTGTACAGCAGCGCTTCCAGGGTTGCCGTACCCGACGCGATCAGTACCGCATTGCAAGCTGCCAAGGCCAGATGGGATTTGCCATCGAGCAGGGTCACCGGCAGATCGCGACCGGCCAGCAGCTCTTCGAGCTGGGCACGACGCTCGGGGTTGGCGCACGGTATGACGAAACGCACGCCGGGACGCATGGCACGCAGACGTTGGGCGGTATCGAGGAACAGCGCACCCAGACGACTGACTTCGCCGCCCCGACTGCCGGGCATCAAAGCCACCAGCGGACCGTCCGGCAGACCGAGTTCGGCACGCGCCGCGCTGCGATCGGCCTCCAGTGGAATGGTGTCGGCCAGCGTATGGCCGACGAACCGCACCGGCACGCCCTTCTCTTCGTAGAATCTGGCTTCGAATGGAAGCAGCGTGAGCATCAGGTCGCAGCCTTCGCGGATCTTCAGGACCCGCTTCTGCCGCCATGCCCACACCGAAGGGCTGACGTAGTGCACGGTCTTGATCCCGGCCTGACGCAGCTTGAGTTCGATATTGAGGTTGAAGTCCGGCGCATCGATGCCGATGAATACATCCGGTTTTTCAGCGATAAGCGTCGCGATCAGGTCCTTGCGGCGCTTGAGCAGTTCACGCAGCCGCCCCAGGACTTCCACCAGCCCCATGACCGACAAACGCTCCATCGGAAAATAGGAGGTCAGGCCCTCGGCCTGCATCAACGGACCGCCGACACCGATGAACTCCACCGCAGGATGCTGTGCCTTGAGGGCGCGCATCAGCCCGGCGCCCAGAATGTCACCGGAAGCCTCCCCCGCCACCAGCGCAATACGCAGATTGGCCATGGTCAGCGGGTGATGCCGCGAGTCGACGACTGGATGGAGTCACGGAACATCGCGACTTCCGGGAACTGGGCAGAGGGTTCGGCCAGTTCGGCCAGCGCCTGTTCGACTGTCAGACCCTGGCGATACACGGTTTTGTACGCGCGGCGCAGAGCGTGAATGGCGTCTTCGCTGAAACCGCGACGGCGCATGCCCTCGAAGTTCATGCTGCGCGCTTCGGCCGGGTTGCCAAATACGGTGACGAACGCTGGTACATCCTTGCCGATCGCAGTGCCCATGCCGGAAAAGCTGTGGGCGCCGATATGGCAATACTGATGCACCAGGGTGAAACCGGACAGAATCGCCCAGTCAGCGACGTGCACATGGCCGGCCAGCGCGGTGTTGTTGACCAGGATGCAGTGATTGCCGATGACGCTGTCATGGCCGATGTGGGCATAGGCCATGATCAGGTTGTGATCGCCCAGGGTCGTTTCGGACCGATCCTGAACGGTGCCACGGTGAATCGTCACGCCTTCGCGGATGACGTTGTGGTCACCAATCACCAGGCGGGTTTCTTCGCCCTTGTATTTCAGGTCCGGCGTGTCTTCGCCTACCGAGGAAAACTGGTAGATGCGGTTGTGCTTGCCGATACGGGTCGGACCTTTGAGGATCACGTGTGGCCCGATGACCGTTCCCTCGCCGATTTCCACACCTGCACCGATGATCGACCACGGGCCGACCTCGACGCCATCAGCCAGGACGGCCGACGGATCGATGATTGCGCGAGGGTCAATCAAACTCATAGCTTGCGTTCCGCACAGATGATTTCAGCCGAGCAGACCGGCTTGCCATCGACCGAAGCCTGGCATTCGAACTTCCAGATCTGACGCTTGCAACTGATGAACTTGGCTTCGAGGATCAACTGATCGCCCGGCAGCACTGGCTGGCGGAAGCGCAGTTTGTCGGAACCGACGAAGTAGTAGAGGGTGCCGTCGGCGGGTTTCACGTCAAGCATCTTGAAACCAAGGATCCCGGCAGCCTGAGCCATGGCTTCGATGATCAGCACGCCCGGCATGATCGGGTGCGCAGGGAAGTGACCATTGAAGAACGGTTCGTTGATGCTGACATTCTTGTAGGCGCGAATGCGCTTGCCTTCCGTATCCAGCTCCACTACCCGGTCCACCAGCAGGAACGGGTAACGGTGAGGCAGGTATTCGCGAATCTCGTTGATGTCCATCATTTCGGGGGGAAGCCTATGTAAAGATTGGGAGCGCGACTGACGCGCACTCCTCTAGCAAATCAAGGAGGCAGTCCAGAGGCTGTGCACACTTGATATGGAAATGGTATCAGCCTTCAGATGAAGCATTACCGTCAGGGGTCACTTCCCCGGACCGCTTTTCCAGCTGTTTCAAACGTCGCGCGATGTCATCGAGCTGACGAATACGGGCCGCGCTTTTACGCCATTCGGCCGCAGGTTGCATAGCTGTGCCGGAAGAGTAGGCACCCGGCTCGGTAATCGAGTGGGTCACCATGGTCATTCCGGTCAGGAATACGTTGTCGCAAATATCGATGTGCCCTACCAGGCCAACCCCCCCGGCGAGCATGCAGTGCTTGCCGATCTTGGTGCTGCCGGAAATCCCCACGCACGCGGCCATGGCGGTGTGGTCACCGACCTGCACGTTGTGGGCGATCTGAATCTGGTTGTCTAGCTTCACGCCATTGCCGATCACGGTATCGGCCAGTGCGCCGCGGTCGATGGCGGTATTCACGCCGATCTCCACATCGTCGCCGATGGTCACGCCACCGATCTGGGCGATTTTCTGCCAGATGCCCTTCTCGTTAGCAAAGCCGAAGCCTTCACCGCCAAGCACGGCACCGGACTGAATCACCACACGTTTGCCGATGCGTACGTCGTGATACAGCGTGACCCGGGGTGCCAGCCAGCCGCCCTCACCGATTTCGCTTCGGGCACCGACGACGCAATGCGCACCGAGCGTTACGTCTGCGCCGATTCGCGCACCGGACTCGATCACCACGAAGGGACCGATACTGGCGCTCGGATCGACCACGGCATCCTCGGCAATCACCGCCGTCGAGTGAACGCCGGCAGTTGCCTTGGGCTTCGGATCGAACAAATGGGAAATGCGTGCGTAAGCCAGATAAGGATCCGGCACCACCAGCGCATCACCGGCATAACTTTCGGCGTCGGCAGCCTTGAGCAACAGGGCCGCGGCTTGCGAGTTAGCCAGGTATTTACGGTATTGAGGGTTTGCCAGAAAGCTCAACTGAGCTGGGCCAGCCTCCTGCAAGGTGGCTAGCCCAGTAATTTGCTTCTCGGGGTCGCCACTCAGGGTAGCGCCGAGGAGCTCGGCCAACTGGCCGAGCTTGATGGTCACGGTCATGGGTTACTTCAGCTGATTCATGCGCTCGATAACCTGGCGCGTGATGTCGTACTGAGGTTTGACATCGATGACTGCGCCACGCTCGAACACCAGGTCAAAACCACCTTTCTTGATAACTTCTTCCACTGCGCTATCCAGTTTCGGCTTCAGTTGCTTGAGCATTTCGCGGTCGGCAACAGCCTTGGCTTCGTTCAGTTCCTTGGATTGGAACTGGAAGTCACGGGCCTTTTGCTTGAACTCGAGCTCCAGACGCTCGCGCTCGCCTTGCTGCATCTTGTCGCCACCGGCCATCAGACGGTCCTGAATGCCCTTGGCGCTGCTCTCCAGGGTCTTGAGCTTGGTCAGTTGCGGGCCGAACTTCTTCTCGGCGTCCACGGCGTATTTCTTGGCCGCGTCAGATTCCAGCAGAGCCATCTGATAGTTCAGAACAGCGATTTTCATGTCGGCAAATGCCGGACCTGCCACCAGTACGGAGGCCAGAAGAACCAATTGAGTCAACTTACGCACGATGCACTCCTACAAAATCCATTGTCGTTGTCTTGGGTCAGACGCTTAGAACGTCTGGCCGAGGGAGAATTGGAACACTTGAGTTTCAGCGTCATCCGGTTTCTTGATCGGCATCGCCAGCGCAAAACTCAGCGGGCCCAGTGCGGTGACCCAGGTTACGCCGACACCGACGGAACTGGCCATGTTGCTCAGACTGATGTCGTTGCATTGGGTGTTCGATTTCGTACCGTTGGCGTTCGTAGTATCGGAACACTTGGAGTCGAATACGTTACCGACATCCCAGAATACCGAAGTACGCAGGGAACGCTGATCCTTGACGAACGGCAGCGGGAACAGAACTTCAACACCGCCCTGGATCAGGACGTTACCACCGAACGGCAGCGGATCCTGGTCCGGGTCTCTCAGGGTGCCTGGGTTACTACCCGTACTTGGCGTGCTTCGCGGGCCAAGGGTGCTGTCTTTGAAACCACGGACCGAGTTGAAACCACCAGCATAGTAGTTTTCATAGAACGGCAAGCCGTCGGTCGAACCGTAACCGTCGCCATAACCCAGTTCGGTGTGTAGACGCAGGGTGTAGTTTTCGCTGATCGGCTGGAACAGCTGGCCACGGTAATCAAGTTTGTAGAACGACAGATCGCTGCCTGGAATGGTGGTTTCCAGCGTCAGGCTCTGGGAACGACCGCGAGTCGGCAGTACACCCTTGTTCAAGGTGGATTCGGACCAGCCGGCCGAAGCCTTGAAGTTCAGGTACTTGTCGCCTTCCTTGTTAACGAAGTCGAAAATCTCGTCAACGGTGTAGGTACCCGTCTTGATCTCGTCCTGCTGAGCGGACAGACCGAAGGTCAGACGCGAAGTCTCGCTGATCGGGTAGCCCACGTTCACGCCGGCACCCAGGCTGTCTACCGCATAGCTCGCTACGTCGACGTCGAGGTCTTTGTAGTCGGTGGTGCGGTAGAACGCGTTGTAACCCAGGCTCACGCCATCAGCGGTCCAGTAGGGGTCAACGTAGCCGAAGTTGTAGCGGCTCTGGTATTCGCTGCGGGTCAGGCCCACGCTCACACGGTTACCAGTACCGAGGAAGTTGTTCTGGGTAATCGAACCACCGAGGATCAGACCGGCGCTCTGGGCGAAACCGACGCTGGCGGTGATCGAACCGGAAGCCTGTTCTTCAACGCTGTAGTTCACGTCAACCTGGTCGTCGACACCTGGCACGGCCGGGGTCTCAACGTTGACTTCTTTAAAGAAGCCCAGACGCTCCAGACGAGTCTTGGACTGGTCGATCAGGTAGGTCGAAGCCCAGCCACCTTCCATCTGACGCATTTCACGACGCAGCACCTCGTCCTCGGACTTGGTATTGCCACGGAAATTGATGCGGTTGACGTAGGCACGCTTGCCCGGATCGACAGCAAACAGGATATCGACGGTGTGATCTTCGTCGTGCGGTTGTGGCACGCCGTTGACGTTGGCGAAGGTGTAACCCTCGTTACCCAGACGACGGGTGATCAGTTCGGACGTGGTGGTCATCAGCTTGCGCGAGAACACCTGACCTTTCTGCACCAGCAAGAGCGACTTGACCTGGTCTTCAGGGACTTTCAGGTCACCGCTGAGTTTGACGTCACGAACGGTGTACTTTTCGCCTTCGTTAACGTTGACGGTGATGTAGACGTGCTTCTTGTCCGGGGTGATCGACACCTGGGTCGAAGCGATATCCATGTTGATATAGCCGCGGTCCAGGTAGTAGGAGCGCAGACGCTCCAGGTCACCGGACAGCTTTTCACGGGCGTACTTGTCGTCGTTCTTGAAGAACGACAGCCAGTTGGTGGTTTTCAGTTCGAACAGGTCGGTCAGGTCTTCCTCGGGGAAAACCGTGTTGCCTACCACGTTGATGTGCTGAATGGCTGCGACGGTGCCTTCGTTGATCTTCACTTTCAGACCGACACGGTTGCGCGGCTGCGAGACCACTTCTGTATCGACGGTAGCCGAGTAACGACCTTGCGCAACATATTGACGTTGCAGCTCGTTACGAACACCTTCGAGGGTCGCGCGCTGGAAGATTTCGCCTTCGGCCAGACCGGATTGTTTGAGGCCCTTCATCAGGTCTTCGGTGGAGATCGCCTTGTTGCCTTCGATCTCGATACTGGCGACCGAGGGACGCTCGACGACAGTGATCACCAGAACGTTGCCTTCGCGGCCCAGCTGGATATCTTGAAAGAAACCGGTTTTGAACAACGCACGAGTGGATTCCACCAGGCGACGATCATCCGCCTGCTCGCCGACGTTCAACGGCAAGGCACCAAAGACGCTACCCGCGGAGACCCGCTGGAGGCCATTGACGCGAATATCAGAGATAGTGAAGGACTCGGCGTGAACTTCGGCGATCATCAATACGGTGAGAACCGCAGTTAGCAGCAGACGTTTCATGAAGTCCTTTCTTATTCCAACTGGCAATAAACAAACTGCCGCAAAATGCGGCAGATTCGCAATTCAGCGAAGCGTTACAGTCGACCCAGATCGTTGACCAGAGCAAGCAACATCACTCCGACCACCAAGCTGATACCGATCTGTATCCCCCAACCTTGCACCCGATCCGACAAGGGACGACCACGCGCCCACTCGATCAGATAAAACAACAAATGCCCCCCATCCAGTACAGGAATGGGCAGCAAATTCAGAACCCCCAGGCTAATACTCAGATAAGCAAGGAAATTCAGGAAATCAGCGACGCCCGACTGGGCAGAAGCGCCCGCCACTTTAGCAATGGTTATCGGTCCACTCAAGTTTTTTACCGAGAGCTCGCCGAAGAGCATTTTCTTCAGTGAATCCAGCGTCAGGACGCTCATGGTCCAGGTACGACGGGCCCCCTCGCCAATCGCTGCCAAAGGCCCGTAACTGACCTCGCGGATCATCTCCGGCGGCCAGTCGACAGCCTTCACACCTGCCCCCAGGTAACCGCTTGGCGACTTTTTATCGCCACGCGCGGCCAGTGTCAGAGGGACGTCGATTTGAACACCGTCACGCTCTACGTGCAGCACGATTTTGGTATCAGGACGCGTACGAACGGTGTCGACCACCTGTTGCCAGTCATCCAGCGCCTTGCCATCGAGCGTCAGCAGACGATCACCGGTTTTCAGTCCGGCCGCCTGGGCCGGGCCTTTCGGATCGAGTTCGGCCAGCACCGGCGGCAGGGCCGGGCGCCAAGGGCGAATACCGAGGGAGCGAATAGGATCCGGCTCATCAGCCCCCTTGAGCCATTTATCAAGTGCCAGCACCCGAGGCGAATCCGCCGTGGAACCCTGATCGCGCACCAGCAATTGCAGAGAACCGCTCTCCCCCAGTCGGCGCACCAATTGCAGGTTGACTGCAGCCCAGCCCGAGGTTGGTTCACCGTCGATCGCGACGATTTCCTGTCCCGCGCTCAGCCCGGCCGTTGCGGCGATGCTGCCCGGCTCCACCGAACCAATGACCGGGCGAATCTGTTCGCTGCCGAGCATGGCCAGCACCCAGAAGAACACCAGTGCGAGGAGAAAGTTGGCCACCGGGCCGGCCGCAACAATGGCGATGCGCTGACGAACAGACTTGCGATTGAATGACTGATGAAGCTGATCGGCCGGCACTTCGCCTTCGCGCTCGTCGAGCATCTTGACGTAGCCACCCAGCGGAATGGCCGCAACCACAAATTCGGTGCCCTGCTTGTCATGCCAGCGCAACAGCGGCATGCCGAAGCCCACGGAAAAACGCAGAACCTTGACGCCACAGCGACGCGCGACCCAGAAATGGCCGAATTCGTGAAAGGTGACCAGCACACCCAGAGCGATCAGGGTGCCGGCAATCATATAGAGCGCGCTCATCTACTTTCTCCGCAATCCTGTCCAGTGCCGCGTGAAGCCATGTGTTGCAAGACCTATCGGTCGTGACGCTTCAACCACTGCCCGGCCAATGCCCTGGCAGTCGCGTCCGCGGTAAACACCGCATCGAGATCGTTCAACGCCACTACCGGCTCGAGATTCAAGACTTCCTCGATGATACTCGCGATTTCCAGATAGCGAACCCGTCCGTCGAGAAACGCGGCAACCGCCACTTCATTCGCCGCATTGAGCATGGCCGGGGCGCTGTTTCCGGCCTCGGCAGCCTGGCGCGCCAGACGCAGGCACGGAAAGCGCTCTTCGTCGGGAGCTTCGAAATCCAGGCGCGCAACGGCGAACAGATCCAGCGGCGCCACGCCCGAATCAATGCGCTCAGGCCAGGCCAGGGCGTTGGCAATCGGAGTGCGCATATCGGGGTTACCCAACTGCGCCAACACCGAGCCGTCCACATAATCGACCAGCGAATGAATCACGCTCTGCGGATGAATCACCACCTCGACTTGCGAAGGCTTGGCATCGAACAACCAGCAGGCCTCGATCAACTCGAGCCCTTTGTTCATCATGCTGGCCGAATCCACCGAGATCTTGCGCCCCATCGACCAGTTCGGGTGCGCACACGCCTGATCGGGTGAAACATGCGCCAGCTCGGCCATCGGCGTCTGCCGGAAAGGGCCACCAGAGGCCGTCAGCAAAATCCGACGGACTCCAACGTTACTCAGCCCGCGAGCAAAGTCCTGCGGCATGCACTGAAAAATCGCGTTGTGCTCGCTGTCGATCGGCAACAGAACCGAACCGCTTTTGCGCACCGCCTGCATGAACAAGGCGCCGGACATGACCAGCGCTTCCTTGTTGGCCAGAAGAATTTTCTTGCCTGCCTCGACAGCCGCCAGAGTCGGGCGCAAACCGGCAGCACCGACGATGGCGGCCATGACGGCATCCACTTCCGGCGCGGCAGCGACCTGACACAGGCCTTCCTCACCGACCAGCACCTGCGTCGACAGGCCCGCCGCATGCAAATCGTCCTGAAGATTACGAGCAGCGACGACTTCCGGCACTACTGCATATTTCGGGAGATGGCGAACACACAGGGCAAACAGTTCGCTCAGGCGGGTAAAACCGCTCAGGGCGAAAGCCTGATAGCGCTCCGGATGCCGGGCAATGACATCCAGGGTACTCAGACCGATCGAGCCAGTCGCACCCAGGACGGTAATCTGCTGCGGGCGACTCACGACGCCGCCATCCACAACAGCACCGCGAACACCGGTATCGCCGCCGTCAGACTGTCGATGCGGTCCAGCACGCCACCATGGCCAGGCAGCAGATTGCTGCTGTCCTTGATGCCGGACTGACGCTTGAACATGCTTTCAGTGAGGTCGCCCACCACCGAGATGAAGACAATCACCGCAGCACCGATCAAGCCCTTGAACAGTTGCGCTACCGTCCAGTCACGGAACAGCGCGACCAGGGTGGTGATGACCAGACTCAGCGCCAGACCGCCATACACGCCCTCCCAGCTTTTGCCGGGACTGACTTGTGGCGCCAGCTTGCGCTTGCCGAACGCGCGACCGGAAAAATACGCCCCGATGTCAGCGCCCCAGACCAGTACCATCACGGCCATGATCAGCCAGTTGCCGAGCGGGTATTGCTTGATCTGCACCAGCCCTTGCCAGGCGGGCAACAGAATCAGCAATCCGATCACCAGTTTGCTGGCGGCACTGGACCAGCGCTCGCTGGAACGCGGGTACGTCAGCACCAGCCATGTTGCCAGTGCCCACCAGATCACCGAAGCGCCCAGCACCCATGGCGCCAGCCCCGGCAGGATGTACATGACGAACAGCATCAGCGCGACCACCGCGGCGTAGCCGACACGAAATGCCTGCGCAGTGAAGCCGGCCAGACGCGCCCATTCCCAGGCGCCCAGGCTCACGACCAGACCGATGAACAGGGCAAAACCGGAGCCTTCGAGCAGAAAAAATCCGCCCAGAGCGATCGGCAGCAGAATCAGCGCAGTGATGATGCGTTGTTTAAGCATTAAACCCGGGCTCCAGCTTCGACCTGCTCGCTCGTTTTACCGAAACGACGCTGGCGCGAAGCGAAATCGGCCAGCGCATTGCGCATGGCTTCGTGTTTGAAGTCCGGCCAGAACAGGTCGGAGAAATACAACTCGGCGTATGCCAGCTGCCACAAGAGGAAGTTGCTGATGCGGTGCTCGCCGCCAGTGCGAATGCACAAGTCTGGCAACGGTAGATCACCGGTGACCAGACAGGTCTGCAGCAGATCCGGCGTGATGTCTTCCGGCCGCAGATGACCGGCCTGAACCTCACGCGCCAGACGCTGCGCCGCTTGCGCGATATCCCACTGACCGCCGTAGTTGGCGGCGATCTGCAGAATGAATCGGTTGGCACCGGCAGTCATCGCTTCCGCTTCACGCATGGCGGCCTGAAGCTCCGGATGGAATCGCGTTCGGTCACCGATAATGCGCAGGCTGATGTTGTTGTCGTTCAGGCGCTTGGCCTCACGACGCAGCGCCTTGAAGAACAGATCCATCAAGGCGCTGACCTCATCGGCCGGGCGCTGCCAGTTTTCACTGGAAAAGGCGAACAGGGTGAGCACCTCGACCTTGGCCTCGGCACACACCTCGATCACCGCCCGCACAGCATCCACGCCCGCTTTATGCCCGGCAACACCCGGCATAAAGCGTTTTTTTGCCCAGCGATTATTGCCATCCATGATGATCGCGACATGGCGCGGCACCGCGGACGGCGCAGTCTGCTTGGTCTTGTCCATTAAAAACTCGACCCTTAAACGGCCATCAGGTCTTTTTCTTTTTCGTCAGTCGCCTTGGTGATCTGAGCTTCGAAGTCCTTGATCAGCTTGTCGATCTCGGCACTTGCACGACGCTCTTCGTCCTCGCTGATCTCCTTGTCCTTGGACAGTTTTTTCAGCTCTCCCATGGCGTCGCGACGAATGTTGCGTACCGCAACGCGAGCATCTTCGGCAGCGGCACGCGCCTGCTTCGTGAAGCCCTTGCGGGTTTCCTCGGTCAGTGGCGCCATCTTGATCAGCAGCAGCTCACCCAGGTTGGTCGGATTCAGGTTCAGACCGGCGCTGCCAATGGCCTTGTCGATTGCGCCGAGCATGTTGCGCTCGAACGGCACGACCTGCAGGGTCTGGTTGTCTTTCACGGTGACACTCGCAACACCGCTCAACGGGGTATCCGAACCGTAATAAGGCACCATCACGCTTCCCAGGATGCTTGGGTGGGCCTTGCCGGTACGGATCTGACCGAATGCGTGGTTCAGCGACTCCAGCGACTTGTGCATGCGCGCCTGGGCGTCTTTCTTGATTTCGTTGATCATTGTTGGACTTCCTCGATCAGAGTGCCTTCAGCGCCACCATGCACGATGTTCAGCAGGGCGCCCGGCTTGTTCATGTTGAATACCCGCAGCGGCATCTTGTGATCGCGGCACAGGCAGATAGCCGTCAGATCCATTACACCCAGCTTGCGATCCAGTACTTCATCGTATGTCAGATGATCGAACTTCTCGGCATGCGGGTCTTTGAACGGATCAGCGGTGTACACGCCATCGACCTTGGTCGCCTTGAGCACGACGTCTGCGTCGATTTCAATGGCGCGCAGGCAGGCTGCCGAATCCGTGGTAAAGAACGGATTGCCGGTACCGGCCGCGAAAATCACCACGTCTTTTGAGTTCAGGTGGCGCATGGCCTTGCGACGGTCATAGTGATCGGTCACACCGACCATGGAGATGGCCGACATCACGATGGCCGAGATATTGGCACGTTCCAGCGCGTCGCGCATGGCCAGAGCGTTCATCACAGTGGCCAGCATGCCCATGTGGTCGCCCGTGACCCGATCCATGCCGGCCTTGCTCAGCGCTTCACCGCGGAACAGGTTGCCACCGCCGATCACCAGACCGACCTGAACGCCGATGCCGACCAGTTGGCCGACCTCCAGTGCCATGCGATCCAGCACTTTCGGATCGATCCCGAACTCTTCCGAGCCCATCAGGGCCTCGCCGCTAAGCTTGAGTAGAATGCGTTTATAGCGAGCCTGATAACCACTGCCCTGCTGAGCCATTGCGAATCTCTCCTGCGGCGTATTTTAAAAATTCTTTGCGAGCTGTTTACAGCTGGCGTTCACTCTAGCTTGGCGCTGCTTCAGCGCCATCGGAACATGGCTTTGTAAGTCAGTTCCAAGGGGAAACCAATAAAAATTGGTAACCCTATCTGAAAAGAGGCTGCGCGCGTGAGCGGGCAGCCTCTTTCGGGCGACAGTTGAAAAACCGTCTTACTGCTTGGCGGCAGCCACTTGAGCGGCAACTTCGGCAGCGAAGTCATCAACCGGCTTCTCGATGCCTTCGCCTACTTTGAAGTAAGTGAAGGAAACGATTTCAGCACCGGCTTTCTTGGCCAGCTCACCAACCTTGACTTCCGGGTTCATGACGAAAGCTTGCTCTTTCAGCGAGGCTTCGGCTTTGAACTTGGTAATACGACCGTTGATCATGTTCTCAACGATGTTTTCCGGCTTGCCAGCGATCTTGTCGGCATTCAGTTGCAGGAATACGTTCTTCTCGCGCTCGATGGCCTCGGCGGAGATTTCCGACGCGTCCAGGAACTCTGGGTTCGAAGCTGCAACGTGCATGGCGATATTCTTGGCCAGGTCGACGTCGCCGCCGTTCAGAACAACCACTGCACCAATCTTGTTGCCGTGCAGGTAAGCACCTACAACGTCACCCTCAACACGCGCCAGACGACGGATGTTGACGTTTTCGCCACACTTGGCAACCAGGGCTTCACGAGCAGCTTCACGCGAAGCGATCAGCGGAGCCGCGTCAGTCAGCTTCTGAGCGAACGCTTCTTCAAGGCTTTCGCTGACGAAGTTCTTGAAGTCGTCCTGCAGGGCCAGGAAGTCGGTCTGCGAGTTCACTTCCAGCAGAACGGCGGACTTGCCGTCAGCCTTGACGGCGATAGCGCCTTCAGCGGCAACGTTGCCGGCTTTCTTGGCAGCCTTGATCGCGCCCGAAGCACGCATGTCATCAATGGCTTTTTCGATGTCGCCGCCAGCCTTTTCCAGGGCTTTCTTGCAATCCATCATGCCTTCGCCGGTACGCTCGCGCAGTTCTTTGACCAACGCTGCAGTAATTGCTGCCATTTTCAAATTCCTCTTGGATAGGTTTTCAACCATTCCACCCGATCGAACGGGCGTTCAATTCTTCCCGAACCACCTTGTAGCCGCTGCACGTTACAGATGCTGTAGCTGCGCTGCCGACAAATGGTTTTCGAGGTGGCAAAAAGGGGGCCAAGCCCCCTTTTTGCTTACTGAGTCAACGCCAGGGCGTCAATTACTCAGCTGCAGCCTGAGTTTCTTCAGCTGCGAATTCTACAGTACCGCCAGCAACGTTGTTGCGACCGCGGATTACTGCGTCAGCCATCGAACCCATGTACAGCTGGATAGCGCGGATTGCGTCATCGTTGCCTGGGATGATGTAGTCAACGCCTTCAGGGCTGCTGTTGGTATCGACAACGCCGATGACCGGGATGCCCAGCTTGTTGGCTTCGGTGATCGCGATGCGCTCGTGGTCAACGTCGATCACGAACAGTGCGTCTGGCAGACCGCCCATGTCCTTGATGCCGCCCAGGGAGCGGTCCAGCTTCTCAAGATCGCGAGTGCGCATCAGCGCTTCTTTCTTGGTCAGCTTGGCGAAAGTACCGTCTTCGGCTTGTACTTCAAGGTCACGCAGACGCTTGATGGAAGCACGGATGGTCTTGAAGTTGGTCAGCATGCCGCCCAACCAGCGGTGATCGACGTACGGCGAGCCGCAACGTGCTGCTTCTTCAGCAACGATCTTGCCAGCGGAACGCTTGGTGCCGACGAACAGAATCTTGTTTTTGCCCTGGGCCAGACGCTCTACGAAAGTCAGAGCTTCGTTGAACATTGGCAGGGTTTTTTCAAGGTTGATGATGTGAATCTTGTTACGCGCGCCGAAAATGTACTTGCCCATTTTCGGATTCCAGTAACGGGTTTGGTGACCGAAGTGCACACCGGCCTTCAGCATATCGCGCATGTTGACTTGGGACATGATAGTTCCTTGATAAGTCGGGTTGGGCCTCCACGTATCCCAATGACCAACCATTGATCCGAGGATCAAAGGCACCCAGGCCATCGTGTCGACACGTGTGTGGGTTAATGCTCTCGGGGCTATCCCCGGAAAGCGGCGCATTTTATACCACAGGGACGGCGCAAACGGAACCCGGAATCTGCAATCCCGTCAGCGACATGCACGCCAGCCCCTTGGAATCGGGACAATGCGCCACATTGTATAGAGAGAAGCGATGCACGCAGGCGCAGATTTGCGCCTTCGGTCTGTTAGAATCGCGTTTTTCGGGGCCGCAATATCAGCAGCCGCGCCCCTGTTCGTATCAGCAAGCGCCGCCGAGCGCAGAGAGAGCCTGTATGACCGTCACCCTCAAAACCCCCGAGGACATCGCTGGCATGCGTGTCGCCGGCAAACTGGCCGCCGATGTGCTGGAAATGATTGCCGAGCACGTCAAGCCGGGCGTGACCACCGATGAGCTGAACCAGATCTGCCACGACTATATCGTCAACGTGCAGCAGGCCATCCCTGCCCCGCTCAACTACAAGGGCTACCCGAAGTCGATCTGCACCTCGATCAACCACGTGGTCTGCCACGGCATCCCGAACGACAAACCGCTGAAAAACGGCGATACCCTGAACATCGACGTCACCGTGATTAAAGACGGTTACCACGGCGACACCAGCCGCATGTTCCACGTCGGCACCGTGCCGGTCTGGGCCGAGCGTCTGTCCCAGGTCACTCAGGAATGCATGTACAAGGCGATCGAAATCGTCAAACCCGGCTGCCGCCTCGGCGACATCGGCGAAATCATCCAGAAGCACGCGGAAAAGAACGGCTTCTCGGTGGTGCGTGAATTCTGTGGTCACGGCATCGGCAAGGTGTTCCATGAAGAACCGCAGATCCTGCACTACGGCCGTGCCGGCACCGGCATGGAACTGAAGGCCGGCATGACTTTCACCATCGAGCCGATGATCAACCAGGGCAAGGCCGACACCAAAGTACTGGGCGACGGCTGGACCGCGATCACCAAGGATCGCAAGCTGTCGGCGCAGTGGGAACACACTTTGCTTGTTACCGACACCGGCTATGAGATCTTCACCCTGCGCAGCGACGACACCATCCCGCGCATCTCGGCCTGATCCAGACACCGTTCCCAGCCTATAGAAGGAAAGCCAATCGATGCCGCAGGTGGATCCCGAACTCTTCGACCGCGGTCAGTTCCAGGCTGAACTGGCCCTGAAAGCGAGTCCCATCGCGGCATTCAAGAAAGCGATCCGCCAGGCCCGCGAAGTGCTCGATGCACGTTTTCGCGCCGGCCGCGATATCCGGCGACTGATCGAAGATCGGGCGTGGTTCGTCGACAACATTCTGCAAAAGGCCTGGGACCAGTTCGACTGGAGCGAAGACGCCGACATCGCGCTGGTCGCGGTCGGCGGCTATGGTCGCGGTGAGTTGCACCCGTACTCCGACATCGATCTGCTGATCCTGCTGGACAGCGCCGACCACGAAATCTTCCGCGATTCCATCGAGCGCTTTCTGACGCTGCTGTGGGACATCGGCCTGGAAGTCGGTCAGAGCGTTCGCTCGGTCGACGAGTGCGCCGAAGAGGCCCGCGCCGACCTGACGGTGGTCACCAACCTGATGGAAAGCCGCACCATCTGCGGCCCCGAGCGCCTGCGCCAGCGCATGCTCGATGTCACCAGCACTGCGCACATGTGGCCGAGCAAGGATTTCTTCCTGGCCAAGCGCGCCGAGCAGAAGGCTCGCCACCACAAGTACAACGACACCGAATACAACCTGGAACCCAACGTCAAAGGCTCGCCCGGTGGACTACGGGATATTCAGACGATTCTGTGGGTGGCCCGTCGTCAGTACGGCACCCTGAACCTGCGCGCCCTGGCCGGTGAAGGGTTTCTGGTCGAAAGTGAAAACGCCTTGCTCGCGTCCTCTCAGGAATTCCTCTGGAAGGTGCGTTACGCCCTGCACATGCTCGCCGGTCGCGCCGAAGATCGTCTGCTGTTCGATCACCAGCGCACCATTGCCGGACTGCTGGGTTTTGAAGGCGACGACGCCAAACAGGCCGTCGAAAACTTCATGCAGCAGTACTTCCGCGTCGTGATGAGCATCGCCCAGCTCAGCGACCTGATCATCCAGCACTTCGAGGAAGTCATCCTCGCGCCGGAAGACGAAGCGCCGCCGCAGCCGATCAACTCGCGCTTCCAGCTGCACGACGGCTACATCGAGGCTCGCAACGACAACGTATTCCGCCGCACGCCGTTCGCCATGCTCGAGATCTTCGTGCTGATGGCCCAGCAGCCGGAGATCAAAGGCGTACGCGCCGACACCATTCGCCTGTTGCGGGAAAACCGTCACCTGATCGACGACAACTTCCGCAACGACATCCGCAACACCAGCCTGTTCATCGAGCTGTTCAAGTGCAAGATCGGCATCCATCGCAACCTGCGGCGGATGAACCGTTACGGCATTCTCGGGCGTTATCTGCCGGAGTTCGGTTTCATCGTCGGGCAGATGCAGCATGACCTGTTCCACATCTATACGGTCGATGCGCACACGCTGAACCTGATCAAACACCTGCGCAAACTGCAGTACTCACAGGTGTCGGAAAAATTCCCGCTGGCCGCCAAGCTCATGGCCAAACTGCCGAAACCCGAACTGATCTACATGGCGGGTCTGTATCACGACATCGGCAAGGGCCGGCACGGCGACCACTCGGATATCGGCGCAGTGGATGCCGAGGCGTTCTGCCAGCGCCACCAGCTGCCGGTGTGGGACAGCCGCCTGATCGTCTGGCTGGTGCAGAACCACTTGGTGATGTCGACCACCGCCCAGCGCAAAGACTTGTCCGATCCGCAGGTGATCCATGACTTCGCGCTGGCGGTCGGTGACGAAACTCGCCTGGACTACCTGTACGTGCTGACCGTGGCCGACATCAACGCGACCAACCCGACCCTGTGGAATTCCTGGCGTGCCAGCCTGTTGCGCCAGCTCTACACCGAAACCAAGCGTGCCCTGCGCCGCGGGCTGGAGAATCCGGTGGATCGCGAAGAGCAGATCCGCCAGACCCAGAGCGCAGCGCTGGACATCCTGGTACGCGGCGGCACCGATCCCGACGACGTCGAGCAATTGTGGGCGCAACTGGGCGACGACTACTTCCTGCGTCACACCGCCGGCGATGTGGCCTGGCACACCGACGCCATCCTCCAGCAACCGGCCGACGGCGGTCCGCTGGTGCTGATCAAGGAAACGACCCAGCGCGAATTCGAGGGCGGCACGCAGATCTTCATCTATGCGCCGGACCAGCACGACTTCTTCGCCGTGACCGTGGCCGCGATGGACCAGCTCAACCTGAACATTCACGACGCCCGGGTCATCACGTCCAGCAGTCAGTTCACCCTCGACACCTACATCGTGCTCGATACCGATGGCGACTCGATCGGCGACAATCCGGTCCGGGTCAAACAGATTCGCGAAGGCCTGACCGAAGCCCTGCGCAACCCGGCCGACTACCCGACGATCATCCAGCGTCGGGTGCCGCGCCAGCTCAAGCATTTCGCGTTCGCCCCGCAGGTGACGATCCACAACGACGCCCAGCGCCCGGTAACGGTACTGGAACTCACTGCACCAGATCGCCCGGGCCTGCTGGCACGGGTCGGCGGGATTTTCCTCGAGTTCGACCTGTCACTGCAGAACGCCAAGATCGCCACCCTGGGCGAGCGGGTGGAAGACGTGTTCTTCATCACCGACGCCCACAATCAACCGCTGTCCGACCCGCTGCTGTGCAGCCGCCTGCAGGATGCCATCGTCGAACAGCTGAGCGTCAATCAGGAACCCGATATCAAACTGTCGCGCATCAGCATTTGATTGCGCGCCCGGCTTCAATCGCTTTGCACGAGATCCCGCACCGATGAACAACGCTCTGTCCCAGCTTCAGCCCTACCCGTTCGAAAAGCTCCGCGCCCTGCTCGGCAGCGTCACGCCAAACCCGGACAAGCGCCCGATCGCACTGTCCATCGGTGAACCGAAGCACCGCTCGCCAAGCTTTGTCGCCGAGGCGCTGGCGAACAATCTGGATCAGATGGCGGTGTACCCGACCACTCTCGGTATCCCGGCCCTGCGCGAAGCCATCGCCGCCTGGTGCGAGCGTCGTTTCAACGTGCCGGGCGGCTGGATCGACCCGGCGCGCAACGTGCTGCCGGTCAACGGCACCCGTGAAGCACTGTTCGCCTTTACCCAGACCGTGGTCAACCGTGGCGACGACGCGCTGGTGGTCAGCCCGAATCCGTTCTATCAGATCTACGAGGGCGCGGCGTTCCTCGCCGGCGCCAAGCCGCACTACCTGCCGTGCCTGGACGAGAACGGCTTCAACCCGGACTTCGACGCGGTTTCGCCGGACATCTGGAAGCGCTGCCAGATCCTGTTCCTGTGCTCGCCGGGCAACCCGACCGGCGCGCTGATCCCGGTCGACGTGCTGAAAAAGCTGATCGCCCTGGCCGACGAATACGACTTCGTGATCGCCGCCGACGAGTGCTACAGCGAACTGTACTTCGACGAGCAGACGCCACCGCCGGGCCTGCTCAGTGCCTGCGCCGAACTGGGTCGCAAGGACTTCAAGCGTTGCGTGGTGTTCCACAGCCTGTCCAAGCGCTCGAACCTGCCGGGCCTGCGCTCGGGCTTTGTTGCCGGTGATGCCGACATCCTCAAGGGTTTCCTGCTGTATCGCACCTACCACGGTTGCGCGATGCCGGTTCAGACCCAGCTGGCCAGCGTTGCCGCGTGGAACGATGAAGTGCATGTACGCGCCAACCGTGCGTTGTATCGCGAGAAGTTCGATGCGGTGCTGGCGATCCTCAGCCCGGTGATGGACGTGCAACGCCCCGATGGCAGCTTTTACCTGTGGCCGAATGTGCAGGGCGACGATGCCGCATTCTGCCGCGATCTGTTTGCCGAAGAGCACGTGACTGTGGTGCCGGGTTCGTACCTGTCCCGTGACGTCGATGGCGTCAATCCGGGTGCCGGGCGCGTACGCATGGCGCTGGTTGCGCCGCTGGCGGAATGCGTCGAGGCAGCCGAGCGCATCCGCGACTTCGTCCTGCGCCACAAGTAATGTGTTTCGCCCGTGCCGGGCAATCCGGCACGGGCGGTCAAATATCACGCAACACTTCCTCCGTTTTTCATACCTCGCTTTTGCGCAGCCAGACGTTAGTCTTGAGCCGCGCCCTTTTGCGCATCAACTGAAATTGATCTTCAACTTCAAGGAAGAAGTGAACAATGAAAGAACTTCTGGATTGCCAACTGATTCAGTGGCCTGACGATCAGGCTGCTTACACAGCCGCCATCAACGAGAACCCGGCGAATGCCGGCACCCCAACCACACCCGGCACTCGCCGCAAACGCTCCGTGGTCGATTACTCGAAACTCTGGGCCAATGGTCGCACGTTGAAAATCGCGTTCATGGATGCACCCGATGCCGCTCGTAAAACAGGGATTATCAATGCAGCCAGCAAATGGCTGCCTTATATCAATCTCAAGTTTGAATTCGTCGACGATCTGAAGGGTGATATCCGCATCGCCACCCGAAACAATGACAACAGTTCAATGCTGGGCACCGATGCACTTCTGATTCATCCCGACCATCCGACAATGAACCTGGGCGTCACGCCGGACCATGCCGACTTCGAGGTCATCGTAATGCACGAGTTCGGCCATGCGCTGGGCGCCATGCATGAGCATCAGCACCCACAAGCCAATATTCCATGGGATAAACCCAAGGTGTACGCGTTTTATCAGAATCGGGAAATGAATCCACTGACCCGCGAACAGGTCGACTACAACCTGTTCGCGTCCTTTGATACGCGGGATGCGCTTTATCTTGCCTACGACAAGCGTTCGATCATGCATCACCCCGTATCGAACGACCTGACGATCGGCGACTGGGAAGTTCCGATAAACCGCAAGATCAGCAAAAAAGACAAACAGTTGATGAAGCTGCTTTATCCAAAATAAACCGGACGCTTCATACGCAAAAGTTCGCCACGCGCAGCGCCTGGCGAACTTGAACTGAACCGCACCCACTGACATCGAACATCGGTCGACTGATATCCGAGGCGCGTCAGTGGCTTATTTGACCTGCCCCAGATTCGCCTCACTCAAGTCCAGCTCGCCCAGCACCTCACGCAACACGTCGTCACCAATCTGGTGCTGACGGCTGAGGCTGTACAACTCGAGGCGTTGCGCACGCAGTGCCTTGAGTCGCAGACGACGCTCCAGCAGATCCATCTGGAACGCCAGAGCCTGGGCTTCGGCCGAGTCATTGAAGACTTCCAGTTGATGGCGGTATTCGGACATGATCCGCGCCTTGAGCTCCGCTGCCAGCGCGGCTTGCGCGGCGTCCTGCGGGTTGACCTCTTCGGTCTCCAGCGCATGGATCGCCGCTTCCGCCGTCTTGCGCCAGGCGTCGCGCACTTCCTGGCGGCGCTTGTCGTCCGGGCTCTTTTCGATGCCGCGCAACAGCAAAGGCAGCGCAATACAGGCCGCCACCAGCGACAACAGGATCACCCCGGCGGCGATGAAGATCAGCAGATCGCGCTCGGGGAACGCCTCGCCACCCATCAGCATCGGTACCGACATCACACCTGCCAGGGTCACCGCCCCGCGCACGCCACCGACGGTCAGCAGCCAGCAGGACCGGGCCGTCGGCACTTGCGTCAGATCACCCTTGCCGCGCACGCGGCGCAGCAACACCGACAGCCGCCAGATGCTCTGCACCCAGATGAAGCGCAACAACACCAGCGCCAGGAAAATCGCCACCACATCGAGACAGCGATAGAACAGGGTCGGCCACAATGACGTCTCGTGGCTGACCACCGCTTTAATGATGTCCGGCAGTTGCAGGCCGAGCAGCAGAAAGATCAAACCGTTGAAGGCGAACTCCAGCAACGACCAGACGCTGCGGTTGAGCAACCGGGTGCTGGTCTGGCGCGGCAGCAGATCGAGCCAGCTCTGCATCATCCCCGCCGCCACCGCCGAAAGAATGCCTGACGCGCCAAGCCGTTCGGCCAGCACGTAAGCGGCAAACGGCAACAGCAACATGAACACCACGTGGGTCGCCGGATCGTCCCAGCCCCGGGCGATCATCCAGGCGCGCAACCGGCCGACCAGCCAGCTCAGCGCCACGCCGACCGCCAGCCCGCCGACCGCGACCAGCACGAAGGTCAGGCTGGCATTGGCCAGGGAAAACGCACCGGTGACCGCCGCTACCAGCGCGAATTTGAACGTCACCAGACCCGACGCATCGTTCATCAACGCCTCGCCCTGCAGCATGTGCATCAGCGGCGTGGGCAAGCGGTTCTGGGAAATCGCCGAGACCGCCACGGCGTCGGTCGGGGACAGCACCGCCGCCAGCGCGAAGGCCACCGGCAGCGGAATCGTCGGCAGCAACCAGTGAATGAAGTAACCGGCCCCGACCACGGTAAACAGCACCAACCCGACCGCCAGCGTGAGTACCGGGCCGCGCAAGCGCCACAGTTCACGCTTGGGCATGCGCCAGCCATCGGAAAACAGCAGCGGCGGCAAGAACAGAAACAGGAACAGTTCGGGATCAAGGGCCACGTGCAGACCGAGGGTCGGCCAGGCCAGCAAGGCACCGGCGGCGATCTGTACCAGTGGCAGCGGCAGCGGAATCACCCGTCCAACCAGGCGCGAGACACTGACCAGCATCAGCAGGATCAGGACGGTATAAGCGGTTTGCATAAAGCGGAAATCCCGGACAATCGACAGCGTTGAACTGCCATATTAGCCGCTCAGGCTGTGAATGACCGTTGCACCTATGTCGCAGGCACCCTCAGCAGAAGCAACCTCGGCGCCGCGAAACCGTCTGGTCATGGCATAATCCGACACCATTTTTTTCCAGCACCTGTAAAGGGGGCGATTCCTTGACCGTTTCAAGCAAAACGTTGCACCTTTTCGGCATCAAAGCCTGCGACACCATGAAAAAGGCGCGCACCTGGCTCGATGAACACGCTGTCAGCTATGACTTCCACGATTACAAGACCGCCGGCATTGACCGTGAGCACCTGACCCAATGGTGCGACGAGCATGGCTGGCAAACGGTGTTGAACCGCGCAGGCACGACCTTTCGCAAACTCGACGACGAACGCAAAGCCGATCTCGACCAGTCGAAAGCCATCGAGCTGATGCTCGCTCAACCCTCGATGATCAAGCGTCCGGTGCTCGATCTCGGTGACCGAACCCTGATTGGCTTCAAGCCAGATATCTACGCGGCCGCACTCAAGTAAGCAGCCCGTCACTTTTTGTAGAGGTATTCACATGTCCAACTCCCTGTTCAGTATCGCCTTCGGTGTCGGCACCCAGAACCGTCAAGGCGCGTGGCTGGAAGTGTTCTACGCTCAGCCACTGTTGAACCCTTCGGCCGAACTGGTTGCCGCTGTTGCACCGATCCTCGGCTACACCGAAGGCAACCAGGCCATCACCTTCACCACCGCCCAGGCTGCGCAACTGGCTGAAGCCGTGAAAGGCATCGACGCGGTACAAGGCAAGCTGCTGACCCGTCTGGCTGAAAGCCACAAGCCGCTGGTCGCGACCCTGCTGGCCGAAGACACTCAGCTGACTTCCACCCCTGAGGCTTACCTGAAGCTGCACCTGCTGTCCCATCGTCTGGTCAAGCCGCACGGCGTAAGCCTGGCCGGGATCTTCCCGCTGCTGCCGAACGTGGCCTGGACCAGCCAGGGCGCCATCGACCTGAGCGAACTGGCCGAGCTGCAACTCGAAGCCCGTCTGCGTGGCGAATTGCTGGAAGTGTTCTCGGTGGACAAGTTCCCGAAAATGACCGACTACGTGGTACCGGCCGGCGTGCGTATCGCTGACGCCGCACGACTGCGCCTGGGCGCCTACGTGGGCGAAGGCACTACCGTGATGCACGAAGGTTTCATCAACTTCAACGCCGGCACCGAAGGCCCGGGCATGATCGAAGGCCGCGTCTCCGCTGGCGTGTTCGTCGGCAAGGGTTCGGACCTGGGCGGCGGCTGCTCGACCATGGGCACCCTGTCGGGCGGCGGCAACATCGTGATCAAGGTCGGCGAAGGCTGCCTGATCGGCGCCAACGCCGGTATCGGTATCCCGTTGGGCGACCGCAACACCGTGGAGTCGGGCTTGTACGTGACCGCCGGCACCAAGGTTGCACTGCTGGACGAGCACAACAACCTGGTCAAAGTGGTCAAGGCCCGTGAACTGGCCGGTCAGACCGACCTGCTGTTCCGTCGCAATTCGGAAACCGGCGCCGTGGAGTGCAAGACCCACAAATCGGCGATCGAACTGAACGAAGCGCTGCACGCTCACAACTAAGCAGCACATTGATAACCTGTGGGAGCGCGCTTGCTCGCGAAGCTTTTTGGCGTCCTCAAGGACGCCTTCGCGAGCAAGCTCGCTCCCACAGGGTCAGGCGTATACCAGATGATGATTCCCTCCCCCTGGCGCGCCGATTTCCCGGCCATCGCCGCCCTGCAACGGCAAGACCAGACTTACCTGGACAACGCCGCCACCACGCAAAAACCCCAGGCCCTGCTCGATGCGCTGGCGCATTACTACGCCAATGGCGCAGCCAACGTGCACCGTGCCCAGCACCTGCCCGGCGCCCACGCCACGCAGGCGTTCGAGGACAGTCGCCTGAAGGTTGCCCAGTGGCTGAATGCCGGTGACAGCGGGCAGATCATCTTCACCCACGGCGCCACCAGTGCGCTGAACCTCCTGGCGTATGGCCTGGAACATCTTTTCCATCCGGGCGATGAAATTGTCATCAGCGCCCTGGAGCATCACGCCAACCTGCTCCCATGGCAGCAACTGGCCCAACGTCGCGACCTGAAGCTGGTAATCCTGCCGCTGGACGATGACGGCGTGATCGACCTCGCTGCCGCCGTTCACCTGATCGGCCCGCGCACTCGTTTGCTGGCGGTCAGCCAGTTGTCCAACGTGCTTGGCGCGTGGCAACCGCTGCCGGCGCTGCTGGCGATGGCCAAGGCGCATAACGCGCTGACCGTGGTCGATGGCGCTCAAGGCGTGGTCCATGGCCGGCATGACGTGCAGGCGCTGGGTTGCGACTTTTATGTGTTTTCCAGCCACAAGCTTTACGGCCCCGATGGCCTCGGCGTGCTGTTCGGACGCAACCCGGCGCTGGAGCAACTTCGCCCGTGGCAGTTCGGTGGCGAAATGGTGCTGGAAGCCAATTACCACGACGCACGTTTCCGCCCGGCGCCACTGGGCTTCGAGGCCGGAACGCCGCCGATTGCCAGCGTGATCGGCCTCGGTGCGACCCTCGACTATCTGGCCGGCCTTGATCAGGACGCGGTGTCCGCCCACGAAGCCGCACTGCACGATTACCTGTTGCGTGGCCTCGCCGCTCGCAATGGCATTCGTCTGCTGGGCAAACCGCAGCTGGCGCTGGCCAGTTTTGTCGTCGAAGGCGTGCACAACGCCGATCTCGCGCACTTGCTGACCGAACAAGGCATCGCCGTGCGTGCCGGGCATCACTGCGCGATGCCGCTGCTCAAACGTTTCGAGCTGGCCGGGGCGATTCGTGTGTCGCTGGCGCTGTACAACGATTCCGAAGATCTGGAGCGGTTTTTTGAAGCGCTGGATCAGGCGCTGGAGTTGTTGCGATGAGCCTGCCGGTCGAAGCCGCCGAAGCGCTGCAAACGTTTCAGAACGCCGCTGGATGGGAACAGCGTGCGCGGCTGTTGATGCAGTTTGGTGATCGCCTGCCGCTGCTGAGCGACGCAGACAAATGCGAGGCCAATCGGGTGCACGGCTGTGAAAGTCAGGTGTGGCTGGTTGGCGAGTTGCGCGACGGCCGCTGGCAGTTTGCGGCCAGCAGCGATGCGCGGATGATTCGCGGGTTGGTCGCGTTGTTGCTGTTGCGGGTCAACGGTTTGACCGCCGGCGAATTGCAGCAGGTGGATCTGCCGGACTGGTTCAATCAATTGGGACTGTCGCGGCAGTTGTCGCCGTCGCGCAGCAATGGCTTGAATGCCGTGTTGCAGCGGATGCGTGAACTCGCTCTTGACTGATCGTTAACACGTCGAGGCGTCGAACCGTCTGCGTGGGAATGCCTCAACGGACGCTCCGCGCTCGGCTCTTGATTTGGGACGCGGAGCGTCCCGGGCTGCATTCCCACGCGGAGCGTGGGAACGATCGGTCACTGGTCAGGCCTGAGGCTTGACTCGATCCGCCGGGCGCCGGACACCCGCCACAATCTTGTCCACCGCCTTGGTCGCCGCGACCATGCCGAATGTCGCCGTCACCATCATCACCGCACCAAACCCGCCGGCGCAGTCCAGCTTCACGCCGTCACCGACAAAACTCTTCTGCAGGCAAATGCTGCCGTCCGGCTTCGGATAGCGCAGTTGTTCGGTGGAGAACACACACGGCACGCTGTAGTGACGGGTCACGGTACGCGAGAAGCCGTAGTCGCGGCGCAACGTTGAGCGCACTTTCGAGGCCAGCGGATCGTTGAAGGTGCGGTTGAGGTCGCAGACCTGAATCAGCGTCGGATCGATCTGCCCGCCAGCGCCGCCGGTGGTGATGATCTGGATCTTGCGGCGCTTGCACCAGGCGATCAGCGCAGCCTTGGCGTTGACGGCGTCGATGCAGTCGATCACGCAGTCGATGTTCGGCGTGATGTATTCGGCCATGGTGTCGCGGGTGACGAAGTCCGCCACCGCGTGCACCTTGCAGTCCGGGTTGATACCGCGCAGACGCTCGGCCATCACTTCGACCTTGGGCTTGCCGACGGTGCTGTCCAGCGCGTGCAACTGACGGTTGGCGTTGCTGACGCAGACGTCGTCGAGGTCGAACAGCGAAATCTCGCCCACCCCACAGCGGGCCATCGCTTCCGCCGCCCAGGAACCGACGCCGCCAACGCCGACTATCGCCACATGGGCTGCACGCAGGCGCTCAAGACCCTCGATGCCATACAAACGGGCGATGCCTGCAAACCGCGGATCTTCTGTACTCATGACCATTACCCTGAAAACCGGCGCGCATTATAGGGCCGTCGGCGGCCAAGAGCATCTTTGCGCTATGAACGGCGAACACGCCTGCTTTAATTAACGCTGTACGTAACAAAGATTTGTCTTACACGCTGAAACGAAAGAACTTAAGTCGGGTTGGATTGCCCAACATCCGGCATTTCCCTGTCTTTTGTAGGACTCGGCGAACTGCCGGTGTAGGATGCGCGCCCTCTTGGCGTCAACCAGCCGACCCTTCGTTCCACAGCCTTTGGAACCCGACACAGCTATGTCATCGCGTAAATTTGGACTCAACCTGGTGGTGGTTCTGGCAATCGCCGCCCTGTTCACCGGTTTCTGGGCGCTAATCAATCGCCCCGTCTCCGCGCCGAACTGGCCGGAGCAGATCTCCGGTTTCTCCTATTCACCGTTCCAGCAGGGACAGTTCCCACAGAAAGATCAGTATCCGTCCGACGATGAAATGCGCCGCGACCTGGAGATCATGAGCAAGCTGACGGACAACATCCGTATCTACTCGGTCGACGGTTCCCTGCAGGACATCCCGAAACTGGCGGAAGAATTCGGACTGCGCGTGACCCTGGGGATCTGGATCAGCCCCGACCAGGAACGCAACGAGCGGGAAATCACCCGCGCCATCGAACTGGCCAATACCTCACGCAGCGTGGTTCGCGTAGTGGTCGGCAACGAGGCGATCTTCCGCAAGGAAATCACCGCCAAAGAACTCAGCGTACTGCTCGACCGGGTGCGCGCGGCCGTGAAAGTGCCGGTGACCACCTCCGAACAGTGGCACGTCTGGGAAGAACACCCGGAGCTGGCCAAGCACGTCGACCTGATCGCCGCGCACGTTCTGCCCTACTGGGAATTCATCCCGGTGGACAAGGCCGGGCAGTTCGTTTTCGACCGCGCCCGCGACCTGAAAAAGATGTTCCCGAAAAAACCGCTGCTGCTGTCCGAGGTGGGCTGGCCGAGCAACGGCCGCATGCGCGGTGGCGCCGATGCGTCGCCGGCGGATCAGGCGATCTACCTGCGCACGCTGGTCAACAAGCTCAACCGCCAGGGCTTCAACTACTTCGTGATCGAAGCGTTTGACCAACCCTGGAAGGCCAGCGACGAAGGTTCGGTCGGCGCTTACTGGGGCGTATTCAACGCCGCGCGTCAGCAGAAATTCAACTTCGAAGGCCCGGTGGTGGCGATCCCGCAATGGCGCGTGCTGGCCATCGGTTCGGTGGTGCTGGCGCTGTTGTCGCTGACTCTGCTGATGATCGACGGCTCGGCCCTGCGCCAGCGCGGCCGTACCTTCCTGACCTTTATCGCGTTCCTCTGCGGTTCGGTGCTGGTGTGGATCGGTTACGACTACAGTCAGCAATACAGCACGTGGTTCAGCCTGACGGTGGGCTTCCTGCTGGCGCTCGGTGCGCTCGGGGTGTTCATCGTGCTGTTGACCGAGGCCCACGAACTGGCCGAGGCGGTGTGGATTCACAAGCGTCGCCGTGAATTCCTGCCGGTGGTCGGCGATTCGGACTACCGCCCGAAAGTCTCGATCCACGTGCCGTGCTACAACGAGCCGCCGGAGATGGTCAAACAGACCCTCGACGCCCTGGCCAACCTCGACTATCCGGACTTTGAAGTCCTGATCATCGACAACAACACCAAGGACCCGGCGGTCTGGGAACCGGTGCGCGACTACTGCGAAACCCTCGGCCCGCGCTTCAAGTTCTTCCACGTCTCGCCCCTGGCCGGTTTCAAGGGCGGCGCGCTGAACTACCTGATTCCGCACACTGCCAAGGACGCCGAAGTGATCGCGGTGATCGACTCCGACTACTGCGTGCACCCGAACTGGCTCAAGCACATGGTGCCGCACTTCGCCGACCCGAAAATCGCCGTGGTGCAGTCGCCGCAAGATTACCGCGACCAGAACGAAAGCACCTTCAAGAAGCTCTGCTATGCCGAATACAAAGGCTTCTTCCACATCGGCATGGTCACTCGCAACGATCGCGACGCGATCATCCAGCACGGCACCATGACCATGACCCGTCGTTCGGTTCTGGAAGAACTGGGCTGGGCCGACTGGTGCATCTGCGAAGACGCCGAACTCGGTCTGCGGGTATTCGAAAAAGGCCTGTCGGCGGCGTACTACCACGACAGTTACGGCAAGGGTCTGATGCCGGACACCTTCATTGACTTCAAGAAGCAGCGTTTCCGCTGGGCCTATGGTGCGATCCAGATCATCAAGCGTCACACCCGCAGCCTGCTGCGCGGCAAGGACACCGAACTGACTCGCGGCCAGCGCTACCACTTCCTCGCGGGCTGGCTGCCATGGGTCGCGGACGGCATGAACATCTTCTTCACCGTCGGCGCACTGTTGTGGTCGGCGGCGATGATCATCGTGCCGCAACGGGTCGACCCGCCGCTGCTGATCTTCGCGATTCCGCCGCTGGCGCTGTTCGTGTTCAAGGTCGGCAAGATCATCTTCCTCTACCGTCGCGCCGTGGGCGTGAACCTGAAGGATGCGTTCTGCGCGGCACTGGCAGGTCTGGCGTTGTCGCACACCATCGCCAAAGCGGTGCTGTATGGCTTCTTCACCAGCAGCATTCCGTTCTTCCGCACCCCGAAAAACGCTGACAACCATGGCTTCTGGGTGGCGATTTCCGAGGCCCGGGAAGAGCTGTTCATCATGCTGCTGTTGTGGGGCGCGGCGCTGGGGATCTACCTGGTGCAGGGCATTCCGAGCAACGACATGCGCTTCTGGGTGGCCATGCTGCTGGTGCAGTCGCTGCCGTACGTGGCGGCGCTGATCATGGCGTTCCTGTCGTCGCTGCCAAAACCTGCGGCTGCGCCTGAACCGGCACCGGTGGTCTAAATCCTTGCGGATGCACTAAACGGCGGCCAATGGTCGCCGTTTTGCTTTAAGATAACCGCCATTTTGCAGGGCCAAGGCCCCGATGGCCTGCCACTAGACCTGTGGGAGCGAGCTTGCTCGCGATGAGTCCGTCACATTCAACACTTATGTTGAACAGGACATCGTCATCGCGAGCAAGCTCGCTCCCACATTTACAGCATCCGGAGTTTTCCATGACGGCCCACGCCGACCTTTCGCCGACCCTCCAACTCGCCATCGACCTGATCCGCCGTCCGTCCGTGACGCCGGTCGACGCCGATTGCCAGAAGCAGATGATGCAGCGCCTGGGCGATGCCGGTTTCCAGCTGGAACCGATGCGCATCGAAGATGTGGATAACTTCTGGGCGACTCACGGCACAGGCGACGGCCCGGTGCTGTGCTTCGCCGGTCACACCGATGTGGTGCCGACCGGCCCGGTGACCGCCTGGCAGATCGACCCGTTCAACGCGGTGATCGACGAGCACGGCATGCTTTGCGGTCGTGGCGCGGCGGACATGAAAGGCAGCCTGGCCTCGATGACTGTGGCAGCCGAGCGTTTTGTCGCCGACTACCCGGATCACAAGGGCAAGGTCGCGTTCCTGATCACCAGCGACGAAGAAGGCCCGGCGCATCACGGCACCAAGGCGGTGGTGGAACGTCTGGCAGCCCGTAACGAGCGACTGGACTGGTGCATCGTCGGCGAGCCATCGAGCACCACGCTGGTGGGCGACGTGGTGAAGAACGGTCGTCGCGGCTCCCTCGGCGCCAAACTGACCGTGCGCGGCGTGCAGGGCCACGTGGCCTATCCGCACCTGGCGAAGAACCCGATCCACCTCGCTGCCCCGGCCCTGGCCGAACTGGCCGCCGAGCATTGGGATCACGGCAACGATTTCTTCCCGCCGACCAGTTTCCAGATTTCCAACGTCAATTCCGGCACCGGCGCTACCAACGTGATCCCGGGTGATCTGGTGGCGTTGTTCAACTTCCGTTTCTCCACCGAATCGACCGTCGAAGGCCTGCAGAAACGCGTTGCCGACATCCTCGACAAGCACGGTCTGGACTGGCATATCGACTGGGCGCTGTCCGGTCTGCCGTTCCTCACCGAGCCGGGCGCACTGCTCGACGCGGTGTCGTCGAGCATCAAACAGATCACCGGCCGCGAGACCAAGCCGTCCACCAGTGGCGGAACCTCCGACGGTCGTTTCATCGCGACCATGGGCACGCAGGTTGTCGAACTGGGCCCGGTCAACGCGACCATCCACCAGGTCAACGAGCGCGTGCTGGCGGCCGATCTCGATGTGCTGACCGAAATCTACTACCAGACCCTGATCAAGTTGCTCGCCTGATGCTCGCGTGCCCGATCTGCAGTGAACCGCTGAACGCGGTGGACAACGGCGTGGCCTGCCCCGCCGGCCACCGCTTCGACCGTGCGCGTCAGGGTTACCTGAATCTGCTGCCGGTGCAGCACAAGAACAGCCGCGATCCCGGCGACAATCAGGCGATGGTCGAGGCCCGCCGCGATTTCCTGAACGCAGGCCATTACGCGCCGGTGGCCAAACGTCTGGCGGAACTGGCGGCGAGTTATGCGCCGGCCCGTTGGGTCGACATCGGTTGTGGCGAGGGTTACTACACCGCGCAGATCGCCGAGGCCTTGCCGGACGCTGATGGCTACGCACTGGATATCTCGAAGGAAGCCGTCAAACGCGCCTGCAAACGCAATCCGGCGCTGACCTGGTTGATTGCGAGCATGGCCCGCGTGCCCTTGGCTTCCGGCAGCTGCCAGTTTCTGGCCAGCGTTTTCAGTCCGCTGGACTGGGAGGAAGCCAAGCGCCTGCTCAGCGTTGGCGGCGGCCTGATGAAAGTCGGCCCGACCAGCGGCCATCTGATGGAACTGCGCGAACGCCTGTACGACGAAGTACGCGAGTACACCGACGACAAGCACCTGACCCTGGTGCCGGAAGGCATGGCGCTGACGCACAGTGAAACCCTGGAATTCAAACTGACGCTGGACAAGCCCGAGGATCGCGCCAACCTGCTGGCGATGACGCCCCACGGCTGGCGTGCCAGTGCCGAGCGCCGTGCGGCGGTGATCGAGCAGGCCGAGCCGTTCGTGACCACCGTATCGATGCGCTACGATTATTTCGTTCTTCAATAACTTTTGGACTCGGGCAAGTAGCCCGGGGCCGGCTAAATCCGCGAATGGATTTTTCAGACCCGCAGTGAGGACATCCATGCGCCAACCGGACATCGAGATTTACCTGAAAGACGCCGACGTCGACCACAAGGCCATTTCCGCCTGGCTGGGCGCCGCCCTTGGCCCGTGCAGCGAATGGGTACAGAAAGGCCAGACGTACAAGTGCAAGGCCGGCAACATCCCCGTGACCTGGCTGCCGAAAGCCGTGGGCAAGTGGAACAGCCTGTACCTGGAAAGCGATGCGACCCCATGGGACGACGACATTGCCTGCGCCCGCGCCGCGTTCGCCGCGCTGAACGTCGAAGTACGCTGCGCGCCGGGGACGTGGGTTGAAGAAGAAGGTGAAGAGACGGCGGATCGCTGGATCCGGATCAGCGCCGATGGTGAAGAAGAGATCACCTGGAAGACTGCGTAACAGACAATGCACAAAACCTGTGGGAGCGAGCTTGCTCGCGATTGCGGTCGGACATTCAACATCAATGTTGACTGAAAGGGCCCCATCGCGAGCAAGCTCGCTCCCACAGTGTTTTTGGTGTTCTGAAGATTTGCGTTACAGACCTACAACGTCTTCAGCCTGCAACCCCTTCTGCCCTTCCACCACCGCGTATTCAACCTGCTGCCCCTCGGTCAGCGAACGGTGGCCTTCGCCGCGAATCGCGCGGTAGTGCACAAACACGTCCACCCCGTCTTCGCGCTGAATGAAGCCGTAGCCCTTGGCGTCGTTGAACCACTTCACGTTGCCGGTTTCACGTGTTGCCATCTGTTCATACTCCTTTTTTATTATTGAACAGGCTTTTCGCAGGAAAGCCTTTGCGGAACGTCAGCCTGCGTCCGACGTCCATAAAAGGGCCCCGGCGACAGACCGCCGAGTATATGACAGGCGACGAAACTCTCAACAGGAGATTACTTCGCCGCTTTTTTGCCGATTTTCCATGAATCCGGCACACTATCGACCGCCCGAGCAAACGCTCGGTTTATTCACTCACGCAGAAGCCGTATGACCCGTTCCCCGTTCCGCCGTCTTGTGTTTGGCACCTTGCGCCGACTGTTGTATCTCTGGGTTCGCTCCGAGACGATCAACCAGTCGTCGTTCACCCTCAACCTCGACCGCAGTCGTCCGGTGTTCTACGTCCTGCAAAATCCATCGCTGACTGATCTGGCGGTGGTCGACACCGAGTGCACCAAGGCCGGCCTGCCGCGCCCGGTGCTGCCGGTGTCCGTGGGTTCGCTGATCGAGCCGGCGGCGTTTTTCTACCTGACGCCGGACCCGGACTGGCTCGGCCGCCAGGACAAGCGCGGCGCACCGCCGACCCTGACCCGACTGGTCAGCGCCCTCAGCCAGAACGCTGCCGAAGACGCGCAGATCATTCCGGTCAGCGTGTTCTGGGGCCAGTCGCCGGACAGCGAAAACAGCCCGTGGAAACTGCTGTTTGCCGACAGCTGGGCTGTCACCGGGCGCCTGCGTCGGCTGCTGAGCATCATGATTCTGGGGCGCAAGACCCGCGTGCAGTTCTCGGCGCCGATCCACCTGCGCGAACTGATCGAGCACAACAAGGGCCACGAACGCACCGTGCGCATGGCCCAGCGGATCCTGCGGGTACACTTCCGCAACCTGAAAGCTGCGGTGATCGGCCCGGACATTTCCCACCGCCGTAACCTGGTCAAAGGCCTGCTCAACCAGCCGTTGGTCAGGCAGGCGATCCTCGACGAAGCCGAGCGCGAAAACATCTCGCCGGAAAAAGCCAAGGCCCAGGCCCTGCGCTACGGCAACGAGATTGCCTCGGACTACACCTACACTGCGATCCGTTTTCTGGAAGTGGTGCTGAGCTGGTTCTGGAACAAGATCTACGACGGGATCAAGGTCAACCACATCGAAGGCGTGCAGGCGGTCGCCCAGGGCCACGAAGTGATCTACGTGCCGTGCCACCGCAGCCACATCGACTACCTGCTGCTGTCGTACTTGCTGTTTCGCAACGGCCTGACCCCGCCGCACATCGCCGCCGGGATCAACCTCAACATGCCGGTGATCGGCAGCCTGCTGCGCCGTGGCGGGGCATTCTTCATGCGCCGCACGTTCAAGGGCAATCCGCTGTATACCTCGGTGTTCAACGAATACCTGCACACCCTGTTCACCAAAGGTTTCCCGGTCGAGTATTTCGTCGAGGGCGGTCGCTCGCGCACCGGACGCATGCTGCAACCGAAAACCGGGATGCTCGCGATCACGATGCGCAGCTTCCTGCGTTCGTCGCGGATGCCGATCGTGTTCGTGCCGGTGTACATCGGTTATGAGCGGGTGCTCGAAGGCCGGACCTACCTCGGCGAACTGCGCGGCGCGAGCAAGAAGAAAGAATCGATCTTCGACATCTTCAAAGTCATTGGCGCGCTCAAGCAGCGTTTCGGCCAGGTGGCGGTGAACTTCGGCGAGCCGATCAAACTCGCGGAATTCCTCGACAGTGAACAGCCGGGCTGGCGCCAGCAGGAACTCGGTCCGCAGTTCAAACCGGCATGGCTCAACGAAACCACCAATCGTCTTGGCGAAAAAGTCGCGCAGCACTTGAACGAAGCAGCAGCGATCAACCCGGTCAACCTGGTGGCGCTGGCGCTGCTGTCGACCACTCGTCTGGCGCTGGATGATCGGGCCATGGCGCGGGTGCTGGATCTGTATCTGGCGCTGTTGCGCAAGGTCCCGTACTCGCCGCACACCACCCTGCCGGAGGGTGATGGCCGGGCATTGATCGAACACGTCAAAGACATGGATCTGCTGTCCGAGCAAAACGATGCGCTGGGCAAGATTCTCTATCTGGACGAGCAGAACGCCGTCCTGATGACCTACTACCGCAACAACGTGCTGCATATCTTCGCCCTGCCGGCGCTGCTGGCGAGCTTCTTCCAGAGCACTTCGCGCATGAGCCGCGAGCAGATCCTGCGTTACACCCGCGCGCTGTATCCGTATCTGCAAGCGGAGCTGTTCATCCGCTGGAGCCTGGACGAACTGGATGCGGTGATCGATCAGTGGCTGGAGGCTTTCGTCGAACAAGGCCTGCTGCGCTTCGAGAAAGACGTGTACCTGCGCCCGGCGCCGAGCTCGCGGCATTTCGTGCTGCTGACGTTGCTGTCGAAGAGCATTGCCCAGACCCTGCAACGCTTTTACATGACGGTTTCACTGCTGCTCAACAGCGGCCAGAACAGCATCAGCGCCGAAGAACTGGAAGACCTGTGCACGGTCATGGCCCAACGCCTGTCGATCCTGCATGGCCTGAACGCGCCGGAGTTTTTCGACAAGAGCCTGTTCCGTCACTTTATCCAGACGATGCTCGATCTTGATGTGCTGCGTCGCGACGAAGCAGGCAAGTTGAGTTATCACGAACTGCTAGGCGAACTGGCCGAGGGCGCGGCCAAACGGGTGTTGCCGGCGGAGATTCGATTGTCGATCCGCCAGGTGGCGCTACATCGCAGTGAGGATGCGGCGGAAACTGCAACCTCGCCGACTTCCTGAAACTTGAGGACAACTAACCGGAAGACCGGATCGTTTTCCAGTTAGTTGTTTTATGAATTAATGGGCTCTTTTTAATCGATAAGGAAATCGATATGAGCCTGATTGATGAATCCGCCCAGACCATCAATATAACGTTCAGCCTTCCACCTGACTTCAATGCCCCTCTCGACGGAAACAATGAAACCGTTGTCGATGTTCAACGGGTCAACACCCGGCAAACAACAAACATCAAACACTGGCGACATCCCTCCATTGTCGGCGGCCAGTGGAACTTCCGGTTCCCGCACCGACACAGTGAAGTCAGCGTCAAATACCGCATCACCATCCAGTTGTTTCACAATCGACAACCCTTGCTACTGGAGCAGGCACATTTCGTCATTGTTCATCAGGCGCCCCATCGCCAGACGCTGCATCTGAGTCCGATCGGTTACCTGTACGTTGAAGTGCAGGAACCCAAAATGATTCCCCCCGAACAGGCAATCACCATCAGCCTGCATGAAAACGAAAGTCCCGATGTCGAACTGGCGCGCGTTTCTCACGATGAGGAAACTGCCACTTCGTTTTATCTTAAATATGATCCGGAGCATGTGGTGCCGGGCAAACGGTATGCACTGACGGGAATAGAAAACAGGTATCACCAACGGCTGTCCGTATTTCCTGAAGATATTGAACTTGTACCTGCGACACGTGCGCCCCGATCGCGCCTGTCGGGGATGATCAATCAGTGGCTGAATGAACCGTTACGTTTGCTCACTGACTCATTATCCAAAATCCGCTAGATTTCTCTGGGCGCCCCTCTGGCGCTCAAGTCTTTTGAGGTCCCCATGAAAAAACTTTCTCTTCTCGCCGCCGCCACCTTGTTGAGCGCTTGCCAATCCATCACACCGAGCGGCAAAGCGAGCCTCGACGGCGAAGTGTTCTACCTGCAGCGCATCGCCCTGCCGCCAAGTGCGACCTTGAGCGTGAGCCTGCAGGACGTTTCGCTGGCCGATGCGCCGGCCGTCGTGCTCGATGAACAGAAAGGCCCGATCAAGGGACAAGTGCCGCTGCCGTTCCATTTGAGCTACGATCCGACCCAGGTCAAACCCGGCCACCGCTACTCGGTCAGCGCACGCATCGAAGTCAACGGCGAGCTGATGTTCATCACCACCGAAAACCATGCCGTGCAGCTCGATGGCAAGGATCCCCAGCCGCTGAAGATCCGCGTCGACGCTGCCCGCTAACGCACCCATGAATAAGGAAGCCTTCATGCTCCGCCCTACCCTTCGCTTCGCCGGCCTGTGCGCGGGCCTGATGATCTCCGCCAGCGCCATGGCCCTGTCCCTCAGCGACCTGTCGCAAGGCGACGCCACCGGCGGCCTCAAGGATGCTCTGACCCAGGGCGCGCAACTGGCCGTCAAACAACTCGGCACTCCGGGCGGCTTCAGCAACAATCCGGACGTGAAGATCGAACTGCCGGGCAAACTCGGCAAAGTCGCCGGCAAGATGAAAGCCTTCGGCATGGGCGCCCAGGTCGAGGAACTGGAAACCGCCATGAACAAGGCTGCGGAAACCGCCGTCACCCAGGCCCAGCCGATCCTCGTCGACGCCGTGAAGAAAATGAGCGTGGAAGACGCCAAGGGTATCCTCAGCGGCGGCAACGACTCCGCCACCCGATACCTGGACAAATCCAGCCGCGAACAGATCCGCACCAAGTTCCTGCCCATCGTCAAACAGGCGACCGACAAAGTCGGCGTAGCCCAGAAATACAACGCCTTCGCCGGCCAGGCCGCGACCTTCGGGGTGGTCGATGCGAAGAGCGCCAACATCGAAAGCTACGTGACCGAACAAGCGCTGAACGGCCTGTTCGAGATGATCGGAAAACAGGAAGAAACCATCCGCAAGAACCCGGCTGCTGCGGCGACGAGTCTGGCGAAAAAAGTGTTCGGTACCCTCTAAACCGGCACCACACGGGAGTGAGCTTTTTCACTCCCGTTGTTCAATCCGTCGCCAGCAGACACACGTAAAAAGTACACCCACTCGCGTCCCATTTTTTTCTTCTCGAAAACCTGCAGTTCAACCAACCCGCTCAACGTCAACACCGCTGTGTTGTAGGCACAACCAAGATGCTCCTTGACGTCCCCGCCGTAAATTCCTTCGCCACCCCGCTCCTGGCCACCTGATAAATCGACCGCTGTCGCTCTGTCAGCCGATCAAAAAAGCCCGAACAGGTCAGCCAGCGTTCGAAGCCTTCGCTGTACGCCACACTCTTGCGGTACACATCGGTAAAACCCTCCACCGCCCGCAAAATCACCGAACACTGAAACTCGATGAAGTACGTCAGGTCGAGCTCATCAGCCTCGCTGTGCAAATACGACCGCCCGTACTTTACCGGCGCGTTGCGCAGTAAAAGACTGATCGCGATATAGCGAAACGCCGAAAACTCGTGCTTGAACATGAACCAGTAAAACAGCGCCCTGGCGACCCGCCCGTTGCCATCGCGAAAGGGATGTTCATAGCCCAGGGCAAAGTGCAGCGTGATCGCCTTGATCAGCGGGTGCAGGTAGTTTTTTTGTCGAGGTGAGCCCTGTGGTTGATTGATCCACTGCGAGAGCAAATCCAGTCGCCTCACCAATCCGACCGCAGGCGGTGGCGAGTGCACGGTATTCCCTTCGCCGTCCTGCACCACCACTTCATCGTTCGTCCTGAAAAGCCCGGGGTCGTACTGCTCGTCATCAATACCCTCGACACCGACCCGATGCATCGACGCAATCAACTCCACGCTCAAAGGTTCGTAACGTTTTTCCCAGGCGAAATTCATCATCCGGTAATTACCCATGACCATCCGCTCATCCGGCGTACGCGGCTGACGCCGTTGCTTGAGCATGTCCTTGGCGACACGAGTGGTGGTCGCGGCGCCCTCCAGCTGACTGCTACTGATCGCCTCATCCTCGATCAAATCGTTGAGCAGATAACTGAAATGCGCCCGCTCGCCTATCTGGCTGGTCATGTATTCCAGCGATGCCGTCGTGGTTTGCCGATCAACCACTGAAAGGGCCTTCTGCGCGGTTGGCGTCGGCACAAACTTCCCCCACTGCGCCGGCTCCCCCAGAGGCAGAAGATGAATGTACTGAGCGGCCCGCGCCTTCTTGACCAGCGCCCAACACAAACGCGAATCCAGCCCGCTGGCCCAGCGATACCGCAAATCCTCAAAAGGCAGATACCGTCCCTGATCATCCAGCGGCTTGAGCAGCGCAAGATAATCCGCCAGACGCTGCTTGTGAGGCGGTCGCATCAATAACTCAAAGACCGGATCGGCCCGACCCTTCAATACTGGCGGTTTCTTCATCAACGCTGCTCAACCAAGGCTGAAAAACAGCATCGAGTACAGCACCGCCCACACAGCGACTCAATATCGGAGGCTTCTGGAAAACTTGTAGGAGGCGTCGCAGAGTCCTACACCATTGTTTTGCTCAGCTGTCAGGCTGACATCGCCAGCAGGCCAGATCCGACAGGATTGAGTTTAACCGATAGATCATGGTCGGCAGACAGGCCGCCACGCTCAAAAGGTTTCAGGACTCCTTACGCACCCTGAACCAAGCCGCATACAACGCCGGCAAAAACAAAAGCGTCAGAGCAGTAGCAACAATCAACCCGCCCATGATCGCCACCGCCATCGGCCCGAAGAACACACTGCGTGAAAGCGGAATCATCGCCAGCACCGCCGCCAGCGCCGTCAACACAATCGGCCGGAACCGCCGCACGGTCGCCTCGATGATCGCCTGCCAGGGCTTGAGCCCCGCCGCAATATCCTGCTCGATCTGATCCACCAGAATCACCGAGTTACGCATGATCATCCCCGACAACGCGATCGTCCCGAGCATCGCCACAAACCCGAACGGCTGACGGAATACCAGCAGAAACAGCGTCACCCCGATCAACCCCAAAGGCGCGGTCAGAAACACCATCGCCGTGCGTGAGAAACTGCGCAGCTGCACCATCAGCAACGTCAACACCACGACAATGAACATCGGCACACCGGCGTTCACCGACTTCTGCCCCCGTTCCGAATCTTCCACCGTACCGCCGACATCCAGCAGATAGCCGTCCGGCAATTGGGCACGGATCGGATCAAGCGTCGGCATGATCTGCTTCACCAGCGTCGCCGGCTGCTCCTTGCCATAGATGTCCGCGCGCACGGTCACGTTCGGCAAGCGATTGCGGTGCCAGATGATGCCTTCCTCGAAGCCATATTCCAGCGTGGCGATCTGCGACAGCGCGACGCTGCGACCGTTGTCGGTCGGCACCGCCAGACTGGGCAGCAACGACAGCTCGGTGCGCTCGTGCACGGTGCCGCGCAGGAGGATTTCGATCAGTTCGTTGTCCTCGCGATACTGGCTGACGCTGGAACCGGTCAGCGAACTCTGGAGGAATTTCGCCAGATTTGCCGTGCTCACGCCCAGCGCCCGGGCGCGATCCTGATCGATGTTCAGATACACGACCTTGCTCGGTTCTTCCCAGTCCAGATGCACGTTCACCACATGCGGATTCTCACGCACCTTGGCCGCGACTTTCCGGGCCAGTGCACGAACTTCTTCGATGTGCTCGCCGGTGACGCGGAACTGCACCGGATAGCCAACCGGAGGACCGTTTTCCAGGCGCGTGACCCGCGAGCGCAGGGCCGGGAACTGCTCGTTCAAAGTGTCGATCAACCACGTGCGCAGCGCTTCGCGCTCCTCGATGGTTTTTGCCAAAACGACGAACTGAGCAAAACTCGCCGCCGGCAGTTGTTGATCCAGCGGCAGGTAGAAACGCGGCGAACCGGTGCCGACGTAAGCGACAAAGTTGTCGATGCCGGCGTGATCCTTGAGCATCGCTTCCAGGCGTTTGACCTCGCCCGTGGTATTGGCCAGCGAGGCGCCTTCGGCAAGTTTCAAATCGACCATCAACTCCAGTCGCCCGGAAGCCGGGAAGAACTGCTGCGGCACGAACCGGAACAACGCCACCGATGCCACGAACAGCAGCACAGTGAGCACGATCACGGTTTTGCGCCGACGCACGCACCACTCCACCAGACGCCGCACCCGTTGGTAGAACGGAGTGCCGTAGGGGTCAGCATGGCCGTCAGCGGCCCCGTGTTTGGCCGCATGAATTTTCGCCAGATCCGGCAGGAGCTTTTCTCCCAGATATGGCACGAACACCACAGCCGCCACCCACGATGCGAGCAAAGCGATGGTCACCACCTGGAAGATCGAGCGAGTGTATTCGCCGGTGCCGGACTGCGCCGTGGCAATCGGCAGAAATCCTGCGGCGGTGATCAGCGTACCGGTGAGCATCGGGAACGCGGTGCTGGTCCAGGCATAACTGGCAGCCTTGATCCGGTCGAAACCCTGCTCCATTTTGATCGCCATCATTTCCACGGCGATGATCGCGTCGTCCACCAGCAAACCCAGCGCCAGCACCAGCGCGCCGAGGGAAATCTTGTGCAGGCCGATGCCGAGGTAATACATGCAGGCGAACGTCATCGCCAGCACCAGCGGAATCGTCAGCGCCACCACCATGCCGGTGCGCACGCCGAGGGAGAAGAAGCTCACCAGCAATACGATGGCCAACGCCTCGACCAGCACCTGGACGAACTCGCCGACACCGGTTTTCACGGCTGCGGGTTGATCGGAGACCTTGCGCAACTGCATTCCGGCCGGGAGGTTTTTCTGGATTCGGGCGAACTCGATTTCCAGGGCCTTGCCCAGCACCAGAATGTCGCCGCCGTCCTTCATCGCCACCGCAAGACCGATAGCGTCTTCGCCCATGAAGCGCATGCGCGGCGCCGGAGGATCATTGAAACCGCGCCGCACATCGGCGACATCGGAAATGCGGAACGTACGATCACCGACCCGGATCGGGAAGTTCCTGATCTCCTCGACTGTCTGAAAATTCCCTGAAACCCGCAGCTGCAATCGCTCGCTGCCGGTTTCGAAGAAGCCGGCGGTGGACACCGCATTCTGTTCTTCCAGCGCCTGCTGCACGGCTGCCAGCGGCAAGCCGAGGGTGGCGAGTTTGACGTTGGACAGCTCGACCCAGATCTTCTCGTCCTGCAAACCGAGCAGATCGACCTTGCCCACATCCTTGACCCGTTGCAGCTGGATCTGGATGCGATCGGCGTAATCCTTTAACACCGCGTAGTCGAAACCGTCACCGGTCAGCGCATAGATATTGCCGAAGGTGGTGCCGAACTCATCGTTGAAAAACGGTCCCTGAATGCCCGGCGGCAAGGTCTGGCGAATATCGCTGACCTTCTTGCGCACCTGATACCAGAGATCGGGAATCTCCACCGAATGCATCGAGTCACGGGCGATGAACGTGACCTGGGATTCACCGGGGCGCGAGAACGAAACAATTCGCTCGTACTCACCGGTTTCCATCAGTTTCTTTTCGATGCGCTCGGTGACCTGACGCGAGACTTCCTGGGCCGTGGCGCCCGGCCAACGGGTCTGGATCACCATGGCCTTGAAGGTGAACGGCGGATCTTCACTCTGGCCGAGCTTGGTGTAGGACAAGGCGCCGACGATCGCCAGCAAAAGCATCAGGAACAGTACGATCTGACGATTGCGCAACGCCCAGGCGGAAAGATTGAAACCCATCGGGGATTACTCCTTGTCCGCCAGATTGACCACGCGGTTGGAGCGATCCACCGGACGCACCTGCTGACCTTCCAGCAGCACATGGACGCCAGCGGCGACCACCCAGTCGCTGGCGTTCAGGCCTTCGAGCACGGGCACGGTTTTCTCACCGAACGGGCCGGTGCGCACCGGAGTCTTTTTCAAAGTGTTGTTGGCGCTGACGACCCAGACGTAGGTCGCGCCGTTTTCGGCGGTCAGCGCCGAGAGCGGCACCGACAGCGGGATGACATCGGCGGTCTGCACGAAAACCCGGGCGCTCTGGCCCAGTTCTGCCGGGACTTTGCCGGAGGTGAATGAAATGCGTGCAGCGAAGGTGCGGGATTTCGGATCGGCGGCCGGCGACAGTTCGCGGATCTGCCCGGCGAAGCGCTGGTTCTGTTGCGTCCACAGTTCCACCGAGACTGGCTGGCCGACCTTGAAGCGACCGAAGCTCTGCTCCGGCAGGCTGATCAGCACTTCACGCTCGCCGTCAGTGGCGAGGGTGAAAACGGTCTGTCCGGCGGCGACCACTTGCCCGACTTCCACCGAGCGTTTGGCCACCACGCCATCCTGAGGCGCGCGCAGCACGGCGTAACTGGCCTGATTGGTCGAGACGTTGAATTCGGCCTTGATCTGTTTGAGGCGGGCTTCACCGGAACGGTAGAGGTTCTCGGCATTGTCGTAGGCTGAGCGGCTGACCATCTGCCGTTCCATCAGGGTCTTGTAGCGATCGCGCTCGGCGCGCACCAGGTTCAGATTGGCTTCGGCAGCCGCGACCTGGGCCCGGGTGGCTTCCAGTTGCAGGCGTACATCCTGCGGATCAAGTTCGGCGAGCGGTTGATCGGCCTTCACGCGCTGCCCCTCGTCGACCAGTCGTCGGCTGACTTTGCCGCCGATGCGGAACGCAAGATCGGGTTCGTAGCGGGCGCGAACCTCGCCCGGATAACTTTCCATCGCCTGCGCCGAAGGCTCTGGCTGCACCACCATGGCCGGTCGCACGCTGACTTGCGTCACCTCTTCCTTGCCACACGCCGACAAAAAAAACGCCAGACTGACTGTCACCGCAAAGGACAACGCATGGCGGAACATGGTGAAGGACCTTTCGCTAAGGAGGCTTGGAATAATTATACTGGCCGGTATGTTATTAATAGCAAACTCACCAGTCCAGTATTAAAAGCGAAGAATGTCGAACAATCTTTCCACTCCAAACGGCCCTGGCCGACCGAAGGATCCGGCCAAGCGCCAGGCGATTCTGGAGGCGGCGAAAATCCTGTTTCTGAGTCATGGCTATGCCAACACCAGCATGGACGCGGTTGCCGCCGAGGCGGGCGTATCGAAACTGACGGTCTACAGCCATTTCAACGACAAGGAGACGCTGTTCTCTGCCGCCGTGGTGGCCAAATGCGAGGAGCAATTGCCGCCACTGTTCTTCGAATTGCCGGAAGGCATCGCGGTGGAAAATGTGTTGCTGAACATTGCGAGAGGCTTTCACCACCTCATCAACAGCGATGAATCGGTGAACCTGCATCGCCTGATCATGGCGCTGGGAAGTCAGGATCCGAAGCTGTCGCTGATCTTCTTCGAGGCCGGTCCCCAGCGCATGGTGCAAGGCATGGAACGTTTGCTGCGGCGGATTCACGAAACCGGTGTGCTAAGCATCGACAACCCGCACAACGCCGCCGAGCACTTCTTTTGCCTGATCAAGGGCGCGGGGAATTTCCGGCTGTTATACGGCTGCGGAGAACCGCTGACCGGTGAGGCGGCGGAAAGTCATGTGCAGGAGGTGGTCGGGCTGTTCATGCGGGCCTATCGACCCTGATTTCTGCGGCGTCTGCACTGACGCTTTCGCTGGCAAGCCAGCGATTAGGGACGACTCGGTCTCAGGGCTTGAGCGCTTTCTTCGGGTAGATGTCGTAACGGCTGGATTTGCCATCAAGCGCATGACTCGGTTTCGGCCCTTCGATACACGGTGCCTTGCGCGGGCGCTTGACCACTACCCGATGCGTGGCCAGTGCCAACGCCGCTTCCAGCAAGGCCGGAGCATCCGGATCATCGCCTACCAGCGGACGGAACAGACGCATTTCCTTCTTCACCAGCGCAGTTTTCTCACGATGCGGGAACATCGGGTCGAGGTAGATCACCTGCGGCGGCTCGCCCTCCCAATTGCGCATCACCTCGATGGAATTGCCCTTGAGCAGCTTCATCCGCGCCACGATCGGCGCCACGTCGAAGTCTTCTGCCGCGCGGGCCAGACCATCCTCCAGCAAGGCGCCGATCAATGGCTGACGCTCGATCAGGCTCATCTCGCAGCCAAGACTGGCCAGTACGAACGCATCCTTGCCCAGCCCCGCCGTGGCGTCCAGCACCCGTGGACGTACGCCCTGAGCGATGCCGACCGCCTTGGCGATCATCTGTCCGCTGCCACCGCCGTACAACCGGCGATGGGCCGCGCCACCCTCGACGAAGTCGACCTGCACCGGCCCCGGCGCATCCGGTCCCAGTTGTTGCAGCTGCAAACCCTGCTCACCGACCTGCAGGGCAAACTCGCCGTCTGCCACCTGCAACGGCAGGCCCAGGCGTTGCGCCCACTGCTCGGCCTGCGCTTCGAACGTCGGGCCGAGGGCCTCGACATGGATGCGGCAGGCCGCGGGTTGCTCAATCATGGAAAACACGCTCAAAAAAGTTAAGGATCGGCAAAAACCGCCGATAACCCAATCAACGCGCATTTTGCCAGAGCTGAGCGTCAACCGAAAAAAATGTCAGGCATTCTTCCCACATCGATTGGCTACATTTCGCCCACAGGTGATTTCAGCCGTCATAACACTCAAGCATTGGGCGGCGTCAGCCACCTGTGGCAGGATTTCTTTGCCCAGGCACTGGCCGAACAATCGAGTGATGTGGTGCCGGCCTGCGGCACTTTCCCGCCGGTTGATCTGGAAAGTCCTGAAGAACCAACCGTCGGCAGCGAACTGCACGCGCACATCATCAGCCAGCGCGAATGCGATGTGGTCGAAACCCAGGTGCGTCCTCCGGAGCCGCTGTTCCTGCCGATCGCCGAGCTCGAACTGGATCTTGCCGAGCCGTACCCTCCGTTCCCGCCAGAAGCAATCAAGACTCAGCAAAAGCAGCAGGATTTCGACAGCAGTTGGGTTCGTCCGATCGTGATCAACAACGGCCAGCCGATTCCGGAACCGGGCCCTGCCCCGCAGAAAAAGCCGCTCTACCTGCCGATTGCCGAGTTCGACCTGGATCTGCTGCAGCCTTACCCGCCGTTCCCGCCGGAAGAAATCGTCGAGCAGCAGAAAGCCCTGGACTTCGATAACGGCTGGGTACGCCCGATCGTTCAGCAGAACCTGCGCATCGCCGCCTGATCCCTCAGCGACACACGCTCCAGCGCCCGACATCGACATGAAAGTGATTGCGATGGGCTGCGTTGTAGTCCGGACTCAACACCACACTGAACGCCTCGCAGGCACCGTCGCGCACCTGACGTAGAAACTGCGCGTCCTGGTTTTGCTTCGGCCAGTCCTTGAGCACGCTGATCACGCGACCATCCGCGAGGCGCAAGCCGGCGATGTCCAGCGCATCGGCGCTGGCATGGCGGCTGAGTGCACCGCTCTCGCGGTTGTAGATATTGCGACAAGCGAAGCTGCCGAGGTGATCGACTCGAGCCACAGATTGACCGTAGGCCTGCTGCGCCGCCGGTTGCAGCGTATGGCGCTCGAACAGCGCAAACGCCACCGCCAAGGGACAACTGGCGAGAAAGCTGCTGCTGAGCGCCACCCCGCCGCCCTGCACGCGCAAAGCACCGATCAGCGGACATTTGGCTTCGGGACTGTCGGCCTGTGGTGAAACCCGCAGGCCGGAGCTGACCAGCGCCTGCTCGCACAAGGCCGGATCGCTGCGCAGGCGCATCAACTTGTAACCCGTGAGCCAGTTGGGCGTCGCCTGCACGTCCAGTGGCGCCCACGGGTTCCACTGCGGCGGCACATCAAGCCAACCGCGCCAGACGCCGATCAGGCTGCCACCGATGATCAGCAGCACGGTCAACAGCGTCCAGCGCCCCATGCTCACCCCTTGAACAATTGATTGGCTTTGGCGTACGGCATCGAACGGGAGGTGAAGGTGAACGCGCCGGACTGCTGGATTTCTTCCGCCGCGCGGTAAAACTCACCCAACGCCGCCAGGGCCAGCGCCGATCCGGTGCTGATCCGCTTCACGCCCATTTCTTCGAGCTGCTGCACCGTCAGTTTCAAGCCGCCGGACATCAGCACATTGACCGGTTTCGGCGCCACCGCGCGCACCACCGCCAGAACTTCTTCGGCGGTGCGCAGGCCCGGCGCGTACAGCACGTCGGCGCCGGCTTCGGCGAAGGCTTGCAAGCGGCGGATGGTGTCGTTGATATCGGGATTGCCATGCAGATAGTTTTCCGCACGGGCGGTCAGCATGAAGGGAAACGGCAAGGTGCGCACGGCCGCGACGGCCGCTTCGATCCGCGCCACCGCGTGTTCGAAGCAGTAGATCGGCGAGTCTTCCCGGCCGGTGGCATCCTCGATCGAGCCGCCCACGGCGCCCGCCTCGGCAGCTCGGATCAGACTTTGCGCCGATTGCGCTGGAGCGTCGGCGAAACCGTTTTCCAGATCCACCGCCACCGGCAGATCGGTGGCCGCGACAATCGCCCGAACATTGGTCAGCGTATCGTCGAGGCTAAGACCGCCATCGGGTTTGGCCTGAGAAAACGCATAACCGGCGCTCGTGGTCGCCAGCGCCTGATAGCCGAGACTGGCGAGCATCTTCGCGGAACCGGCATCCCACGGATTAGGGATCACGAAAATCCCCGGGCGTTCGTGCAGGGCTTTGAAGGATTCGGCTTTACGGGCTTGTTGTTGACGGGCTTGGACGTCCATCGGCAGGCTCCTGAGCAGAAAAGGAATCCGCCTCAGAGCAGGCCGAGTTGCTCGGCGGCGGGTTCTCTGTATAGCTCAGGCAAGGGGCGCAGGCCAGGCAAACGTTGCATCAGTTGTGCGTGAAAACGTTGCGCCAGCTTCGCCGCCAGGAGGTTATCGGCGGTGTGCAGGAAGATGTAGGGCGTGCGGCCCTCTTCGATCCACTCGGCGATTTTCGCCACCCACGGCACCAGAAACGGATCGTTGGCCTCAAGCTCCGGGTGGCCGATGAAGCGCACCTGCGGGAATTGAGTGAATGCTGCCGGCCGTGTGGGCACGCGGGGCTTTTTCGATTGGGCGTGGATCACAGACGACTCGGTCGACAGGCAACTGAACAACGCGCGCGGGTCGAGACAGATACGCTCCACGCCACGATCCAGCAATAGCCGGTTCAGCAGTCGCTCACTCTCGCCCTTGGCGAAAAACTGTTCGTGGCGCACTTCCACCGCCAGCGGGCAATCCAGTGCATCGATAAACGCAGCAAGCTCCGGCAAGCGATGCGGCGTGAAGCTTTTCGACAGTTGCAGCCACATTGGCGAGACGCGCTCACCGAGCGGCTTGAGTAACTGGAGGAAGGTTTCAGCGGCGGTCAGTTGATCGCGCAAGTCGCCGCTGTGGCTGATGTCACCGGGAAACTTGGCGGTGAAGCGAAAATGCTCCGGCATCACCTCGGCCCAACGCTGCACGGTGGCCGGCGAGGGGCTGGCGTAGAAGGTCGTGTTGCCTTCCACCGCGTTGAAGACTTGTGAATAGAGTCCGAGGAAATCGGAGGTCTTGGCGTCTGCCGGATACAGATACTCGCGCCAGGCGTTTTCGCTCCAGGACGGGCAACCGAGGTAGTAAGGCAGATCCATCAGATGTACAGATCGAGGCCCAGCACGTCTGCATCCCAATCGACAAAACCGGCGGTGCTCAGGTAGCTGGCCAGGGCCATGGCCACGCTTTTCTTCATCGCGCGGTGATAAATCATGTCTTGTTGGCGGGCGGGCAGATTGCTCAGGCGTTGCGCGGTGGCTTTGGCGGCACGGGCGGCCAGTTGCTCTTCGGTCGGGAATTCCAGCTCGCCGTCGATATCGTCGACGGACTCATCCAGCGCCGGATTGCCTTTGCGAGGCTTGCGCTTGATAGGGTAGGAATGAGTGGAAACGCCGTCTATACGCATAAAGTCATGCTCGGTATCGATGATGGCAATTTAGCGGCACCTGACCGACTTAGCAAATCGCCGAGTGATAACTAGAACACATAAAAGACAAAAGGTTTAAAGCGCGGGGTTAGAAACGGACGATTGGCAGGAGCGGGAGAACCCTGCGGCGAATGTCACAGGGTGAATGGCCTTAGCGGGCTTTCGGGGTGGCTACCTTGTCGCGCAGGTAAACCGGCTGGGCGTCGTCAGCCGGAATCGCTTCTCCGCGCTCCCAGGCAAATCGTGCCAGAGTCAGCAGGTCTTCAGCGTGGGGCAGCATGGCGGCATCGGATCCACTCAGGTTTACCGCGATGCGTTCGCCATAACCCCAGCCGGTGCCGGCACCGAACCATTCACCCGAGGCATCCTCCGGCAGCGCGGCGACTTCCGGCGGCAGCACCGCCTCGGCGCCGACCAAGCGCATCTCTCCGGCCGTCTCGCGGTAGCAGCCCCAATACACCTCATCCATGCGCGCATCGATGGCCGCCGCCACCTGGCTCACGCCGTGTTCGCGATACGCCCGTTGCGCCAGCACGGCCAGGTTCGACACCGGCAACACCGGGCGATCCAGCGCAAAGGCCAGGCCTTGCACCACACCGATGGCAATTCGCACGCCGGTGAAAGCGCCCGGGCCACGACCGAAAGCGATAGCGTCCACCGCTTGCAGGGTGGTGCCGGCGTCGGCCAGCAGTTGCTGGATCATCGGCAGCAGTTTCTGCGCATGCAGGCGCGGGATCACCTCGTAATGGCTCGTGACCTTGCCGTCATGCAGCAAGGCAACGGAGCAAGCTTCAGTCGCGGTGTCCAGGGCCAGCAAGGTGCTCATCGATGTGTCCGTAAATCAGGTGGGGAAAAAGTGCGCCAGTATAAACAACTACGGCCCGCAAGCGGGCCGTGGATGATGCAGCGGATCAGGTTTTTCAGCTCAGGGCTTCAAGCACCTTGGCAGTGATCGCTTCAACCGAACCGACGCCAGGGATGTGGCTGTACTTCGGCTTGCCACCGTTACTGGCGGACAGCTTCTGGTAGAAGTCCACCAGCGGCTTGGTCTGCGAGTGGTAGACCGACAGGCGATGACGCACGGTTTCTTCGGTGTCGTCCTTGCGCTGTACCAGCTCTTCGCCGGTGATGTCGTCTTTACCGGCAATTTTCGGCGGGTTGTAGACGATGTGGTAAACGCGGCCGCTGGCCTCGTGAACGCGACGACCGGCGATACGCTGAACGATTTCTTCGTCTTCAACGGCGATTTCGACCACGGCGTCCAGCTCGACACCGGCAGTCACCAGCGCTTCAGCCTGAGGAATGGTGCGCGGGAAGCCATCGAACAGGAAACCCTTGGCGCAATCGGCTTGAGCGATACGGTCCTTGACCAGCGCGATGATCAGGTCATCCGACACCAGGCCACCGGCATCCATGATGCTCTTGGCCTTGATGCCCAGCTCGGTGCCGGCCTTGACCGCAGCACGCAGCATGTCGCCGGTGGAGATTTGCGGAATGCCGAATTTCTCGGTGATGAACTTAGCCTGAGTACCTTTACCGGCCCCGGGAGCTCCCAGCAGAATGACGCGCATCGATGTGCTCCTCAATTTTTTATATAAAAAACAATGGATTCGCCTCGTGGGGCCAATCTCATAAAACGGGTCGTGGCCGCCCAAACGGCCAAAGGCTGATCAAGATACACAGCAGGCTGCGCCCACACAAGACGCCAAAAGTCGGAGAAACCGGCGCCCGCCGCGACCTTGCGACGCGGTTCCCCAAGTCGCAACCCCATCATTAACTGTCGCCTGACCGCATTTTTCCCACGGTCGTCAAACGGCACCCAAGGGTTCGCCCCGGGTGCCCCGCCCCACGCAGAAAACCTTAGCCGGTATTTCGCAAACCGGCGGCAATCCCCGCCACAGACACCAGCAGCGCCTGTTCCACCGGGCTGCCCTGCTCGACATCCTGTTGCCGCGAGCGCGCCAGCAACTCGGCCTGCAATAGATGCAGCGGGTCAAGGTAGGTGTTGCGCAGACGGATGAATTCCAGGGTATCCGGGCTATGTGCCAGCAGCTGCGACTGACCGGTCAGGCCGAGGACCACGGAACACGCCTGCGACAATAGGTCGCGTAAGTGCGCACCCAAAGGCAACAGGTCCGACTGCACCAGACGCTGGTCGTAGGACAGCGCAATGTCGGCGTCGGCCTTGGCCAGCACCATCTCCAGCATGTCGATACGCGTGCGGAAAAACGGCCACTGTTCGCGCATCTGCCCCAGCAACTCGCCTTCGCCGCGCTCCAGCGCCTTGCTCAAGGCGGTTTCCCAGCCGAGCCAGGCCGGCAGCATCAGACGGGTCTGGGTCCAGCCGAAGATCCACGGAATCGCCCGCAGACTTTCGATGCCACCGGCGCGGCGCTTGGCCGGACGGCTGCCCAATGGCAGGCGACCAAGCTCCTGCTCCGGGGTCGACTGGCGGAAATACTCGACGAATTGCGGATTTTCCCGAACCACCGCACGGTAGGCGGCGACGCCGTCAGCGGCCAGTTCGTCCATCAGATGCCGCCATTCAGGGGTCGGTGGCGGCGGTGGCAACAGGGTCGCTTCGAGCACTGCCGCCAGATACAGATTTAGGTTTTGTTCGGCGATGTCCGGCAGGCCGAATTTGAATCGAATCATTTCCCCCTGCTCGGTGGTGCGGAAACGTCCGGCCACCGACCCCGGCGGCTGCGACAGAATCGCCGCGTGTGCCGGACCACCGCCACGCCCCACGGTGCCACCGCGGCCGTGGAACAGCAGCAGTTCGACTTGCTGCTCGCGGCAGATTTCCACCAGCCGTTCCTGCGCCCGGTACTGCGCCCATGCTGCCGCGGTGGTGCCGGCGTCCTTGGCCGAGTCGGAATAGCCGATCATCACCTCCTGCGGCCCCTGCAGCCGTGCGCAATAACCCGGCAGCAGCAACAGGCGTTCAATCACCGGGCCGGCGTTGTCGAGGTCGGCGAGGGTTTCGAACAACGGCACCACACGCATCGGCCGCAATACGCCGGACTCTTTCAGCAACAATTGCACCGCCAGCACATCAGAGGCGGCGCCGGCCATGGAGATCACGTAGGAGCCCAGCGAAGCCGCCGGCGCGGCGGCAATTTCCTTGCAGGTGGCGAGCACTTCGGCGGTGTCGGCCGAGGGTTTGAAATGCGCCGGCAGCAATGGCCGACGGTTTTGCAGTTCGCGGGTCAGGAAGCTGATGCGCTGTTCTTCGTCCCACTCTTCGTATTTGCCGAGGCCGAGGTAATCGGTGATTTCGGTCATGGCCGCGCTGTGGCGGGACGAATCCTGACGCACATCGAGGCGCACCAGGAACAGGCCGAAGGTCACGGCCCGACGCAGGCAATCGAGCAACGGCCCATCGGCGATCACGCCCATGCCGCACTCGTGCAGCGAGTTGAAACACAGTTCCAGCGGATCGAGCAGATCGCGATTGTTGTGCAGCACATCGGCCGGCGCCGGGGTGGTCGCCGTAAGGGATGCGTGGGCCCAATTGCGCGTGGCGCGCAGCCGTTCACGCAATTGCTTGAGCACCGCACGATACGGCTCGGCACTGTCGCCGGCCCGAGCCTTGAGCGCTTCGCTGGCCTGCTGCATCGACAGTTCGGCCGCCAGGTGATCGACATCCCGCAGGTACAGATCGGCCGCCATCCAGCGCGCCAGCAACAACACTTCGCGGGTGACGGCAGCCGTCACGTTCGGGTTACCGTCACGGTCGCCGCCCATCCACGAAGCGAAGCGGATCGGCGCGGCTTCCAGTGGCAAACGCAAACCGGTGGCCGCAAACAGCGCCTGATCGGCCTTGCGCATATGGTTGGGAATCGCCTGCCACAGCGAGTGCTCGATCACCGCAAAACCCCACTTGGCTTCGTCCACCGGGGTCGGCCGGGTGCGGCGGATTTCCTCGGTGTGCCAGGCTTCAGCGATCAGGCGTTGCAGGGTGTTGTGGATGTGCTCGCGTTCGGCCGTGGTCAGGTCGCGGTGATCCTGAGCCGCCAGTTGCGCGGCAATCGCGTCGTACTTCTGGATCAGCGTGCGGCGGGCCACTTCGGTCGGGTGCGCGGTGAGCACCAGTTCGATCTCCAGCCGCGCCAGTTGCCGGGCCAGGGATTCGGCGCTGTGCCCTTCGTTGCGCAGGCGGGCGAGCAGTTCCGGCAGTACGCGGGATTCGAACGGTGCGGCCTGGGTCTCTTCGCGGCGATGGATGAGCTGGTACTGCTCGGCAATGTTCGCCAGGTTGAGAAACTGGTTGAAGGCCCGCGCCACGGGCAGCAGTTCGTCTTCGCTCAATTGATTGAGGCTGGCGCTGAGTTCGGCGTCCATCGAGCCGCGCCGGTCGGCCTTGGCGCCCTTGCGGATCTGCTCGATCTTGTCGAGAAACGCCTCGCCGTACTGGTCACGAATAGTGTTGCCCAACAGCTCACCGAGCAGGTGAACGTCTTCGCGCAAGCGTGCATCAATATCGGTCATCAGCATCTCTCCAGCAGTAATCGGTGACGGATCGCAAGTGAGTGGATGAACAGAGAGTGCCGCTCTGGAACGCTTCTTACAAGCAGACGACGAAGGGACTTTAAACCTTGAGGCTTGAAGCTAGTCTCAACAGTAAGCCCCACAACGGCTTGCCGCCGGCTGACGGCGGACACTCACCAAGACCTGCCATGAGCAGGTGCGACATGAGGTCTATATGAAAATCCGTGAACTCGCCCAGCATTGGGAAGAAACCGCCAAGGGTCGCCTGACCGATACCGGCTACACGATTCATCTGGATGTGGAAGCCGCCGCACGGCTGGCGGCAATCGCCGAAATGTACCCCAAACGTCACGCCGAAGAACTGCTCGGCGAGCTGATCGGCGCCGCCCTCGAAGAGTTCGAAGCGAGCCTGCCATATGTGAAAGGTTCGACCGTGGTTGCCACCGACGAGGAAGGTGATCCGCTGTATGAAGATGTCGGCCCGACGCCGCGTTTTCTCGCGTTGTCACGGCGGCATTTGCATGACTTGTCGACCGCAGCCGGCAAGCAGAAACACTGACACAACATAAATCGAAACGCGGGAGCGAGCTTGCTCGCGAAAGCGGTTTGTCAGGCACTTTAGTGGTGACTGATCCGACGCTATCGCGAGCAAGCTCGCTCCCACATTGACTGTATTCAAACTCATAAATCACACGCCTTATTACTCCCGCGCGTACCACTCTCCCCCGCCAAAGTTCCCGGTTTAGGACCCTGTCCACCTGGTCAGCATTTTTTTTGGCGATGAGCCATCTTTTCTGAACTTTTGAAAAATGCCTTCGGTCGGAACAGGTAACCACGCCTGGAACGAGCGTTTCAAAACGCACTTGCACATGACGGTTGCGGCTCCGCTACCAGGATGGATTTCGAAGCTTCCAAGGAGTTAACCAATGGAGTTGAAGACCATGAAGACCCAAACCTCGTTTTCCCACCTGCGCGGTCTGAAACTGGCCGCCCTGGCGATCGGCACCAGCTTCGTACTGGCCGGTTGCGCCGGCAATCCTCCGACCGAGCAATACGCCGTGACTCAATCGGCGGTCAACAGCGCGGTCAGCGCCGGCGGTACCGAATTCGCCGCCGTGGAAATGAAGCAGGCACAGGACAAGCTCAAACAAGCCGAAATCGCCATGCACGATAAAAAGTATGACGAAGCCCGCACCCTGGCCGAACAGGCCGAGTGGGACGCCCGCGTCGCTGAACGCAAGGCTCAGGCGATGAAAGCCGAACAAGCGGTGAAGGATTCCCAGAAAGGTGTTCAGGAACTGCGTCAGGAAAGTCAGCGCACTGTGCAGTAAGCGCGCATCCCGACCGCAAGACTGAAACTCTTATCGATAGAAAGGACGAACGATTATGCGTAAACAACTGATGATCCCCGCTCTTCTGGCCGCAAGCGTTGCCCTGGCTGCCTGCTCGACACCGCCGAACCCGAATCTGGAACAGGCGCGCACCAACTATGCCGGCCTGCAGGCCAACCCGCAGGCCAGCAAGGTCGCGGCGCTGGAAACCAAGGACGCCAGTGATTATCTGGACAAGGCCGACAAGGCTTATCTGGACAAGGAAGATCAGCGCAAGGTCGACCAACTGGCCTACCTGACCAACCAGCGCGTGGAAGTGGCCAAGCAGACTATCGCCCTGCGTACTGCTGAGAACAATCTGAAGAACGCCGCCGCCCAACGTGCCCAGGCCCGTTTGGATGCTCGCGATCAGCAGATCAAACAGCTGCAGGAAAGCCTCAACGCCAAGCAGACCGATCGCGGTACGCTGGTGACCTTCGGTGACGTGCTGTTCGCCACCAACAAGGCCGATCTGAAATCCAGCGGTCTGGTGAACATCAATAAACTGGCGCAGTTCCTCCAGGAAAACCCTGATCGCAAAGTGATCGTCGAGGGTTATACCGACAGCACCGGTTCGGCGAACTACAACCAGTCGTTGTCCGAGCGTCGTGCCACTTCCGTACAGGTCGCACTGATCAAGATGGGCGTCGATCCGTCGCGCATCGTGACTCAGGGCTATGGCAAGGAATACCCGGTGGCGGATAACGGCAGCGTTTCGGGCCGTGCAATGAACCGTCGGGTGGAAGTGACCATTTCCAACGACAACCAGCCAGTGATGCCGCGTTCGGCGGTTAGCGCCAAATAATTCGCGAAGCAACATGAAAGCCCCGCCGGATCTGCTCCGACGGGGCTTTTTTTTGCAGCGGAGATTGACTACCACTCGTCTTGACCTGTCATTTATAACAGTAGGCGAAACAAATGAGTGCGCGTAACACTTTAGCTCCAAACCAAATGCTGGAAATCAAGGAGCGTTACCATGCGAACTCGGGCCTTTCTGAAAACACTGTGTGCAGCCATGCTCCTGGCAGGCTGCGTAGCACCACCATCGAACGCCTCAACTGCAAATGATTTTGGGTATGACGAACGAGATTCCATCCCAAATGAGGTTCCATTGCCTGAACCGGAAGTCAATCAGCGTCCGGTAGTGGGAACCAAAACACTACTGGTCACCGTAACCCATTGGCAGGATGGCGACGCTCTGGATTTTCCATTGATCAGGCAACATACAGTTTCTACGGATCCCAACGCACTGCCGGCTTACATTCACGCAGCCTCGAACGGAAAGCTCACACTCACCGGACAGATCATTGAGCATACATCCGGCCCTCGCCCTGAACTATGCACATTCAAACCCGGAGACTCGGCACCAATGCCGATTAACCTGGCAGATTCAGAGGGGATAAAAGCCGCGCAGGCGCACGGACTGGACGCTAATAACTACGATTACCGCATCAGCGTAATTGACTGTGGCGGGTCAGCTTCAGCCTGGACGCCCGGGAAATTCATTGGCGTATATGGACAATCGGGAGGCCCTCACGTTTACAAGCATGAATTCGGGCACAATCTTGGATACAGCCATGGAAGCACCTACATCAAGTGCCCAAAACACGGCGATACCGTATTAGCCCCACTGGAAATGGCCCCCATTGAGTGTGCGGTGATTGGCTATGGCGACAGTGGTGACTCTGTCTCTGGGGGTGGAACCCTCTATCCCGCCAACAATCGGTGGTACTCGGGATGGCTGGACAACTCACAGGTGGCAGTCATCGAACGCAGCGGCCTTTATCGCTTGGCAAAACTGGGCGATGCCGGACCTCAGCTTTATCTCATCAATCGACCTGAAACCACTCCGGCACAATTGGCGTTGGAGTACCGAAAACCCACTCCATTCGATAATTTTCCTGCAACCGATAACCGGGTAAACGGCGTTTGGGTGAGATACACCACGATGGGGGGCACAGTTTTAAACACCCAGCTCGATGGTACACCGGAAACAGCCACGACGGATGATCCGACATTACTCCCCGGCAAGACTCTAAGAGATCCAGGGGTAGGTATCACCGTTACAACATGTAGTGCAGATTCGCAGGGTGCGACAATTGCCGTCGCTGTAAATCATGAGACGGCGCCTAAATGCACATCACCACTTCCGTTACCCAAAATTACATCCCCGGCCTTAGAGGGGCCAGCTGCTCCAAATCCGATTAATTTCTCAGGGAAGGGTATTCCTGGCGCAACAACAAAGATCTCCTACCAAAAAAGCGGTGAAAATACCTCTCATGAACTAACAGTCATCGCCGATGCGCTAGGTAACTGGAAAACTAACTTCCCTCATTTATCACCAGGGAAATATATTGCAGTTATATATCATCAGGTAAGCAGTACCTTTGCACCACCAAGAATAGGATCTTTTGACGTAGCCCCTTGAGCTTCCAATTCGCCAACTGTTCTTTGTAAGCAGCATTGTAAAAACACGGGCGCCTCCTGATTTTTCATCTGAAAAAGGGAAGGCGCCCGTACAGACCCTGTTTTACTGCGCCAGCTTCTGCGGCGTCTCCTGCCCCATGCACCGCACGGCTTTCTTGCGGTCGTTGACCAGCACGCCAGTCAGCCCCTTTTGCTCGGTATCAAACAACACCAACACCCCATCAATGCACTGCGCCACTTGCGCCGCTGGCTCCAGGGAGACTTTGTAGTCTTCGCCGGGAATGGTCTTGAGCATGGTGAATTCGTTGAGCAGCAACGCATCCTCGGGTTTGGCGAAGTGCAGGTAGCCATACCACCACAGGGCACCGACGGTGCCGAGGATGCTGCAGATACCGGTGATGATCAGCGGGATGGCGTTGCGTTCTTCAGTCATTGCGGACTCTCTGGTGGTTCGTCTTCAGAATTCGGAGGTGTCGGATAATTCGGGATCTCGCCGAGGCGGCGCAAGCCGTTGAAATGCTCGGGGTCGTCGAGGTAGCGCAACATCACCTGGCGCCACACCGGGTCGCCGAAGGTCTGCACATGCCCGCCCCGGGTCAGCTGCAGCACGCGCGGTGGCGGCGCAGCTTGATACAGACGGATGCCGTTGGAAAGGGGCACCAGCGGGTCGTCGAGGCTGTGGAAGATCAGTTTCGGCACGCCGTTGAGCTGCGGCATGGCGTTGATCGCGCTGTCGCCATCCGGCACCAGCCACGACAGCGGCACCTGAAATGGCCAGGTCAGCCACGACGTGCTGAGGGCGTACTGGCCGACGCTGCGGTAACTGGCGGGCACACCGTCGAGCACCAAGGCCTTGAGCTGATTTTGTCTTTCCGGATGTTGCACCAGCCAATGCACGGCCATCGCCCCGCCGAGGCTTTGGCCCAGCAGCACCAGCGGTTTGCCTTTGACTTCCGGCGCCTTGTCCAGCCAGGCGAAGGCGGCATCGATGTCCTGATAGATCGCCGGCAGGCTCGGCTCGCCTTCGGACAGGCCGTAACCGCGATAGTCCACCAGCAACACTTGATAGCCGTTTTTCGGCAGCCACCAACTCCCGCCCAAGTGCATCGGCAGGTTGCCGCCGTTGCCGTGCAGGTGCAGGACCGTGCCCTTGATCTCGACACCGGGTTTGGCCGGCAGCCACCAGGCATTCAGCTTGAGGCCGTCGGCGGTGGTCAGAGTGACGGTGCGGTATTCGAGTTTGGCCTTTTCCGGCGTGAAGATCTGGCCCGGCTCTGGATAGAACAGCAAGGAGCTGCAACCGCCGAGGGTCAAAAGCAGGCAAAGGATGCCGAGGATTCTCATCCGGTGAAACCTCGCAAAAACAGGGTGGGAATGCATTCCAATGTGGGAGCGAGCTTGCTCGCGAATGCTATCTAACATTCAACTCACGCGTTACCTGACACACCGCCTTCGCGAGCAAGCTCGCTCCCACAAAGAACATCATCGAGTTCAGAGGATATTCGAGTAGTCCGCCTCGATCCGGTCCAGGCTCAAGTGATTGAGGAAGTTGGAGAAGCACATCCACGCCGACAACGCGTTCATGTCGCGGAACTGGTCCGGCAGGTACTTGGGCGGCACCACCAGGCCTTCGTCCACCAGCTGACGCAGGGTTCGCATGTCCTCCAGCGTGGTCTTGCCGCAGAACAACAGCGGGATCTGCTCGAGCTTGCCCTTGCGCACGGCCAACTGAATGTAGTTGTAAACCATGATGAAGCCCTTGAGGTAGGACAAGTCTTTGGTGAATGGCAGACCGGTCGGCGTCGATCCTCGGAAAACCCGACTGGCGTTGCCATAGCTTTCCGCCATTTCGAAGCCCTGCTCGCGGAAAAACTCGAAAATCTGCAGGAAGTCCGCGCCCTCCTCGACCATGTGGATGGCGCGGGTGCGGTTGGTCAGTTTGCGCAGGCGGCTCGGGTAGGAGGCGAAGGTGATGATTTCCATCAGGATCGCCAGGCCTTCCTGAGTCACTGTCGACGAGGGCGGGCCTTTGGACAGGAAGGTGCAGATCGGCTGGTTCAAACCGTTGAGCGTGGTGCCGACGTGCACCAGGCCTTCGTGGACTTCCAGCGCGCGCACGTCGCGGTCGTTGAACATCGCGTCGGTGCGGATCTTGATGTAGTCGGCGCCCGCCGCCGCATCGGCGACGATACCGTCGGACTCGAACACGCGGATGGTTTCCTCGGCCTCACCGAACACCTTGTTCAGCCGGGTTTGCAGCAGGTGCACGGCGTCCTTGGCGGTGAGGACCTTCGGTTCGTCCTTCAGGTCGCCACGACCATCGATGTTGTTCAGGTAGTCGGACATCATCAGGCCGAGGTCGGCCAGCGTGGGGTCACCGGCGTGGAACGCATCCGACGCGGCGCCGTACAGTTCCTGGGAAATCAGGCCGAAGTCCTCGGTGCCGCGCGCTTCGAGCATGCGCACCACCATCCGGTATTCCTTGCACATGCGGCGCATGATCTGGCCGACCGGGTTGAACTGACCGAGCTGACGGGTGATGTCGCGCTCGATGTTCTGGAATTCCAGCTTGACCCTGCTTGAGTCGAAGGACAGCGGCCGGTTGAGGTAGTAGTCGCGATCCACCGCCGGCAATTCCTTGCCCTTGGCCTTGAGGAAACCCTTGCGAATGTTCTCGTCCCACTTGACCGCGTCGAGCACGCGGATCGGCGTCTGCGCCAGCACAATGCGATCGGACAACGTGCGTATCGTCTGCTGGTAATCGTCCACCCGAAACTCCTGTAGAAAACGTGACGTACTGGATTATTTGGCTTTGGCCTGATGCTGATAGCGCGCCGCTTCGACGAAAACGTCGGAATTGGCCGGGTCGTCGAGGTAAGCAAAGACCTTTTCAAGCGGACTGTCGACCTGCACGCCCTCGCCGTCATCGGTCTGGAAGCCTTGGCCGTCGAGGGTTTTCTGGTCGATGGCCTGGTTGATCTGCTCAAGGTCGAGGTTGTAGATCACCAGCTCGCGCTTGTCGGTGATCTCGAAACCGGCAATGGTGAAGTGCCCGCCGTATTGCGCCGGCACCTTCGCCGACAGGTACCAGCGGTTGCCATGGCGCGACACCGTGAACGGATAGGCTTCACGCTCGCGGGGTCTGGCCTTGAAGTACGCAACCGCCTGATAGCGATCGTTGCCCAGGCGCGTCAGCTCCAGATTCATCGGCTCGCCCCAGGCATTGGTGCTCGACCATTGGCCGAGCAGGCCCTTGGGCGCCGGTTCACTGGCGGGCAGCGGATCCTTGAAGGTCACCAGACATCCACTGAGCAACAGGAACGACAAGGCGATCAGCACGCCACGCCAGGCTTTCATTCGACACTCCCTAGACCCGAACTCACCAGCGAACCTGTGGGAGCAAGCTTGCTCCCACAGGGGATTGCGTTACACCGACGCGAGTACCAGGTGCATATAGCGCGTCAGAATGCCGAGCATGTCCTCTTCGGCCAAAGGCTCGGCGTCGTTGAGCAGGCCCTGATATTCCATCCGTCCGATAATCGCCGTCAACACCTTGGCATCCTGCTGCGGCTCGCGCGAGCCCAATACCTGGAACAACTGGCAGGTGCCCTGCAGCAGAATCTGCTGATGGGAACGCACAAGCTCCGCCAGACGCGGGTTCAGCAATGCTTCCTGGCGGAACGCCTGTTCCGCCATCAAATGCTCGCGACGGTTGACCAGTTGCCGATGCACGTAGTCGGCCATCAACCGGGCGATATCGTCAGCCAGTTGCGAGCGCGACTCCGGGCTGCCGTCACCGCTGACCACCATTTCGCGCAGCAGGCCTTCGTTGTTGATCCACAGCTTGGCCATGTAGGCCGCGCTGCGTTCGACGTATTGGGCGAAGGTATCGGTGAGCAGGTCATCGATGTCCTTGAAGTAATACGTGGTGGCCGACAGCGGCACTCCGGCCTCGGCCGCCACCGCCCGGTGACGCACAGCGCGTACGCCGTCGCGTACGACAATGCGCATCGCCGCATCGAGAATGTCCTGTCGACGCTGTTCACTGCCCTGCCGGCTGGCCTTGCGGCCCTGGTACTGAACACTTTCAGCGACCGCAGTGGCGATTCCCGCTGCACCCTCTTGAGCCATTGCACCGATCACGACAGGCATACCTCTGTTGTTTTCTTCAAAATTAACCATTTGATACGTTTGTACCAGACAGGCAATAAAAAGCCGCCCATTTCAGGCGGCTTTTTTATTGAAACAATTACGCTTGCGGCCGCATGTGCGGGAACAGGATCACGTCGCGGATCGACGGGGAGTTGGTCAGCAGCATCACCAGACGGTCGATGCCGATACCTTCACCGGCCGTTGGCGGCATGCCGTACTCCAGCGCGCGAACGAAGTCGGCGTCGTAGTGCATGGCTTCGTCGTCGCCGGCGTCCTTGTCGGCCACCTGCGCCATGAAACGCTCGGCCTGGTCTTCCGCGTCGTTGAGCTCGGAGTAGGCGTTGGCGATTTCACGGCCACCGATGAACAGCTCGAAGCGGTCGGTGACGTTCGGGTTGTCGTCGTTGCGACGGGCCAGCGGCGACACTTCGAACGGGTACTGGGTGATGAAGTGCGGCTGCTCCAGCTTGTGCTCGACCAGCTCTTCGAAAATCATCACCTGCAGCTTGCCCAGACCTTCGAAGCCCAGCACCTTGGCGCCGGCCTTCTTGGCGATGGCGCGAGCCTTGTCGATGTCGTTCAGGTCATCGGCGGTCAGCTCGGGGTTGTACTTGAGGATCGAGTCGAACACCGACAGGCGTACGAACGGCTCGCCGAAGTGGAACACCTTGTCGCCGTATGGCACATCGGTGCTGCCCAGAACCAGCTGCGCCAGCTCGCGGAACAGTTCTTCGGTCAGGTCCATGTTGTCTTCGTAGTCGGCGTAAGCCTGGTAGAACTCCAACATGGTGAATTCAGGGTTGTGACGAGTCGAAACGCCTTCGTTACGGAAGTTGCGGTTGATCTCGAACACTTTCTCGAAACCGCCAACCACTAGACGCTTGAGGTACAGCTCTGGCGCGATACGCAGGAACATTTCCATGTCCAGCGCGTTGTGGTGGGTTTCGAACGGCTTGGCCGCGGCGCCGCCAGGAATGGTCTGCAGCATCGGCGTTTCGACTTCGAGGAAGTCGCGCTTCATCAGGAAGCTGCGGATGTGCGCGATCACTTGCGAACGGACGCGGAAGGTCTGACGCACGTCTTCGTTGACGATCAGGTCAACGTAGCGCTGACGGTAGCGCTGTTCGGTGTCGGTCAGGCCGTGGTGCTTGTCCGGCAGCGGGCGCAGGGATTTGGTCAGCAGGCGCACGCTGGTCATCTCGACGTACAGGTCGCCCTTGCCGGAACGGGCCAGGGTGCCTTCGGCGGCGATGATGTCGCCCATGTCCCAGGTTTTCACCGCGGCCAGGGTTTCTTCAGACAAGGTTTTGCGGTTGACGTAGACCTGGATGCGACCGGTCATGTCCTGGATCACCATGAACGAGCCACGGTTGAGCATGATGCGACCTGCAACCTTGACCGGGATCGCAGCCTCTGCCAGCTCTTCCTTGGTCTTGTCCGCGTACTGCTTTTGCAACGCATCGCAGTAGTTGTCGCGGCGGAAGTCGTTCGGGAAGGCATTGCCCTTGGCGCGCTCGGCAGCAAGCTTTTCCTTGCGCAGGGCGATCAGGGAGTTTTCTTCCTGTTGCAGGGCCTGGTCGAGTTGTTGGTCGCTCATGTCTTTAAATATTCCATCACAGGTTCGTTGCCCCCGCCGGTGACGGGGGACTTGAGGTCGGGTGAAAGCTTACAGGCCCGATTTCAGGCTGGCTTCCAGGTATTCGTCGATGTCGCCGTCGAGCACCTTGTCGCAGTCGCTGCGTTCGATGTTGGTACGCAGATCCTTGATCCGCGAGGCATCGAGCACGTACGAACGGATCTGGTGACCCCAGCCGATGTCCGACTTGGTGTCTTCCAGCGCCTGGGACGCGGCGGTGCGCTTCTGCATTTCCTGCTCGTACAACTTGGCCCGCAGCATTTTCATGGCGGTGTCCTTGTTGGCGTGCTGGGAACGTTCGTTCTGGCAGCTCACCACGGTGTTGGTCGGTACGTGGGTGATACGTACGGCCGAGTCGGTGGTGTTTACGTGCTGACCACCGGCACCGGAGGAACGATAGGTGTCGATCCGCAGGTCTGCCGGGTTGATTTCGATTTCCACCTTGTCGTCGATCTCTGGCGAGACGAAAACCGCGGAAAACGAGGTGTGGCGACGGTTGCCGGAGTCGAACGGGCTCTTGCGCACCAGACGGTGCACGCCGATCTCGGTTCGCAGCCAGCCGAAGGCGTATTCGCCCTTGATGTGCACGGTGGCGCCTTTGATCCCGGCGACTTCACCGGCCGACAGCTCCATGATGGTCGCGTCGAAACCGCGTTTGTCGGCCCAGCGCAGGTACATGCGCAGCAGGATGTTGGCCCAGTCCTGGGCTTCGGTGCCGCCGGAACCGGCCTGGATGTCCAGGTAGGCGTTGTTCGGGTCCATCTCGCCGCTGAACATGCGACGGAATTCCAGTTTGGCCAGGGACTCTTCGAGACCCTGGAGGACTTCGACGACGTCATTCACGGCGCCTTCGTCGTTCTCTTCAACGGCCATGTCGAGCAGCTCGCGGGAATCGGCCAGGCCGGTGGCCAGCTCGTCCAGGGTGTCGACGATCTGCGCCAGCGTCGAGCGCTCGCGGCCCAGTTCCTGGGCGTATTCAGGTTTGTTCCAGACTGCAGGATCTTCAAGCTCGCGATTGACTTCGATCAGACGCTCATGCTTTTGATCGTAGTCAAAGATACCCCCGAATAGATTCGGAGCGCTCGGACAGGTCCTTGATGGTGTTCAGGATCGGGTTGATTTCCATGACGGGCAGCACTCGTTGGCGAACTTTTGAAAGCCGGCGAGTATAACGTAATCACGCTGTCACGGCAGCCCGTCTGGCGGCTCTTGAGGCGAATGAACTCAATGGTTCATTCGATCCCCACCTGATTGCGCCCGTTGTTCTTGGCCAGGTACAGGCCGCGATCCGCCGCCGAGATCAGCAACCGGCAGTCGCTGCCCGACTCCGGCACCATGGTCGCCAGACCGATGCTGATGGTCAGGCTCGAGCCTTCGGCCGGGGCATTGTGCGGAATTTTCAGCGCCGCAACCGTCTGGCGCAGCTTCTCCGCCACCAGTCGCGCCCCGCCCGGCGAGGTGTTGGGCAGCACCAGCGCAAATTCTTCGCCGCCATAACGCGCCGGCAGATCGGACGGCCGGGCACTGGCCTCGCGAATCGCCGTGGCGACCTTGCGCAGCGCTTCGTCGCCCTCGACATGGCCGAAGGTGTCGTTGTAGGACTTGAAGTAATCGACGTCGATCATCAGCAGCGACAGCTGGCTCTGGTCACGCAGCGAGCGGCGCCATTCCAGTTCCAGGTATTCGTCGAAGTGCCGACGGTTGGACAGCCCGGTCAGGCCGTCGGAGTTCATCAGGCGCTGCAACACCAGGTTGGTGTCGAGCAATTGCTGCTGACTGACCCGCAATGCGCGGTAGGCCGCGTCCCGTTGCAGCAATGTCATGTAGGAGCGCGAGTGATAGCGGATACGCGCCACCAGCTCGATGTTGTCCGGCAGTTTCACCAGGTAATCGTTGGCCCCGGCGGAGAACGCCGCACTTTTGATCAGCGGGTCTTCCTTGGTCGACAGGACGATGATCGGAATGTCCTTGGTCGCCGGGTGATTGCGGTATTCGCGCACCAGACTCAGGCCGTCGAGGCCGGGCATCACCAGATCCTGGAGGATCACGGTCGGCTTGATTCGCACCGCGTGGGCCACAGCAAGATGCGGGTCGGAGCAGAAGTGGAAGTCGATGTTCTCTTCGTTCGACAGCCCACGGCGCACGGCTTCGCCGATCATCGCCTGATCGTCCACCAACAACACCATGGCGGCGTTCTCGTCGGTTTTGATGTCATCGATCTGTAAGTCATTCATGGGCGGTCACCTGAGTGCTGCGGGGGCCAGGATTGCGGACGAACATGTTCATTTGGGGAAAATCTCCAGCAATCGTGGCGCTATCTTTTCCAGTGGACGGATTTCTACGGCCGCGTCGATGGCTGCGGCAGCCTTGGGCATGCCGTACACCGCACTACTTTGCTGATCCTGCGCGATGGTCAGATAACCCTGTTGGCGCATGAGCTTAAGCCCTTGAGCCCCGTCGCGTCCCATCCCTGTCAATAAAACCCCTACTGCGTCACCGTTCCAGTAGTTGGCGACGCTTTCGAAAAACACGTCGATCGAGGGGCGATAGATCTCGTTGACCGGCTCGGCGGTGTAGGCCAGCGTGCCGTTCTTGAGCAAACGAATATGGTGGTTGGTGCCGGCCAGCAGCACTGCGCCGGCCTGCGGCGGTTCGCCTTCGCGGGCCAGACGCACGTCCAGGCCGCTGGCGCTGGCCAGCCATTCGGCCATGCCGGCGGCGAACACCTGATCGACATGCTGCACCAGCACGATGGCCGCCGAAAATTGGCGCGGCAGGCCTTTGAGCAGGACTTCCAGTGCCGCCGGGCCACCGGCCGAGGAGCCGATCGCCACCAGTCGCTGGCGCGAGGCGGTACTGCGTGGGGTCGCAGGTGCGGGACGCGCGCGGGCGGTTTTCTCGCCGATCAGCCAGCCGATGTTGAGGATCTTGCGCAGCAGCGGCGCCGCCGCTTCCTGAGGATTGCCGCCGCCGATGGCCGGGGTGTCGACCACGTCCAGCGCGCCGTGGCCCATGGCTTCAAACACCCGGTGCACGTTCTGCTGGCGGTCCACGGTGACGATAACGATCGCGCAAGGGCTCTCGGCCATGATCCGGCGGGTGGCCTCGACGCCATCCATCACCGGCATGATCAGGTCCATCAGGATCAGGTCGGGAGTATTTTGCGCGCACAGGCGCACCGCTTCGGCGCCGTTGCCGGCGACCCACACCACCTGATGCGCCGGTTCGAAGGCCAGTGCGCGGCGCAGGGCCTCCACCGCCAAAGGCATGTCGTTGACAATTGCGATCTTCATGCCCGCGCTCCTCCGATGAGCTCAACCACCGCGTCGAGCAAGGCGTCGTCATGAAAACTGGCCTTGGCCAGATAATAGTCGGCGCCGGCGTCCAGTCCACGGCGGCGGTCTTCCTCGCGATCCTTGTAGGAAACAACCATCACCGGCAGCGATTGCAGACGGTTGTCCCGGCGCAGCAGCGAGACCAGTTCGATGCCGTCCATGCGCGGCATGTCGATGTCGGTGATCAGCAGATCGAAATCCTCTGAGCGCAGGGCGTTCCAGCCGTCCATGCCGTCCACCGCAACGGCCACTTCGTAGCCGCGATTGAGCAGCAGCTTGCGTTGCAGTTCGCGCACGGTCAGCGAGTCATCGACCACCAGAATCCGCTTGCGCGCGGCTTCTGCGGCCTGATTGCCGTGGCGTGCGATGCGCTCCAGACGCCCGGTGTTGAGCAGTTTGTCCACCGAACGCAGCATGTCTTCGACGTCGACAATCAGCACCACCGAGCCATCGTCGAGCAAGGCCCCGGCGGAAATGTCCTGCACCTTGCCCAGCCGCTCGTCCAGCGGCAGCACCACCAGCGTGCGCTCGCCGATGAAGCGTTCGACCGCCACGCCGTAGATCGCATCGCGCTCGCGGATCACCACGACTTTCAAGGTGTCGCCGCTGTTCTGGCTGGCCGGACGCTGCAATAACTGACTGGCCGCAACCAGCCCGACATGTCGACCTTCGTGCCAGAAATGCTGGCGGCCTTCGACCTGCACAATGTCGTCCGGCGCCAGATCGCACATGCGTTCGATGTGCGCCAGCGGGAAGGCGTAGGCCTCGTCGCCGACTTCCACCACCAGGCTGCGCACCACCGACAGGGTCAGCGGCACTTCCAGATGGAAGCGACTGCCCTCGCCCGCCGTCTGCTCCAGCACCACCGCGCCGCGCAACTGGCGGACCATGTGCTGAACGGCATCGAGGCCGACGCCGCGACCGGACACTTCGGTGACCTTGTCTCGCAGGCTGAAGCCCGGCAGAAACAGGAAGGTCAGCAGTTCTTCTTCACTCAACTGAGCGGCGGTTTCCGCTGGAGACAACTGGCGTTCGACGATGCTGCGGCGGACTTTTTCCAGATCCACGCCGTTGCCGTCGTCGCTCAATTCCAGCACCAGCAGACCGGCCTGATGCGAGGCGCGCAGACGAATCAGCCCTTCCTCGGACTTGCCTTTGAGCAGGCGCTCCTGCGGAGTTTCAATGCCGTGATCGACTGCATTGCGCAGCAGGTGCGTCAGCGGTGCTTCGAGTTTTTCCAGTACATCGCGATCGACCTGAGTCTTCTCACCCTCGATTTCCAACCGCACCTGTTTACCGAGGCTGCGACCGAGGTCGCGGACCATCCGCACCTGCCCCGACAACACATCGGCGAATGGGCGCATGCGGCAGGCCAGGGCGGTGTCGTACAGCACTTGTGCGCGCTGACTGGCTTGCCAGGCAAACTCGTCGAGCTCGGCGTTTTTCTCTGCCAGCAACTGCTGGGATTCGGCGAGCAAACGGCGCGCGTCTTCCAGTGCCTCTTGAGCTTCAAGGCTCAGGGCATGTTCCTTGAGATGAACGTTGAGACTTTCCAGCGCCCGCAGGCCGTTGTTCTGCATGCGCTTGAGGCGCTGCATGGTGGCCAGGTGCGGTTTGAGGCGCTGGGTTTCCACCAGGGATTTGCTCGACAGATCGAGCAGGCTGTTCAAGCGCTCGGCGGTAACCCGCAGCACCCGCTCGCCGCCCTCAGGGGTGCGTTTGCTCTTGCGCGGCGCGGGCGCAGGCTCCGGCTCGGCCACCTCGGCGGGGATTTCAACGGGCGCGGGCTCAGCCACCGGCGGTGGCTGAATCTGCAACTCGGCCATCGGTGGCGCACTTGGAACCGCAGGGACCACTGCCGGCGCCGTCGGATCGAGCAACCCGCCCATCAATGCCACGTAAGCCTCGATGTCCGCCGGTTGCGGGCCGTTGGCCGGTGTAGCAATGCGCATCAACAAATCGGTGCCCTGCAACAGCGCGTCGATATGTTCCGGGCGCAGGAACAACCGTCCCTCCTGGGCGCTGACCAGACAATCTTCCATCACGTGGGCGACGCTGACGCCGCTGTCGATGCCGACGATCCGCGCCGCGCCTTTCAACGAGTGCGCCGCGCGCATGCACGATTCGAGCTGATCGGCCTGAGTCGGGTTGCGCTCAAGCGCCAGTAGCCCGGCGCTGAGCACCTGGGTCTGGGCTTCGGCTTCGAGGCTGAACAGCTCGAGCAGGGAGGCGTCGCGCATTTGCTCGGGGGTCATGTGAGGCTCCGGGAGACGGCGGACAACAGCTGTTCTTCATCCAGCCAACGCAGACTGCGACCTTTGAAAGGCAGCACGCCTCGGGTGTATTTGGCGCTGGCCTGTGCGCCGGACCGCGACGCGGCGTCGAGGATGCGCTCGTCGATGGCGTGAATCCCGTCGACTTCGTCCACCGGCACCACCACCGGCCCGCCCTGGGCCGCGATGATCAGCATGCGCGGCATGATCCGCGCGCCGGTCGCCGGGGCCGCGTTGCTGTCGAGGTCGAGCAGTTCGACCAGCGACAGGCACGCCACCAACGCACCGCGCACGTTCGCCACGCCGAGCAAGGCCCGGGAGCGCTGGTGCGGCAGCGAGTGAATCGCCTGCAACGGCGCGACCTCCACCAGACTGCGGGTGGCCAGGCCGAGCCATTCTTCGCCAAGGCGGAACATCAGCAGCGAACGGGTCTTCAGCTCGGTTTCAACCTGGGTCGCCACCGGATCGCGCTCGTCCTGCTGCAACGCATAGCGGTCGAGCAGGCGCGTGGCGGCGGCGGAATACACCGAGCAATTGCGGCAATGGATGTGCTCCTCCAGCAGCGGACAGGACTTGTCGCCGTGAATGCCGATGCGGTTCCAGCAATCGTCGATGGCCCGGGCGTCTTCGTGGGTGACATTCAAGGTGTCGGACGGGATCATCGTTTACGCTCACTGTCGGCGGTGCGGTCGCTGCGGGCGGCACGCTCCTGCAATCGTCTGGCGCCGGCCGCGTCGCCCTGGGCCTGCAACAGCGCAGCCAGGTGCATCAGGGCTTCAGGGTGTTGCGGTTCGAGGTACAGCGCCTTGCGGTAAAAACCCTGGGCTTCGAGGGCGCTGCCGGCGACATCGCTCAGCAGGCCGAGCCAGTAAAACACCTGGGCCACCGGCTCGTGGCTGCGCAAATACTGTTCGCATGCGGCACGGGCGTCGGCGCTTTTGCCTTCGTTGGCCAGGGCGGCGATGTTGGCCAGCAGCGTTGCGGCATCGGGATTGTTGCTTTTAGCCGTCGCGGGCAAAGGCGTCACGCCCGCAAACGGGCGGTTACGCACCGGCGGCGGTGGCGTGCTGCGTACCGGTTGGCGCACAGGCAACGGCACGGGAATCGCGGTCGGCATCGACAACGGTTCGGGTTGTGGATCGCTGTGACGGCTGAAGGCAAACGACTGCGGGATCCCGATCGATCGCATGCCCAACCGCCCGAGCAGACTGCCCTCGGCCGGGCCGATAAACAGCACGCCATCAACATGGGTCAGGCGTTTGAGCACCGCGAATACCTGCTGCTGGGTCGGCTGATCGAAATAGATCAGCAGGTTGCGGCAGAACACGAAATCGAACGGCGGCTCGTTGACCAGCAATGACGGATCGAGCACGTTGCCGACATGCAGGCGTACCTGCTCGCGGACGATTTCATTCACCCGATAGCCCTCGTTCTCGGCAAAAAAATGCCGCTCGCGAAAGTCCAGTTCCTGACCGCGAAACGAGTTCTTGCCGTACAGCGCCCGCCGCGCCTTGTCCACCGACAAGGGGCTGACGTCCATGCCATCGACCTTGAACTGATGGGGCTTGAGGCCGGCATCGAGCAAAGCCATGGCAATCGAATAGGGTTCTTCACCGGTGGAACACGGCAGGCTGAGGATGCGCAGCGCGCGCATGTTGTTCAGCTCACCCAGGCGTTTGCGCGCCAGTTTGCCCAGTGTGGCGAAGGATTCCGGGTAACGGAAAAACCAGGTTTCGGGGACGATTACCGCTTCGATCAACGCCTGCTGTTCATCCCGAGAGCCTAGCAAGGTCTGCCAGTACTCATTGGCATTCACCGTTTGCGACAGGGTGATGCGCTGGCGTACAGCCCGCTCGATGATCGCCGGGCCGACCGAGGCGACGTCAAGGCCGATGCGTTCCTTGAGGAAATCGAAGAAGCGCTGATCGCTGCTCATGGCTGCTCCTCAAGCTGCGCCGGATCCAGCGGCGGCGACGGGAACAGCAGCGTGCGCACCGACTCGTCCAGCAAGTCGTTGACCCGCACCCACTGCACCAGCCCTTGCGCGTCTTCACGCACCGGGCCCAGGTACGGCGCCTGACGATTGTCGAGGCCGTACGGCTGAAAATCATCCGGGTTGCAACGCAAGGTGTCGGTGGCCTGTTCGAGGATCAGGCCCAGCCAGTGCGACGGCTGCGATTCATCCGCGCGGTAATGCACCAGCACCAGCCGTGTGCTGGTGCGCGCTTGCGCAGGATGGCCGAACGTCAGGGCACTGAGGTCGATCACCGGCACCACCGTGCCGCGATAGGCGAACACCCCTGCCACCCAGTGCGGGGCCCGGGCAATCGGCTTCAACGGCAGGCGCGGCAGCACTTCGGCTACTTCCGTGGCGCGCAAGGCGTAGCGTTCGCTGCCGATGCGAAACAGCAGGAACAGCGCCTGCTTCGCCACCGGTGCAGCGCTGCGTTTGGCGGTGATTTCGCTCATCAGACTTTGAATCGCGAAACGCCGCTGCGCAGGCCCACGGCCACCTGGCTCAGTTCGTCGATGGCGAAACTGGCCTGACGCAACGACTCGACCGTCTGGCTGCTGGCATCACCCAGTTGCACCAGCGCATGGTTGATCTGTTCGGCGCCGGTGGCTTGGGCCTGCATGCCTTCGTTGACCATCAACACCCGCGGCGCCAGCGCCTGCACCTGATGGATGATCTGCGACAGTTGCTCGCCGACCTGCTGCACTTCGGCCATGCCGCGACGCACTTCCTCGGAGAACTTGTCCATGCCCATCACCCCGGCGGACACCGCCGACTGGATCTCGCGGACCATCTGTTCGATGTCGTAAGTCGCGACAGCGGTCTGGTCCGCCAGACGCCGCACTTCGGTGGCGACCACGGCAAAACCGCGACCGTATTCGCCGGCCTTCTCCGCTTCGATCGCAGCGTTCAGGGACAGCAGGTTGGTCTGGTCGGCGACCTTGACGATGGTCACCACCACCTGATTGATGTTGCCGGCCTTCTCGTTGAGGATCGCCAGTTTGGCGTTCACCAGATCCGCCGCGCCCATCACCGAGTGCATGGTGTCTTCCATGCGTGCCAGGCCTTGCTGCCCGGAGCCGGCCAGCACCGAGGCCTGATCGGCGGCGGTGGAGACTTCGGTCATGGTGCGCACCAGGTCGCGGGAAGTCGCCGCGATCTCGCGCGACGTTGCGCCGATTTCAGTGGTGGTCGCGGCGGTTTCGGTGGCGGTGGCCTGCTGTTGTTTGGAGGTGGCGGCAATTTCGGTCACCGACGTGGTGACCTGCACCGACGAGCGCTGGGCCTGGGACACCAGCGAAGTGAGCTCGGTCATCATGTCGTTGAAGCCGGTTTCCACTGCGCCGAACTCGTCCTTGCGCTCGAGATTCAAGCGGCTGCTCAGGTCGCCGGTGCGCATGATGTCGAGGATCTGCACGATGCGGTTCATCGGCGCCATGATTGCGCGCATCAGCAACAGACCGCAGAGGCCGGCAGCCAGCACAGCCACCAGCAGCGAGACGAACATGCTGACTTTGGCCGCTGCCACAGCCTCGTCGATGTTGGCCATGGCCTGGTCGGCGACTCGCTTGTTCTCGCCGATGATGTCGTTGAGTTTCATTCGGCCCGAGTACCAGGTCGGTGTCAGTTGCTCGTTGAACAGTTTGACGGCTTCGGCTTCAAGATTGCGTTTGTGCAGATCAAGCACGGCGTCCTGAATCTTCATGTAGGAGTCGTGATACTTCTCGAACGCTGCGAATTCGAGCTTGTCCTCGTCCGTAACGACCGTGTTGCGGTAATTGGCCATCTGCTCCTGAAGTCGGGATTCGAAAGCCTTGTAATCGGCCGCATCTTCACTGCTGATGCCCTGCCCTTCCTTGAGCCCCAACAGTTCCTGGGTCTGCAGATAACTGTCGACCCACGCGCCACGAATCATCGAGCTGTAATAGACGCCGGGAATCGCGTCGTCACGGACGCTGTTTTCACTGGCTTCGATCTTCAACAACCGTGAATACGAGACGACCACCATCAACAGCATGATGGCGATAATCACCGCAAAGCTCGCCAAAATGCGTTGGCGCAACGTCCAGTTCTTCACAGTCAGTCCTCAGGGCCAGATCGAAATTGCGGGGGAGTATAGCTGAGGGCGGTGGTTCATTTATAAGACGGTTTGCCGCGCTCAGGCCTTCCGGTAGTCAACGGGGTGGGCTCTGGACAGGGACTTTCAAGGAATCGGAGGGTGGCGTGCCAGTGACGCAATGGCAAAAAGGGGCGATGGATTGGTCATTTCAGCTGCTGCAACGAAAGAACCCGCCATCCTGTGCGGGATTGCGGGTTCTGATATCGCTGACACCGGTTTTACTGGGTAGCTACGCGAACCTGCTTCTCAAGCTCCACCTTCAACCCCGGCTCCAGCTTCAACTGCCGCGCCAGTTCATCCAGATAGCTCTTCTCCATGAAGTTCTCCTCGTCCACCAGCATCACGCTCGCCACGTACATCTCGGCGGCCATCTCCGGTGTGCTCGCTGCACGGGCGACGTCGGTGGGGTCGAGGGGTTTGTTGAGTTCGGCGTGGAGCCAGTGCTTGAGATCCTGATCGTTGTCGAGTCTGGTGAATTCGCCTTCGATCAGTTGGCGTTCGCGGTCGTCGATGTGGCCGTCGGCCTTGGCGGCGGCGACCAGGGCTTTGAGGATGGCCTGGCTGTGTTGTTCGACTTGCGCCGGTGGCAGGCGATCGACGGTTTGCGGTTCGTTTTGTGGAGCGGTGCCTTTCTGGGCGTTCCAGTTGCCGTAGGCTTTGTAGGCGATTACGCCCAGTGCAGCGAGGCCGCCGTAGAGGGCGACTTTACCGCCAACCTTGCGGGCCTTTTTGCTGCCCAGCAGCAGGCCCATGGCGCCGGCCGCCAGGGCACCGCCGCCTGCGCCTGAGAGCAAACCGCCGAGTGCGCCATTACCGGAAGATCCGCCCAGCAAGCCGCCCAAGCCACCGGCAGCCGGTTTGTTCTGCGCCCCGCCCGCCTTGTTCTGCAGCAGATCCTGGCCGGACTTGAGGAGTTGATCGAGCAATCCACGGGTGTTCATGTTCCGTCTCCAAACTGGTTTTATCCGGATCAATAAGGCCCTCAGCCTAGTTCGAAAGTGCCCGTCACTCGGGTGCGAGTGTGCTTCCAGATGTTGCCTGGCCCGGAGCAGCCATTCGCGAAAATAGATATACACTCGGGGCAATCTATAAAAACCGCCCACCGGGTAAAACGTCCATGATGACCTTGCGTCAGATCCGCCATTTCATCGCCGTGGCCGAGACCGGCTCGATCTCCGCCGCCGCGCAAACCGCGTTCATTTCCCAATCGACCCTGACCCTGGCCATCCAGCAACTGGAGGAAGAAATCGGGGTCAGTCTGTTCAACCGCCACGCCAAGGGCATGACCCTTACCCATCAGGGCCACCAGTTCCTGCGCCAGGCGCACCTGATTCTGGCCACCGTGGACAACGCCAAACGCAGCCTGCAACAAAGCACCGATCAGGTCGCGGGGCAGTTGATTGTCGGCGTGACCAGCCTGGTGGCCGGTTATTACCTGGCGGATTTGCTCACTCGTTTCCAGCGCGCCTATCCCAATGTCGAGATACGGGTGATGGAGGACGAACGGCCGTACATCGAGCATCTGCTGGTCAGCGGCGAGATCGACGTCGGTGTGCTGATTCTCTCCAACCTCGAAGACCGCCATGCCTTGCAGACCGAAGTGCTGACCCACTCGCCGCACCGTTTGTGGCTGCCGGCCCAGCATCCGCTGCTGGAACACGACAGCATCAACCTCGCCGATGTTGCCCGGGAGCCGTTGATTCAGCTGTACGTCGACGAGATGGATCGCAATGCCCAACGCCTGTGGCGCGGCGCCGGGCTGCAACCGAAGATCACCCTCAGAACCGCGTCCACCGAAGCAGTGCGAAGTCTGGTGGCGGCGGGTCTCGGCGTTTCGATCCAGCCGGACATGACCTACCGCCCCTGGTCGCTGGAAGGCGACATCATCGAAGCGCGGCCGATTGCCGACCTCAATCAGACCCTCGACGTCGGCTTGGCCTGGCGTCGCGGCACCGCCCGCCCCGCGCTGGTCGATCCGTTCCTGACCGTGGCCCGCGAGCAGCCCCACGGCGGACGCAAGCCATCTATTTAATCGAATGCCACCTTCAGTATTTAGAATTTGTCGACCCCGGAGCCGCGCACTAGTCTTGCTGCATCGATAAGACGGTCGGCTCCCGGAACAGGGAGCAACATGCCTTTCAAACAAAAAGAAACGCAAGAAAAGAGAACCCTCAAAATGGCTGGCGCGCAGACCCACATGCATACCGCGTTGCTGATCGACGGCGAACTGGTCACCGGCCAGGGTTTTGTCGAACCGATCCTCAACCCGGCCACCGGCGAAGTCCTGACCCAGATCGCCGAAGCCAGCACCGAGCAAGTCGAAGCCGCCATCCTCGCCGCCCACCGCGCTTTTGCCGAGTGGTCGCGCACCACCCCGCAACAACGTTCGAATCTGCTGCTGGAAATCGCCAACGCCGTCGAAAAGCACGCTGACCACCTCGCCCGCCTCGAAGCACTGAACTGCGGCAAGCCGCTGCATCTGGCGCGGCAGGATGATTTGACCGCGACCGTCGATGTGTTCCGCTTCTTCGCCGGCGCCGTACGCTGCCAGACCGGCCAGCTCAGCGGCGAATACGTGCCGGGCTACACCAGCATGGTGCGTCGCGATCCGATTGGCGTCGTCGCGTCGATTGCGCCGTGGAACTACCCGATCATGATGGCTGCGTGGAAGATCGCCCCGGCCCTCGCCGCCGGCAATACGCTGGTGTTCAAGCCGTCCGAGCACACGCCGCTGTCGATCCTGGCGCTGGCTCCGGCACTGGCCGAAATCCTGCCGCGCGGAGTGATCAACATCGTCTGCGGCGGCGGAGAAGGCGTTGGCAGTCATCTGGTCGGGCATCCGAAAGTGCGCATGGTGTCGCTAACCGGCGATATCGTCACCGGCCAGAAAATCCTCCAGGCCGCCGCCAAAACCCTCAAACGCACGCACCTCGAACTCGGCGGCAAGGCTCCGGTAATCGTCTGCAACGATGCCGACATTAAAGCTGTGGTCGAAGGCGTGCGCACTTATGGTTATTACAACGCCGGGCAGGATTGCACGGCGGCTTGCCGGATCTACGCCCAGGCCGGGATTCACGACAAATTGGTGGCCGAACTTGGCGCGGCGGTAAGCAGGCTGCGTTTCGCCGGCAAGCGTGACGCCGACAACGAAATCGGCCCGCTGATCAGCACGCGCCAGCGCGACCGCGTGGCCAGCTTCGTCGAACGCGCCCTCGGTCAGCCGCACATCGAGCGGGTCACAGGCGCAGCGGTGCATTCGGGTGCCGGGTTCTTCTATCAACCCACGCTGTTGGCCGGTTGCAAACAGAGCGATGAAATCGTCCAGCGCGAAGTGTTCGGCCCGGTGGTGACCGTGACCCGCTTCGACGAACTGACGCAAGCGGTGGACTGGGCCAACGACTCGGAATACGGCCTCGCCTCGTCGGTGTGGACCCAGAACCTGGACAAGGCGATGCAGGTCGCCGCGCGCCTGCAATACGGCTGCACCTGGATCAACAGCCATTTCATGCTGGTCAGCGAAATGCCCCACGGCGGCCTGAAACGCTCCGGTTACGGCAAAGACTTATCCAGCGATTCGCTACAGGACTACAGCGTGGTGCGGCACATCATGGCCCGCCACGGCCAGCATCTCTGACTACGCTAATAACAAGCCGCTGACGGCATGCTTCACCGCGTTCACAACTGCCCCGACCATAATTTAAAGAAGAGGGTTCACCATGTTCGTGCACAAGACCGCACTGCTCAGTGCAATCACCACGGCCCTGCTGGCCAGCGCCAGCCTGCAGGCCGCCGAGCCGCTGAAAGCCGTCGGCGCCGGCGAAGGCCAGCTGGATATCGTCGCCTGGCCCGGCTACATCGAACGCGGTGAAAGCGACAAGGCCTACGACTGGGTGACCGGTTTCGAGAAGGAAACCGGCTGCAAGGTCAATGTGAAAACCGCCGCCACCTCCGACGAAATGGTCAGCCTGATGGCCAAGGGTGGTTACGACCTGGTGACCGCGTCGGGCGATGCGTCGCTGCGGTTGATCGTCGGCAAGCGTGTGCAACCGATCAACACCGCGTTGATCCCGAACTGGAAATCCCTCGACCCGCGCCTGAAAGACGCGCCGTGGTACGTGGTCAACAACCAGACCTACGGCACCCCGTACCAGTGGGGCCCGAACGTGTTGATGTACAACACCAGTGTGTTCAAGACCGCCCCGACCAGCTGGAACGTGGTGTTCGAGGAACAGAACCTGCCCGACGGCAAGCCGAACAAGGGTCGCGTGCAAGCCTACGACGGCCCGATCTACATCGCCGACGCGGCACTTTATCTGAAATCGATCAAGCCTGAGCTGGGGATCAAGGATCCGTACCAGCTCACCGAAGATCAGTACAAGGCAGTTCTGGAACTGTTGCGTGCCCAGCAGAAGCTGATCCACCGCTACTGGCACGACACCACGGTGCAGATGAGCGACTTCAAGAACGAAGGCGTGGTGGCGTCCAGCGCCTGGCCGTATCAGGTCAACGGTCTGATCAACGACAAACAGCCGATCGCTTCGACCGTGCCGAAAGAAGGCGCCACCGGCTGGGCCGACACCACCATGCTGCACACCGAGGCCAAGCACCCGAACTGCGCGTACAAGTGGATGGACTGGTCGCTGCAGCCGAAAGTCCAGGGTGATGTGGCGGCGTGGTTTGGTTCGTTGCCGGCGGTTCCGGCGGCGTGTCAGGGCAGTGAGTTGCTCGGCGCTGAAGGCTGCAAGACCAACGGGTTTGACCAGTTCGACAAAATCGCTTTCTGGAAAACTCCGCAGGCCGAGGGTGGGAAGTTTGTGCCGTACAGCCGGTGGACGCAGGACTACATTGCGATCATGGGCGGTAGGTAATCGATCTTTCCTGTGGGAGCGAGCTTGCTCGCGAAGTGGGTATCACATCCAACATTGCAGGTGACTGACCCACCGTCTTCGCGAGCAAGCTCGCTCCCACATGAGATCACCGCCAATACCGCGATCTCACCTGGCAACAGATAACCGTTGTTCGTTTTTCAGAAGTCCAGGCAGGGCCGCTGCGACGGCCCTCGCCTTTTTGGAGCACCGCACCATGACGCTTGCAGTCCAGTTCACCAACGTTTCCCGGCAGTTCGGCGAAGTGAAGGCCGTTGACCGGGTTTCCATCGATATCCAGGACGGCGAGTTCTTTTCCATGCTCGGCCCCTCCGGCTCGGGCAAGACCACGTGCCTGCGCCTGATCGCCGGGTTCGAGCAACCGAGCGCGGGCTCGATCCGCATTCACGGCGCCGAAGCCGCCGGTCTGCCGCCCTATCAGCGCGACGTCAACACGGTGTTTCAGGATTACGCGCTGTTCCCGCACATGAACGTGCTGGACAACGTCGCCTACGGTTTGAAAGTCAAAGGCGTAAGCAAGACCGAGCGCCATAAACGCGCCGAAGAAGCCTTGGACATGGTCGCCCTCGGCGGCTACGGCGCGCGCAAACCGGTGCAGTTGTCCGGCGGTCAGCGCCAGCGTGTCGCCCTCGCCCGCGCGTTGGTCAATCGCCCGCGAGTGCTGTTGCTCGACGAGCCGTTGGGCGCTCTCGACTTGAAGCTGCGCGAACAGATGCAGAGCGAACTGAAGAAGCTGCAACGCCAGCTCGGCATCACTTTCATCTTCGTCACCCACGATCAGACTGAAGCGCTGTCGATGTCCGACCGCGTGGCCGTGTTCAACAAGGGTCGCATCGAACAGGTCGACACGCCGCGCACTCTGTACATGAAACCGACCACCACGTTCGTCGCCGAATTCGTCGGCACTTCGAACGTGATTCGCGGTGATCTGGCGCGCCAGCTCAGCGGCCATCCGCAGCCGTTTTCGATCCGCCCGGAACATGTGCGTTTCGCCGAAGGCCCGCTGGCCAGCCATGAAATCGAAGTCAGTGGCCTGCTCCACGACATCCAGTATCAGGGCAGCGCCACGCGCTACGAGCTGAAACTGGAAAACGGCCAGACCCTGAGCATCAGTCAGGCCAACAATCAGTGGATCGACAGCAGCGCGCAGCACCAGACCGGTCAGCGCATCAGCGCACGCTGGGCGCGGGAAGCGATGATCGCGCTGCACGACACCGTTGCGAGCGAGGTGTGACATGACCGCCCTCGCCCTCCCTCAATCGGCGCCGTTGCGCAGGTTTTCCAACCTGCTCTATCGCAAACCGAATTTGTATCTGTCGATGCTGCTGGTGCCGCCGCTGCTGTGGTTCGGCGCAATCTATCTGGGCTCGCTGCTGGTGCTGTTGTGGCAAGGTTTCTACACCTTCGACGACTTCACCATGGCGGTCACGCCCGACCTGACCCTGGCCAACTTCGCCGCACTGTTCCAGCCATCGAACTTCGACATCATCCTGCGCACGCTGAGCATGGCCGTCGTGGTATCGATCGCCAGCGCCATCGTCGCGTTCCCGATTGCCTACTACATGGCGCGCTACACCACCGGCAAGACCAAGGCGTTTTTCTACATCGCGGTGATGATGCCGATGTGGGCCAGCTACATCGTCAAGGCCTACGCCTGGACGTTGCTGCTGGCCAAGGGCGGCGTGGCGCAGTGGTTCGTTCAGCACCTGGGGCTGGAGCCGGTGTTGCAGTTCATTCTGGGGATTCCCGGGGTCGGCGGCAGCACCTTGTCGACCTCGCATCTGGGGCGGTTCATGGTGTTCGTCTACATCTGGCTGCCGTTCATGATCCTGCCGATCCAGGCCTCGCTGGAGCGCCTGCCGCCGTCGTTGCTGCAAGCCTCCGCCGACCTCGGGGCCAAACCGCGCCAAACCTTCATGCAAGTGATTCTGCCGCTGTCGGTGCCGGGGATTGCGGCCGGTTCGATCTTCACGTTCTCGCTGACGTTGGGCGACTTCATCGTGCCGCAACTGGTGGGCCCGCCGGGCTACTTCGTCGGCAGCATGGTCTACGCGCAGCAAGGCGCAATCGGCAACATGCCAATGGCTGCCGCATTCACGCTGGTGCCGATCGTGTTGATCGCCATTTACCTGTCCATCGTCAAACGACTGGGGGCTTTCGATGCACTCTGAAAAAGCATCTCTCGGTCTGCGCATCGCAGCCTGGGGCGGGCTGGTGTTTCTGCACTTCCCGATCCTGATCATCTTCCTCTACGCCTTCAACACCGAAGACGCGGCGTTCAGCTTTCCTCCGAAAGGCTTCACGCTGCACTGGTTCAGCGTGGCGTTTTCCCGGCCGGATGTGCTGGAGGCGATCAAGCTGTCGTTGCAGATCGCGGCCATCGCCACGCTGATCGCCATGGTGCTCGGCACCCTCGCTTCCGCCGCGCTCTACCGCCGGGACTTCTTCGGCAAACAAGGCATTTCGCTGATGCTGATCCTGCCGATTGCGCTGCCGGGGATCATCACCGGGATCGCGCTGCTGGCGACCTTCAAGACACTGGGGATCGAGCCGGGGATGTTCACCATCATCGTCGGTCACGCGACCTTCTGCGTGGTGATCGTCTACAACAACGTCATCGCCCGTTTGCGCCGCACCTCGCACAGTCTGATCGAGGCGTCGATGGATCTTGGCGCAGACGGCTGGCAGACCTTCCGCTACATCATCCTGCCGAATCTCGGCTCGGCGCTGCTCGCCGGCGGCATGCTCGCGTTTGCGCTGTCGTTCGACGAAATCATCGTCACCACTTTCACCGCCGGGCATGAACGCACCTTGCCGCTGTGGTTGCTCAATCAGTTGAGCCGCCCACGGGACGTGCCGGTGACCAACGTCGTGGCGATGCTCGTGATGCTGGTGACCATGCTGCCGATCCTCGGCGCCTACTACCTGACCCGGGGTGGCGAGAGCGTGGCCGGCAGCGGCGGCAAATGAACTCATAACAGACACCACTTTCCCCTGTGGGAGCGAGCTTGCTCGCGAAGAGGCCATGACATCCAACATTGATGTCGACTGGCACACCGCTTTCGCGAGCAAGCTCGCTCCCACAGGATTTTCGGTTTCTTCTGAAAAATAACGATGGCTGCAAAGAGGACAACAACATGCAAACCAAACTCTTGATCAACGGCCAACTGGTCAACGGCGAAGGCCCGGCGCAACCGGTGCTCAACCCGGCGCGTGGCGAAGTGCTGGTGGAAATCAACGAGGCCACCGAGGCCCAGGTCGATGCCGCCGTGCGCGCCGCCGACAGTGCCTTCGCCGAATGGTCGCAGACCACGCCGAAAGACCGTTCGCTGTTGTTGCTCAAACTCGCCGACGCCATCGAAGCCCACGGCGAAGAACTGGCGAAACTGGAATCCGACAACTGCGGCAAACCCTACAGCGCCGCGCTGAACGACGAGATCCCGGCGATTGCCGACGTGGTCCGTTTCTTCGCCGGCGCCAGCCGTTGCATGAGCGGTTCGGCCGGTGGCGAATACCTGCCCGGCCACACCTCGATGATCCGCCGCGACCCGGTGGGCGTGATCGCCTCCATCGCGCCGTGGAACTACCCGCTGATGATGGTCGCCTGGAAAATCGCCCCGGCCCTCGCCGCCGGTAATACCGTGGTGCTCAAGCCGTCGGAACAAACCCCGCTGACCGCGTTGCGTCTGGCCGAACTGGCGTCGGATATTTTCCCGGCCGGTGTACTCAATCTGGTGTTCGGTCGTGGGCCGAGCGTGGGCAGCCCGTTGGTGACCCATCCGAAAGTGCGCATGGTCTCGCTGACCGGCTCCATCGCGACCGGCTCGAACATCATTTCCAGCACCGCCGACAGCGTCAAACGCATGCACATGGAACTGGGCGGCAAGGCTCCGGTGATCATCTTCGACGACGCCGATATCGATGCCGCCGTCGAAGGCATTCGTACTTTCGGCTTTTACAACGCCGGCCAGGATTGCACCGCTGCGTGCAGGATCTACGCGCAGCAAGGCATTTACGACAAGTTCGTCGAGAAGCTCGGCGCGGCGGTCAGCAGCATCAAGTACGGCTTGCAGGATGATCCTTCGACCGAGCTGGGGCCGCTGATCACCGCCCAGCATCGCGACCGCGTGGCCGGGTTTGTCGAGCGCGCCGTGGCGCAACCGCACATTCGCTTGATCACCGGCGGCAAGGCTGTCGAAGGCAATGGTTTCTTCTTCGAACCGACCGTTCTGGCCGACGCCCAGCAGGATGACGAAATCGTCCGCCGCGAAGTGTTCGGGCCGGTGGTGTCGGTGACTCAATTCACCGATGAAGCCCAAGCGCTGGAATGGGCCAACGATTCGGACTACGGCCTGGCGTCCTCGGTATGGACGGCGGATGTAGGACGCGCCCATCGCCTGTCCGCACGCTTGCAGTACGGCTGCACCTGGGTGAATACCCACTTCATGCTCGTCAGCGAAATGCCTCACGGCGGTCAGAAACTGTCCGGCTACGGCAAGGACATGTCCATGTACGGGCTGGAGGACTACACCACGGTTCGGCATGTGATGTTCAAGCACTAAAGGCATCCCCCCGGTTTCATGGCAGAAGCCGGTTATCCGCACCACAAGGCATTCAAAACAATAACTACCGATCCGGGCGGCGCTCACCAAGCCCCGCCACGGTTTCGGCCATCCGAAATCTGCCGATTTCACGGAGCAAACACACATGAGTGCATCACCCGATCTCTCAGCCGCCGTTGCCGACAGCGATGCCGAACAACTGCGCCAACTGGGCTACACCTCCAACTTCAACCGCAGCATGAGCCTGTGGGAAAACTTCGCGCTGGGCTTCACCTATCTTTCACCGGTCGTAGGGGTTTATACCCTGTTCGGCCTGTGCCTGGCCGCTGGCGGGCCACCGATGTTCTGGGCCTATTTGCTGGTCGGTTGCGGGCAATTGCTGGTGTGCCTGATCTTCGGCGAAGTGGTGTCGCAGTTCCCGATTTCCGGCGGTGTCTACCCTTGGGCGCGGCGTCTGGTGGGCAAGAAATGGGCATGGATGGTCGGCTGGATCTACTCCATCGCCCTGTGCGTAACCATCGCCGCCGTTGCGGTCGGCGCCGGCCCGTACCTCGCCGCCATGCTGGGTTTTGAGCCGAGCAACAACACCAACATCGTCATCGCCCTGGTGCTGACGCTGTTCGCCACACTGGTCAACCTCAGCGGCACCCAAGTGCTGGCGCGGATCGCCATGTTCGGCTTCCTCTGCGAATTGGTGGGTGCGGTGATCGTCGGCGTGTACCTGCTGATTTTCGAGCGTCACCAGCCGATCAGCGTGCTGTTCAACACCTTCGATATCAGCGTCGACGGCTCCTACCTGCCGGCCTTCCTCACCGCTTCGTTGGCGGGGATGTTCCTTTATTACGGCTTCGAGGCCTGCGGCGACGTGGCCGAAGAAACTCCGAACCCGAGCAAGAAAATCCCGGTGGCCATGCGCATGACCATCTACATCGGCGGCATCGCAGCGATGTTCGCTTGCCTGGCGCTGATTCTCGCCGTGCCGGACATGCAAGCGGTGATCAACGGCACCGACAAGGATCCGGTCACCACCATCCTCAACAACGCCTTCGGCCCGGTCGGTTCGAAAGTGGTGATGGGCGTGGTGATGATTTCCTTCATCTCTTGCGTCATCAGCCTGCAAGCGGCGGCGAGTCGTCTGCTGTATTCCTACGCCCGCGATGAAATGGTCATCGGCAGCCGACTGCTGAAAAAGATTTCTCCTACGACCCAGGTTCCGGTCGCTGCGTTGTTCGTGTCCGGCGTACTGCCCGGCCTGATCATCGCCCTCGGCTTCTTCCTGCAAGACGCCGTGGCCACCATCGTCAGCTTCGCCGCCATCGGCATTTACCTCGCGTTCCAGATGATCGTCCTCGCCGCCCTGTACGCCCGCAGCAAAGGCTGGAAACCCAGCGGCAAATTCACCCTCGGCGCCTGGGGCTGGCCGGTGAACATCGGCGCGCTGGTGTACGGCGTCGGCGCAATCATCAACATGGCCTGGCCCCGCACGCCGGATGCCGCGTGGTACATCAACTACGCGATGGTGCTGAGCACGGCGATCGTGGTTGGGCTGGGGCTGGTTTACATGTGGATTGGCAAGCCGTATGACCATGGGAAGGCGCCGGCTGGGGATGCCTGGAAGGTGAGTCGCTAAAAACGTTTGGCCCCGGCACCGATAGAGTGCCGGGGTTCAAGAAAGCCGACGCAAAACATCAAAACAAAAGTTCGCACTGATCGTATTTCAGCGAGGAAATACGATCGAACAATTTGATTTTTTCGTTGGCTTTTTGCTTGGCGTGATCAGACATGAATGCAATCAACTCTTCGAGCTGATTGACGTCTCCCACCACTTTGAATTCCTTCTCCTTGTTGACGAAGACAAGGGACTTCTTCTTTCTAGACAGCAGTTCTATGACGTTGCTGAGCGTACCGGTGCTCTTCGCATCCCATATCATCAATCCGTAGTCAGCAGCTTCGGCCATCACCACGTCTTTCTCGGTGAAGAAAGCCCTCGATCCTTTGGAATGTTTGGAGTCCACTGTTCTGGCGGGCCACTGTCCGAGGTTGTTACGCGGCGCCGGACCGCTACAGAACACAGTGGTTCTGGATCGTTCGAGACTCAGCAGATACTCCTGAATGGAGGTATCGGCGCCACCTGCATCACCAACGACCACCTCGAATTCAGACGCAACGATATTACTGATACGCTCCTTAACCTTCGGATCAAGGTTCTTGATATTGATAGAGCCAGCAATAAATACAGTCGTCATTGAATTCACTTCCAGGTTAGCGCCGCTACGTAGATCTTCCCCGCCTTCGGAAGAATCCTTTGAGCTGCCGCCCACCCCGGAGGATGCCGGAGATTCATAAAGGAAAAGTCACGCCTCAGGTGCAGTCTGGCTGGCGGCCATACAAAAACAGGCATTTCCTACAGATGCAGGCTTCAAAAGAAAGCCACATTTCCTACGCTACGCGTCCACAGCGTAGACTTGGCGCCGCTAGCGCCTGACCGATAGGCTTTGTCCCGTCGCTGCCCAATCAGCGGCCCGGGGTCGAAGCCGGTACATCATCAACATGGCGCAACTGCGTCCTCCATAGAAACCGAGGCTTTTTTGCCTTTCGGATTCGCGTTATGGCGGACCGTGTGGCGCGGGCCTCTCGGCTTCCATGTTGATCGAGAATGTTCCGACTTCGAACGCCGCGCGGTTCGCCACCCAAATCTGTCGAAGGATTAGTGGCGACTCTCATTTCAACATGGAGTAGAAAATGACTATGCACGCGCAAAATTCACCTGAGACCCAGACGCACTTCATCCCTACGGTTTTCACCCGCCACAACCGCTTCCTCCACGCTCTCCTCCTCGATCACCAAGCCTGGTTCTGCGCTCAGGATCTCGGCCGCATGATGGGCCATCCCTTGAACGTACGCGTCACCCTGAAACTCGACCCCGACCAACGCCGCACCGTCCGGCTGCGCAAGTACGGCAAAGTTATCGAGACGCCAATGGTCAGTGAGTCCGGCATGTACGCGCTGCTCGTCCATCATTTCATCCCGGAAAACCGCAACCTGCGGCAATGGCTGAGCAATGAGGTGATTCCCATCCTGCGGGAAACCAGCTCAGTAACAGCGGAGAACTGCCCGAGCCTGAGCTCGATGCATTGGGCCGGCGTCACCGTGCCGCTGCTGCACTGGCAACAACAGGCGTGGGTGAAATGGCGGGACATGCCTGAGTTGATGCAGGCACAGCGTCCCCGGTAAACCTCAAGAATGAAAAAGGGGCGAACTTCACAGTCCGCCCCTTTGGTTTTTCACTTCAAAACCGCGAAACACTCCTCATCGCATCCACCAGATACCGCATCGCAATCCGGTCGCTTTCCGACAACTCGCGGTAACGCTCCACCAGTTTCAGTTCGTCAGGGCTGAGCCGGCGTCTTCGCCGGACGTTGGTGAGGCAGGGAAAGATGCCCAACATTTCGGTGATGCCTTGTCCTTTTGTCATGGACGATGTCCTTTTCCAGTACGTCAGAAATTTTCGAAAACCGCATCGCCCCGCTCCTTAAGCAGCGATTTGAGCCCTGCCGGTCGGATGGGTCATGACCGGCGATGCCCATAGAATAGAAATTAAATCGGCGCTGAAAAGCTGTTTTTAGAGTAATTAGTCGAAAAAAGCAGATATGCCCTATAAATCAGAAAAGGCTGTGGGATAAGTAACCGTAACGTCTTGTTTCATTGAGAGGCTAGCGCCGTGCTATCAGGGAATTTTGCAAAATCAGCGAACGGATTAAGCTAGCGCGCATCTGTTACTAGTCCGTAGCGTTTGGCCGAAGGCTTGTCCGAACCGTAATTTCTGATCCAGTACGTGCCAGGAAGGGCGCGGGATTGTCCACGACAGGTTGTATCTATGCACCGCAGGAATTTGCTCAAAGCGTCCATGGCCATTGCGGCTTACACCGGCCTATCCGCCTCGGGCCTGCTCGCTGCTCGCGCCTGGGCCGCCTCTGGCGGTGCCGCCGACGGTGAAGCCCAGGCCTTCGACTTTGAAACGCTGAAGCGCCAGGCCAAACAACTGGCCGGCAGCGCGTATCAGGACACCAAACAGGTGCTGCCGCCGACCCTGGCGACCATGACCCCGCAGAACTTCAACGCGATCCGCTACGACGGCGAGCATTCGCTGTGGAAGGAAAACAAGGGTCAGCTCGATGTGCAGTTTTTCCACGTCGGCATGGGTTTCCGCCAACCAGTGCGCATGTACAGCGTCGATCCCAAGACGCGCATGGCGCGCGAGGTGCATTTCCGCCCTCAACTGTTCAACTACGAAAACACTTCGGTCGATACCCAGCAGCTCAAGGGCGACCTGGGTTTTGCCGGCTTCAAGCTGTTCAAGGCGCCGGAACTGGATCGGCATGACGTGGTGTCGTTCCTCGGCGCCAGCTACTTCCGCGCGGTGGATGCCACTGGCCAATATGGCCTCTCCGCCCGTGGCCTGGCCGTCGACACCTACGCCAAGAAACGCGAAGAATTCCCTGACTTCACCAAGTTCTGGTTCGAGACCCCGGATCAGAACGCGACCCGCTTCGTGGTCTACGCCCTGCTCGACTCGCCGAGCGCGACCGGCGCCTATCGCTTCGACATCGATTGCCAGGCCGAGCGCGTGGTGATGGAGATCGACGCCCACATCAATGCCCGCACTGCCATCGAGCAATTGGGCATCGCGCCGATGACCAGCATGTTCAGTTGCGGCACCCACGAGCGCCGGATGTGCGACACCATTCACCCGCAAATCCACGACTCGGATCGTCTGGCCATGTGGCGCGGTAACGGCGAGTGGATCTGCCGCCCGCTGAACAACCCGGCGACCCTGCAATTCAACGCTTTCGCCGACACCGATCCGAAAGGTTTCGGTCTGGTGCAGACCGACCACGAATTCGCCAACTACCAGGACACCGTCGACTGGTACAGCAAACGTCCGAGCCTGTGGGTAGAACCTACAACCGCGTGGGGCGAAGGCTCTATCGATCTGCTGGAAATTCCTACAACCGGCGAAACCCTCGACAACATCGTTGCATTCTGGACGCCGAAGAAACCGGTGGCGGCCGGCGATTCGCTGAACTACGGCTACAAGCTCTACTGGAGCGCCCTGCCGCCGGTCGGCACGCCGCTGGCGCGGGTTCATGCGACCCGTTCGGGCATGGGTGGATTTGTCGAAGGCTGGGCACCGGGCGAGCATTACCCGCCGGTCTGGGCCCGTCGTTTTGCCGTGGACTTCACCGGTGGCGGTCTGGATCGCCTGCCGCAGGGCACCGGGATCGAACCGGTGGTGACGTGCTCCAACGGCAAGGTGCAGGACTTCAGCGTGCTGGTGCTGGATGACATCAAGGGTTACCGCATCCTGTTCGACTGGTACCCGACCAATGACAGCGTGGATCCTGTAGAACTGCGTCTGTTCATCCGCACCAACGACCGCACGCTGAGCGAGACCTGGTTGTACCAGTACTTCCCGCCGGCACCGGACAAGCGCAAATACCCTTGATGATTCTCTAGCGTCAGATCGGGCCTCATCGCTGGCAAGCCAGCTCCCACATGGATATCGATTGATCACCGAGTTTGTGTACAACCGAAAACCTGTGGGAGCTCGCTTTCGAGGGCGTCAGCCCAGGCGACAGTAAAAGTGGATATCGTGAGGTTCGAGTGCAAACAGCTCGGGATCCGGTTGCGCCAGCAACCGGCAACCCTGGCGCTGATAGAACTCCACGGTATTGCGCGACTCGGTCGCCGAGACATACAACGCCTCGGCGCCGACCTCTCGGCCATGGGCGCAGGCCATCGCAAACAAGCGCCCGCCCAATCCCTGCCCGCGCCAGGCACGGCTGATGTGCAGGAACTTCAACTGCCGCATCTTCAGGCCCTGATTGTGAATAACCCGGTTATCCACAACCACTGCCGCCACCAATGTTTCGCCATCGAAAATCCCGTGTAGCCAACCGCCGCTGCGCCAGCACCTTTCCAATACCCGCGCATTCTCCTCCGCCTCGCCTTCGGGCCAGCCGCGCATGTCGAAACGCGCCGGATACAGAATCAACTCACCGTTTTCCACGCGATAGCATTCCTCGACTAACTCGCTGCGGTCGATCAGCGCCAGCCGCGACAAGTCCGATTCAGTCAGCGCTCGTTCGATCAACATTGCGATCCATTCCTTTGCAATTCCAAACGACAGACAAGAAAAAACCCGCCGGTTCAATGGCGGGTTTTATAGGCTTTGCGACAGGCCGGAATCAATCCCGCAGATCAGACTCGTGAATCGGCTGATCCCGATGGGTCGCACGTTGATACTGCGCCGGCCACACCGCTTTGCGTCCGCCCAGGTCATCGTCGGCATGCAGTGGCCAGTACGGATCACGCAGCAACTCACGGGCGAGGAAGATGATGTCGGCCTGACAGGTTCGCAAAATGTGCTCGGCTTGCGCAGGCTCGGTAATCATTCCCACGGTGCCGGTGGCGATACCTGACTCCTTGCGTACCCGCTCGGCGAAGCGCGTCTGATAACCCGGCCCCACGGGGATTTCGGCGTTGGCCGCCGTGCCGCCCGATGACACGTCGATCAGGTCAGCCCCCAAGGCTTTCAGGCGGCGAGCCAGCTCCACGGTTTCATCCGGGTTCCAGCCGTCCTCGACCCAGTCGGTAGCCGACAGACGCACAAACACCGGCAGTTCCTCCGGCCACACCCCACGCACCGCTTCGGTCACTTGCAGCACCAGACGAATGCGGTTTTCGAACGACCCTCCGTACTGATCGCGGCGCTGGTTACTCAATGGTGAAAGGAACTGGTGCAGCAGATAACCGTGCGCCGCATGCACTTCGACCACACTGAAACCGGCGGTCAGCGCGCGTTTGGCCGCTGCCACAAAGTCCTGAATGACCTGGGCGATCTGCCCTTCATCCAGTTGTTTCGGCTGGGTGTGTTGCGGATCAAAGGCAATCGGCGACGGCCCGACCGGCGTCCAGCCACCATCCTCCGGTTTGACGCTGCCATGCTTGCCGATCCATGGCCGATGGGTGCTGGCCTTGCGCCCGGCGTGGGCCAGTTGAATGCCGGCCACTGCGCCCTGGGCGTTGATGAAACGGGTGATGCGTTGCAGCGGTGCGATCTGTTCGTCGTTCCACAGGCCCAGGTCTTCGGCGGTGATCCGCCCGTCGGCCGTGATCGCCGTGGCTTCGGTAAATACCAGGCCAGCGCCCCCCACGGCACGGCTGCCGAGGTGCACCAGATGCCAGTCGTTGGCCAGGCCATCAACGCTGGAATACTGGCACATGGGCGACACGGCGATGCGGTTGGACAGGGTCAGTTGGCGAAGGGTAAAGGGTTCAAGCAGCAGACTCATGGGGCACCTCTCAATTCAGTGGGCAGGCTCCAGGGTTCTGTTTGAAAAGTCGACGAGTGACAGGAAAAAGGTGCAGCACCCGCCCCCGCGGGCAAAAAATTCGACAAGACGTCACAAGGCCAATCAAGCAGTGCTTAGAGCCTAGTCGACATCCGGGGATGAGGGAGGGTTCAGAAATGAAACAGCACAATTGAAGATTGCCTGCGCCCCTTCAGTAATGGGCGCAATGAGCTTTAGCGCGGCTCGATGTGGGCAATCATCAACTGCACGGTTTCATTGCCGCGAAACTCGTTGAGATCGAGTTTGTAGGCCAGTTCGACCCATTTGATCGTCGGGTTCGGCCAGATATCGCGATCAATGCCGAACGCGATGCCATCAAGCTTCACCGACCCGCATTCGGTTTTCAGCACCACTTTGAGATGCCGCTCGCCGACCACCCGCTGCTCGACCAACTGAAACACGCCGTGGAACAGCGGCTCCGGGAAATGCTGGCCCCACGGCCCGGCGTGGCGCAGGGCGCGGGCCAGTTCCAGATGAAACTCCTCGACCGCCAATGTGCCATCTGACAGCAGGCGCCCGGTCAGGTCTTCTTCGCGAAGTTGCCTACGCACTTCGGCGTCGAATGCCTCGGCAAACAACGGAAAATTCTCCTGCCGCAAGGTCAAGCCCGCCGCCATCGCGTGGCCACCGTACTTCGCGATCAGGTCCGGATGTTGCGCCGCAACCACGCTCAGCGCATCACGGATATGGAAACCCTGCACCGAGCGCCCCGAGCCCTTGAGCAAACCATCGCCTGCATCGGCGAAGGCGATGGTCGGGCGGAAATACCGCTCTTTCATCCGCGACGCCAGAATGCCGATGACACCCTGGTGCCATTCCGGATCGAACAGGCAAAGACCGAAAGGCATCGACTCGACCGGCAAGTCCTTGAGCTGGGCCAGCGCCTCGCGCTGCATGCCTTGCTCGATGGATTTGCGATCCTGGTTCATGCCGTCCAGTTGCGCAGCCATCTCACGGGCCAGCGCAGCGTCGTGGGTCAGCAGGCACTCGATGCCCAGGCTCATGTCATCCAGACGCCCTGCTGCGTTCAGGCGCGGGCCGACGATGAAACCGAGGTCGGTCGACGTGATGCGCGAGGCTTCACGCTTGGCCACTTCCAGGATGGCCTTGATTCCCGGCCGCGCACGCCCGGCGCGAATCCGCTCCAGGCCCTGATGCACCAGAATCCGGTTGTTGGCATCCAGCGGCACCACGTCGGCCACGCTGCCCAACGCCACCAGATCCAGCAGTTCGCCGATGTTCGGTTGTGGTTTGCTCTCGTACCAGCCAAGGCTGCGCAGGCGCGCACGCAAGGCCATCAACACATAAAAAATCACCCCGACACCGGCCAGCGCCTTGCTCGGGAACTCGCAGCCGGGCTGGTTCGGATTGACCAGTGCATCGGCCAGCGGCAGTTCGTCGCCGGGCAAGTGGTGGTCGGTGATCAAGACCTTCAGACCGTGACGTTTCGCGGCCGCCACACCTTCAACGCTGGAAATACCGTTATCAACGGTGATCAACAGTTGCGGCTCGCGGGTCATCGCGACTTCGACGATTTCCGGCGTCAGGCCGTAGCCGTATTCGAAGCGGTTCGGCACCAGATAATCGACGTGCGCCGCGCCCAGCAGGCGCAAACCGAGCACGCCGACGGTACTGGCCGTCGCGCCGTCGGCGTCGAAGTCGCCGACGATCAGGATCCGCTGACGCTGCTCCAGCGCCGTCACCAACAGGTCCACCGCCGCATCGATCCCTTTGAGCTGCTGGAACGGGATCAGCTGCGCCAGGCTCTTGTCCAGCTCCGCCTCGGACTGCACGCCCCGCGCCGCGTACAGGCGGGTCAACAGGGGTGGCAGTTCACCGAGAAACGGCAGAGTGGCGGGCAACGGGCGAGGATCGATACGCATGGGCTAACAGAAGCTTCTCTTGAATACGTGGGATTTTTCGGGAATAGCGCGGACTTAACCGCGCTCGCCTTGCAGCCAGGTGAGCTGGACTTCGTGTTGACCACGGTCGTCAGTCACGAAGATCGTGCCTTCGCTGATCATCACGTCCCACTTGATGACGCGGGGCATGTCCTGGGCCAGGGTTTCCAGCACTTCCTGCGGAACGGCTGCGATGTTGACGTTCTTCAGGTTCTTGATTGCCGGGATTACCTTGCCTTCCCAGACGCGCAGGCTGCCGTAGGCCAGCAGACTGGTGCGCTCGGTGCGACGGGAGCACCAGGTCAGACGATCCGCATCAGGCTGGCCGACTTCGATCCAGTGCAGGACACGATCGTCCAGGCTCTTTTCCCACAGCGCAGGTTCATCCACGTCCGACAGACCACGACCGAACGACAGTTGCTCGTTGTACCAGAGCGCGTAGGCCAACAGGCGCACGGTCATGCGTTCTTCGGTTTCCGAAGGGTGACGGGCGATGGTCTGCTTCACGTTCTCGTAGACGCTGCGGTCGAGATCGGTGAGGTTCAGTTCGAATTTGTAGGTAGTGGACGGCTGGGCCATGAACGGGCTTCTTGATACGAGGAAAGTCGGCAAGTCTAACCGATGCTGTAGGCAATCCACGAATTGATGGCGATCAACCTTGCGCGACTGACAGCCGGCTATGTTAAAACGCTCTATCTGCTCAGCCTTGTCCTACAGGATCTCGCATGCCGTTCGCCAACAAACCGCTCAGCGGTCTGAAAGTCATTGAATTGGGTACTTTGATTGCCGGGCCGTTTGCCTCGCGCATCTGCGGCGAGTTCGGCGCCGAAGTGATCAAGATCGAGTCGCCGGACGGCGGTGATCCGCTGCGCAAATGGCGCAAGTTGTACGAAGGCACGTCGCTGTGGTGGTTCGTCCAGGCACGCAACAAAAAGTCACTGACCCTGAACCTGAAACACCCCGATGGCCTGGCGATCCTGAAAAAACTGCTGGGCGAAGCCGACATCCTGATCGAGAACTTTCGCCCCGGCGTGCTGGAAAAACTCGGCCTGAGCTGGGAAACCCTGCATGCGCTGAACCCGAAACTGGTGATGGTGCGTCTGTCGGGTTTCGGCCAGACCGGGCCAATGAAAGACCAGCCAGGTTTCGGTGCCGTTGGTGAATCCATGGGCGGCCTGCGCTACATCACCGGTTTCGAAGACCGCCCGCCAGTACGCACCGGCATTTCCATCGGCGACTCGATTGCCGCCCTGTGGGGCGTGATCGGCGCGTTGATGGCTTTGCGTCATCGCGAGGTCAACGGCGGGCTCGGTCAGGTGGTCGATGTGGCGCTGTACGAAGCGATCTTCGCCATGATGGAAAGCATGGTGCCGGAATTCGATGTGTTCGGTTTTATCCGTGAACGCACCGGCAACATCATGCCGGGCATCACGCCGTCGTCGATCCACACCAGTGCCGACGGCAAACATGTGCAGATCGGTGCCAATGGCGATGCGATCTTCAAGCGCTTCATGCTGATCATCGGCCGCGAAGATCTGGCCAATGACCCGGCGCTGGCCAGCAACGACGGACGCGACAGCCGTCGTGACGAGTTGTATGGGGTGATCGACCGCTGGGTCAACTCGCTGCCGCTGCAAACGGTACTGGACCTGCTGAACCAGGCCGAAGTGCCGGCCAGCCGGATCTTCAGCGCCGAAGACATGTTCAACGATCCGCAGTACATGGCCCGGGAAATGTTCCTGCACGCCAAACTGCCGGACGGCAAACCCTTCAAGATGCCAGGCATCGTGCCGAAACTCTCTGAGACACCCGGCACGTCCGAATGGGTCGGACCGCAGCTCGGTGAACACAATGCGCAGGTACTTCACGATCTTGGCTACGACGAGAAGCAGGTCGCCCGGCTGCGCGAAGACGGAGCCATCTGAGCTGAAGCGCCTGATGCCCTCGGCCTCGAACCGCGCCCACCATTGGTGGACCTGGCGGTTGTTCGGCCTGCTATTGCTGCTGGTACTGCCGGCGTGGGCGCAGGCCAAACCGACGTTGATCTGGCTGCTGCGCGACCTGCCGCCGCTGACGATCTTAGAAGGCCCGAAAAAGGGCCAGGGCGTTATCGATCAATTGATGCCGATGCTGATTGCCGGCATGCCGCAATACGAACACACCTTGATGCGGGTCAATCGCGCCCGCGGCAATCAAATGCTCCATGAACACCCCTTCGCCTGCGACCCGTCGCTGGTCTGGAACAAGGAGCGGGCGCAATGGATCGCCTTCTCCATCCCCGCGTTTCGCGCGGTCAGCAATGGTTTGGTGGTGCGTCAGAGAGATCGCGAAGTACTCGAGCCATTTCTGGTCGAGGGCGAAGCCGACCTTTCGGCATTTTTGGCCAACGGCGAGCGAAAAGTCGGGGTGGTCGCGGAACGCAGTTATGGCGAGTACATCGATACATTGCTGCATCAGGCACCGGGCGGCGCGTTGACGCCGCATTACGGCAACGATGCGCTCAGCAGCCTGCTGTCGATGCAGCGTCTGGGGCGTTTGCAGGTGGTGCTGGGTTACTGGCCTGAAATCCGCTATCAGGCACGGCAGGCCGAGATCGCCGAGAATGAATTGCTGTTCTTTCCGATTCGCGGCACGGACAAGTATCTGTCAGGCCATGTCGGCTGCACCGACACCACGGCGGGTCGACAGGCGATCACCGAGATCAATCAGCTGTTGCGCACCCTGCCCCACGAACATCTCGACCAGCTCTATGCCGATTGGCTCGACCCCGAGAGTCGCCAGGACTATCTGGAGCAGGCGCGGATTTTCTTCCAGCAACAAGCCGCGCAGTGAAATCCGGGCAAAAAGAAACCCCGAGAAGTGGGGAGACGACTCGGGGTTAAACGTGGTCTGAATCAAAGACCCGTAGCAGCAAGCCACAAGCACCGGAGCACAATGCTTGATCCTGCTGTTACGGGGTCTGACTGACTTGGATGCAGGAAGGTTCCCACAAAAGAAAAATCAGTTTCAGAGGGTCGGGTGCTTGTCGAGGGCTGCGTTTCGCAACGCGGCGATGACACAGGGCTCCAGCCGGCCTTCGGCAATCAGGATGTCACGGTGCAGGCCGTCGACCACATCGGTCAGCTGGCGCTTGTCGCTCAATTGCGCCTGATTGAATTCGCGCTCCACCACGATCGCGCCGTTGCCGTTCTTCAAGGTCACCAGGCATTCGCCGTGGCGACCCCGAGGGGTCAACGTCACCTGATACGGGCTCAGAGCCTCACCGAGCAATAGACTGATACTTTCCATCTCGATCTCCACTCAATAGTCCGAAAACACAGTGTCTGGGGCGTGTTCACAGTAAATGACCACCGGCCCGAGAGGAAAGTTCTGCCTGCCGCCGGCCTCTCCCGGAGCGTCACCGGCCTATCGGAGCATGCATGGCGAAGATGACAGAAAAATAACCATGGGGCTCAAGCGTCGACGGAATGCCGGGGGGTCGCCATGTAGGTGTCCAGCAGACTCCTCATCAACACCGCAGAGACCGGTGTGTGCAGGCGGCCCAGCAAGGTGATCCCGTGCTCGCCCAGCAACGTTTCCAGTTCGTCCAGCAGGCTGGGGGCCACGGTGCCCAGCAGGATCATCGCCCGCGCGCCCTTCCGGTCGGCCAGATGCCGGATCAGCGCCAACCCGTCACCGTTCTGCAATCGCGGATTGCACAGGGTGATGTCGACGGCTCCGCGGCGCTCCAGTGAGCGCTTGGCCGAACCCAGCGACGGCGCGGTCAGGACATCGTAGATACCGATGGCGTTGAGCATCTGGTGCAACGCCATCAGCTGGAACGGATTGGGTTCTAGAATCAGGATCTTGAGCGAGCGCATGGGACGACCTCTGGAGCGACAATCGCGGATTCACGCCGCAGTGGCCTGTCACTCTAGGGCAGTCGTCCTAAGCCTCCCATCAGAAAAGGAATCGCGGTTTATAGGACTTTTCCCATCTTTAATGCAGACATCGACACCCGCTCTCCTTTCGACGCTCGGTGATGTCCGTCCAGCCGCCAAGCAGACCGCGCAGTTTTCCGTCGGCACAGTAAAACGGCACCGTCCACTGATAGATCTGACGAGGGCCGCTCTTGAACATCAGTTGCCGTTTGCTGAAGCGCGTTTTACGCGTGCCCAGTTGCGCCATGAATTCGTCGTGCAGCATCAGTGCCGTCGCCTGTGGAAGTGCGTCGAACTCGAACAGCATCCGCCCCTGGACCTGCTCCTGACGGACCGACAGCGCATCTTCATAACTGCGGTTGCACATGATCAACCGACCCTGCAGATCGCGCACGAACACGGGATCGGGCATCGCATCGATCAGCGCATGTTGAAAGGCCAATTGATCTCGCAGATCCTTTTCGGCCGCACGTCTCTGTTTTATCTCGGCCGCCAGTCGACGGTTCCACAACAACGACAGGAGTCCGAACACTCCGAGTCCGCCTATCGCCCAGCATCCCCCCTTGATCAGTTGCGACGTGATCGAGGGTGTCGGCGCGGGAGCAATGCCATCCAGCCATTTCATGCGCATGGCGCGCAGTTCGGCCGCAGAGAAAGCGCCCAAGGCCTTGTTGAGGATGCTCACCAGTTCGGGCAGCCCTTTGCGTACTGCCAGATGGTCAGCCTCCCACTTGCCCTCCACGAGACCGCCGACCCTGAGCAGGCCAGAGGGAAACAGCTGAGCGCCGATCTCGTTTTCGATGGTCGCGTAGGCCTCGCCACTCTCGACCAGGGCCCGCGCCTCGGCATACGTCTTGACCGAGCGGATCTCGATTGCCGGGTAGTCGCGTCGAATGCTGTCCTCCAGCGCATGCCGGGCCGGCAGCACCAGCACCCGCTTGGCCAGCGCCGCAAGCGACTGTATCGCGGGCTCGTCAGCGTGCCCGACGAACACCCAGCCGGCACCGCCGAACGCGTGACTGAAATCCAGAAACGCCTTGCGCTCGTCGTTCATCGCCAGCGTTGTGCTCATATCGGCCACACCACTCTGGAGCCGTTCAAGCAGGTGATCGGTGGAGAATGACTCCTGATGCACAAACTGCAGGCCGGTCAAGGCACTGATGTGCGACAGGACATCGTTGTTCAAGCCGCTCCACTGGCCATGCTCATCCTGAAACAGATACAACGGGTACTGCACCGAGGCGACGGTCACTCGGGGGTTATCTCGAATCCACTGACGCTCGTGCTCATCGAGCTCGATCGGCTGAACATCCTCCAGCGCAACGGAATGCTTCGCCAGATGGCCTGCTTCAGCCCACGGTGACAGCCCGAAGCAGCCCAATAAAAACAACCAGCACAGGGCTGGTTTCAATCCTGAAAAAAACCGCATTGCCACATCCTTCGTCATCGACTCGCCCGTCCTTGGTGGGCGAAACGCGCGCAGTGTGGCATGCAAAAACAAGAAAGCCCGTCAGGAGACGGGCTTCAAAATGTGACAGCTCTGCGGGCTTAAAGAGGCTTGCCGCGGTTGCCATGCTGACTTACAAAGGCCTGCACGGCTTTGAGCTCGTTCGGCAGGACAGTGCAGCGCTCTTCTCTCTCAAACAAATCAGAAAGATGTGTAGGTAGCTCGAGTGCTTTTCCTACGCCTGCTTTCTCCACTGCGTCCGGGAACTTGACCGGATGCGCCGTGCCCAGAATCACCATCGGGATGTCCAGGCTGCGACGGCATTCGCGAGCGGCTTTCACGCCGATGGCGGTGTGCGGGTCGAGCACTTCACCGGTCTGCTCGTAGACTTCGGCGATGGTCTCGCAGGTTTGCGCATCGTCCACGGCCAGCGAGTCGAACAGTTTGCGTGCCTCGGTCCAGCGTTCCTGTTCGACGCTGAAACCGCCGCCCTGCTTGAACGAGTCCATCAGGCCGGCGATCGCCGCGCCATTGCGACCGTGCAGGTCGAACAGCAGGCGTTCGAAGTTCGACGAGACCATGATGTCCATCGACGGCGACAGCGTGGCGTGCAGGGTTTCCTTGACATACTGGTTGCCGCTCATGAAGCGGTGCAGGATGTCGTTGCGGTTGGTGGCAACCACCAACTGGTTGATCGGCAGGCCCATGTTGCGCGCCAGATAGCCGGCGAAGATGTCGCCGAAGTTGCCCGTCGGCACCGAGAACGACACCGAACGCGCCGGGCCGCCCAATTGCAGGGCTGCATGGAAGTAGTAAACGATCTGGGCCATGATCCGCGCCCAGTTGATCGAGTTCACCGCCACCAGGCGCGTGCCCTTGAGGAAGCTCTGGTCGGCGAAGCTGGCCTTGACCATTTCCTGGCAGTCATCGAAGTTGCCTTCGATGGCGATGTTGTGGATGTTTTCACCGAGGATGGTGGTCATCTGCCGACGCTGCACTTCAGACACACGGTTGTGCGGGTGCAGGATGAAGATGTCGACGTTTTCGCAGTGCTTGCAGCCTTCGATGGCGGCCGAACCGGTGTCACCGGAGGTGGCGCCGACGATGACCACGCGCTCGCCGCGCTTTTCCAGTACGTAGTCGAGCAAGCGACCGAGCAGTTGCAGGGCGAAGTCCTTGAACGCCAGGGTCGGACCGTGGAACAGCTCCAGCACCCATTCGTTGCCGTTCAGCTGACGCAGCGGCGCAACGGCGTTGTGGGCGAACACACCGTAGGTTTCTTCAAGAATCTTTTTGAAATCGGCGTCCGGAATGCTGCCGGTGACGAACGGGCGCATGACCCGGAAAGCCAGCTCGTGATACGGCAGGCCGGCCCAGGAAGCGATTTCTTCCTGGGTGAAACGTGGCAGGTTTTCCGGGACGTACAGACCGCCGTCGGTGGCAAGACCGGCCAGCAGGACGTCTTCGAAATTCAGGGCCGGTGCCTGGCCGCGGGTACTGATGTAACGCATGACTGACTCCAATGGACAGTGTTCACGACACCGGCCCCGCTGGCGGGACCGGTGAAGGAGATCGGCTTAGTTCAGGTGCTCGACACGGATCCGCACAACCGGACCGACCACGCCCGCCAGCGCTTCAAGGGCGGCGATCGCATCGTTGATGTGCTGTTCCAGCACGCGGTGGGTCAGCAGGATCATCGGCACCAGGCCGTCGTGTTCCTCGACTTCCTTCTGCATGATCGACTCGATGTTGATGCCGCGCTCCGAGAGGATGCTCGCCACCTGAGCGAGTACGCCCGGGTGATCCTTGGCCTGGATGCGCAGGTAGTAGGCACTTTCGCAGGCCTCGATCGGCAGGATCGGATGAGCCGACAGCGAGTCCGGCTGGAAGGCCAGGTGCGGCACGCGGTTTTCCGGGTCGGAGGTCATGGCGCGAACCACGTCCACCAGATCCGCGATCACCGACGAAGCGGTCGGCTCCATGCCGGCGCCGGCGCCGTAGAACAGGGTCGAACCGGCAGCGTCGCCATTGACCATCACCGCGTTCATCACGCCGTTGACGTTGGCGATCAGACGATCGGCCGGGATCAGCGTCGGGTGTACGCGCAACTCGATACCCGCGGCGGTGCTGCGTGCAACGCCCAGGTGCTTGATGCGGTAGCCCAGCGCTTCGGCGTAGTTCACGTCGGCGGTGGTCAGCTTGGTGATGCCTTCGGTGTAAGCCTTGTCGAACTGCAGCGGAATACCGAATGCGATCGATGCCAGGATCGTCAGCTTGTGCGCGGCGTCAATGCCCTCGACGTCGAAGGTCGGATCGGCTTCGGCGTAACCCAGCGCTTGCGCCTCGGCCAGCACGTCTTCGAAGGTACGACCCTTCTCGCGCATTTCGGTGAGGATGAAGTTGCCGGTGCCGTTGATAATCCCGGCGACCCAGTTGATACGGTTGGCGGACAGGCCTTCCCGGATCGCCTTGATCACTGGAATGCCGCCGGCGACCGCCGCTTCGAATGCCACGATCACGCCTTTCTCGCGTGCCTTGGCGAAAATTTCATTACCGTGAACGGCAATCAGAGCCTTGTTCGCGGTGACCACATGCTTGCCATTCTCGATGGCCTTGAGTACCAGCTCGCGGGCAACGGTGTAGCCGCCCATCAGCTCTATGACGATGTCGATCTCAGGGTTCGTGGCCACTTCGAAGACATCGTTGGTAATCGCAATACCGGTCGTCTGGAACTGAGGCTTTGGCGTGCGCATGGCAATTTGTGCCACTTCGATTCCACGCCCGGCACGACGAGCAATTTCCTCGGCGTTGCGCTGAAGTACGTTGAAGGTTCCGCCACCGACGGTCCCTAACCCACAGATGCCTACTTTGACCGGTTTCACTGTGAACTCCCCATAAAACGGCCGACACGAGGCCGGCCGTGAAAACAACCGCAGGTTCGCGGCTCTCTGTTGATGGCCCGGCAATCCAGCCGCCGGACCACGCTCGTCAACGCCTGAGCGTGACGATGCGAATTACTTCGCGCCCAGCGCCAGTTTGGCGACTTGTGGCGCAGGCTGGTAGCCCGGAATGACTTGTCCGTCGGCCAAAACGATGGCCGGTGTGCCGTTCACGCCGATCGACTGACCGAGGGCGAACTGCCTGGACACCGGGTTCTCGCACTTGGCGGCCTTGATTTCCTTGCCATCGACCATTTTGTCCATGGCCGCTTTCTTGTCTTTCGAGCACCAAACGGCTTGCAGCTGTTCGTCGCCCGGCGAGCCAAGGCCCTGACGCGGGAACGCCACGTAACGCACTTCGATGCCACGCTTGTTCAGCTCGGGCACTTCAGCGTGCAGCTTGTGGCAGTACGGGCAGGTGGTGTCGGTGAACACGGTGATGTGCGACTTGGTTTCGCCCACGGCCGGGTAAACCACGGTCTCGGCCACCGGGATCGCATTGATCAGTTTGGAAATGCCCAGGCGCTCGGTCTTCTCGGTCAGGTTGACCGGTTTGCCGTCCTTGAGCTGGAACATGTAGCCCTGAACGATGTACTGGCCGTCGGCGCTGGCGTAGAGCACGCGGCTGCCCTTGAGCTTGACTTCGTACAGGCCCGGCAGCGGGCTGGCGGTGATGGTGTCCACCGGCACGTCGAGCTGGAGGTTTTCCAGGCTTTGGCGAATCGCTTTGTCGGCCGCGTCATCGGCGACGGCAAAGGTGCTGACCAACGCAATGGCTGCGGCGGCGAAAATCTGGGTCAGACGCATGAGAACTCCTGAAGGCGGACAAATGGAACGATCAGAACGCCCGTGCCGGAACACCGGGTCATAACCGCCCATCGTGCAAACCGGCAAAGCCTACCACATAAGGCTCCCGTGGCCGAATGCGCCTGTCGCAAGACAAACGGGCTCAGCCGCGCGGGTGATGTTTGGCATGCAGATCCTGCAAACGCGCCCGGGCGACGTGAGTGTAGATCTGCGTGGTCGACAGGTCGCTGTGGCCCAACAGCATCTGCACCACCCGCAAGTCCGCGCCATGGTTGAGCAAGTGGGTGGCAAACGCGTGACGCAGGGTGTGCGGCGACAGTGATTTTCCGATCCCGGCGACCTTGGCCTGATGCTTGATGCGGTGCCAGAAGGTCTGCCGAGTCATCTGCTCGCCGCGCTGGCTGGGAAACAGCACATCACTGGGGCGCCCGCCCAGCAGTTCGCTGCGGCCGTCGCGCAGGTAGCGCTCGACCCAGACAATCGCTTCCTCGCCCATCGGCACCAACCGCTCCTTGCTGCCCTTGCCCATCACCCGCAACACGCCCTGACGCAGGTTGACCTGCTCCAGGGTCAGGCTGATCAACTCGGTCACCCGCAGTCCACAGGCGTAAAGCACTTCGAGCATGGCGCGGTCGCGCTGACCGATGGCTTCACTCAAATCCGGCGCCTTGAGCAGCGCTTCAACGTCGGCTTCCGACAGGGACTTTGGCAATGGCCGACCGAGCTGCGGCATATCCACGCGCAAGGTCGGATCGACCGAAATCAGTTTTTCCCGCAACAGATAGCGATAAAAGCCACGCACACCCGAGAGGAATCGCGCGGTGGAGCGAGGTTTGTAGTTCTGCTCCAGACGCCAGGCCAGGTGATCGAGGATCAGTTCGCGACCGGCATTGATCAGCTCGAGACCTTTGTCCTGCAACCAGCCGTTGAACAGCGCGAGATCACTGCGATAGGCGTTGCGAGTGTTGTCGGAGAGACCTTTTTCCAGCCAGATGGCGTCGAGAAACTGGTCGATCAGTGGGTGGTCGATGGCAGGCATGGGCGCTCAAGTCACGCAGGCTTGGCACTGCGCGCAAATAAAGAGTGAACGGTTGAAATGGCCGCTAGTCTTTCATAGCCCGCTATTTCAAGGAACAGGGAGCTTCAATGAACGAGCAGCAAATTCTGTTGGCTTTCGGCGGTATCGGTGCCGCCGCGCTGGGCTGTCAATGGCTCGCCTGGCGCCTGAAGCTGCCGGCGATTCTGTTTCTGCTGCTGACCGGCATCCTGGCAGGCCCCGTGCTGGGCTGGCTCGACCCGCAGGAAATGTTCGGTCCGTTGCTGATGCCTCTGGTGTCGCTGGCGGTGGCGCTGATTCTGTTTGAAGGCAGCCTGACCCTGCACCTGTCGGAGTGGCGCGAGATCGGCAGCGTCGTGCATCGCCTGGTCACAATCGGAGCGCTCTCGACCTGGACAGTGATTGCGGTCGCGACTCACTGGCTGCTGGGCTTCGACTGGCTGCTCGCCATCCTGTTCGGCAGCCTGACCCTGGTCACCGGCCCGACCGTGATCGTGCCCATGCTGCGCGTGGTACGTCCCAAGGCATCGATCGCCAACATCCTGCGCTGGGAAGGGATTGTGATCGACCCGATCGGGGCGCTGCTCGCGGTGGTGGTCTACAGCTTCATCATCGCCAGTGCCGAGGGCCAAGGTCTCAAGCAGAGCCTGTTGACCTTCGGCGGAGTGATTCTGTGCGGAAGTCTGTTCGGTGTGGCCGGCGGCTGGCTGCTGGGCACCATCATCCGTCGTCAGTGGCTACCGGAATACCTGCACAACCTCGCGTCGTTGGCGGCGGTGCTGGGGATCTTCATTGCAGCCAACGAGGTGATGCACGAATCGGGACTGCTGGCGGTAACGCTGATGGGCATGTGGCTGGCCAATATGAAGGGTGTGGATGTGCGGCATATTCTGCACTTCAAGGAAAATCTCAGCGTGCTGCTGATTTCCGGGCTGTTCATTCTGCTGGCGGCACGCCTGGATCTGAATGCGCTGATCGGCCTCGGGCCGCTGGTATTGATTCTGCTGCTGGTCATCCAGCTGATCGCCCGGCCTTTGAATGTAATGCTGAGTACCGCCGGCTCCAGCTTGAGCTGGCGTGAACGTGCATTGCTGTGCTGGATTGCCCCGCGCGGTATCGTCGCCGCGGCGGTCTCGGCGATCTTTGCGATTCGCCTGGATGAAGCGGGCCATGAAGGCGCGCTGTTGCTGGTGCCGCTGACCTTCGCCGTGATTATCGGCACCGTTGTGCTGCAAAGTGCGACTGCCCGACCCTTGGCGCGCCTGTTAAAGGTTGCGGAGCCTGCGCCGAGCGGCTTTCTTATCGTCGGGGCGAACGGCCCTGCGCGCCTGCTTGGCAAATCGCTACAGCAGTTGGGCAGCCGGGTGCTGCTGACGGATTCGAGCTGGGAAAACATCCGGGCGGCGCGCATGGATGGCTTGCCGACCTACTTCGGCAATCCGGCCTCGCAGCATGCCGATGCGCATCTGGACCTGGTCGGACTGGGGCATTTGCTGGCGCTGTCACCGTCGGGCGAACTCAATACGCTGGCGGCCATGCGCTTTCGCCATGACTTCGGCCATCAACGTCTGTTCGGACTCGCCAGCGGGCAGGAGAGCCGGCGCAGCGACAAACATCGCGCAAGTCTTGAGCATCGCGGCAATCAACTGGGTAGCGAGGCGTTCACCTACGCGAAGTTGGCCAGCCAGATGGGCCAAGGGGCCGAGTTGTACAGCACAACGTTGACGGATGGGTTTGGCTGGGAGGATTACCAGGCGTTGCATGGCAATCGTGCGACGCTGCTGTTCATGCGTGATGACAGTGGCTGGGTGCATGTCGTGTCGCCGGAAACCGTGCTGAAGCCGGGGCCGGGGTGGACGTTGCTGGCGCTGATTCAGCCGGAGAGTGTCAGCGCCTGACAGACCGGATCGCGGGCAAGCCCGTTCCCACAGGTTTTGTTTGGTCCGCTGATATTGTGCTCGGCACCGACACTGTGGGAGCGGGCTTGCCCGCGAATGCTTCGGCTCGGTGCAGGGTCAGGCTGAGAAACCTGGCAGCACGGGCACCGGACGCTTGTCATCATCGATGGCGACAAAGCTGAACTGCCCGTGAATCGCTTTCTCACGCCCGTCGCAGCTCATGCTTTCCACGAACACTTCCACCTCGACCTTGAGACTGGTGTTGCCGACCTTGATCACCCGTCCAACCAGTTCGACGATGGAACCTGCCGGAATCGCGTGATTGAAGTCGATGCGATCGGTCGACACGGTCACCAGCGGCAAACGGCAGAAGCGCGTGGCAGTGATGAACGACACTTCGTCCATCCAGGCCAGCGCGGTGCCACCGAACAGGGTGTTGTGGTGATTGGTGGTCGGCGGGAAAACCGCCTTGGTCACGCGGGTCACCGAGAGTTCGGTGCGGCGTTCGATTTCTTGCTCGCGAGGGGTCATGGGTCAGGCCTGAAACGGAATGCTGTGGATAAATTGCGGGCAACAAAAAAGCAGCCCGCAGGCTGCTTTCTTCTGCATCGGAAGCTGGACTTAAGCCAGTTTTTCCTTGATGCGAGCTGCTTTACCCGACAGGTCGCGCAGGTAGTACAGCTTGGCTTTACGTACGTCACCGCGACGCTTGACAGCCATGCTGTCGATCTGCGGGGAGTAGGTCTGGAAAGTACGTTCTACGCCAACACCGTTGGAGATTTTACGAACGGTGAACGCACTGTTCACGCCGCGGTTACGCTTGGCGATTACAACGCCTTCGAACGCTTGCAGACGGGAACGATCGCCTTCCTTCACTTTCACCTGAACGACGATGGTGTCGCCTGGGGCAAAGGTAGGGACTTCTTTGGTCATCTGCTCTGCTTCGAGTGCAAGGATGATTTTGTTGGTCATGCTGTGCTCCTAAGGTAAATCGTCTGATCTACCATCGATACGTTGTTAACTATCGTCCCGCTCGCGGATGTATTCCTCGAGCAGCTTCTTCTCTTCTCCAGAAAGCGAGCGGCTTTCCAGAAGATCGGCGCGTCGTTCATAGGTCCTGCCGAGGGACTGCTGTAAACGCCAACGCCGGATATGCGCGTGATTGCCACTCAGCAACACGTCGGGAACACGCTGATCCGCATACACCTCAGGTCGGGTGTAGTGCGGGCAATCCAGCAGACCATCCGTAAAGGAATCTTCCTCAGCGGAATCCGCATGCCCTAAAGCTCCGGGCAGCAGTCGTGTAACCGCATCGATCATGACCATGGCCGGCAGCTCGCCGCCAGACAACACATAGTCACCAATCGACCACTCTTCATCGACATGAGCATCAATAAAACGCTCGTCAATGCCTTCATAGCGACCGGCAATCAGGATCAATGCATCCGATTTCGCCAGTTCGCGTACCGCCGACTGAGTCAGTTGACGGCCTTGGGGGGACAGGTAAATCACCTTCGCCGCCTCCCCGGCTGCTGCCTTGGCCTGAACCAGAGCATCTTCCAGGGGCTTGATCTTCATCACCATGCCCGGACCACCGCCAAACGGGCGATCGTCCACAGTGTGATGCCGATCCGTCGTGTAATCCCGCGGATTCCAACAGGTCAGCTGCAACAGCCCCTGTTTGACCGCACGACTGGTAATGCCGTACTCACTGATGGCCGAGAACATCTCGGGGAACAGCGTAATGACGTCTACGCGCAGGCTGGCCATTGCTTAGAAGTCCGCGTCCCATTCCACCCTCATCACGCCTGCTTCCAGGTCGATTGCCAGCACGCATTGCTCCGTATAGGGCAACAACCGCTCGCGATCATCCAGGCTGCCGACGCAGGGCTTGACCACCAATACATCGTTCGCGCCGGTCTCCAACAGGTGATCAACCTTGCCGAACAGTTGTTCGTCCTGGTTGATGACACTCAGACCCTGCAACTGGTACCAGTAGTACTCGTCGCCAGTCAGGTCGGGCAAAAGGCTTCGTGAGATGCAAATCTCGTAACCGCTCAGAAGACGAGCTTCATCACGATCGTCGAGGCCTTTGAGCTTGGCAACCAGATCCTTTTGAGTGGATCGACCGCTGACCAGCTCGACCTGCTTTACCACGCCTTCGCGCCGAAGCGTCCAGTTGCGGTAGTTCAACAGGTTTTCAATCGGATCGGTAAAGGAAAAGACCTTCACCTCGCCGCGAACGCCGTGAACCGAAAAAATCTTGCCGACAACGATCAGGTCATCAGCTTTTTCTGGCGTCGCGCTCATACTGCTCAGGCTGCAGCCTTGGCAGATTCCTTCAGCAACTGAGCAACACGCTCAGAAGGCTGTGCACCAACGCTCAGCCAGTAGGCAACGCGCTCTTGGTTCACGGACAGACGAACTTCCTGACCACGGGCAACAGGGTTGAAGAAACCAACCTGTTCTTTGTGGGAACCGTCACGCGGGTTGCGGGAGTCGGTTACGGTCAGGTGGTAAAACGGGCGCTTTTTGGAGCCGCCAAGGGCAAGACGGATTGTTAGCATGTGAACATCGTTCCTGTAGTCGGTGCTGCAAATCTAAATGCACAGCGGGCATGGGTGCCCGAAAGGCCGCATATTCTAAGGAATATCCGGACTTTTGCAAATGACTTTTTCCGGCGCCTGTGGCATGCCGTGCAGATTTGCATATGGGGCCGTCATTCAAAACGGCCGGTCAGCTCCCGCCGAGTGCGGGTTTGCTGTTGATCCTGCGTCCTTGCAGGGTCTGCGCCGGCGCGACGACCGGCGAGAATCCAGTGTCCCGTCTCAGCCATTTCGCTCACTTTTGGCGAGTGACGGTTGCCGCCACAAGTGAGCGAAATGGGTGAGGCGGGACACCTTACATTTTCGGCATGCCGCCGCCGGGCAACATACCGCCCATGCCGCGCATCATTTTCGCCATTCCGCCCTTGGCGGAGAATTTCTTCATCATCTTCTGCATCTGCTTGTGCTGCTTGATCAAGCGACCGATGTCCTGCACCTGGGTGCCGGAACCCATGGCGATCCGACGCTTGCGCGAACCGCTGATCAGCTCAGGGTCGCGGCGCTCGGCCGGGGTCATGGAGTTGATGATGGCTTCCATCTGTTTGAACTGCTTCTCTGCGGCGTTCTGGGCGTTGCCCATTTGCGAGAGATTGACGCCGCCGATGCTCGGCAGTTTGTCCATGAGCCCGCCGAGGCCGCCCATGTTCTTCATCTGTTGCAACTGATCGCGGAAGTCTTCGAGATCGAAGCCCTTGCCCTTCTTCAGCTTTTTAGCAAGCTTGTCGGCCTTGTCCTTGTCGAGGGTCGCTTCGGCCTGTTCGATCAGGCTGAGCACGTCGCCCATGCCGAGGATCCGCGAAGCGATACGCTCAGGGTGGAACGGATCGAGCGCTTCGCTCTTCTCGCCCATACCGATGAACTTGATCGGCTTGCCGGTGATCGCGCGAACGGACAGCGCGGCACCGCCACGGGCATCACCGTCGACCTTGGTCAGGATCACGCCGGTCAGCGGCAGCGCATCACCGAAGGCCTTGGCCGTGTTGGCCGCGTCCTGACCGGTCATGGCGTCGACCACGAACAGGGTTTCAACCGGATTGATCGCGGCATGCAGCGCCTTGATCTCGCCCATCATCTCTTCATCGATGTGCAGACGACCGGCGGTGTCGACGATGACCACGTCGATGAATTTCAGTTTTGCTTCTTTAATAGCCGCGTTGGCGATGTCGACCGGCTTCTGGCTCAGGTCGGACGGGAAGAACGTCACGCCGATGTCGTTGGCCAGGGTTTCCAGCTGTTTAATAGCAGCAGGACGGTAGATGTCCGCCGACACGACCATGACCGACTTCTTCTTGCGCTCTTTAAGGAAGCGCGCCAGTTTGCCGGCGGTGGTGGTTTTACCCGCGCCCTGCAGACCGGCCATCAGAATGACGGCAGGCGGCACGGCGCTCAGGTTCAAGTCTTCGTTGGCCGCACCCATCAGGGTTTCGAGCTCGGCCTGGACGATCTTCACGAACGCCTGGCCCGGCGTCAGGCTGCGCGACACCTCGGTGCCGACAGCGCGTTCCTTGACCGAATTGACGAAGTCCTTGACCACCGGCAGGGCGACGTCAGCCTCGAGCAACGCCATGCGCACTTCGCGCAGGGTGTCTTTGATGTTGTCCTCGGTCAGTTTCGCCTTGCCGGTGACATGGCGCAGCGTCTGCGAGAGACGGTCGGTTAAGTTTTCAAACATTGCGCGATCCTTTCAGGCCCTGTGTAGACCGGGATAATGGCGGCCCAGACCGGAATCAACATGTGCTCGGCGAGCCTGCGGCGTGGGCAGGTCGCGGATTATAGCGAAGACTGCGTCTGGCGGACACCTCGCTGTCAGCTTGCCGGTCTTTCGTGCGACGGCGGTTCTATGCCAAACTCAGCGCCTTTCGGGCTTGCCTAACAGGATTTATGCTCCCCTTGTCACCGAGTTTGCTGACCACCCTCGCCGCCGCACTTCTCTACGCCGCTGCGACCCTCTACCAGGGCACCCGCCTGGCCACTGGCGCCAAGGCCAACAAGCGCCTGCTGGTCTCGCTCGGCGTCCTCGCCGTGCTGGCCCACAGCGCAAGCCTGCTCACGCATTTATTGACGCCGATCGGTCTGGGCCTGGATTTCTTCAGCGCCTCAAGCCTTATCGCCGCCGCTGTCATCGCCCTGACCCTGCTGGCCTGCTCGCGGATTCCAGTGGAAAACCTGCTGGTGCTGCTGTTCCCGCTGGGTGCGATCACGGTGCTGCTGGCGCAGTTCGCGCCGACTGGCACGGTACAGATCATTGATGAAGAGCCAGGCATCCTCGCGCACATTCTGTTGTCGATCCTCGCCTACGGCATGTTCACCATCGCGGTTTTTCAAGCCTTGTTGCTGCTGGTGCAGGATCATCAGCTCAAGCACAAACATCCGTCCGGGCTGATCAAGAACTTCCCGCCACTGCAAACCATGGAAAGCCTGCTGTTCGGCTTCCTCTGGGCAGGCTGGACATTGCTGTCGCTGTCGCTGATCTCCGGCTGGCTGTTCGTCGAGAATCTGTTTGCGCAACACCTGGTGCATAAAACCTTGCTGGCCTGCCTGGCCTGGATCGTGTTCAGCGTCCTGCTCTGGGGCCGTAACCGCCTCGGCTGGCGCGGCCACAAGGCAATCCGCTGGACCCTCGCCGGTTTCTGCCTGCTGATGCTCGCGTATTTCGGCAGCAAACTGGTTCGTGAATACATCCTGCACATCTGACGGGCGGTATAAATGGACGGTTTGCCCATAGGGCCGATGCTCGCGGTATTTGTCCTGCTGATTCTCTGGTCGGGGCTGTTTACCGCCGTCGAAGCGGCGCAGCAGCACCTGCTTGCGCAACGCACCGCATCCCGCGCCAGCGACAAGCCGCTGGCAAAGCTCAGCTTCCCGCTCGACAGCCTGATCCTCTGCAACACCCTGTGCCGCGCCCTCGCCGTCATTCTTGCCACACTGCTGGCAATCTTTCTCTGTGAAGAAAACGGCCCCTGGGCGGCTTGCCTTGGCGCCGGCGCCCTGCTGTTGGTCTTTGCCGATTATTTCCCCCGCGCGCTCGCCCAACGATACCCCGACGCGGTGTTGTCGTTTGGCAATACGCTGCTGGCAGTACCGCTGAAGGGGGTTTACCCGCTTGCGTGGCTGCTCGGCCGCATCAGTGGCTTGCTGATGCGCCCGTTCATCCGCAAGGCCCAGATGGTGCAACAGAGCGAAGACGATGTGCCGACTGAGCATCATGACGATCCGGATCATCCGGTACGCCCGCATCCGATCTCAGGCATCCATGCGCTGGACAACATCACGGTCAACGACATTCTGGTACCGCGCAGCGATGTCGACGGCATCAACCTCGACGATCCGCTTGAAGAAATAATCGAGCAATTGCGCAAGAACCGGCGCACTCGCCTGCCGGTGTTTCACAGCGATATCAATCAGGTCGAAGCCGTACTCAACACCCGGCAGATCCGTCACCTGCTCGACAACGGCAGCCTGACCCGCGAAGCGTTGCTGGCGGCCAGTTACGAGCCGTACTTCGTTCCCGAAAGCACCCCGCTGCAACTGCAACTGCTGAACTTCCACAAGCAGCAGCGGCGCCTGGGCATGGTGGTGGACGAGTACGGCGAAGTGCTGGGGATTGTCACCCTGGAAGACATTCTCGAAGAGATCGTCGGCGAATTTGAAAGCGAGCACAGCCTCGACAACCCGCACATCCACCCGCAAGCCGATGGCCGCATGGTGATCGATGGGGCGGCGTCGATCCGCGAACTGAACAAATGCCTGGGCTGGCACCTGCCCAGCGACGGCCCCCGGACCCTCAACGGTCTGGTGACCGAGGCGCTGGAAACCATTCCGGAAAGCGCGGTGTGCCTGAAGATCGGCCGCTATCGCCTGGAGATTCTCGAAACCGAGGAGAACCGGGTGAGCAAGGTCCTGATCTGGCACACCACTTCGGCACCGGCGCTGGCCACGGCCCGCTAGCCAGCCCCTTGTTCAATCGTTAGCCACCTTCCTATAATCGCGAGGCTTACCCAAGCCCCGCCGAACCGCGTGCTTACCCCGCACCCGACCCGTTCCGGCCGGTTCACCGGCAATATCCGCATCACACCGACGACTGCTCCTACCTGAAGCAGCGATCGCGCCTCATCCCACATCCCTGGGTGCTCGACCATAATAATTCGCTCCAACGGAGCTCATGACTGTCAGGGATCACCGCATGACGACCAGTACTGCTTACAGCGACACCGCGCCGACCCAACCGGCCAACTCCGCCACCCGCGTGGCCACCGCGAGCTTCATCGGCACGGCCATCGAGTTCTACGATTTCTACGTCTACGCCACCGCCGCTGCGCTGGTGATCGGGCCGGTATTTTTCCCTCAGACTTCCGGCACGGCGCAGATGCTCTCGGCATTCCTGACCTTCGGCATCGCCTTCCTCGCCCGACCTTTGGGCTCGGCGCTGTTCGGCCATTTCGGTGACCGGATCGGGCGCAAATCGACCTTGGTCGCTTCGCTGCTGCTGATGGGCGTCTGCACCACGCTGATCGGCGTTCTGCCGGGCTACGACAGCATCGGGGCCTGGGCGCCGATCCTGCTTTGTGTGCTGCGCTTCGGCCAAGGCCTGGGATTGGGTGGTGAATGGGGCGGCGCGGCGCTGCTGGCGACCGAGAATGCCCCGAAAGGCAAGCGGGCGTGGTTCGGCATGTTCCCGCAACTCGGGCCTTCGATTGGCTTTCTGGCCGCCAACGGCCTGTTCCTGACGCTGGCCATGACGCTCAATGACGAACAGTTTCGCAGCTGGGGCTGGCGGATTCCGTTTCTGCTGAGCGCCGTGCTGGTGATGGTCGGGCTGTACGTGCGCCTCAAGCTCCACGAAACTCCGGTGTTCGCCAATGCCATCGCCCGCCAGGAGCGAGTGAAAGTGCCGCTGGTCGAGCTGTTCAGCCAGTACTGGGCACCCACCCTGCTGGGCGCCGCCGCCATGGTGGTGTGTTACGCACTGTTCTACATCTCGACGGTGTTTTCCCTGAGTTACGGCGTATCCACGCTGGGTTACAGCCGCGAGACCTTCCTCGGACTGCTGTGCTTCGCGGTGCTGTTCATGGCGGCCGCGACGCCGTTGTCGGCGTGGGCCAGTGACCGCTACGGGCGCAAGCCGGTGCTGATCATCGGTGGTGTGCTGGCGATTCTGTCCGGTTTTCTGATGGAGCCGTTGCTGACTCAGGGCTCGACCTGGGGCGTGGCGCTGTTCCTGTGCATCGAGCTGTTCCTGATGGGCGTGACATTCGCCCCGATGGGCGCGCTGCTGCCGGAGCTGTTTCCGACGCACGTGCGGTACACCGGCGCATCGGCGGCCTACAACCTCGGCGGTATCGTCGGAGCCTCGGCGGCGCCGTTCTTCGCGCAGAAACTGGTGGCGATGGGTGGTTTGAGTTACGTCGGCGGGTATGTATCGGGGGCGGCGGTGCTCAGCCTGATCGCTGTGCTGTGCCTGAAGGAAACGCGCAATAACGATTTGAATCAGGTTGCCTGATCTTAGATCAAAAGCTTCGCGAGCAAGCTCGCTCCCACATTGTCCGTGCCATACACATAATTTGTGAGTACCGCCGAACTTGTGGGAGCGAGCTTGCTCGCGATGGATGTGACTCGGTTTACAGCTCTACAACAACAGCCTGGGAAGCACGGGTCGCCTTGGCACGAGCGGCTTCAATCGACTCGTCACGGGCCAGTGCAACACCCATGCGGCGCTGGCCGTTGACCTCAGGCTTGCCGAACAGACGCAGCGCGGTATCCGGTTCACTCAGTGCCGCGCCGAGGTTGGCGAATGCGGTCTGGGTCGACTGACCTTCCACCAGAATCACTGCCGAAGCCGATGGGCCGAACTGACGGATCAGCGGTACCGGCAGACCGAGGATCGCCCGGGCGTGCAGGGCGAACTGCGACAGGTCCTGGGAAATCAGGGTCACCAGACCGGTGTCATGTGGACGCGGCGAGACTTCGCTGAACCACACTTGATCGCCCTTGATGAACAACTCGACGCCGAACAGGCCACGGCCGCCCAACGCTTCGGTCACGGCTTTGGCAACGCGCTCGGATTCAGCCAGTGCGATTGGGCTCATGGCCTGTGGCTGCCAGGATTCCTGATAGTCGCCCTTCTCCTGACGGTGGCCGACCGGCGCACAGAACGTGGTGCCACCGACATGACGCACGGTCAGCAGAGTGATTTCGTAGTCGAAATCGATGAAGCCTTCGATGATCACGCGACCTTTACCGGCGCGACCGCCCTCTTGTGCGTAATCCCAGGCCTTCTGCACGTCATCGGCGCTGCGCAGCAGGCTCTGGCCCTTGCCCGACGAACTCATCACCGGTTTGACGACGCACGGGAAACCCAGGTCCTGAACGGCTTTGCTGTAGTCCTCGAAGGTGTCGGCGAAGTGGTATGGCGAAGTCGGCAGATCCAGTTCTTCGGCGGCCAGACGACGGATGCCTTCGCGGTTCATGGTCAGTTGCGCGGCGCGAGCAGTCGGGATCACGGTGAAGCCTTCGGCTTCCAGCTCCACCAGGGTGGCGGTGGCGATAGCTTCGATTTCCGGCACGATGAAGTGCGGCTTCTCGGCTTCGATCACTGCACGCAGGGCGGCACCGTCGAGCATGTTGATCACGTGGCTGCGATGGGCAACCTGCATGGCCGGCGCATTGGCGTAGCGGTCGACGGCAATCACTTCAACGCCCAGGCGTTGCAGCTCGATCACCACTTCCTTGCCCAACTCACCACAGCCACACAGCAATACGCGGGTCGCGGTCGGCGACAATGGAGTTCCGATACGGGTCATCTCAGGTCCTCAAAGAAGCGGATCATCGAGGAAAGCAACGCCAGACGCGCTTTCCATGGGGAGAAAGCGCGGCATTTTACATGAACCTGAGGGTTTGGCTTCAGCCGGCGACAGCCTGTTTGCGTTCACGCCAGGCCATGATCAGCCAGACGGCGGTGACACCGGCGAACTTCGAGGCCAATGCAGTGATGAGCACTGGCGGTGTCAGCAGGTCGATCATGCCGAAGAAGATGAAGGTGTCGAGGGGAATGCTCAGCGCCGAGCTGATCCACAACCGGTCACGCAGCGGGCGCCTGGTGACGGTGAATACCAGCCAGTCGATGCACTCCGAGACCGCGAATGCCGTGGCACTGGCCAACGCGATCGACGGATCGGACGTGACATAGGACAGCACCAGCGCCGCCAGCATCGCCAGGATCGCGCCGTGGCCGAACCGGATCTGCACCATGTCGCGCAAGACGAAAACCAGCCCGCCCCATGCCGACCAGATGATGTCCAGGTGCGGTGCGGTGGAGAAGGCAAAGTTGATCAGCACGACGCTGCTGATGTAGGTGATGAGGAAAATCATGGGCGTGACCTGTCAAATTGGCGCACAGGTTACTTCAGCCCTTCGATGACGCCAATCAAATCGATTATTGCCCTGGCGTTTTGCCGATCATCCAGACCAGCCCGCTCGCCTTCGCCCGCTCATGACACAACCCCAGCACCGCCCGCCGCTCGTCGTTGGTCATCCGGCTCCAGCGGGTGATCTCCTCGACCGTGCGCTGGCAACCGGTGCAAATGTCGTCTTCGTCCAGCGCGCAAATGCTCACGCACGGCGAGGCGACGGGTCTTTCCGGGGTTGTCATTCTTCCTGCTCGACCAGATCGCGCGCATAGCGCTGTGAGTTATGCACATAGTGCGCGGCGCTGGCCTCGAGCATCTTCTTCTGCGGCTCGGTGAGTTCGCGCACCACCTTGCCTGGCGAGCCCATCACCAGTGAACCGTCAGGAATTTCCTTGCCTTCGCCAATCAGCGCGTTGGCGCCGATGATGCAGTTCTTGCCGATTTTCGCGCCGTTGAGGATGACCGCGTTGATGCCGATCAGGCTGTAGTCGCCGACCGTGCAACCGTGAAGCATGGCATTGTGGCCGATGGTCACGCCGGTGCCGATGGTCAGCGGATAGCCCATGTCGGTGTGCATCACCGTGCCGTCCTGCACGTTGCTGTTCTTGCCGATCAGGATCAGTTCGTTGTCGCCGCGCAACACGGCGTTGAACCAGACGTTGGCGCCTTCTTCCAGTCTGACCTTGCCCACCAGCACGGCATTGGGGGCGACCCAGCTCTGCGGATGGGTTTCGACACGGGCGTCGCCCAGGCGGTATTTCATCTTGTTTTCCTCAGGGCTCACGATGGCTGGCCATTCGAACGATGGCTTCAGGTATTGATAAAGCTTTTTGGCGGCTCATGCAGGCTGATTCTGGCGTCATAGAGCAGGTTGATCAACTCGACAATCATGATCGCCGTCAACCCCCAGATCTTGTATTCGCCGAAACGATAGCTCGGCACGTACCAACTGCGACCCTGATAGTCGATGCGGTGGGTATGTTCGCGCGGATCCTTGCGGAAGAACTCCAGCGGCACACTGAACACCGCAGCAATCTCGGCATCATTGGCCTGGTATTCGACAAAGTCGGGAATCACCCCGACATACGGCGTGACCTTGATGCCGTGCAGGGAAATCAGCGGGCTGAGCGGACCGATCACTTCGACCAGTCCCGGTGGCAGGCCGATTTCCTCTTCGGCTTCGCGCAGGGCGGTGAACGTCAGGTCCGGGTCTTCCGGATCCCGTCGCCCACCGGGGAAGGCGACTTCGCCGCCGTGGGTCGAGAGCCCGCTGGCGCGCAGGGTGAGGACAAGTTCGGGTTCGTCACTGCGAGTAATCGGCACCAGGACAGCGGCCTCGGGGAAACGCGTGTCGGTCTCCAGCGTGCGCGGCGTGTGATTGCTTACCCGGTGCAGTAGCTCGTCCAGCATAAGTGTTCTCGATCGGTGCCTTGCCCTGCATCATGCACCAATCATTGCGACCGCCCAAGCCCCGGACGGGCGTCATGTCGCGAAACGACAACTTGCCGACTGACACCGCTGCACGCCAAGATAGGCGCAGCATTCAGGAACCCCAGCATGAAATTTTGCAGCCAGTGCGGCAACCCGGTGACCCAGCGCATTCCCGAAGGCGACTCGCGGCTGCGATTTGTCTGCGGCAGCTGTCAGACGATTCACTACCAGAACCCCAATATCGTGGCCGGTTGCGTGCCGACCTGGGGCAGCAAAGTCCTGCTGTGTCGCCGCGCCATCGAGCCACGACTCGGTTACTGGACGTTGCCCGCCGGGTTCATGGAGAACGGCGAAACCATCGAGCAGGCCGCCATCCGCGAAACCGCCGAGGAAGCCTGCGCCCGGGTACGCAACCTGAGCATCTATACCCTGATCGACGTGCCGCACATCAGTCAGGTGCATGTGTTTTTCCGCGCCGAGCTGGCGGATCTGGACTTCGCCGCCGGCCCTGAAAGCCTGGAAGTGCAACTGTTCGACGAGGAAGACATTCCCTGGGACGAGCTGGCTTTTCGCACGGTGGGCCGTACCCTGGAATGCTTCTTCGCCGACCGGCGCGTCGAGGTCTATCCGGTTCGTTCCGAATCGATCCCGCCGCTCGCGCAACCGGCCATCACTTGATTTCGACGGCGGCCGGCCGATAACCGGCTAACGCAGCCCGCGACAGCGACTGCACACTCTCTATAAATAAAGTATCTGCTTCATATCTGGGGAATCGTTTCAATGCGCTGGTTGCTTGCCCTGTTCTGCCTGTCGTTCGTCACCGTCTCCCAAGCGTCATTCGTGACCACCGTGACGCCTTCAAACACCCCGCTCATCGAAAAAGTACTGGTGCTCAAATCGGCCCATCAACTGCAGTTGATCGCCGACGGCAAGCCACTCAAGAGCTATCGCATTTCCCTGGGCAAAGGCGCGAAAAAGGGTCCGAAGCTGATTGAGGGCGACAAACGCACGCCGGAAGGTTTCTATTGGATCGACTGGCGCAAGACCAGCGACAAATTCAACCTGTCGATGCACATCTCCTACCCGAACATCAGCGACTCCGCCCGCGCCCGTCGCGAAGGCGTCGAGCCTGGCGGGATGATCATGATCCACGGTACGCCGGACTCCGAGGACAACCCCGAGCAACTGTTCCACACCCTGGACTGGACCGACGGCTGCATCGCCATGCGCAACGTCGACATGCGCGAAGTCTGGAACCTGGTGCCGGACGGCACGATGATCGAAATCCGCCCTTGAGTCTGTGACCGGAGCGCTTGCGCTCTGAGGGCCGCAAAGCGGCCCTATCTCCCGACCATTGGTCGCTCGCAAAAAATAAATCAAAAAGATCGCAGCCTGCGGCAACGTCTGAACGGTGATACCACTTTCACCCGCCAGAACTGCCGCAGACTGCGATCTTTTGCTTTGCCGCCCCCACCTCTAATACCACTTGAAACCACCCATCCTCAAACACCCGAACCCAAAGGACTACAGGCGTTTCCGACGCGTTGACATGGTATGCAAGTGGTATTAGTTTTCGCCGCACTACCGAGCGACAACAATCCTATATCAGCGCCGGAAATGCCTTACATGAACGACCTCCACGCCCTACGCCCAGACGACTCCCAGCCGACGCCGCTGTACCTGCAACTGGCGCGCAACCTGGAAGCGGCGATCCATGCAGGCCAGTGGAAAGCCGAACAGGCAATGCCCTCGGAGCGCAATCTGAGCGAGATGCTGGGGATTTCCCGGGTCACCGCCCGCAAGGCGCTGGAAGTCCTGCTCGATCAGGGTTTGATCCGACGCCTGCAAGGCTCCGGCACCTTCATCACACCGCGCCTTGAACAACCGCTGTCGCGCCTGTCGGGTTTCAGCGAGATGCTGCGTCTCAAGGGCTTCGTACCCAGCTCGCAATGGCTTGAGCGGGAAATCTCCCTGCCCACCCACGAAGAACTGATCCGACTCGGTCTGTCGCCGAACGACAAGGTCGCGCGCATGAAACGCCTGCGCAAAGCCGATGACACGGTGATGGCCATCGAGATGAGCACCCTGCCCGCCTCGATCATGCCCAAGCCACAGGTGGTGGGCGATTCCCTCTACGAACACCTCGACAGCATCGGCAAACCGATCGTGCGCGCGTTGCAGCACATCCAGGCGATCAACGCCTCGGACGAGTTCGCCGCGCTGGTCGGCATCGCTCCCGGCACCGCGATGCTGCTGATGACCCGGGTCGGCTATCTGGAAGACAACACGCCGATCGAAGTCACCGACACCTATTGCCGCAACGACTACTACGACTTTGTTGCAGAGCTTCGCCGCTGATCAGCAGCCAGGCCAAACGAGAGAAGCGAAATGTCTGAAGACAACATCCTCACCGCTGACGGCTGGGTTCGCGGCCGGCTGATCCACGAACACGGCAGAGTCGTGTCGATCGAAGGCGAGCCTTGCGATCCGGCGACCAATGACTTGCCGTATCTGCTGCCGGGTTTCATCGATCTGCACGTCCACGGCGGTGGCGGCAAGGACATCATGGAAGGTGCCAGCGCGTTCGAAACCATCACCAGGACCCACGTGCGCTTCGGTACCACCTCGCTGTTGGCCACTACCATGACCGCGCCGAGTGTCGAGATTGCCAGTGTGCTCAAGGAAGTCGGCGAATTCTGCGAGCAGCGTCCGAAAGGCGCCGCACGGGTGCTCGGCGTTCACCTTGAAGGTCCGTACATCAATCCCGGCAAACTCGGCGCCCAACCGAACTTCGCCCACACCGCGTTGATGGCCGAAGTTGAAGAGTATCTGGCACTCGCGCCGATTCGGGTGATCACTATCGCCCCGGAAATCGCCGGCCATGACGGTTTGATTCGTGAGTTGAGCAGCCGTGGCATCCGCATGCAGATCGGCCACACCCTCGGCAGTTACGAGGAAGGCGTCGCCGCGCTCGAAGCCGGCGCCACCAGCTTCACGCATTTGTACAACGCCATGAGCCCGCTGCACCACCGCGAGCCGGGCATCGTCGGCGCGGCACTGGCCCACGCCAAATTCGCCGAACTGATTCCGGACTTGCTGCACGTACACCCCGGCGCGATCCGCGTCGCCCTGCGCTCGATTCCGTGCCTGTACTGCGTGACCGATTCGACCGCCGCCGCCGGCATGCCCGACGGCGAGTACAAGCTCGGCAGCCACACCGTCACCAAATGCCTGGGCGGCGTGCGCCTGCCCGACGGCACCTTGGCCGGCAGCACCCTGACCATGGATCAGGCCCTGCGCAATCTGGTGAAGATCGGTCTGCCGATCGCCGAGGCCTCGCAACGTCTTTCGCAATTCCCCGCCGACTACCTCGGCATCACCGAACGCGGACGCCTGCAACCCGGCGCCTGGGCCGACTGCGTGCGGCTGGATCGCTCACTCACACTGACCGCCGTCATGGTCGAAGGAGAAGACATTGACTTCAAAAATGCTTGAGGAGGCGCTGTCCTCGTTCGAGGCCGTGCAAGCCCAACTGCAACAACTCGATCCGCACATGATCGAGATCGCCGGGCGCCTGCGTCGTCAGCCGCCGCAAGTGGCAATGACCGTTGCCCGTGGCAGTTCCGACCATGCGGCGAGCTACTTCGCCTACCTGACCATGCAGCAACTTGGCGTACCGGTGGCGTCGTTGCCGATGTCGGTGGTGACCATGCAGCAGGCGCCGCTGAAGGTCAGCGGTCAGGTCGCGTTCGCGTTTTCCCAGTCGGGCCAGAGCCCGGACCTGGTCAACAGCCTGCGCCTGCTGCGCAAGCGCGGTGCCCTGAGCGTGTCGATGGTCAACGCCGCCGATTCGCCGCTGGAAGCTGCCTGTGAATTCAGCCTGCCGTTGCTGGCCGGCACCGAAAGCAGCGTCGCCGCGACCAAGAGCTTCATCGCTACCCTCAGCGCCAGCGCCCGTCTGATCGCGCACTGGAAAGAAGACAGCGAATTGCTGGAAGCGCACAACGCCCTGCCCGAAGGCCTGCGCGAAGCCGCGCAACAGAACTGGAGCCTGGCCATCGACGCCCTGCGCGATTGCGAGCGGTTGATGGTGATCGGCCGTGGCGCCGGTTTCGCCATCGCTCAGGAAGCCGCACTGAAATTCAAGGAAACCTCGGCGATCCAGGCCGAAGCCTTCAGCAGCGCCGAAGTCCGTCACGGCCCGATGGCCCTGATCGACGAACATTACCCGCTGCTGGTGTTCGCCCCGCGTGGTGCCGAACAGGCCGGCCTGCTGAGCCTGGCGGCCGAAATGCGCCAGCGCGGCGCCCGCGTGCTGTTGGCCGCGCCGGATGATGTCAGCGAACGCGACCTGACCTTGAGCCGTGCCGAGCACCCGGCGCTCGATCCGATCCTGGCGATCCAGAGTTTCTACGTGATGGCGGCCGGTCTGGCCGTGGCCCGTGGCATGGACCCGGATCAGCCGCGACACCTGAGCAAAGTCACCCGTACGCACTGAGTCCGAACCGAACGTTTTCCTGATGAGACCGAGCCATGCACAACAACAATAAAGAGCTGACTTTAAGCGCCCCGCTCAGCGGCCCGGTGCTCACGCTCGCCAAAGTCCCGGACGCGGTGTTCGCCAGCGGCGCGATGGGCGACGGCATTGCCATCGATCCGCTGAACGATACCTTGTATTCGCCCTGCGCCGGCGTGGTGATCCACGTCGCCCGCACCGGCCACGCACTGACCGTGCGCGCTGACAACGGCGCCGAGCTGTTGTTGCACCTCGGCCTGGACACGGTGGAGTTGCAGGGCGAAGGGTTCTCGATGCTGGTCAAGGAAGGCGCGCGGGTCAGCAGTGGCCAGCCGTTGTTGCGCTATGACCTGGACAAGGTCGGCCGCCAGTGCAAAAGCCTGGTCAGCCTGTTAATCCTGACCAACAGCCAGGATTTCCAGGCGCGCCCCATTACGCTGAAAACGGTGAAGGTCGGTGAACCGCTGCTGCACATCGTCGCTCGTCGCAGCGTTGCGGCGAACATCGAAGAACCTGGCGGCCCGGAAGTTCACGGTCACGTGCGGATCGCCCATCGCGGTGGTCTGCATGCACGCCCGGCGGCGTTGATCCGCCAGACAGCGCAAGGTTTCAAGAGCCAGTCGCAGCTGCATTTCGCCGGCAAATCGGCGCCGTGCAACAGCCTCATCGGTTTGATGGGCCTGGCGATTGGCGAGCAGGACGAAGTGCAGGTCAGTTGCCAGGGCCCCGACGCACAGGCGGCGTTGCAAGCCTTGCTCACCGCATTGGCCACCGCCCTGCCCGAAGATCATCATGCCGCCGCGCCGGTTGCCTCCGCCCCACGCAATCGTCCGGCCGAGGCTGGCGTGTTGCACGGTGTTTGCGCCGCACCGGGCCTGGTCGGCGGGCCGCTGTTTCGCTTGAACGCGATCAGCCTGCCAGCCGACAGCGGCAATCATCAGCCCGAGCAACAGTTGCAGATTCTCGACACCGCGCTGAATCAGGTTCGCAGCGAAATCAACAGCACCCTCGCCCAGGCGAAAAAACAGCGTAATGCCGACGAAGAAGCGATTTTCGCCGCGCACCTGGCCTTGCTGGAAGACCCGGCCCTGCTCGACGCTGCGCAGCAATCAATTGAAACCGGCACGGCGGCGACCCACGCCTGGAGCCAATCCATCGACGCGCAATGCGAGGTACTGCAAAACACCGGCAGCCCGCTGCTGGCCGAGCGCGCCAACGATCTGCGCGACCTCAGGCAACGGGTGCTGCGCGCGCTGCTTGGCGAAGCCTGGCACTACGACGTGCCGGCCGGCGCCATTGTCGCCGCCCACGAACTGACGCCGTCGGACTTGCTGCAACTGAGCGCGCAAGGTGTAGCGGGCTTGTGCATGGCTGAAGGTGGTGCGACTTCCCACGTGGCGATTCTGGCCCGAGGCAAAGGCCTGCCGTGCATGGTTGCACTGGGCTCGGCGCTGCTCGACCAAGCACAAGGCCAATCGGTGGTCCTCGACGCCGACGGCGGTCGCCTCGAACTGACGCCGAATGCCGAGCGTCTGGCCGAGGTCCAACAAGCGCAAATCGACCGACAGCAACGGCGCAATGCCCAGCAAGCCAAAGCCCATCTGCCCGCCGAAACCCGCAACGGCGTCGCTATCGAAGTGGTCGCCAACGTCGCCTCCAGCCATGAAGCGGCGGATGCATTTGCCAACGGCGCCGATGGCGTCGGCCTGCTGCGTACCGAGTTCCTGTTCGTCGACCGCCACACTGCACCGGATGTCGAAGAGCAACGCGCCGCCTATCAAGCCGTGATCGATGCCATGGGCGACAAGTCGGTAATCATCCGCACCATCGACGTCGGCGGCGACAAACAACTCGACTACCTGCCACTGCCGGTCGAAGCCAACCCGGTGCTCGGTCTGCGCGGTATTCGTCTGGCCCAGGCCCGCCCGGAAATCCTCGATCAGCAACTGCGCGCCCTGCTGCAAGTCAGCCCGTTGCAGCGCTGCCGGATCCTGTTGCCGATGGTGACCGAAGTCGACGAACTGCTGCACATCCGCCAGCGGGTCGATGCGCTGTGTCTGGAGCTGGGCATCAATCAACGTCCGGAAATCGGCGTGATGATCGAAGTTCCGGCCGCTGCGCTGCAGGCTGAACAACTGGCCGAGCACGCGGACTTCCTGTCCATCGGCACCAACGACCTGTCGCAATACACCCTGGCCATGGACCGCGACCACGCCGGCCTCGCCGCACGGGTCGATGCCTTGCACCCGGCGCTGCTGCGCCTGATCGCCATGACCTGCGACGGCGCGGCGCTGCATAAACGCTGGGTCGGCGTGTGCGGCGCCCTCGCCTCGGATCCGCTGGCGACGCCGGTGTTGATCGGCCTGGGCGTGACCGAACTGTCGGTGAGCCCGGTACAGATCGGCGAAATCAAGGACCGCGTGCGCCAGTTGCACGAAGCCGAATGCCAACGCCTCGCCCGGGACTTGCTCAAGCTGAGCAGCGCCGCCGCGGTGCGGCATGCCTGTCATCAACACTGGCCTCTGCGCTAACAAAAACAACAAGGACAAACGCCATGTACCAACTCTTCATCGAAGGCCTGCAACGCCTCGGCCGGGCGCTGATGCTGCCAATCGCGATCCTGCCGATCGCCGGCCTGCTGCTGCGCCTGGGCGACACCGACCTCCTGAACATCGCGATCATCCACGACGCCGGTCAGGTGATCTTCGCCAACCTGGCAATGATCTTCGCCATCGGCATCGCGGTCGGGTTTGCCAAGGACAACAACGGCACCGCCGGCCTCGCCGGGGTGATCGGTTACCTGGTGATGATCTCCACCCTCAAGGTGCTCGACGCGAGCATCAACATGGGCATGCTCGCCGGGATCGTCAGCGGCCTGATGGCCGGCGCGCTGTACAACCGTTTCAAGGACATCAAGCTGCCGGAGTACCTGGCGTTCTTCGGCGGCCGGCGCTTCGTCCCCATCGTCACCGGTTTCAGCGCGGTCGGCCTGGGCGTGCTGTTCGGCTACATCTGGCCGCCGATCCAGCACGGCATCAACAGCTTCGGCACCCTGCTGATGGAAAGCGGCAGCTTCGGCGCCTTCGTCTTTGGCGTGTTCAACCGCCTGCTGATCGTCACCGGCCTGCACCATATCCTCAACAACATGGCGTGGTTCGTGTTCGGCAACTTTACCGACCCGACTACCGGCGCACTGGTCACCGGTGACTTGTCCCGCTATTTCGCCGGCGACCCGAAAGGCGGCCAGTTCATGACCGGCATGTTCCCGGTCATGATCTTCGGCCTCCCCGCCGCCTGCCTGGCGATGTACCGCAACGCCCTGCCGGAGCGGCGCAAAGTCATGGGCGGGATCTTCCTGTCGATGGCCCTGACCGCGTTCCTCACCGGCGTCACCGAACCCATCGAATTCGCCTTCATGTTCCTCGCACCACTGCTGTTTCTGCTGCATGCGCTGCTGACCGGCCTGTCGATGGCAATCACCAATGCGCTGAACATCCACTTGGGCTTCACCTTCTCCGGCGGTTTCATCGACATGGTGCTGGGCTGGGGACGCTCGACCAACGGCTGGCTGGTGGTGCCGGTGGGCCTGGTTTATGCGGTCATGTACTACGCGGTGTTCGACGTCTGCATTCGCCGCTTCAACCTGAAAACCCCGGGACGCGAAGACGTCGCCACCGCAGACAAAGCGGTCCTGACCGAAAACGAACGCGCCGGCGCTTACATCAAGGCACTCGGTGGCGCGGAGAATCTGGTGACTGTCGGCGCATGCACCACGCGGCTGCGCCTGGAAATGGTGGATCGCAACAAAGCCTCGGACGCCGATCTGAAAGCGCTGGGCGCGATGGCCGTTGTGCGTCCGGGCAAGGGCGGGAGCTTGCAGGTGGTTGTCGGGCCGATGGCCGACAGCATTGCCGACGAAATCCGTCTGGCAATGCCCGCATTGGGCCGAACCGTAATGACTGCCCCTGTCGACGTCGTTGAAACCAGCGAGCCCGTCACAGTCTCCACACCCCAGGCCCAGCAATGGCTGACTGCTCTGGGCGGCAGCGACAACGTGCTGCAACTGGACTGCATCGCCATGAGCCGGATTCGCCTGCAACTGGCCGATGGCAAGGCGCTGTCGGAAAGCCGATTGAAAGAGCTTGGATGTCTGGGTGTGAGCGCACTGGAAGATGGCGTATGGCACTTGCTGGTGGGTGAGCGGGCGCAGAGTTTGAGTGCGGCGTTGGAGGGGTTGGTTAATCGGAGTGAGGTGAGTGCGAAGGTTTAGGTCCACCACTCAACACGATGAGCGTTAGCTCGAGTAAGGCTCTTGATCTTTTGGCCCCATCGGCAGGCTGAGTGGAGGGATTTATCCGGGGGTGGGAGCGCAGCGACCGTGCGGCGCAGCCGCATGCATCGAGAGGAGGTGCAGCGAAGCAAACCGTAGGCGATGCCCCCGGATGAATCCCGGAACGAAGGAACGCCGAGCCACAGCGAGGCGCCGAACGCAGGGGCCCAGCGTTTTTGGTTACTTTTTTGGCGTTTGAAAAAAGTGACTCGCCGTAAGGGCGAAACCATAAGAAGCCGTCACCGCAGCAACGGATATTCACTCAATCCCAACCCCAACCCCAAACCCAAACCCAAAAAACCAAAAAACCCGCTGAAATCACTCTCAGCGGGTTTCCCGTTTCAGCAGCCAAGGAGGATCAAAAATCCTCCAGTCGCCACACTTCATAAGCCGGCGTCTCGTAGGGATGGCTCAACTTAAGAGCCGCCACTACCGAGCGAATCAACTCATCGCCAACAACAAGCTCAACCTTCCACTCCTCGACCCGCTCAACCTGCCCCGCCTCGCCAATGAACGGCTGACTGCCGTCCAGAGGCCGAAACTGACCAGATCCAAGCACCTGCCAGGCACAGTGGTCATAGTCACCGATCCGCCCGCCACCGGCCGCGAATACGGCGTCCTTGACCACCTCGACATGGCTGTCGGGAACAAAAAACGCAAGCTTGTACACAGGCCTTAGTTCACCCACACACGAGCGTTACGGAACATGCGCATCCAAGGAGCGTCTTCGTTCCAGTCTTCCGAACGCCATGAGTTCTGCACGGCGCGGAACACACGCTCCGGGTGCGGCATCATGATCGTCACGCGACCGTCGCGGCTGGTGAGGCCGGTGATCCCGCGCGGCGAACCGTTCGGGTTGGCCGGGTAGGCTTCGGTGACCTTGCCGTGGTTGTCGACGAAACGCATCGCCACGCAACCGGACAGATCGGATTCAAGCAGGGCCTCTTCGCTTTCGAATTCGGCATGGCCTTCACCGTGAGCGATAGCGATCGGCATGCGCGAACCGGCCATGCCCTGCAGGAAGATCGAGTTCGATTCCTGGATTTGCACCATCGCCACGCGCGCTTCGAACTGCTCGGAGCGGTTGCGCACGAAGTGCGGCCAGAACTCGCTGCCCGGGATCAGCTCGTGCAGGTTGGACATCATCTGGCAACCGTTGCACACGCCGAGGGTGAAGCTGTCGTTACGTTCGAAGAAGCCCTGGAACGCATCGCGGGCACGGCTGTTGAACAGCGCGGATTTGGCCCAGCCTTCACCGGCGCCGAGAACGTCGCCGTAGGAGAAGCCACCGCAGGCCACCAGACCTTTGAACTCGTTCAGGTCGACGCGACCGGCCAGAATGTCGCTCATGTGCACGTCGATCGCGTTGAAACCGGCGCGGTCGAACGCGGCTGCCATTTCCACCTGACCGTTGACGCCCTGCTCACGCAGTACGGCGACCTGTGGGCGGATGCCTTTCTTGATGTAAGGCGCGGCGATGTCCTGGTTGACGTCGTAGCTCAGCTTGACGCTCAGGCCCGGGTTGTCTTCTTCCAGCAGCGCATCGAACTCTTGCTCGGCGCAGTCGGCGTTGTCGCGCAGACGCTGGATCTGGTAGCTGGTCTCGGCCCACTGACGTTGCAGCAGACGACGCTGGCCTTCGAACACGGTGTCACCGTTGAAGGTGATGTTGATCTGGCCGTTGTTGATCGGTTGACCGATCACGGAAACGCATTCGCCCAGACCGGCAGCGCTGAATTGCGCAAGGATGCTCGGAGTGGCGTCCTGGCGAACCTGGATCACGGCACCCAGTTCTTCGTTGAACAGGATGGCGGCGATTTCTGCCGAGGATTCAGCAACGCTGTCGAGGTTCAGGCTCAGACCGCAGTGGCCGGCGAAGGCCATTTCCACTACGGAGGTCAGCAGACCACCGTCGGAACGGTCGTGGTATGCCAGCAGGTGACCGTCGGCGTTGAGGCCCTGGATCACCGCGAAGAAGGCTTTCAGGTCTTCGGCGTCGTCGACGTCCGGGGCCTGCTTGCCGAGCTTGCCGTGAACCTGAGCGAGGATCGAGGCGCCCATGCGGTTCTGGCCCCGACCGAGGTCGATCAGGATCAGGTCGGTGGTGCCCTTGTCCATGCGCAGTTCCGGGGTCAGGGTCTGACGGATGTCAGCCACTGGCGCGAAACCGGTCACGATCAGGGACATCGGCGAGGTGACGGTCTTGTCTTCGCCGTTGTCGTTCCAGCGGGTGGCCATGGACATGGAGTCCTTGCCCACCGGAATGGTCAGGCCCAGCTCGGGGCACAGCTCCATGCCGACCGCTTTCACGGTGTCATACAGACGCGCGTCTTCACCCGGGTGGCCGGCAGCGGACATCCAGTTCGCCGACAGTTTGATGTCGGAGAGCTTGTTGATGCGCGAGGCGGCAATGTTGGTCAGGGTTTCGCCGATGGCCATGCGACCCGACGCCGGAGCGTCCAGCAGCGCCAGCGGAGTGCGCTCGCCCATCGCCATCGCTTCGCCGGTGTAGACGTCGAAACTGGTGGCGGTAACGGCAACGTCAGCCACCGGAACCTGCCATGGGCCGACCATCTGGTCACGGGCCACGAGGCCGGTAATGGTGCGGTCGCCGATGGTGATCAGGAAGCTTTTGCTCGCCACGGCCGGGTGGTGCAGGACGCGCTCGATGGAATCGGCGATGTCGAGGTTCGACGGATCGAAGTCATCGCCCAGCTCGGCTTCGCGAACCACCGAACGGTGCATGCGCGGTGCCTTGCCCAGCAACACTTCCAGTGGCATGTCCACCGGGTTGTTGCCGAAGTGGCTGTCGGTCACGGTCAGTTGCGGCTCGGCGGTGGCTTCACCGACGACGGCGAACGGGCAACGCTCACGTTCACAGATCGCCTTGAAGCGCTCGAAGTCGGCCGGGCCGACTGCCAGAACGTAACGCTCCTGGGATTCGTTGGACCAGATTTCGTGCGGGGCCATGCCCGGCTCGTCGTTTGGAATGTTGCGCAGTTCGAAACGGCCACCGCGGTCGCCGTCGTTGACCAGTTCCGGGAAGGCGTTGGACAGACCGCCAGCCCCCACGTCGTGGATGAAGCTGATCGGGTTCTTGTCGCCCAGCTGCCAGCAACGGTCGATGACTTCCTGGCAGCGACGTTCCATTTCAGGGTTTTCACGCTGAACCGAAGCGAAATCCAGATCCGCCGAGCTGGTGCCGGTGGCCATGGAGGACGCAGCGCCGCCGCCCAGACCGATCAGCATCGCCGGGCCGCCGAGGACGATCAGCTTGGATCCGACGACGATCTCGCCTTTCTTGACGTGCTCTTCACGGATGTTGCCCATGCCGCCAGCGAGCATGATCGGCTTGTGGTAACCGCGCACTTCATCACCGTGCGGAGTGGTGATCGACTGTTCGAAGGTACGGAAGTAGCCGGTCAGGGCCGGACGACCGAATTCGTTGTTGAACGCAGCGCCACCCAGCGGGCCTTCGATCATGATGTCCAGCGCATTGACGATGCGCTCAGGCTTGCCGTACGGCACTTCCCACGGCTGTTCGAAGCCCGGGATCTGCAGGTTCGACACGGTGAAACCGGTCAGGCCGGCCTTCGGCTTGGCGCCACGGCCGGTTGCACCTTCGTCGCGGATCTCGCCACCGGAACCGGTGGACGCGCCCGGGAACGGAGCGATCGCGGTCGGGTGGTTGTGGGTTTCGACCTTCATCAGGATGTGCACCGGCTCCTGCACCGCGCCGTACTGGCGGGTTTCCGGATCCGGGAAGAAGCGGCCGGCAACGTTGCCGACGATCACCGAAGCGTTGTCCTTGTAAGCGGACAGCACGCCTTCGCTGTGCATCTGATAGGTGTTCTTGATCATGCCGAACAGGCTTTTTTCCTGGCTCTCGCCGTCAATATCCCAACTGGCGTTGAAGATCTTGTGGCGGCAGTGCTCGGAGTTGGCCTGGGCGAACATCATCAGTTCGATGTCGTGCGGATTGCGCTTGAGACCGTTGAAGGCGTTGACCAGGTAGTCGATCTCGTCTTCGGCCAGGGCCAGGCCCAGCTCGACGTTGGCTTTTTCCAGCGCGGCGCGGCCACCGCCGAGGATGTCGATGGCGGTCAGCGGCTTCGGCTCGGCGTGGCTGAACAGACCGGCAGCCTGTTCGAGGTTGCCCAGAACGATCTGGGTCATGCGGTCATGCAGTACGTCGGCGATCTGCTGCGCTTCGGCTTCGCTGAACTGACCGGCCACGTAGAACGCGATACCGCGCTCCAGGCGCTGGATCTTGCTCAGGCCGCAGTTGCGAGCGATATCGCTGGCCTTGCTCGACCATGGCGAGATGGTGCCGAAACGCGGCAACACCAGGAACAGACGACCGGTCGGCTCTTGTACCGGAACGCTTGGACCGTACTTCAGAAGGCGCGCAAGCACCTGCTGTTCGTCGCCGGTCAGGACGCCGGTGACTTCGGCGAAGTGAGCGAATTCAGCATACAGGCCACTGACAGCTGGAACCTTCTGGCTCAGTTGCTCAAGGAGTTTGCTGTGGCGAAAGGCAGAAAGGGCAGGAGCGCCGCGCAGGATCAACATCTTCGGGACAGCCTCGGGAAGGGGTGTGCTTTGAGGCCGTGCATTCTAGCCTAAACCGCCCTCAACATCACCCGAAACGCTACGCACGGTTGCACTCGGATGTCGAGTGGTGTTCCTGCCTTGAGGGTCAAATTTAACGGCTGCAGGAACGCCGGTTATTTTTTCTGTCACAAAATGCCTTTCGGGCCCGTCCCTGCGGGGTTTCGAGCGGTTTTGTGATCCCTAGCAGACAACCCCGCAACTGTCGAGATATGGCGCCCGTTGTCCTTTGCGTATACTGCGCACATGTTTTCCCCAACGGCTTTGCGTCCGCGGTACGCCAAATGGCTGATCGCTACCGGACTCTTCCTGATGCTCAGTGGCTGTGTTGATAAACCCAACACACTCGAGCGCGTAAAGGAGGATGGCGTGCTGCGGGTGGTCACCCGAAACAGCCCCGCCACCTACTTTCAGGATCGCAGCGGTGAAACCGGCTTCGAATACGAGCTGGTGAAGCGCTTCGCCGACGATTTGGGGGTAGAGCTTAAAATCGAAACCGCCGACAACCTCGACGACCTGTTCAACCAGATCGGCAAGCCGAACGGCCCGGTGCTGGCGGCCGCCGGTCTGGTCAGCAGCGAACAGCGCAAGAAACAGGTGCGTTTCTCCCGCTCCTACCTCGAAGTCACTCCGCAGATCATCTACCGCAACGGCCAGTCGCGCCCCACCGACGCCAGCGATCTGGTAGGCAAGAAGATCATGGTGCTCAAGGGCAGCACCCACGCCGAACAACTGGCGGAGCTGAAACAGAAATATCCTGCCATTCAATACGAAGAATCCGACGCCGTTGAAGTGGTCGACCTGCTGCGCATGGTCGATGAAGGTCAGATCGACCTGACCCTGGTCGATTCCAACGAAGTGGCGATGAACCAGGTGTACTTCACCAATATCCGCGTGGCCTTCGACCTCGGCGACGCCCGCAGCCAGAGCTGGGCCGTGGCCGCCGGTGAAGACAACAGCCTGCTCAACGAGATCAACAGTTATCTGGACAAGGTGCAGAAGAACGGCACCCTGCAACGTCTGAAAGACCGTTATTACGGCCACGTCGACGTCCTCGGCTACATGGGTGCCACCACCTTCGCCCAACATTTGCAGCAGCGGCTGCCCAAATACGAACAGCACTTCAAGGCCTACGCCAAGAAAGAAAAAGTCGACTGGCGCCTGCTCGCGGCCATCGGTTACCAGGAATCGCTGTGGCAACCGGCGGTCACGTCGAAGACCGGCGTGCGCGGGCTGATGATGCTGACCCAGAACACCGCCCAGGCCATGGGCGTATCCAACCGCCTCGATCCGAAGCAGAGCATCATGGGTGGCGCCAAGTACCTGGCCTACATGAAGGATCAGCTCGACGAGTCGATCCAGGAGCCGGATCGCACCTGGTTTGCCCTCGCGGCCTACAACGTTGGCAGCGGTCATCTGGATGACGCGCGCAAACTGGCGGCCAAGGAAGGGTTGAACCCGGACAAGTGGCTGGATGTGAAAAAGATCCTGCCGCGACTGTCGCAGAAGCAGTGGTACAGCAAGACCCGCTACGGCTACGCCCGGGGCGGCGAACCGGTGCATTTCGTGGCGAACATCCGACGTTACTACGACATCCTCACCTGGGTGACCCAGCCGCAGCTTGAAGGCGATCAGGTGGCCGAAGGCAACCTGCATGTGCCGGGGATCGACAAGTCGAAGCCCGCTCAAGAGCCCGCCCCGCTTTAACCATCACCAAGAACCCAAAGTGGGAGCGAGCTCGCTCGCGAATGCGTAGTGTCAGTCAACAAATTCGTTGCCTGATACACCGCTATCGCGAGCAAGCTCGCTCCCACAGGATTTATGTTGATACTTAGTGCTTGGCAGCCGCCACAATCAGCGCTTTCATCTCCGACACCGCCGACTTGAAGCCGACGAACAACGCGTGTGCCACCAACGCATGGCCGATGTTCAGCTCGTTGATGCCCTTGATCGCGGCCACGGCCTCGACATTGTGATAGTGCAGGCCATGGCCGGCATTGACGATCAGGCCCTGGGCCAGACCGAACGCCACGCCATCCGCCACACGCTTGAGTTCTTGCGCCACTTCGCTTGGCGTTTCAGCATCGGCATACCGCCCGGTGTGCAGTTCGATGGCCGGTGCGCCGACACGCTTCGACGCCGCGATCTGCCGCTCGTCGGCGTCGATGAACAGCGACACTTCGCTGCCGATCTTCGACAGACGCTCGACCGCCGCTCTGATTCGCTCCTCCTGCCCCGCCACATCCAGACCACCTTCGGTGGTCAGTTCCTGACGAGTTTCCGGCACCAGGCAGATGTGCGCCGGACGAATGCGTTCGGCGAACGCCATCATTTCTTCGGTGACGCCCATTTCGAAGTTCATGCGGGTTTGCAGCACGTCCTTGAGCAGCAGGACGTCGCGCTCCTGAATGTGTCGACGGTCTTCGCGCAGGTGCACGGTGATGCCGTCGGCGCCCGCCTCTTCCGCGTCCAGCGCAGCCTTGACCGGATCCGGGTAGCGCGTACCACGGGCCTGACGCAGGGTGGCGACGTGGTCGATGTTCACGCCAAGAAGAATGCGATTGCTGGTGGTCACGGATGCGCTCCTGAATGGAAAGATTCGGCGCACAGCATATCAGGGCTTGCGAAACAGCTCGCGACTGACGAGAGGACGACCGCCCAGATGCACGGCCAGCGCTTGTCGCATCAAGCGTTTGGCGGCGGACAACGCGCCGGGGGCCGACCAGTCGGCTTCGGCCATGGCCAGCAGTTCGGTGCCGTTGAACAGGCCGGGTTGCAGCAGATAGACCCGCTCGAGTCCGGCATCCACCTGCAAACGGTAGAGACCATCCGCAGCGATGGGTTGGTCGTTGATGTCGGTGTTCAGGGAAAAACCGTAACCAAGGTCGTCGAGCAGCCGCCATTCGAAGGATCGCAGCAGTGGCTCCAGTGGCCGGCCTTCAGCCAAAGCCAGCAAGGTAGCAGCGTAATGATCGAACACCGCCGGGTGCGGGTCTTCGGCGGGCAGCAGGCGAATCAACAATTCGTTGAGATACAGGCCGCTGAATAACGCCTCGCCGACCATCCACGTTGCGTTGCCGACACTTTCCATCCGCCCGACGTTCTTCAACTCACCCTTGCCGCGAAACTCCACTTCCAGCGGCACGAACGGCCGCGCCAGTGTTCCGGCCTTGCCCCGCGCACTGCGCAATACCGCCCGCAGCCGACCTTGCGGCGTGAGGAAGTCCACCAAGGCGCTGGTTTCGCGGTAGGCGCGGGAGTGCAGGACGTAGGCGGGTTGGGCGGGAGGCGCTTGAGACATGGACTTCTCGTTGAGGGAAACGCGGTTTACTCATCACCCAAAACCAATGTGGGAGCGAGCTTGCTCGCGAAAGCGGTGCAACAGTCAACATCTATGCCGAATGTTACATCGTCTTCGCGAGCAAGCTCGCTCCCACAATGGATCGATGTATTGCTTTACAGATCGCCATAACCCAGCGAACGCAGCGCGCGCTCGTCGTCGGACCAGCCGCCCTTCACCTTGACCCACAGGTTCAGCATGATCTTGGAGTCGAACAGCAGCTCCATGTCCTTGCGCGCCTCGGTGCCGATGCGCTTGATACGCTCGCCCTTGTCGCCAATGATGATTTTCTTCTGACCGTCACGCTCGACGAGAATCAACGCATGGATGTGCAGCGTCGCGCCCTGCTGCTTGAACTCTTCGATTTCCACGGTGATCTGGTACGGCAGTTCGGCACCGAGCTGGCGCATGATCTTCTCGCGCACCAGTTCGGCGGCGAGGAAGCGGCTGCTGCGGTCGGTGATCTGGTCTTCCGGGAAGAAGTGATCGTTCTCCGGCAGATGGTCGGCGATGACCTTTTCCAGCGCATCGAGGTTATGCCCTTGTTGCGCCGAAATCGGAATGATCTGCGCGTTCGGCAGCTGTTCCTGCAACCACGACAGATGCGGCATCAGCTCGGCCTTGTCTTCGATGCGGTCGGTCTTGTTCAGCGCGACGATCAGCGGGCCGGTCACGTACTGCACGCGCTCCAGAACCATCTGATCTTCTTCGGTCCACTTGGTGCGATCGACTACGAAGATCACCACGTCGACGTCTTTCAACGCCGCCGAAGCGGTCTTGTTCATGTAGCGGTTCAGGGCCTTTTCGCCACCCTTGTGCATGCCGGGGGTGTCGACGTAGATCGCCTGAACGTCGCCCTCGGTCTTGATCCCGAGCATGTTGTGGCGAGTGGTCTGCGGCTTGCGCGAGGTGATTGCCAGCTTCTGGCCGAGGATGTGGTTCAGCAGCGTGGACTTGCCCACGTTGGGACGGCCGACGATGGCAACATAGCCACAGCGCGTTGCGTTTGTATCAGTCATTGCCATTCTCCACACCCAGGGCAATCAGTGCTGCGGCGGCCGCAACCTGTTCGGCAATACGACGGCTCACACCCTGACCTCGGCTTTTTTCATTCAATAGGACAACTTCGCACTCGACGAAGAAGGTACGGCAGTGCGGCTCGCCCTGGATATCCACCACTTCATAGCGCGGCAGTTCACAGCCGCGCGATTGCAGGAATTCCTGCAGGCGAGTCTTCGGATCCTTGTTGGTATCGACCAGCGTCAGGCCTTCGAACTCACCGGCCAGCCAGGCCAGTACGCGCTCGCGGGCGACTTCCATGCCGGCGTCGAGGTAGATTGCACCGATCAGTGCTTCCAGGGCGTCGGCCAGAATCGACTCGCGACGGAAACCGCCACTCTTCAACTCGCCGGAACCCAGACGCAGGTAATCGCCCAGATCGAAACCGCGGGCCAGCACCGCCAGCGTCTCACCTTTTACCAGCCGTGCGCGCAAACGCGACAACTGGCCTTCGCGAGCCAGCGGGAAACGGTCGAACAGGGCTTCGCCGGCAACAAAGTTGAGGATCGCATCGCCGAGGAATTCCAGACGCTCGTTGTTGCGTCCGGCAAAGCTGCGGTGCGTGAGGGCCAGGACCATCAGTTCCTGGTCCTTGAAGGTGTAACCGAGCTGGCGCTCGAGACGGCTTAGAGAAACGCTCACGGTTTACCCACGCTGAGTTCGTGGCTGGATTCCACCGCCATCGCCGGGATACGGTGCAGGCCTGGGACAATTAACGCTGTGTTCAAAAATGACGTCCTGAATATCGTGGCTTCATGCCCTGGAGCCGGTTGTGCCGACGCCAGAAATGCATTCGGCGCTGTGGTTAACAGCGCCGTGTTTGTTTACTTGATCAGGCCGACCCGCGAGAAGTTCGGCAGGTGGCTGAGTTTCGGTTCCGGCCAGCTCATCCAGACCGCGAAGGCTTTGCCGACGATGTTCTGGTCGGGAACCATGCCCAGCAGATCCTTGGGAATGTTTGGATCATCCCAGTAGCGACTGTCGTTCGAGTTGTCGCGGTTGTCGCCCATCATGAAGTAGTGCCCGGCCGGCACGGTCCAGCTATGGTCCGGCGTAGCGCGGTAGCGGCTCATTTCCTTGCGGATCAGGTGCTCGGCGGCGCCGAGTTTTTCCTTGTAGAGTTCCGCACTGCCGAGGGTGCCCGGCTCGGAGCCGACCATTTGCTCGGCAATCGACTCGCCATTGACGAACAGACGCTTGTCGGCGGTGTACCGCACGGTGTCGCCCGGCAGGCCGACTACACGCTTGATGTAGTTGACGTTCGGATCGCTCGGGTAGCGGAATACCATCACATCGCCGCGCTGCGGATCACCGACTTCGATGATCTTCTTGTCGATCACCGGCAAACGGATCCCGTAGGAAAACTTGTTCACCAGAATGAAGTCGCCGACGTCCAGGGTCGGTTTCATCGAGCCGGACGGAATCTGGAACGGCTCCACCAGAAACGAACGCAGCACCAGCACGATGAACAGCACCGGGAAGAACGACTTGCCGTACTCGACCAGCAACGGTTCCTTGTTCAGCTTCTCGACCACCATCACATCAGGCTGGCTGACGCTGCCCTGATAGGAGGCGATGGCAGCACGCCGACGCGGTGCCAGGATCAACAGATCGAGCAACGCCAACAGACCGCAGACGAACACGGCAATGACCAGCAACAGCGGGAAATTTAGTGACATAGGACCTGACTATTCCAACCTGAGCACGGCGAGGAAGGCTTCTTGTGGGATTTCCACGTTGCCGACCTGTTTCATGCGTTTCTTACCGGCCTTCTGCTTCTCAAGCAGTTTTTTCTTACGGCTGACGTCGCCGCCGTAGCACTTGGCCAATACGTTCTTTCTGAGCGCCTTGACGGTTGTCCGGGCGACGATCTGACCGCCAATGGCAGCCTGGATGGCCACGTCGAACATCTGACGAGGAATCAGTTCTTTCATCTTCTCGGTCAACTGGCGACCTTTGAAGTGCGAATTGTCACGGTGCACGATCAGCGCCAGAGCGTCGACCTTGTCGCCGTTGATCAGCACGTCCAGTTTCACCAGATTAGCCGATTGGTAGCGATCGAAATGGTAGTCCAGCGAAGCATAGCCGCGGCTGGTGGATTTCAGACGATCGAAGAAGTCCAGGACCACTTCGTTCATCGGCAGGTCGTAGGTCACCTGCACCTGATTGCCGAGGAACAGCATATCGACCTGCACGCCGCGTTTTTCGATGCACAGGGTGATGACGTTGCCCAGGTGCTCCTGCGGTACCAGGATGTTGGCGCGCACGATCGGCTCGCGCATGTCTTCGATCGACGAGACATCCGGCAGCTTTGACGGGTTGTCGACGTAAATCGTTTCACCGGTTTTCAGCACCAGTTCGAAGATTACGGTTGGCGCCGTGGTGATCAGGTCCAGGTCGTATTCGCGCTCCAGGCGCTCCTGGATGATCTCCATGTGCAGCATGCCGAGGAAGCCGCAACGGAAGCCGAAGCCCAGTGCGTCGGAGCTTTCCGGGGTGTATTGCAGCGACGAGTCGTTCAGGGTCAGTTTCTGCAGCGCTTCGCGGAAGTCCTCGAAGTCGTCGGAGCTGACCGGGAACAGACCGGCGTAAACCTGCGGCTGGATACGTTTGAAGCCTGGCAGCACCGGAACGTCCGGAGTGGAGCTCAGGGTCAGGGTGTCACCGACCGGCGCACCGTGAATGTCCTTGATGCTGGCGATGATGAAGCCCACTTCGCCGGCTTTCAGGTCAGCGGTGGCGGTGTGTTTCGGGTTGAACACGCCAACGCTGTCGACCAGATGCACCTTGCCGGTGGACTTGACGAGGATCTTGTCGCCCTTCTTCACGCGGCCGTGACGCACGCGTACCAGGGAGACAACGCCCAGGTAGTTGTCGAACCAGGAGTCGATGATCAACGCTTGCAGCGGATCTTCGATGTTGCCGGTCGGCGCAGGAATGGTGGTAACCAGACGCTCCAGAACCTCGTCGACACCCAGGCCGGTCTTGGCGCTGCAGGTGACGGCGTCGGTGGCGTCGATGCCGATGATCTTCTCGATCTCGTCCTTGACGCGGTCGGGCTCGGCCTGTGGCAGGTCGATCTTGTTCAGCACCGGCATGACCTCGAGGCCCTGCTCGATGGCGGTGTAGCAGTTGGCCACGGACTGGGCTTCAACACCCTGCCCCGCATCGACCACCAGCAACGCGCCTTCACACGCGGCCAGGGAACGGCTGACTTCGTAGGTGAAGTCGACGTGGCCCGGGGTGTCAATGAAGTTCAGCTGGTAGGTAATGCCGTCTTTGGCCTTGTAATAGAGGGTGACGCTGTGGGCCTTGATGGTGATCCCGCGCTCACGCTCCAGTTCCATGGAGTCCAGGACCTGGGCTTCCATTTCACGCTCGGCCAGGCCGCCGCACATCTGGATGAAACGGTCAGCCAGCGTCGACTTGCCATGGTCAATGTGGGCGATGATGGAGAAATTGCGGATATGACTCAAATCACTCACGGATCAACACTCAAAAAGGCTGCAGGCTTGGCCCGCCGAAAAATAGCCGGGAATTGTACCTGATACACGGCGCAAGCGTCACGTTCGCCTGTCACCCGGATTGCATGCAAAAACGCCCCGATCTGACGACCGAGGCGTTTCCAAGGCTAAAGCACGGGTGAAACCTTGTTCATCAACCGGCTCGACGCAACAGCCAGACACCCGCCAGCGCACATACGCCAGCCGGCACCAGCACCGCGAACAGCGGCGAGAACCCGAACACCAGACTGGATGGACCCAGCAGATCCTGAACGATGCGGAAGGTGAAACCCACCAGCACACCGGTGAATACCCGCTGACCGAGGGTCACCGAACGCAACGGACCGAAGATGAAGGAGATCGCCATCAGTACCAGGGCAGCGGTCACCAGCGGCTGCAACACCTTGACCCAAAATGCCAGCCAGTAACGACCGTTGCTCAGGCCCTGATCGGCCAGGTAGTGGATATAACCCCACAGGCCGGTGATCGACAGCGATTCCGGCGCCATCACCACAGTGCTCAGCAATTGCGGGCTCAGCGAGACATCCCAACGCTCGACCGGTGTATTGACCACTTCGGTACTGCGCTCGTGGAATCTGGTGGTCGTTACGTCGGTCAGCTGCCAGTGATCGGTATCGAACTCGGCGCGCTTGGCGAAGCTCGAGCTCAGCAGATGACGCTCTTTGTCAAAGTGATAGCGAGTCACGCCATACAGGCGACCGTTGGGCTGTACGGAGTTGATGTGAATGAACTCCTCGCCCTGGCGGTGCCACATGCCGTGCTTGGCGCTTTGCGCGTCGCCGCTGCCTTGCGCCAGCGAACGGTTGGCCTGGGCCATGCTTTCGGTGACCGGCGCCACGTACTCGCCGATCAGCACACCGGCCAGCATCAGCACCAGCATCGGTTTCATTACCGCCCAGACGATGCGCCCGATGGACACACCGGCAGCGCGCATTACCGTCAGTTCGCTGCTGCTCGCCAGACTGCCGAGGCCGATCAGACAGCCGATCAGCGCCGCCATCGGCAGCATGTCGTACATGCGGCGTGGCGCGGTCAGGAGCACGAAACTCAGGACATCGACCAGGGTGTAGGTGTCACTGACGTCGCCCATCTCGTCGATGAACGCGAACAAGGTCGCCAGGCCGAGAATGATCGCCAGCACTGCGATGATCGCAATGAATACGCTGCTGCCGATGTAGCGGTCGAGTTTAACCACGGGCCACCTCCAGCGCAGCGCTGCGACGGCTGGCCAGCTTCAGGCGCAGAGGTTCCCAGTACAACAGGCCCAGGCCGATGAACAGGAAGATCGCGTGCACCCACCACAAACCGAGCGACGGTGGAATCTTGCCTTTTTCAAGGGCGCCGCGGGCGGCAATCAGGATGGTCAGGTAAGCCATATAAAGAAGAATCGCCGGCAGCAGCTTGAGGAAACGTCCCTGACGCGGGTTGACCCGCGACAGCGGCACCGCCATCAGGGTCACGATGAACACCAGCAACGGCAGCGACAGGCGCCATTGCAATTCGGTTTTCGAGCGGATGTCGTCGCTGCCCAGCAAAGACGAGGTCGGCATGGCGTCACGGTCGGTGACTTCCTCGCTGACATCCGGCTTGGGCAGCAGCACGCCGTAGGTTTCGTAGTGGATGGCGCGGTAGTTGGCCTGACCCGGGCTGCCGTCGTAGCGGTAGCCGTTGTCGAGGATCAGGTAGCGGTTGCCGTCGGGACGCACTTCCTGACGGCCCTTTTCTGCCACCAGCACGGAAATGCCGCGATCCTTCTGGTTGGCGCCGAGGTTCTTCTGCGAGATGAACACGCTGCCGAGGTTGACCCGATCGTCGCTCAGGGTTTCGGTGTAGGTCACCCGCGTACCGTCGCGCAGGGCCTGGAAACGGCCGGGCTCGAGGGTGTCGAACTCGGTCAGGGCGTCCTGCTTGTTCAGCAGCAGCTGGAACTGGTTGGCGCCTTGCGGGGCCAGGCTCAGGCTCAGCCATGCCACCACCAGCGCCACCAGGGTGGCCGGGAACAGGGTCATGCGAAACAGACGCTGCTGACTCATGCCGGTGGCCGAGAGCACGGTCATTTCGCTTTCCAGGTACAACCGGCCGTACGCCAGCAGGATCCCGAGAAACAGGCCCAGCGGCAGGATCAGTTGCAGGAAGCCCGGCAGACGGTAGCCCATGATCAGGAACAGCGATCCCGGATCGAGCTGGCCCGCAGCGGCCTGGGCGAGGTATTTGATGAAGCGACCGCTCATGATGATGACCAGCAGCACGGCGCTTACCGCACTCAGGGTCAACAGGACTTCGCGGGACAGATAACGGAAGACGATCAAACCAGACACTCCAGGGTTGTCAGGCTAAGGCGGCCAAACAAGCAAACGTATCGACGGGCCCGCAAGGCAGAGCCGTCGAAAAAAGATGCGGCATTATCCTGTGATTGAGGGCGCCTGTCACTGCACACACTCACGCAAGCATGCAATCCGTTGAAGATCGTACAACCGAGGGTTGTCAGGCGCGGTGAGCGAGGTTCAAACTGCCGCCTCTGTCGCAGGCACTGGCCTGCGCCTCTTCTCTCTATAAGCAGGCGACGGCGGACACGTCGAACGCCTGCGTGTTGACCATTCATTCAGGGATCCGGACATGGAACTGGTTGTAAAAAGCGTTAGCCCAGAAACGTTGAAAACCGCCACCCTGGTGGTTGCCATCGGCGAAGGCCGCAAACTCGGTGTTGCCGCCAGGCAGGTCGACGAACTGAGCGGCGGCGCCATCAGCGCCGTGCTCAAGCGTGGCGACCTGGCCGGCAAGGTCGGTCAGAGCCTGTTGCTGCACAGCCTGCCGAACCTGAAAGCCGAACGCGTGCTGCTGGTCGGCGTGGGCAAGGATGAAGAACTGGGCGACCGTCCGTTCCGCAAGATCGTCGCCGGCATCCTCAACACGCTTAAAGGCCTGGGTGGCAGCGACGCCGTGCTGGCGCTCGATGAAATCATCGTCAAGAACCGCGACAGCTACGGCAAGACCCGACTGCTGGCCGAAACCCTGATCGACGGCGAATACACCTTCGACCAGTTCAAGAGCCAGAAAGCCGAACCGCGCGCCCTGAAGAAGATCACCCTGCTGACCATCAAGGCCGCTCAGGCCGAAGTGCAGCGCGCCGTGAACCACGCCACTGCGATCGCCAACGGCATGGCGTTCACCCGCAACCTGGGCAACCTGCCGCCGAACATCTGCCACCCGACTTTCCTGGGCGAACAGGCCAAGAACCTCGGCAAAGAGTTCAAGGATCTGAAAGTCGAAGTCCTCGACGAGAAGAAGATCAAGGCGCTGGGCATGGGTTCGTTCTACGCCGTCGGCCAGGGCAGCGCCCAGCCGCCGCGTCTGATCGTCATGCAATACAACGGCGGCAAGAAATCCGAGAAGCCGTACGCGCTGGTCGGTAAAGGCATCACCTTCGACACCGGCGGCATCAGCCTGAAGCCGGGCGCCGGCATGGACGAGATGAAGTACGACATGGGCGGCGCCGCCAGCGTGTTCGGTACCCTGCGCGCCGTGCTGGAACTGAAACTGCCGATCAACCTGGTGTGCATCCTCGCCTGCGCCGAGAACATGCCGAGCGGCACGGCTTCGCGTCCGGGCGACATCGTCACCACCATGAGCGGCCAGACCGTGGAAATCCTCAACACCGACGCCGAAGGCCGTCTGGTGCTGTGCGACGCCCTGACCTACTCCGAGCGCTTCAAGCCGCAAGCGGTAATCGACATCGCCACCCTGACCGGTGCCTGCGTCGTTGCTCTGGGCGCCCACACGTCAGGCCTGCTGGGCAACAACGACGAGCTGATCGAGCAACTGCTGAGCGCCGGCAAGGCTGCCGACGACCGCGCCTGGCAACTGCCGCTGTTCGATGAGTACCAGGAGCAACTGGACAGCCCGTTCGCCGACATCGCCAACATCGGCGGTCCGAAAGCCGGCACCATCACCGCCGCCTGCTTCCTGTCGCGCTTCACCAAAAAACTGAACTGGGCGCACCTGGACATTGCAGGCACCGCCTGGACCAGCGGCGGCAAGGACAAGGGCGCCACTGGCCGTCCGGTTCCACTGCTGACCCAATACCTGCTGGACCGCGCCAAAGCCTGAAACCGATGACTGCGGGCGGCGCCTTTCTTGAGAGGCGCCGCTTTCAGCTCAGGAACCGCAATGACCAAAGTCGACTTTTATATCCTGCCCAGCGCCGATCCTTCGGCTCGCCTGGACTTTGCCTGCAAGCTCACCGAGAAAGCGTGGCGCATGGGCCACCGCATCTACCTGCATTGCAGCGATGCCGCCCAGCGTGATGATCTCGATGCGCGGCTGTGGGCGTTCAAGGGCGAAACCTTCGTGCCTCACGGCCCGGCTGAAAGCGAACCGGAAGGTTTGATCGTGTTGGGATGGGGCGATGACTGCGGCCAGTACGCGGACTTGCTGGTCAACCTCGACCTGAAAGTCCCGGCTTTCGCCAACAAATTCGCCCGGGTGGCGGAGGTTGTGGTGGAAGATCCGACGATTCGCACTGCGGCGCGGGAGAGTTTCCGTTTCTACCGCGAACAGGGCTATCCTCTGCAAGACCACCGTTTACAGCGACTCTGAGTACGCCGATGGACACTCCAAAACCGCTGCAAAAACCCGCGCACCTGCTGGATGATCTCGAGTCGATCCGCCAGTTGCTCGGTGATGACAACCTGCAACCGCCGCTGCTGACCGACACGGTCGATGATGGCGAACAGGAACAGATTCCGATGTTGTTCGATTCGATCGACAACACACCGCAAGCCGCCGAAGCTGCACCCCCGCCGACGCCTGCCCCGCAGCCTGCCGCTGCACCTGTGGATAAAGGTCCCGACGCGCTCCTGCACCTGGACAGCGAACTGCGCGCCGCCGCGCAACTGATCATGCAGGACGTGATCGACGATTTCGCACCGCACATCGAAACCGAAATCAAACGTCGCCTCGAGGCGCGGATGGAACGGCTTCTCGGCCAGTACGAATAATCCCCCCGATCTCCTGTAGGAGCTGACTGGCCAGCGACAGCATCACTGCGGCTTTCCTGAAAAACCGCGGCGCCGCCATCGCTGGTCAGCCAGCTCCCACATTTAGCCCTCCACCCGGCCCGCCCCGCTCGCCCTGCGCCCCATGCCCCGCTATACTTCCCGGCTTTTCCTGAATAAATGCCAATAGGGTCCCGCCGCGCATGGATAAGACCTACCAGCCGCACGCCATTGAAACTTCCTGGTACAACACCTGGGAGTCCGAGAACTACTTCGCCCCGCAAGGCGCGGGCGACTCCTACACCATCATGATCCCGCCGCCGAACGTCACCGGCAGCCTGCACATGGGTCACGGTTTCAACAACGCGATCATGGACGCCCTGATCCGTTTCCGCCGCATGCAGGGTCGCAACACCCTGTGGCAGCCGGGCACCGACCACGCCGGTATCGCCACGCAGATGCTGGTGGAGCGTCAACTCGAAGCTCAGGGCCAGAATCGCCACGATCTGGGCCGCGAGAAATTCCTCGAAAAAGTCTGGGAGTGGAAGGATCAGTCCGGCGGCAACATCAGCCGTCAGATCCGCCGCCTCGGCTCGTCCGTGGACTGGAGCCGCGAGCGCTTCACCATGGATGACGGCCTCTCCGAAGCCGTTAAAGAAGCGTTCGTGCGCCTGCACGAAGACGGTCTGATCTACCGCGGCAAGCGCCTGGTCAACTGGGACACCAAGCTGCACACGGCGATTTCCGACCTCGAAGTGGAAAACCATGACGAGAAAGGTTTCCTGTGGAACCTGAAGTACCCGCTGGCCGACGGCGCGAAAACCGCTGAAGGCAACGACTTCCTGATCGTCGCGACCACCCGTCCGGAAACCATGCTCGGCGACTCCGCCGTCGCGGTTAACCCGAACGACGAGCGCTACAAAGCCCTGATCGGCAAGTTTGTCGAGCTGCCGCTGGTCGGCCGCCGCATTCCGATCATCGCCGACGATTACTGCGATCCTGAATTCGGCACCGGCTGCGTGAAAATCACCCCGGCCCACGATTTCAACGACTATGAAGTCGGCAAGCGCCACAACCTGCCGCTGCTGAACATCTTCGACAAGAACGCCAACGTGCTGCCGGCGGCGCAAGTGTTCAACCTCGACGGTACGTTGAACGACAGCATCGACGGCAAGATTCCGGCCGAGTACGCCGGCCTCGAACGTTTCGAGGCACGCAAGCAGATCGTGGCCGCGTTCGACGCGGCCGGCCTGCTGGTCAGCGTCGACGATCACAACCTGAAAGTGCCGAAAGGCGACCGCTCCGGCACCGTCATCGAACCGTGGCTGACCGACCAGTGGTACGTGTCCACCAAACCGCTGGCCGAGCCTGCGATTGCTGCCGTTGAAGACGGCCGTATCCAGTTCGTGCCGAAGCAGTACGAAAACATGTACTTCTCGTGGATGCGCGACATCCAGGACTGGTGCATCAGCCGTCAGCTGTGGTGGGGCCACCGGATTCCGGCCTGGTACGACGAGTCGGGCAAGGTCTACGTTGGTCGCGACGAAGCCGAAGTGCGCGCCAAGCACAACCTCGGCCCGGACGTTGCGCTGCAACAGGACAACGACGTGCTCGACACCTGGTTCAGTTCGGGCCTGTGGACCTTCTCTACCCTGGGCTGGCCGGAAAAGACCGAGTTCCTGAAAAAATTCCACTCCACCGACGTGCTGGTCACCGGTTTCGACATCATTTTCTTCTGGGTCGCCCGGATGATCATGCTGACGATGCACCTGATCAAGAACGAGGACGGCACGCCGCAGGTTCCGTTCAAGACCGTTTACGTACACGGTCTGGTGCGTGATGGCCAGGGCCAGAAGATGTCCAAGTCCAAGGGCAACGTCCTGGACCCGCTGGACATCATCGACGGCATCGAGCTGGAAACCCTGGTGCAGAAGCGCACGTCCGGCCTGATGCAGCCGAAGCTGGCGAAGAAGATCGAGAAGCAGACCCGCGAAGAGTTCGCCGACGGCATCGCCAGCTATGGCACCGACGCCCTGCGCTTCACCTTCTGCTCGCTGGCCTCCACCGGTCGCGACATCAAGTTCGATATGGGCCGCGTCGAAGGCTATCGCAACTTCTGCAACAAGATCTGGAACGCCGCGCGTTATGTTCTGGACAAGGGCGAAGACTGCGGCCAGAACGGCGAAGCCTACGAGCTGTCGCTGGCAGACCGCTGGATCATCTCGCAATTGCAACGCACCGAAGCCGAAGTGACCCGTCAACTGGATCAGTTCCGTTTCGACCTGGCGGCGCAAGCGCTGTACGAGTTCATCTGGAACCAGTACTGCGACTGGTATCTGGAACTGTCCAAGCCTGTGCTGTGGGACGAAAACGCGCCGGTCGAGCGTCAGCGCGGTACCCGCCGCACGCTGGTTCGCGTACTGGAAGTGGCGCTGCGTCTGGCGCATCCGTTCATGCCGTTCATCACTGAAGAAATCTGGCAGCGCATCGCGCCGCTGGCCGGCATTCAGGGCAAGACGATCATGCTGCAACCCTGGCCGGTGGCCAACGAAGAGCGCATCGATCCGGCGGCCGAAGACGACATCGAATGGCTCAAGGGCCTGATGCTCGGCACGCGCAACATCCGTGGCGAAATGAACATCGGCCCGGGCAAACCGCTGCCGATCTACCTGAAAAACGTCACCGCCGAAGATCAGCGCCGCCTGACCGAAAACGAAGCGCTGCTGAAGAAGCTGGCGCGTCTGGAATCGATCACCGTGCTGGCGGCCGGCGAAGAAGCGCCGCTGTCTGCCACCGCGCTGGTTGGCGAGATGGAAGTGCTGGTGCCGATGGCCGGCCTGATCGACAAGAACGCCGAGCTTGCACGTCTGGACAAGGAAATCCTGCGTCTGCAGGGCGAAGTCCAGCGCGTTGGCGGCAAGCTGTCCAACGCCGGTTTCGTTGACAAGGCCCCGGCCGAAGTCATCGAGAAGGAACGCGCCAAACTGGCCGAAGCCGAACAGGCTCTGGCCAAGCTGGCCGAGCAGCACGCGCGGATTGCCAGCCTGTAACGGCAAATCGCACTGAAAAAGGGAGGCCCGCAACGGCCTCCCTTTTTTGTGCCCGGCACTTTTCCGGCCAACAACGCAGCGCCCTGTGGGACAATAGCCGCCACTTTCAGCCCTACCCGAATCGACCACGCCCATGAACGCCCCACGTACACCGAAACCTGCGCGCAAGAAGCCTGACTCCGCCACCCCGGCCAAGCCCGTGGAACCGCGTAAAGAAGCCAGCCTGCACCCGCGCAATCGCCATCAGGGTCGTTACGACTTCCCGGCGCTGATCAAGACCACGCCGGAACTGGCGAAGTTCGTGATCACCAACCCGTACGGCAAGGAAAGCATCGACTTCGCCAGTCCCGATGCGGTGCGTGTGTTCAACCGGGCGCTGCTCAAATCGTTCTACGGTATCCAGCATTGGGACATCCCGGCCGATTATCTGTGCCCGCCGGTGCCGGGCCGTGCCGACTACATCCACTTTTTGGCGGACCTGCTGGCCAGCAACAACGATGGCGTGGTTCCGCGCGGAGCCATCGTCAATGTGCTGGATATCGGCATGGGCGCCAACTGCGTGTATCCGCTGATCGGTCATAGCGAATACCGCTGGCACTTCCTCGGCTCGGAGATCGATCCGACCGCCGTGGCCGCCGCCAGGGCCATCGTCCAGTCCAACAACCTGAACAAGGTCATCCAGCTGCGCCAGCAGGAAAACCGCAAGCACATCCTGATCGGCCTGCTGGAGCCCGGCGAGCGCTTTGACCTGACCATGTGCAACCCGCCATTCCACGCGTCGATGGAAGAAGCCACCAAGGGCAGCGAGCGTAAGTGGCGGGCCCTGGGCAAGGCCGATCCGAAGCGCAAATTACCGGTGCTGAACTTCGGCGGTCAGTCGGCCGAGCTGTGGTGTGAAGGTGGCGAGGCGCGCTTCGTGACGCAACTGATCGCCGAAAGTGCGAACTTTGCGCACAAGGTGTTGTGGTTCAGCACCCTGGTCTCGAAAGCCTCGAACCTGCCTGCCATCGAAACCGCGCTGAAAAAGGCCGGCGCGCTGGAAAGCCAGGTGGTGGAAATGTCCCAGGGGCAGAAGCAGAGCCGCTTCGTCGCCTGGACCTTCCAGACCAAGTCCGAACAGCAGATCTGGCGGCGCGAGCGCTGGGTTCGCAAGTAATACGCTTCAACCAGGGCGGCGCTTGAGCGCAAAGCAGCCGCCGCTACTGCTGAAACACAAACAGCAGGCGCAAAAAAACCGTGCCCGGATCGCTCCGGTGCACGGTTTTTTTTATCGCTGCGTCTTACTTGTTCACAGCGTCGGTCAGGCCTTTGGCCACAACCATCTTGACCACTTTCTTGGCAGGGATTTCGATGGCAGCGCCAGTCGACGGGTTACGGCCAGTGCGGGCAGGACGCTCGGTCACTTTCAGCTTGCCGATACCTGGCAAAGTGATTTCGGCACCGTTTTCCAGCTGATCGGCAACGATTTGACCCAGTTGGTCCAGAGCGGCACGCGCGGTGGCTTTCGGCGCGTCGATAGCTTCAGCGATGTCGGCGATCAGTTGGTCTTTAGTAAGAGCCATGTAGTGTTCCTTCCCTATCAAATTCATATGGATTGCAGAGTGCAGTGTCAGCCATCGAGCCCGATCTTCTGGATCTGGCACCCTCGGCGATAACCACGACGAGTCGGGGTTATAGATGCCGAAATCAAGGTTTGGTTCGACCTGACAAAAGCTGAATGCATGCTTGTCGCGGTGACTTCGCACAAGACCGGGCAAAACTAGCACAGAGACAAGGAAATATCCGCCTCTAGCTAGCCAAATGGTCAGGTTTATTGCGCTAAATCGGTAAATAAATGCATAAGGGCCGTCGGGTGACCCGGATTTGCCCTTCACCCCGCGCCAAATCCAGTGGTTGCGGTACACTGAGCGCTTTTTCGGGGGAGCCCGCCCTCCCCCCTTCCACCAGCCGAGAAGCCTATGCCGATCCGTCATTGCATCGTCCATTTGATCGACAAAAAACCCGACGGCACACCCGCAGTCCTGCACGCCCGTGACTCCGAACTGGCTGAGTCCGCTGCCATCGAGAACATGCTCGCCGATCTCAATGAGAGCTATAACGCCAAACAGGGCAAAGCCTGGGGGTTGTTCCATCCGGAGTCCGGTGCGTTCCCGTTCAGCGGCTGGCTGAAGGAGTACATGGAAGGCGGCAAAGACTTCACCGCGTTCAGCAAAGTCGCGGTCGAGCACCTGCAAAAGCTGATGGAAGAATCGAACCTGTCGGTCGGTGGCCACGTGCTGTTCGCCCACTACCAGCAAGGCATGACCGATTACCTGGCCATCGCCCTGCTGCACCACAGTGAAGGCGTGGCAGTGACCGAACAACTGGATGTGACACCGTCGCGCCACCTCGACCTCGGCCAACTGCACCTGGCGGCGCGGATCAACGTTTCCGAGTGGCAGAACAACAAGCAGTCCAAGCAGTACATCTCGTTCATCAAGGGCAAGAACGGCAAAAAGGTCTCGGAGTACTTCCGCGACTTCATCGGCTGCCAGGAAGGCGTCGACGGCCCGGGCGAGACCCGCACCCTGCTCAAGGCCTTCAGCGACTTCGTCGAGAGCGAAGACCTGCCGGAAGATTCCGCCCGCGAAAAGACCAAGACCCTGGTCGACTACGCCAGCAGCCAGGCCAAGCTCGGCGAGCCCATGGGCCTGGAAGAACTCTCGGAGCTGATCGACGAAGAGCGCCCAAAGGCCTTCTACGATCACATCCGCAACAAGGATTACGGCCTGTCGCCGGAGATTCCGGCGGATAAACGCACGCTCAACCAGTTCCGCCGCTTCACCGGCCGCGCCGAAGGCCTGTCGATCAGCTTCGAAGCACACCTGCTGGGCTCGAAGATCGAATACGACGAAGAGGCCGGCACCCTGATCATCAAAGGTCTGCCGACCTCGCTCACCGATCAGTTGAAGCGTCGCAACTGATGCTCGGCAATGTGCTGAAAAAAGTTCTGCTGGTTCTACTGGTGGTCGTGGTCTATCAGAACTGGGGCAAGATCGAGCGGGTATTCAACCCATCGCAGATGGCGTCCGAGCAGGTCCGCGCCAACGCCCATGTCGTGTTGTACGCCACGGACTGGTGCGGTTACTGCAAGCAGACCAAGCGCTTTCTCGATCAGAAAGGCATTCCGTTCAAGGAATTCGATATCGAGAAGGATGCCGAGGCACGCAAGGCTTACGAGGCTTTGGGCGGGCGCGGGATTCCGCTGATCGACGTCAATGGCACGTTGATTCGCGGGTTTGATCCGAACGAGATTCTCGCTGCACTGAAATGAACGAGGGAGCCAATCGGCTCCCTCAGTTGTTTCAGCGTTTCTCGATTCGGAAACCGAAACGCGGGAAGTGCACATGCACCACGCCGCCACGTTCGTCTTCACGGCGCAGGATCAACTCCTCGCGACCGGCAAACACCAGCTCACCGGCCACCGGATCAACGCCGTAGTCAGTGGCCGCGATCACGACTTGCTGGCCCGTTTCGAATCCGTTCGGATCGACAAACTGCTCATCGGGCAATGCCGCCGGCTTCGAACTGCGTGCAACCTCCAGCGCCTCTTCGGAACTCATCGCACTGGCCGCACCGTGACCGAAGCCCAGCACCCGCCCGAGCCATGCGGACACTGCCGGATAGTCGTCCACCAGCGGCGCGGTGACGTGGGTCGCCTTGAGGAACCACAGCGGATGGGCCATGGCGAAGTCGGCAATCGACGGCTCGCCGAACAGGAAGTCCCCGTCTTCACGCTGCAGCTGCTGCTCCAGACGCGCCATGATGGTTGGCCATTGATGTTTGGCCTGTTCGGCTGACAGTTTGGTCGCGCTGCCACCGCTGAACAGTCCGGCACGATCGGCGAGGAAGGCCTTGATCGCTTCCGGCGGTAACTTGCCGAAACGCACCGCCACCGATTCGGGCTGAAACACCAGGCTCACCGCATGCTGGAACACCACCGAATCGGCCCAGGCAGCGAAACTGGCGGCAATCATTTCCTGACCATCCGGGAAGAACGAAGGCTGGGCCTTTACCTGCTCGAGGCGACGGGCGATCAGCGCGGTGTCGCAATAGATGTCGGCGCCGATCTGCAGCACCGGGGTCTTGCGGTAGCCACCGGTCAGGGCGGTCAGGTCAGGCTTGGGCATCACTGGCGAGATATGCACCGAACGCCAGGACAAGCCCTTGAACCCCAGCAGCAGCCGGGCCTTTTCAGCAAAGGGAGAGGTCGGGTAATGATGAAGGATCAACTCGGACATGCTCGGCTCCGCCGCACAGAAAGTGAGCCAGCAGCTTAGCGCGCAATTTGTTCGCAGCCTACGGATCCGGCTGATGGGAACCGATCAGTCAGGTTGATAAGGCACTGGAGAGTTCTCGAAAAAAACCGCCTCAGCCGAAACCGAGACGGTTTTCCCACTTGCTCGATGGCATAAAGCCGAATAATCTTCGTCCACGCTAGTGTGTCCATTGTGATGCAGTAAACCCGGCCGCAAACCGGCGTTTACAGAAAAACCGCCCCGCAAAGGCGGTTTTTTTTTCGCCCGCCGTTTGCCTCAGGCAGCGCCTTCGACATGCAGAGACTTCTACCGCTTGCACCCGATCAATCAGGCCGATAAGACGCCACCAGACACTCCTTCGCACTCTTCCTGAGTTTTTTGATCAACCGCTCCTGGCGCAACGCATCACTCTTGTCGCGGCACAGCTCGGTATAGACCAGCGCCATCGCCGGGCTTGAAAGAAAGAAGCGCGCGCCCTTGCCACTCTGGTGCTTGGCAAAGCGGCGCACGGGATCATCGCTGATCCCGCAGTACAGCGAACCGTTGGCGGCGCGTACGAGGTAGACGAACCAGGACTTGCTCACTGGTACGTCGGCATCGAGAGGATTTTCGCTGAGGCTGGTCACGGGACAATTCAGGCGTAAGGAAAACAGGCCGCGATCTTATCAGCGACTCGCCTGAAATGCCTTCAGCCCTTTCAGGGCCTGGGCACGGACGGCGTTGCGCACCAGCGGCGTCCAACCCAGCAGCAGGCCCTTGAAGCCCAACGCCTGACGCGACCAGCGCCACAAATCGAAGTGGTCGTGGTGTTCGCAGATCTTGCCGTCACGGAAGACGAAGCGTGCCTGGATGTCGTTGATCACGATATTGCCGGTCTGGCTGAACAGGTAGGTCGCCACCCAGTGGGCGCCGCCGCTGCGCTCATCGGAGCGGACGTTGTCGAAGGTCAGTGAGAAGTCTTTGGCGCGGGTAGTGAGCATGCGCCACATATCACCGGCATCGCGGCCGCGCAGTTCGCCGAACGCCGGATCGCTGAATACCACGTCGTCGGTGTAGCAGGCGGCCATGGCCTCGGCGTCGAGGCGCTGGAAAGCCTGGTAGAAACGGGTGATCAGGGCGCTGTGGGCTTCTTCACTCATGGGCAATCTCCAGGAAAGGTACAGATTGCCAGCACGATAATCCGCAAACGCCCGAAACACTATCGGCATTCGCACTCCGAATACCGACAGTGTGCGCGCGTCAGACCTTTTCGCTGACTACCTGCACATACAGCGCACGTCCGGCACCGAGGCCGGCGAGGATTGCACCCGCACCGATGATGCCGAAGATCCAGCCCACGGCGTTCCAGCCACCGGTCCAGTCGTGCACCACACCGACCGCGAACGGCCCCATGGACGCGAGGGTGTAGCCGAAGCCCTGGGACATGCTCGACAGGTTGGCCGCGACATGGGAATCCCGCGAACGCAGCACGATCAGGGTCAGCGCCAGGCTGAACGTACCGCCCTGCCCCAGGCCCAGCAGGATCGCCCAGCCCCACAGTCCTTCGATCGGTGCGTAGAGGCAACCGAACAGGCCGCCGAGCGTCAGCGCCATGACCACCACGATCGCCAGACGCTGATCCTTGCCGCGCGTGGCCAGCCACGGTGCCGCCAGGGAGCTGGCGAGCTGGATGATCACCGATCCGGACAGCACCAGGCCGGCCTGGGTCGGGGTCAGCCCGCGACCGATGAGGATCGACGGCAACCAGCCGAACACGATGTAGGCCAGTGAAGATTGCAGGCCCATGTACAAGGTCACTTGCCACGCCAGCGGATCACGCAGCAGACCGCGGACCCGATAGGCAACGTTGTGCGCGCCGTGCTTCTGGCCGATTTGCGGCAGCCAGAACACTGCCGCCACCAGCGCCGGAATCACCCAGAAACCCAGACCCATGGCCCAGCTGTGGTCGAAGTGTTCGCTCAGCGGCACGCTGGAACCTGCTGCCATTGCCGCGCCCAGGCACAGGGCCATGGTGTAGACGCCGGTCATGGTGCCGGCATGTTTGGCGAAGTCGCGCTTGACGATGCCCGGCAGCAACACGCCGATGATGCCGATGCTCGCACCGCCCAGCACGCTGCCGACGAACAGACCGATTTCGCCGAAGTTGCTGCGCAGGATGATGCCGCCGGCCAGTGTCAGAAGAATCCCCAAGACCACCCGCTCGGCACCGAAACGTCGCGCCAGCACGGGTGCCAGCGGAGCAAACAGACCGAGGCAGAGTACCGGCAACGTCGTCAGCAACCCCGCTTGAGCGGCCGACAAACCAAGGCTTTTCGACACATCACTGAGCAGCGGTGCCATGCTCGACAGCGCCGGTCGCAGGTTCAACGCCACCAGAATCAACCCCAGCAGCAACAGCCAGGGGCGCCGCACCAACGGATGACCTTGCTGCACTTGTTCGTCATCGGCTTCGGCGTCGATCAACAATTCTTCGAGCTCGGCCTTGCGAACGGGTGCCGGGGAGACTTCTGGGCGGGACATGGTTTTCTCGGTTTCAAGGTTCATTGATCAACTGCCTCGACAAGGCTTTGGCCCGCTCCGGATCGCGCTGCTCGACGGCCTCAAGCAAGGCGACGTGCAAATCGAAGACTTCCTGTCGACGGGGGACGATATTCAGGGTCTGGCGCAATTGCGCGCCGACGATGCTGGAAAAATAGCGATACAGCTCGCTGAGGGTCGGATTGTGTGCGGCATCCACCAGACGCCGGTGGAACACCAGATCGCAGCGGATGTAACTGTCGAGGTCGCCGTGATAGTGGCTGCCGGCGACACCCAGCGCTTCGCGCAACGCGACGAGGTCTTCATCGGTACGGCGCAAGGCCGCCAGGCCGATGGCCTCGACTTCAAGGATGTGCCGGGTTTCCCGGGCCTGATCCAGCGAGCATCTGGACAGCGCCTTGAGCGTGTCCATCGGATCGACCACCGCCCGCAGGTAACTGCCGTCACCCTGACGGATCTCGATCAACCCGGAAAACGCCAACACCCGCATCGCTTCGCGCACGGTATTGCGGCTGATGCCAAGTTCGGCGCACAACTCGGGCTCGGTGGGAAGCCGCTGACCGACCTGCCAGCTGCCGTCGGTGATCCGCTGACGCAGTTGATCCAGCGCCTGATCGACCAGGGATCGTTTGATCAATAAAGAGTTTTCAGACATGGAATTCGCCCTGTCATCCAATCATGGGATGAATTTGCTGACAGGGTAGTCAGATTTTCCAATCAGGGCAACCGGCAAAATCCGGACAAAAATAAACCCGGAACTGAGTCCGGGTTTATTTCAACGCCTGAATCGGATCAATGCAGGATCTGACTCAGGAACAGCTTCGTACGATCATTCTGCGGATTGTCGAAGAAGTCGTTCGGTGCCGCCTGCTCGACGATTTCGCCCTTGTCCATGAAGATCACACGGTTGGCCACGGTGCGGGCGAAGCCCATTTCGTGGGTTACGCAGAGCATGGTCATGCCGTCTTCGGCCAGGCCGATCATGGTATCGAGTACTTCTTTCACCATCTCCGGGTCGAGTGCCGAGGTCGGTTCGTCGAACAGCATGATTTTCGGTTTCATGCACAGCGCGCGGGCGATCGCCACACGCTGCTGCTGGCCGCCGGACAGTTGCCCCGGATACTTGTGCGCCTGCTCCGGAATGCGTACGCGTTCCAGGTAATGCATGGCGATTTCCTCGGCCTTGCGCTTGGGCATCTTGCGCACCCACATCGGTGCCAGGGTGCAGTTCTGCAGGATGGTCAGGTGCGGGAACAGGTTGAAGTGCTGGAACACCATGCCGACTTCACGGCGGATCGCTTCGATCTGCTTGAGGTCGTTGGTCAGTTCCACGCCATCGACCACGATGCGGCCCTGCTGGTGTTCTTCCAGACGGTTGAGGCAGCGGATGGTGGTGGACTTGCCGGAACCCGACGGGCCGCACAGCACGATACGCTCGCCCTGACGCACGTTCAGGTTGATGTCTTTCAGCACATGGAACTGGCCGTACCACTTGTTCACGCCCTGCATCTGAATGATGCCTTCAGGGCCCGCTGGCTTTTTGATTGCTTCGCTCATCGAAAAAACTCCTAACGCTTGTGGCCAGTGTCGAGCTTGCGTTCCAGGTGCATGGAATAGCGCGACATGCCAAAACAGAAAATCCAGAACACCAGGGCGGCGAACACGTAGCCTTCGGTGGCCATGCCCAGCCATTTCGGATCGGCAGCGGCTTGCTTGACGCTGTTGAGCAGGTCAAAGAGGCCGATGATGATCACAAGGCTGGTGTCCTTGAACAGCGCGATGAAGGTGTTGACGATGCCGGGAATCACAAGCTTCAGGGCTTGCGGCAGAATCACCAGGCCCATGGCGCGCCAGTAACCGAGGCCCATCGCGGCCGCGGCTTCGTACTGGCCTTTGGGGATCGCTTGCAGACCACCGCGCACCACCTCGGCGACGTACGCCGACTGGAACAGGATCACGCCGATCAGCGCCCGCAGCAGCTTGTCGAAGTTCATGCCTTCGGGCAGGAACAGCGGCAGCATCACCGAGGACATGAACAGCACCGTGATCAACGGCACGCCGCGCCAGAACTCGATGAAGGTCACGCAGACCACACGGATCGCCGGCATGTTCGAGCGTCGGCCCAGTGCCAGGACAATCCCCAGCGGCAACGCACCGGCGATGCCGACAGTGGCGATCACCAGGGTCAGCATCAGACCGCCCCACTGGCTGGTCGCCACGGTGTCGAGGCCGAAGACGCCGCCATGCAGCAGGCACCAGGCAACGATCGGGTAGATCACCAGGAAGCTCAGGCCGTACACCGCCTTGTGCGCCACGCGCTTGATGAACAAGGGCGCCACGCCGATGACCGCCAGCCACACGGTCAGGTCCACGCGCCAGCGCAGTTCCGGCGGATAGTAGCCGTACATGAACTGGCCGAAACGCTGCTGGATGAAGACCCAGCAGGCGCCGTCCTTGGTGCAGTCGGCGCGGGTGGTGCCGACCCAGTTGGCATCGAGGATCGCCCAACTGAGGATCGGCGGTACCACCAGGTAGATCAGATAGAACGCAAACAGCGTCAGCAGGGTGTTGAGCCAGCTGGAGAACATGTTCGCGCGGATCCACGCCATCGGGCCGAAGACCTTGGCCGGCGGTGGCATGTCGGGTTTGAAAGTATGAGTACTCATGCGCTATTCCTTACCGCTCGATCAGCGCGATGCGCTTGTTGTACCAGTTCATCAGCAGGGAAATGCTGATACTGATCGCCAGGTACACGCTCATGGTGATGGCAATGACTTCGATCGCCTGACCGGTCTGGTTCAGCACGGTGCCGGCGAACAGCGAAACCATTTCCGGATAACCGATACCGGCCGCCAGCGAGGAGTTTTTCGCCAGGTTCAGGTATTGGCTGGTCAGCGGCGGGATGATGACCCGCAGCGCTTGCGGAATGATCACCTTGCGCAGGGTCGGGCCGTTGCGCAGACCAAGCGAATGCGCCGCCTCGGTCTGGCCGTGGCTGACCGACTTGATGCCCGAACGCACGATCTCGGCGATGAACGCCGCGGTGTACACCGTCAACGCCAGGGTCAAGGCCAGCAGTTCCGGAATCAGCACCCAGCCACCGACGAAGTTGAAGCCTTGCAGCTTCGGCATTTCCCAGTGCACAGGTGCACCGAAGATCAGTGCGCACACCGCCGGGATCACCAGGAACAGCGCCAGGCCAGCCCAGAACTTGTGGAACGGCTCGCCGGTTGCTTCAAAGCGCTTGGTGGCCCAGCGGCTCATCAGCACGATGGCAACGATGGCCACCACGATGCTGACCACGAACGCCCAGAAGCCGTCGGCCATTTGCGCGGCCGGCATGTTCAGGCCACGGCTGCTGACGAAGAAGGTATCGCCGAAGTTGTGGCTGTTGCGCGGCCCCGGCATGGTCAGGAACACCGCGAAGTACCAGAACAGGATCTGCAGCAGTGGCGGGATGTTACGGAAAACCTCCACGTACACGGTTGCCAGTTTGGAAATGATCCAGTTCTTCGACAGGCGCGCGACGCCGATGATGAAGCCGAGAATTGTGGCCAGGATCACACCGATGAAGGTCACCAGCAGCGTGTTGAGCAGGCCGATGACAAACACCCGGGCATAACTGTCCGCTTCGGTGTAGGAGATCAGGTGTTGAGCGATGCCGAACCCGGCACTGCGCTCGAGAAAGTCGAACCCCGAAGTGATACCCCGGTGTTGCAGGTTGGTCTGGGTGTTATCGAACAGATACCAGCCCAGGGAGACCACCGCCACGATGGTGATGATCTGAAATACCCACGCACGCACTCGTGGATCGCTGAGGCTGAGCCTCTGCTTTGGTGCGCCGATTGAATTTTGCATGAAGTGCCCCGGAAATAATGGAACAGAACGTCACCCGGCAGTTGGCCTGCCGGGTGACAGAACCATCAGCGCACTGGTGGTGCGTATTGAATGCCGCCGTTGTTCCACAGCGCGTTCAGGCCGCGGTCGATTTCCAGCGGAGTGCTCTTGCCGAGGTTTTTCTCGAAGATTTCACCGTAGTTGCCGACTTGCTTGACGATCTGTACGACCCAGTCCTTCGGCAGTTTCAGGTCTTTGCCGTATTCGCCGTCTGCGCCGAGCATACGAGCGACATCCGGGTTCTTGGTCGCTTTGGCTTCAGCTTCGACGTTCTTCGAAGTGATGCCTGCTTCTTCGGCGTTCAGCAGCGCGTAGCCAACCCAACGCACGATGGCCAGCCACTCGTCGTCGCCGTTACGCACGACCGGGCCCAGTGGTTCCTTGGAAATGGTTTCCGGCAGAACGACATAATCCTTCGGCGAAGCCAGCTTGCTGCGCTGGGCGAACAGCTGGGACTTGTCGGAGGTCAGCACGTCGCAACGACCGGATTCCAGCGACTTGGCGCTTTCATCGGAGGTGTCGAAAGTGATCGGGGTGTATTTCAGACCGTTGCCGCGGAAGTAGTCGGAAACGTTCAGTTCGGTAGTGGTACCGGCCTGGATGCAAATGGTTGCACCGTCCAGCTCTTTGGCACTCTTGACGCCCAGCTTGTTGTTTACCAGGAAGCCGATGCCGTCGTAGTAGGTAATGAAGCCCGGGAATTTCAAGCCCATGCCCGCGTCACGGGAGCTGGTCATGGTGGTGTTGCGCGACAGGATGTCGATCTCGCCCGACTGCAGAGCGGTGAAACGCTCCTTGGCGTTCAACTGACTGAACTTGACCTTGGTCGCGTCGCCGAACACGGCAGCGGCCACGGCGCGGCAGACGTCAGCATCGATGCCCACGATCTTGCCGGTGGAATCCGGAACCGAGAAGCCTGGCAAGCCATCGCTGACGCCGCACTGCACGAATCCTTTCTTCTTCACTGCATCCAGGGTTGCACCCGCCTGAGCGAACCCGCTGACACCCAGTACTGCAGCAGCAGTCACGATCGCCAGAGTGGATTTCAACATCTTCATTCAAACCTCCAGTTTTGCTCTTGTTGTGTCGGAGCTTGAGTCCAGTCGCACCCTTTTGAGGCGTTGTTGACCCGTGTTGGCTTTTTTTGGGGTCAACCGACGCAGGACCTTCGCTATGAGTCTAGTAGGAGAAAATCCACATCATGGACAACTCACTTCTCACCATTCGGCCGAACGGGCGGTAGCCCTTTCACGTTCGCTAAGCCCGTTGCGGCCATTGGCGAACATCCATCACCGGATTCTTTGCTATCCCGTCACCCGGCGTTCACTGATAGTGTTACCGCCAGGCGCGAGATTGATTGCACGACTACCTCATAGCAAAGCCCGTACCACACCGGCTGCTGAAGCGATTGAGTGACAGGTCAATAGCAAAACTTGCACCCTTGCGACATCTTCTTAACGGATCAACCGGGCGCGCACGCAAATCACGCACTCAATGAGAGCGCCCGCACACAATTGGAGCAGCCATGACCGAGCCCTTGATTCTTCAGCCTGTTAAGCCCGCAGACGCCTGCGTGATCTGGCTGCACGGCCTCGGCGCCGACCGCTACGACTTTCTGCCGGTGGCCGAAGCGCTTCAGGAAAGCCTGCTGAGCACACGTTTCGTGCTGCCTCAGGCGCCGACGCGCCCGGTGACGATAAATGGCGGATATGCCATGCCAAGCTGGTACGACATCAAAGCCATGAGCCCGGCGCGGTCGATCGACCACGATGAGCTGGAAGCGTCCGCCGATCGCATCATCGAATTGATCGAAGAACAGCGAAGCAGCGGAATAGACGCATCGCGGATTTTCCTGGCCGGTTTTTCCCAAGGCGGCGCCGTGGTCTATCACACCGCGTTTCTGAAATGGCAGGGGCCGCTGGGCGGGGTACTGGCATTATCGACATACGCGCCGACGTTCAGCGATGAACTGGAGTTATCCGCCAGCCAGCAACGGATTCCGGCACTGGCGCTGCACGGCCAGTTCGACAACGTGGTGCAGAACTCGATGGGTCGCACGGCTTATGAGTATCTCAAAGCCCATGGTGTCACCGTGACATGGCAGGAATACCCAATGGAGCACGAAGTGTTACCCGAAGAAATTCGCGACATCGGCGTGTGGCTCAGCGAACGCTTGCGCTGACAATTGCGACAGGGGTCGCCCTTTGATCATCCCACTACGCCGCGCCCGTTTCTTGCATTACACTGGCCGGCGTACATTCCTTAACCAATTGATGAGATGACCGTGCTCAAAGCACTCAAGAAAATGTTCGGTAAAAGCGAGGCTGAGCAGCTCGCGCCAGTCCCCACTGCGCCGTCGCACGCCCCCGGTCATCGCAACGATGCCAGCCAGGCCGGCCGCCAGACGCCCGCCACGCCCCCAAAGCACGAACCGAAACCCGCTCCGGCTGCCACGCCCGCCACTGAGCCTGCGCGCAGCGAAGCCCCGAAACCGGCCAGACCACGTCGCGAACCCAAGCCCAAGGCGCCGGTGATCCCCTGGAAACTCGAAGACTTCGTCGTCGAGCCGCAGGAAGGCAAGACCCGCTTCCACGATTTCAAGCTCGCCCCGGAACTGATGCATGCCATCCACGACCTGGGCTTCCCGTATTGCACGCCGATCCAGGCTCAGGTGCTGGGTTATACCCTCGCCGGCAAAGACGCCATCGGCCGCGCCCAGACTGGCACCGGCAAGACCGCCGCGTTCCTGATCTCGATCATCACCCAGCTGTTGCAGACGCCGCCGCCGAAAGAGCGCTACATGGGCGAGCCACGGGCGCTGATCATCGCGCCGACCCGCGAGCTGGTGGTGCAGATCGCCAAGGACGCCGCCGACCTGACCAAGTACACCGGCCTCAACGTCATGACGTTCGTCGGCGGCATGGACTTCGACAAGCAGCTCAAGCACCTCGAAGCGCGCCATTGCGACATCCTCGTCGCAACGCCTGGCCGCCTACTCGACTTCAACCAGCGCGGCGACGTGCACCTGGACATGGTTGAAGTGATGGTGCTGGACGAAGCCGACCGCATGCTCGACATGGGCTTCATCCCGCAAGTGCGTCAGATCATTCGCCAGACTCCGCCGAAAAGCGAACGCCAGACCCTGCTGTTCTCCGCGACCTTCACCGATGACGTGATGAACCTCGCCAAGCAGTGGACCACCGATCCTGCGATCGTCGAAATCGAGGTCACCAACGTGGCCAACGAAAATGTCGAACAGCACATCTATGCGGTGGCCGGTGCCGACAAATACAAACTGCTCTTCAACCTGGTCAACGACAACGGCTGGGAGCGAGTGATCGTGTTCGCCAACCGCAAGGACGAAGTGCGGCGCATCGAGGAACGCCTGGTGCGCGACGGCATCAACGCCGCGCAATTGTCCGGCGACGTGCCGCAGCACAAGCGGATCAAGACGCTTGAAGGCTTCCGCGAAGGCAGGATCCGCGTCCTGGTCGCCACCGACGTGGCCGGTCGCGGTATCCACATCGATGGCATCAGCCACGTGATCAACTTCACCCTGCCGGAAGTCCCGGACGACTATGTGCACCGCATCGGTCGTACCGGTCGTGCTGGCGCCGACGGTGTGTCGATCAGCTTCGCCGGTGAAGACGACTCCTATCAGTTGCCGTCCATCGAAGAAAAACTCGGTCGCAAGATCAGCTGTGAAACGCCGCCGACCCATCTGTTGCGGGCGGTTGAGCGCAAGCGTCCACAGTAAGCGGCACCATAAAGAGAAGCGCAGCCGGCAACGGACTGCGCTTTTTTTTCGCCCGGATATTGTTCAACAGAACTAAAAGTCCATAATAGACAAATTAGTTTAAAAACAGTCTCCGGAGTCTGCCATGACCAGTACGCCCTACGTGATCGACCAAACCCAGGCCCGCGAGCTGTTGGCCCGGATCGATGTGCCGCAGATCCTGCGCAAGCTGTTCCGCGATCTGGCAGCCGGGCATGCGGTGCAACCGGCGCAGCAACTGGTGGAATTTCCCCAGGGCGCCGGGGACTTCATCAACTATCTGGGCGTGCTGGCAGAAGATGGCGTGTACGGAGTCAAGACCTCGCCGTACATCGTTCGCGAACAAGGCCCGCTGGTGACGGCGTGGACGCTGTTGATGTCGATGCAGACCGGTCAACCGTTGCTGCTCTGCGATGCCGGCGAACTGACCACCGCCCGCACGGCGGCAACCACAGCTGTCGCCGTCGACGCCCTGGCCCCGTCGAACGCAAAACGCCTGGCAATCATCGGCAGCGGCAAGGTCGCCCAGGCGCACCTGCATTACGTCAAAACATTGCGCGACTGGCAGAGCATCAGTGTGTACTCACCTACCTTGAGCGAAGACCCGGCAACCATCCGACAACTGCAAGCCCTCGATCCACGGGTGAGCATCGCCGAAAGCCGCGAAGCCGCCATCGCCGAAGCCGATGTGATCATGCTCTGCACCTCGTCCGCAGGACCTGTGATCGACCCGGCGACCTTGAACAAACCAGCACTGATCACCTCGATCAGCACCAACGCACCGCGCGCCCACGAAGTGCCGCCGCAAAGCCTCAACGACATGCAGGTGTTCTGCGACTATCGCCCGACTACCCCGGGCTCGGCCGGCGAGATGCTGATCGCCCGCGAACAACATGGCTGGGACAATAGCGCGATCCTCGGCGACCTGGCGGATCTGCTCAGCGAAAAAGTGCAGCGCCCCGATTACCAGCATCACGTGTTTTTCCGCTCCATCGGTCTGGGTCTGGAAGACATCGCCCTGGCCAATGCCATCTATCAATTGCAGCGCTGACACCGGAGATTTTCATGAGTCATGCAGATTTCATCATCATCGGCGGCGGGATTGCCGGCGCTTCCACCGGTTTCTGGCTGTCGCAGCACGGCAAGGTCGTGGTGCTGGAGCGCGAGTCGCATCCGGCCTATCACTCCACCGGGCGCTCGGCGGCGCTGTTCACCGCCGCTTACGGCACACCGCAGGTCCGGGCGCTGACCCAGGCCAGCCGCGAATTCTTCGACCATCCGCCCAGCGGTTTCTGCGAGCACCCGCTGCTGACCCCGCGCGGGGAAATGACCGTGGATTTCACCGGGGACGCCGCCGAGCTGAACAATCAATACCTGAGCGCCAAAGCCACAGTGCCGGAGATGCAGTTGCTCAGCGCGGATGAAGCCTGCGCGAGGCTGCCGATCCTGCGCCGGGAAAAAGTCCATGGCGCGATCTACGACCCGACCGCCAGCGACATCGACACCGACGCCCTGCATCAGGGTTATCTGCGCGGCATCCGTCGTAACAACGGCCAGGTGCAGACCGATTGCGAAGTGCTCGGGCTGAGCCGCGATGCCGACGGAATCTGGCACGTGCAGACCAATGACCAAACCTTCAGCGCGCCCATCGTGATCAACGCGGCTGGCGCCTGGGCCGACAAGATCGGTGCGCTGGCCGGCGCCCGGCCGCTGGGCCTGCAACCAAAACGTCGCGCCGCGTTCATCTTCGCCGGCCCCGAAGGCGTGGACATTCATCACTGGCCGATGCTGGTCAGCCTCGACGAATCCTTTTACATGAAGCCCGATGCCGGGATGTTCCTCGGCTCACCGGCCAACGCCGACCCGGTCGAGCCGCACGACGTGCAACCGGAAGAACTGGACATTGCCATGGGCATTTACCAGATCGAGGAGGCGACGACCCTGACCATCCGCCGCCCGACCCGCACCTGGGCCGGTCTGCGCAGTTTCGTCGCCGACGGTGATTTGCTCTCCGGGTTTGACCCACAAGTGCCGGGGCTGTTCTGGGTCGCGGCCCAGGGCGGTTACGGTATCCAGACCTCACCGGCCATGGGCATGGCCAGCGCAGCGCTGGTGCGTGGCGAATCGCTGCCCCAACACCTTGAGCAATTCGGCCTGACCGCCGCCATGCTCGCCCCTTCCCGCCTGGCCTGACCGTCCGCCCGGATGACGCGCCCGACGGATTGCGGCACACTCGCAACGCCCCCGGATCACGGGGGCGCTGACGTTGCCTGGAGCTCCACAGTTATGACCGCCCCCGAACACACGCCCGAGCTGCATGACGCCGCGCTGGATAACTACCACGCCATCGCCGACGCCATCGCCACGCTGTTCTTTCCCCATGCCGAAGTGGTGCTGCATGACCTGCGCACGCAGAAGGTCGACTACATCGCCAACAACCTGTCGAAACGGGTGATCGGCGATGAATCGTCGCTGGAGGACATGCTCAGCGACGACGTCAGCGAACGAAACATCGGCCCGTACGAAAAGCTCAACTGGGACGGCCAGAAGATTCGCAGCCTGAGCACCGTGCTGCGCGACAGCGAAGGTCATCCGCTGGCGGTGCTGTGCATCAACCTGAATATTTCACTGTTCGAGAATGCCAAGGCTGCGCTGGATCTGTTCCTCTCGCCGAGCAAGCTGATCCCGCAACCGGACTCGCTGTTTCGCGATGACTGGCAGGAGCGGATCAACACTTTCCTGCACGCCTGGCTGCGCGAACGGCAACTGAGCCTGAACCTGCTGACCCGTGATCACAAACGCGAACTGGTGCTGGCGCTGCACGCCGAGGGGGCGTTCAAGGGCAAGAGCGCCTCGAACTATGTGGCCAATGTCCTGAACATGGGACGGGCGACGGTGTACAAGCATTTGAAGGAATTGAAGGGCTGAAGATTTTGCGGTGAATCTGACGGCCTCATCGCTGGCAAGCCAGCTCCCACAGGTTTTGTGTACACCGAAAATCTCTGTGGGAGCTGGCGTGCCAGCGATGGCGGACTGTCAGTCGCCGTAGATGTCCGACTTGAAGTACTTCTCGGAAATCTTCTGATACTCACCACTGGCGCGAATGCCGTCGATGGCGGTGTTCAACTGGCTGACCAGCTCAGTGTTGCCCTTGCGCACCGCAATCCCCGCGCCCTCGCCCACGTATTTCGGGTCCTTCAACTCGGGCCCGACAAAGGCGTAACCCTTGCCCCGAGGCATCGACAGGAAGTCGGTCAGCGGAATGGTGTCGGCGAAAATCGCGTCGAGACGCCCGGCCGCCAGGTCCATGTAGATTTCTTCGTTGTTGCCGTAACGCTTGACGTTGATGCCCTTGGGCTCGAACACCTCGGTGGCGTAGCGGTCGGTAGTGGTCGCACGCTGCACGCCAACGGTCTTGCCCTTGAGGCTGGCGTACTGGTCATCGACGCTCGCGCCTTCCTTCATCACCAGCCGCGACGAGGTGAAATAGTACTTGTGGGTGAAGTCCACCGACTTCTTGCGATCTTCGTTGATGGTCATGGACGACAGCGCCATATCGATCTTCTTCACTTTCAGGGAAGGAATCAGACCGTCGAACTCGCCCTCGACCCACACGCACTTGACCTGCATCTGCGCGCACAGGGCGTTGCCGATGTCGTAGTCGAAACCGACGATTTCACCCTTGTCGGTTTTCGAGGCGAAGGGCGGATACGCCGCTTCGATACCGATGCGCAGGGTTTTCTCGGCGGCGAACGCGCTGCTGCACGCCAACAGGCTCAGTGCCAGACCGGTGATGAGGGGGAATTTCTTCATGTTCGTTCTCTCGCGGGTTGTTGTTGGTTTGGCAAGACAGAAGAAAAAAGCTGAAACGGGGAAAGACCTTTTTTGTACTTGTAAATCCATACTGGACTTTTACGTACAAATCGTCAATTGGGCGAGACCGATCATTTCTGGCCGATGGTCGGGGAGGTGAACTTGAGGGAATTGGTGATTCGGATGGCCTCTTCGCGAGCAAGCTCGCTCCCACGAGGATTATCTAAAACCTGTGGGAGCGAGCTTGCTCGCGAAGACTGACTCTAAGTCGACAGAGGAATTACTGCTTCCAGCGATCCGCCGCCGCATGATCGCTGTCACGGCCTTCAACCCAGCGCGGGCCGTCGCTGGTGTTCTCTTTCTTCCAGAACGGCGCGCGGGTTTTCAGGTAATCCATGACAAAGGCGCAGGCGTCGAACGCCGCCTGGCGGTGGGCACTGGCGGCGGCGACAAACACGATCGGTTCGCCCGGTTCCAGCGCGCCGATGCGGTGCAGCACTTCCAGCTTCAACAGCGGCCAGCGTTGCTCGGCCTCTACGGCGATCTTGCCGAGGGCCTTTTCGGTCATGCCCGGATAGTGTTCGAGGAACATTCCGGCGACATCGAGGCCATCGTTGAAGTCACGCACGTAGCCGACGAAACTCACCACCGCGCCAACGCCGACATTGGCCGCGTGCATCGCGTTGACTTCGGCGCCCGGATCGAACGGTTCGGACTGCACTCGAATGCGCATGGCTCAGCCTCCGGTCACGGTGGGGAAAAATGCCACTTCGTCGCCATCCGCCACCGGCTCGTCGAGCTGGCAGAGGTCTTCGTTGCGCGCGCACATCAGATTCTGCTCGCTCAGCACCTCGGCGCCGTCACGCTGCACCAGCAACGCACGAACGTCATCGACGGTGGCGAAGTCACCCTCGACCTTCACCGAGTCCACGCCCAGCGCCTCGCGGTAACGGGCAAAAAATTTCACGGTCAGGTTCATGGCTGCTCCGCCTGGAAATGCCCGCTCTTGCCGCCAACCTTTTCCAGCAGACGCACGCTTTCGATGGTCATGCCACGATCCACGGCCTTGCACATGTCGTAGATGGTCAGGGCGGCGACGCTGGCGGCGGTCAGCGCTTCCATCTCGACGCCGGTCTGCCCGGACAGTTTGCAGCGGGCGACGATGCGCACCGCGTCATCGCCTTCGGCACTGAGCTCGACCTTGACGCCGGTCAGCATCAACGGATGGCACAGGGGAATCAGGTCACTGGTTTTCTTCGCCGCCTGAATGCCGGCAATGCGCGCCACGGCGAACACGTCGCCCTTGGGATGGCCGCCGCTGACGATCATCTGCAGGGTGTCGGGCAGCATGCGCACCAGCGCTTGGGCCGTCGCTTCACGGAACGTCACGGCTTTTTCGGTGACGTCGACCATGTTGGCGCGACCTTGGGAATCGAGATGAGTCAGCACGGGATTACTCCTGATCAGGAGCGTCGATTGTAAACCTGGGGGTCAGAATTGCGCACATAAAAAACCGGGCGACTTTGCAGTCGCCCGGTTGCGTTTGACGGTTACAGATGCGATTCGGCGTATTCGGCCAGGATCGAGCGAGGCACCCCTTGCAGGGTGATGTGCACACCGTTGGGGAAATCCTTGAAGCGTTCGGTCAGGTAGGTCAGCCCGGAGCTGGTCGCGGACAGGTAAGGGGTGTCGATCTGTGCCAGGTTGCCCAGGCACACCACTTTGGAACCGGCGCCGGCCCGGGTGATGATGGTTTTCATCTGGTGCGGCGTGAGGTTCTGGCATTCGTCGATCAGGATCAGGCTCTGCTGGAAGCTGCGACCGCGAATGTAATTGAGCGATTTGAACTGCAACGGCACTTTGCTGAGGATGTAGTCGACGCTGCCATGGGTGTTTTCGTCATCCATGTGCAAGGCTTCGAGGTTGTCGGTGATGGCGCCCAGCCAAGGCTCCATTTTTTCCGCTTCGGTGCCGGGCAAGAAGCCGATTTCCTGGTCCAGGCCTTGCACGCTGCGGGTGGCGATGATGCGACGATAGCGCTTGCTGACCATGGTCTGCTCGATCGCAGCGGCCAGCGCCAGAATGGTTTTACCCGAGCCGGCGGCGCCGGACAGATTGACCAGGTGAATGTCCGGATCCAGCAGCGCATACAGCGCCAGACTCTGATAGATGTCCCGTGGCTTGAGGCCCCAGGCTTCCTGGTGCAGCAGCGGTTCCTGATGAAGGTCGAGGATCAGCAGACGGTCTTCTTCAATCTCCTTGATCCAGCCGACAAACCCTTGCTCATCAATGATGAATTCGTTGATGTGCACGGCCGGCAGGTTATCGGTCAATTGCACCTGATGCCAGGTGCGGCCATGGTCCTGACGGGTTTCGACCTTGCTCACACGGTCCCAGAAGGAGCCGGTCATGTTGTGATAGCCGTTGGGCAGCAGGGATACGTCGTCGACCAGTTGGTCGGTGCTGTAGTCCTCGGCATCAATCCCGCAGGCGCGCGCCTTGAGGCGCATGTTGATGTCTTTGGTGACCAGCACCACCGGTTTTTTCGGGTCGCGGGTGTGCAGGTCGATCAGCTGGTTGATGATTTTGTTGTCGTTCAGATGCTCGGGCAGAATCAGGTTCGATTCGGCCTGCTTGCTCATCAGAATTGACAGCAAGCCCTTCGGACCGCCCTTGCCGCGCTGGATCGGCACCCCCAGCTCGACATCTTCCGGGGAAGCATCGCCCAGGGTCTTGTCGATCAGGCGGATCGCCTGACGGCATTCGGCGGCCACGCTGTGATGCCCGCTCTTGAGCTTGTCCAGCTCTTCAAGCACGGTCATCGGGATCGCGACGTGGTGTTCTTCGAAATTCAGCAGAGCGTTCGGATCGTGAATCAGTACGTTGGTATCGAGTACATAAAGGATTGGCTGGTTGGAGGAGGGGCTACGTCCGTGATCATCCATACTCGGTCACCTTTGTGGGAGCCATTCGACGCAATACCTCGGCGGTGCTGCGCCTCGAAGTGACTGCCGAATCCACCTGCACAGCTTTTGTCGGGATAGCAGGTGAACCGCACACAAAATGGGTCTTGGAAGACGCCACCTGTGTTGCAGGTTTCGGCGGTCTGACTTCGTAATACTCCAAAACCCGTGACAGAAAAAAGCACTTTGACGCTTTTTTGAAGTTTATTTTGCAAAGTGACGAAAAGCCCTTGGCGGACCGCCCTGCCCCCGTTAGAGTCGGAAGTCCGCCTGCATCGAATCCTGCAAAAAATTCACCCCAAGCCCCATATTTCCGGGCTCTTGCCGTTTTTCATCGAAACGCGTCCTGACAGTCTTCCCAGCCGATGCCGCTTTGCGCAGTCTGTGTGATCAGCCACGGCAACGCGGTCTTCACCGCATCCTGCTTCATGTTGAAATTGATCACTCCGTGTCGCCACAACAGCATCAGGGTCAGCACGCGCTGCGCGCTCGGAGCACCCTTGAGCTTGCCGGCGCCGTCCTGGGCATCGATGTCCCACAGCGCCACTTGCAAGCCCTGACTGTTGAAGAACCCCCCAGCATCGCTGCGACGCTGGCCTTCCGGCGGACGGAACAGCGGCACGTAGTTTTCCGGCAGCTTGTTGCGCACCAGGTCGGCACTGCGTCGCACCGAATCCTGCCAGTCCTGCCAGTGGCTGTGAGAGCGGAATTCCCAGCCCTGAACGCCGACGCACTGCTGCGAAAACGTCGCTTGCAGACTGCTCACCGAACGATCGGCCAGCCGCGCCTGAACATCCTTGCCCAACATGAAAAAGGTGCCGCTCAGGTTCGACTTGCGCAGGTACTCGGTGAGCCAGTCGGTATTGTCCGGTTGCAGGTTGGCGGCGCTGTCGAAACTCAGCAGAAACAGGCGATCGTGCATGTCGTCGCCGTTGCGCTCGTAGTCTGCGAAATGATCGAGTTCGCTGCTGGTCTGCGGCGACAGCGCAGCCTTGCGCATCAGCTCATCAAGGTACTGCAGATGGAAGATCCGGCTCGGTTCGGCCCATTTGGTGTAGTAGCTCTCGTCACTGACCACGAATTTGGCCGCCTGCTCGCGCAGGGTCGGCAAGTCTTCGACGAGGAAGCAAAACGAGGCGTCCTGATCGCAGCTTTGCTGGGCGAAGTTGTAGTTGGCCAGCAGGCGCTGCCACAGGCGCTCGCGCAGGCTGTTGATCGCATCCAGATTGACCGTGCGCAGTCCCAGACGCTGGGCCAGCGCCGCTTCGTCCAGTGCTTCGGTGCCGAGCAGGCCTCGGGCGAACATCAGGATTTCCGCCCGTGAGGCGACGTCGAACAGGGTCGGGTTGTCGAGCTTCTCCGGCCAGGTGCCGCGATCCAGCGTCGCGATATCGCCCGGCGCCGCAACGGCACCGACGCTCAACAGCCACGCGGCGAAAAAAAGAACAATGCGCAAAGGGTGTCTCCATAACAAAACCCGCGCGGCACTATAGCCGATCCTGCCCCATTCCCCGCAGCAACACCCATCCCTTGTGATCGTTCCCACGCTCTGCGTGGTAACGCCTCCCCGGACGCTCCGCGTCCGCTGCCGGGGTGACGCAGAGCGTCACTGGCTGCATTCCCACGCAGAGCGTGGGAACGATCAGGGTTGGGTGGCACACCACCGATCACCTATGGACCTGATAGCTGGAGTCATCCGCCCCAACCCCCTAGAATCGCCCCCACGATTAAAGGAGACGACTTCATGCTGATGGTGATTTCCCCCGCCAAGACCCTCGATTACGAAACACCGCCGGCGACCCAGCGCTTCACCCAGCCGCAATACCTCGACCATTCCCAGGAACTGATCCAGCAACTGCGCGAACTGAGCCCGGCGCAGATCAGCGAGCTGATGCACGTGTCCGACAAGATCGGCGGCCTCAACGCCGCGCGCTTCGGCAGCTGGACACCGGCGTTCACACCGGAAAACGCCAAACAGGCATTGCTGGCCTTCAAGGGCGACGTCTACACCGGACTCGACGCCCAGAGTTTCAGCGAAGCCGACTTCGATTATGCGCAACGGCACCTGCGCATGCTCTCCGGCCTCTACGGCCTGCTGCGCCCGCTCGACCTGATGCAGCCGTATCGCCTGGAAATGGGCACCAAACTGGCCAACGCCCGAGGCAAGGACTTGTACGCCTTCTGGGGCACGCGCATCAGCGAATGGCTGAACGAAGCACTGGCCGATCAGGGCGATGACGTGCTGCTGAACCTGGCGTCCAACGAATACTTCTCGGCCGTCAAACGCACGACCCTGAACGCGCGCATCATCAATACCGAGTTCAAGGACCTGAAGAACGGTCAGTACAAGATCATCAGCTTCTACGCCAAGAAGGCCCGGGGCCTGATGAGCCGCTTCGTGATCCAGGAAAAAATCAACGATCCGGCCCTGCTCAAGCAGTTCGATGTACAGGGTTATCGCTACAGCGCCGAGCAATCGAAACCCGACAATCTGGTGTTTCTGCGCGACCACGCACCGGAATAAAGCATGCACTTCTGCACGACTCTTGATTAAGAGAGTCGTGCAGGTCGCACGACGTCAAAAATCCCCCGCCTGTTTACGCCGACTTATTGGCGCCATAAAAACATCACCCTCTTTCCTATCTTTAGTTTCACTCGACAGTTGTCATTTTTTTCAGTAGTGGCACCTAAATTTTTTTACAGTAGTGGCACAAAACCATCTAACGCGATTATCCCCCGATTAACAAAGGGCGAAATCGAAAGTGCTATCAATTTGAAAGCAGTGCCATCTTTCTCAATATTTCAAAAAATTTCTGCTTCCGCGATGAGCGGACAGGAACTATGTCCAAATGCATAGCTCATACCACCGGTAACGATTCTCGCCGAGTTTGTACGAGATAACTTACGCAGAGAACCCAACCATGTAACCAAGTTGTCACAACAACTTGCACCCATGGATAACAACTCTGGACAACTATCGAAGGACAGGAGATACGCACCATTAATATCCCCTGCAAGGCCATGGTCGCGCCCCTATAAACGTGCTCGCCTGAGCACCCAAGCGCTTGATCTACAGGTATTTATCCTGGCATCGAGCGTGTAACACGATTGCACGAGAGCCCTCTGACCAGAGGATCGGCTGCATAACAGGGCACGTCATAACAACAAGGCCTGGTTAGCGCACATCTTGAGTGCACTTATTTAGACACTCGGAACTTAAGTATGCCTGCACACGGCATTGTGACGCCTGTAAGTCACACTTTCGAGTGCACTAAGAACGCTGAAAACCATTAACTCCGGCCCTCTAAGGCCTGATATATACAGAGGTAATTGCGATGCGCATCAGCATATTTGGTTTGGGTTACGTCGGTGCAGTATGTGCCGGTTGCCTGTCTGCACGGGGCCATGACGTCGTTGGCGTCGATGTTGCCAAAGACAAGATCGACATGATCAACGCTGGCAAATCTCCCATTGTCGAACCGGGCCTGGGCGAGTTGCTGGCACAAGGTATCCAGACCGGTCGTCTGCGCGGCACAACCAACTTCGCCGAGGCAATTCGCGACACCGATCTGTCGATGATCTGCGTCGGCACACCGAGCAAGAAGAACGGCGACCTGGAACTGAACTACATCGAAGCGGTGTGCCGCGAGATCGGTTTTGTTCTGCGCGAAAAGACCACCCGTCACACCATCGTCGTGCGCAGCACCGTGCTGCCGGGCACCGTGGCAAACGTTGTCATCCCGATCCTCGAAGACTGCTCCGGCAAGAAAGCCGGCGTTGATTTCGGTGTCGCCGTAAACCCGGAGTTCCTGCGTGAATCTACCGCGATCGCCGACTACGACTTGCCACCGATGACCGTCATCGGCGAGTTCGACAAGGCTTCGGGCGACGTTCTGCAATCGCTGTACGAAGAACTCGACGCGCCGATCATCCGCAAGGACATCGCCGTCGCCGAGATGATCAAGTACACCTGCAACGTCTGGCATGCCACCAAAGTGACCTTCGCCAACGAGATCGGCAACATCGCCAAAGCGGTGGGCGTCGATGGCCGCGAAGTGATGGAGGTCGTCTGCCAGGACAAGACCCTCAACCTGTCCCAGTACTACATGCGCCCGGGCTTCGCGTTCGGCGGTTCGTGCCTGCCGAAAGACGTGCGCGCCCTGACCTACCGCGCCGGCTCCCTGGACGTCGAAGCGCCGCTGCTCAACTCGCTGATGCGCAGCAACGAATCGCAAGTGCAAAACGCCTTCGACATCGTTGAAAGCCACGACAAACGCAAAGTCGCCCTGCTCGGCCTGAGCTTCAAGGCCGGCACCGACGACCTGCGCGAAAGCCCGCTGGTGGAACTGGCCGAGATGCTGATCGGCAAGGGTTACGACCTGAGCATCTACGACAGCAACGTCCAGTACGCCCGTGTCCACGGCGCGAACAAGGACTACATCGAGTCGAAGATCCCGCACGTGTCGTCCCTGCTCAACGCGGACTTCGATTCGGTGATCGACAACTCCGACGTGATCATCCTCGGCAACCGCGACGAGAAGTTCCGTGCACTGGCCGAAGAGGCGCCGCACGGCAAACAGGTGATCGACCTGGTGGGCTTCATGTCCAAGGCCACCAGCGCCGGTAGCCGCACCGAAGGCATCTGCTGGTAACGCAGCGGCAAGCCCCGAGTTTCAAGCCGCCCGCCGTGAATCGGCGGGCGGCTTGAAGCCCCCATCACCTTCGGATGACGGTCATGTCCAAGCTCAAACATTTTTTTCTGCAATCCGCCGGCTGGCTTTTGTTTCTGAGCCTGCTGATGGGCCTGGCCCTGATGCTGCCCACGTCCACGTTCGACTCCGAGTCGAAGGACTTCATTTTCCTGATTGGCGCCGTGGGTATCTGGCGCTATTCGATGGGTGCCACGCACTTTGTGCGCGGCATGATCTTTCTCTACATCGTCTACCCGCACCTGCGCCGCAAGGTTCGCAAGCTGGGTAAAGCGGCGGACCCGTCGCATGTGTTTCTGATGGTCACCAGTTTTCGCATCGACGCGTTGACCACCGCGCAGGTTTACAGCTCGGTGATCCGCGAAGCCATCGACTGCGAACTGCCGACCACCGTGGTCTGCTCGATCGTCGAAATGTCCGATGAGCTGCTGGTCAAGGCGCTGTGGGCGCGGATGAATCCGCCGGACCGCGTGAAACTCGACTTCGTGCGCATTCCCGGCACCGGTAAACGTGATGGCCTGGCGTTTGGTTTCCGCGCGATCTCCCGTCACCTGCCGGACGACCGCGCCGTGGTGGCCGTGATCGATGGCGACACCGTGCTCGGCGAAGGCGTTGTGCGCAAAACCGTGCCGTGGTTCCAGATGTTCGGCAACGTCGGCGGCCTGACCACCAACGAATTCTGCGAAGTGCGCGGCGGCTACATCATGAGCGAGTGGCACAAGCTGCGCTTCGCCCAGCGCCACATCAACATGTGCTCGATGGCCCTGTCCAAACGCGTGCTGACCATGACCGGACGCATGTCGGTGTTCCGCGCCACCGTGGTCACCAACCCGGAATTCATCGCCGACGTTGAAAGCGACTCGCTGCAACACTGGCGCCTAGGCCGTTTTAAGTTCCTGACCGGCGACGACAAGTCGAGCTGGTTCAGCCTGATGCGTCTGGGCTACGACACCTTCTACGTGCCGGACGCGGCGATCAACACCGTTGAACACCCGCCGGAAAAGAGCTTCATCAAGGCCAGCCGCAAACTGATGTTCCGCTGGTACGGCAACAACCTGCGGCAGAACTCCCGAGCGCTGGGCCTGGGTGTAAAACGCCTCGGAGCTTTCACCTCGGTGGTGCTGTTCGACCAGCGCGTATCGATGTGGACATCGCTGCTCGGCCTGACCGTGGCAATCATCGCCAGCTTCAAATACGGCACCGCGTTCATTCTGGTTTACCTGCTGTGGATCGGCATCACCCGACTGATTCTGACGCTGTTGCTGTCCTGCTCGGGCCACCGGATCGGTCCGGCTTACCCGGCAATTCTCTATTACAACCAGATCGTCGGCGCGCTGGTGAAGATCTACGTGTTCTTCCGCCTCGACCAACAATCCTGGACTCGCCAACCCACTTCCCTGACCCGTGATCTCGCCAGCTTTCAACGTTGGTTCAACACCTGGTCGTCTCGGACCATGACCTTCTCCGCCGGCAGCATTTTCGTCGCCGTGCTGCTGATGATGGTCTGACCTGCCCCTATTGAATTAACAAGGAAATCGCCCCCATGAATACCGCCGTCAACGTCAACGTAGTGCATGAATCCGAAGCCCAGCGCCAGCACGCCCGGGTAAAAATCCCGGCCAAGCTGCGGTTCTTCGGCCCTGACCGGACTCCGGTTGAAGCACGGGTCCTCGACCTGTCCGCCGGTGGTCTGGCGTTCAATGCCGGACAACTGCCGCTGACCGTCGGCGAGGTGTACAAGGCGCGTCTGCAGTTCGTCATCGACAACCTCGGCCTGGCCATGGACGTTGAACTGCAAGTGCGCTCCTACGACCGGCAGACGGGCCGTGTCGGCTGCCAGTTCCAGAACCTCGAGCCGCAGGACATTTCGACCCTGCGCCACCTGATCACTTCGCACCTGGCCGGCGACATCGTCAGCATCGGCGAAGTGCTGGCAACCCTGCAGCGCGACAACTTCACCAAGGCCCGCAAGGTCAAGGACGGCGACTCCGGCATGACCCCGTTCGGGCGTCTGAAAGCGGTGACGTTCAGCGCCGGTATCTTCGCGGTCGGCCTGGTGGCGGCGGGTTTCATTTTCAAATCGGTGTACAGCATGTACTTCGTCAGCCATGCACAGGCCGGTCTGGTCAGCGTGCCGGGCATGAACATCACCATGCCGCGCGACGGCACTGTGCAGAGCCTGGTCAAATCCGACGGCGTTGCCGCCAAAGGTGCACCGCTGGCGACTTTCAGCACCAGCATGCTCGACGTGCTCAAGGGCCATCTGGACGAAGATCAACTGCAGCCGGCCAAGGTTGAAGAACTGTTCGGCAAGCAGATGACCGGTACTCTGACCTCGCCGTGCGATTGCACCGTGGCCCAGCAACTGGTGGCCGACGGTCAATATGCGAGCAAGGGCGACGTGATCTTCCAGCTGGTACCGCGCAATACCCAGGCCACCGTCGATGCACGCTTCTCCTATCGCCAGTTCGGCGACGTACGTCCGGGCACTCCGGTGAGCTTCCAGATCGCCGGCGAAGACAAGACCCGCACCGGCAAGATCATCAGCAGCACCAGCCTGAAAAGTGCTGACCTGTCCTCCGACATCCGCGTGCAGATCCAGCCGGACGAACCGCTGGACAGCCGCTTCGCCGGCCGCCCGGTGGAAGTGAACAGCGACCGTGGTCCGAACCTGAACTGGCTGATCGACAAAGCCATGGCAGCCGGTCTTTAAGTCGAGGACATGCCTGTGACTACTCCACCCATCTCGAGCACACCACAAACCCTGTGGGAGCGAGCCTGCTCGCGAATGCATTCTGACATTCAGCCTCAGTGCCGACTGACACACCGCTTTCGCGAGCAAGCTCGCTCCCACATGGGTTCGGTGTGCGCATTGGCCTTGGCAGTCAGTCTGGCCGGTTGCGCCGGCCTGCCTGACCAGCGTCTGGCCAACGAAGCGCTCAAGCGCGGTGACACCGCGACCGCCGCGCAGAACTACCGTGCGCTGGCCGATCTGGGTTACAGCGAAGCCCAGGTGGGCCTCGCCGATATTCAGGTCGACAGTCGCGATCCGGAACAAATGAAACAGGCCGAAGCCACCTACCGCGCCGCCGCCAGTGTTTCGCCGCGTGCCCAGGCCCGACTCGGCCGTTTGCTGGTGGCCAAGCCCGGCTCCACCGAGGCCGAACATCACGAAGCCGAAACCCTGCTGAAGAAAGCCGCCGCCAGTGGCGAAGGCAACACGCTGATTCCGCTCGCGATGCTGTACCTGCAATACCCGCACAGCTTCCCGAACATCAACGCTCAGCAGCAGATCGACCAATGGCGCAAATCCGGTTACCCGGAAGCCGGTCTCGCTCAAGTGCTGCTGTACCGCACCCAGGGCACTTACGACCAGCACTTGGATGACGTGGAAAAGATCTGCAAGGCCGCACTCAACACCACCGACATCTGCTACGTCGAACTGGCCACGGTCTATCAAAAACGTGGCGCGCCGGAGCAACAGGCCGAGCTGATCAAACAACTGCAGGCCGGTTACAGCCGCGGCACCGTCAGCGCTCAGCGGGTGGATTCCGTTGCCCGTGTGCTGGCTGATTCGACCCTGGGCAAGACCGACGAAAAAACCGCGCAGTCGCTGCTCGAGCCGATCGCGCCGGGCTACCCGGCGTCTTGGGTAACGCTGGCACAACTGCTCTACGACTTCCCGGAACTGGGCGATGTCGATCAGATGATGAAGTACCTGGACAACGGCCGCGCCGCCGACCAGTCGCGCGCCGAACTGTTGCTGGGCAAGCTCTACTACGAAGGCAAACTGGTCCCGGCCGACGCGAAAGTCGCCGAGGAACATTTCCAGAAAGCCGTCGGCCGCGAAGTCGCCGCCGATTACTACCTCGGCCAGATCTACCGCCGTGGCTACCTGGGCAAGGTCTATCCGCAGAAGGCCCTCGACCATCTGCTGACCGCTGCGCGCAACGGCCAGAACAGCGCCGACTTCGCCATCGCCCAGCTGTTTTCCCAAGGCAAGGGCACCAAGCCCGACCCGCTCAACGCCTATGTGTTCAGCCAATTGGCCAAGGCGCAAAACACCCCACAAGCCGACGAGCTGGCGACCACCCTCGCCGCCCAGCTGCCGCCCGAGCGCCTGGCCGAAGCCCGGCGCCTGCTGCAACAGGAACAGGCGGCCCGTGGCGCCCTGAACCAGAACACGCTGCAACTGCACGCCCTGCAAGAAGAAGACGGCGAGGAAAAACTATGAAATTGAATCCCTTTGTGAAGGCCGGCATTGGCCTCACGTTCGCGTTGATCTGGTCTTGTCCGACCCTGGCCGCGATCACTGAATCGAAGAACTTCGGCCTCGAAGTGAAAATCACCGGCCAGTCCGAAGACGACCGCGACCTCGGCACCGCCAGCGGCGGCGACGTCAACGGCGTCGGCCTCGATCTGCGTCCGTGGGTCTACGGCGAAAGCGGCGCGTGGAGCGCCTACGCCATGGGCCAGGCCGTGACCTCGACCGACATCATCGAGACCGACACGCTGCAGCAGTCCGACAGCGAAGGCACCCAGACCACCGACAACGGCGACCGCAAGACCAAGAAAAACTACCTGGCAATGCGCGAGTTCTGGGTCGGTTACAGCGGTCTGACGCCCTACCCCGGCGAGATCCTCAAGTTCGGTCGCCAGCGTTTGCGCAACGACGACGGTCAGTGGCGCGACACCAACATCGAAGCGCTGAACTGGACCTTCGACACCACCCTGCTGCGCGCCAACGCCGGTGTCGCCGAACGCTTCAGCGAATACCGCACCGACCTCAAGGAACTGGCGCCGAAAGACAAGGATCGCCTGCACGCCTACGCCGATGCCGCTTACCAGTGGACGCCGGGCCAGTGGGTCGGGATTCGCGGTCACCACACCCACGACGACGGCAAACTCGATTACGCCGAACCGGGTGTGCCCCGCGACACCCTCGACAAAACCCAGAACGGCGACATCAGCTGGCTCGGCCTGACCGCCGACAGCGACGCCTACAACTGGCGCAACACCAACACCGTCAACTACTGGGGCAGCATCACCGGCATGAGCGGCGACCGCGACACGGTCAACCCGCTGAACGCCGATGGCACCCGCCCGGCGCAGGCCAAACGCAGCGAAGACATCAACGGCTGGGCCACCGACGTCGGTGTGCGTCTGCGCCTCGATCCGCAGTGGCAGGTCGGTGCGGCCTATGCCCGTGCCAGCGCCGATTACCAACAGAACGGCCTGGAAAGCAACCGCTCGAACTACACCGGTACCCGCTCGCGGGTTCACCGTTTCGGCGAGGCTTTCCGTGGCGAAATGAACAACATGCAGACCGCCACCCTGTTCGGTTCGTGGATGCTCAACGACCAGTACGACGCCAGCCTGATCTACCACAAGTTCTGGCGCGTGGACGGCAACAAACCGGTGGGCAGCAACGGCATCAACGCTGTGGAAAACAACACCGACGACGTGACCGGTGCAATCCTCTCCAGCACCTCGCTGCCACTGCAGGACGGCAACAAGGATCTGGGCCAGGAAATGGATCTGGTGGTCACCAAGTACTTCAAGCAAGGCTTGCTGCCGGCAGCGCTGAGCCAGTCGATCGACGAGCCGTCGGCGCTGGTACGTTTCCGTGGCGGTGTGTTCAAGCCGGGTGATGCCTACGGCAGCCAGGTTGATTCGTACATGCACCGCGCGTTCATCGACGTGATCTGGCGCTTCTGATGCTGACCGCCAAGGGAGTGCCCGACATGAACAGTGCCCGCAAAGGCTCACTCAGCCTGCTGGCCGGCGCGATGCTGCTGGCCTCGGCCGGCGCCTTCGCCAGTGTGGAACCGGCCAAGCCGGTGACCACTGCCAAGGAGCTGCAACAGGCCAAGACCTACACCGTCAGCAGCGCGCCGACCGACGCGCTGGAACTGGCCAAGCCGAAACTGCCCGACCTCTCCGGCTACACCGCCGAAGCCGCCGCCGCGAAAATCGTGCGCAGCAAACCGGGCAAGATCAGCGTGCGCCGGATGATGCAGGAAGACGCCCTGAAGGACTTCATCGGCGGCGACAACAAGATGGCCGAATGGGTGGTGCGTCAGCACGGCATCCCGCAGGCGATCTTCGTCGACGACGGCTACATGAACCTGAAAGAGCTGGCGCAGAAACTGCCCAAGCAGTACTTCAGCGAAACATCGCCGGGCGTCTATCTGGCCAAGCTGCCGATCGTGGTCGGCCGCAAAGGCATCCTCGAAATCGACGGCCAGACCCAGGAACTGCGCCTGTCCCAGGAAGCCGGTTCGTTCCTGGTCAACGACGGCCAGTTGTTCGTGCGTGACACCAAGGTCACCGGCTGGCGCGAGAAGGACAACGGCCCGGCGACCTTCCGTTCGCCGAAGGAATTCCGCCCGTTCCTGCTGGCCTGGGGTGGCACCGAGACCTACATCGTCAACAGCAAGATGGCCAGTTTCGGCTACGCCAACAGTAAGTCCTACGGTGTGAGTATTTCCCAGTACACGCCGAACATGGCCAAGGTGCTCAAGCGTCCCGAGCCGACCGGCTGGATCGTCGGTTCCGAGTTCTCGGACATGTGGTACGGCTTCTACTGCTACGAGACCCGCGACTTCGTGGTCAAGGGCAACACCTACAAGGACAACATCGTCTACGGCATCGACCCGCACGACCGTTCCCACGGTCTGATCATTGCCGAGAACACGGTGTACGGCACGAAGAAGAAGCACGGGATCATCATTTCCCGTGAGGTCAACGACAGCTTCATCTTCAACAACAAAAGCTACGACAACCACCTCTCGGGCCTGGTGATCGACCGTAACAGTGTGAACAACCTGATCGCCTACAACGAGATCTACAAGAACCACACCGACGGCATCACGCTCTACGAGTCCGCCGACAACCTGCTGTGGGGCAACAAGGTCATCAGCAATAAACGCCACGGCATTCGCATTCGTAACAGCGTGAACATCCGCCTTTACGAAAACGTCGCCATGGCCAACGGCCTGACCGGCGTCTACGGGCACATCAAGGACCTGACCGACACCGACCGTGACATCGAGCTCGACCCGTTCGACGCCCAGGTCTCGCTGATCGTGGTCGGCGGTGAACTGGCGGCCAACGGCAGCGGTCCGCTGTCGATCGATTCGCCGTTGAGTGTCGAGCTGTATCGCGTGTCGATGCTGGCGCCGACCAAATCCAGCGGCATCAGCTTCAACGGCATCCTCGGCGAGCGCCAGGATGAAATTCTCGACCTGCTGGTGCGCCAGCAGAAAGCCGTGCTGATCGACCCTGTCGAACGCCAGACCGAATTGCAGGACTGAGGATAATTTTATGCACCCACACCTGATCAAATTACTCAGCCTGTCGGCCCTGACCGTGGGCATTCTGGCGGCCGGCAACGGCGCCCGCGCAGATGAAGTCCAGCCGCCTGAATTCACGGCCGAACCTTGCTGCAGCCTGTGCCCGGCCGCCCACGATGCGAAGAACTACACCACCCGCTACCAACAGAACTTCACCACCCTGGTGCAGGCGCAGGGCGACTGGCTGTTCCGGACCCAGGAAGATTTGCGCACCGAGTTCAACACCACCCCGGCCGGCTACAAACGCCTGCAACAGCTGCACGATGCGTTCAAGGCCAAAGGCGTCGAACTGGTGATCGTCTACCAGCCGACCCGAGGTCTGGTGAACCGCAACAAGCTCAACCCGGCAGAAAAAGCCGCGTTCGATTACGAGAAAGCGCTGGGCAACTACAAGACCATGCTCGGCCGTTTCGCGAAGATGGGTTACGTGGTGCCGGACCTGTCGCCGCTGACCAACGAATCGCTGCCGGACACCCTGCCCGCCCACGATTTCTATTTCCGCGGCGACCAGCACTGGACGCCATACGGTGCCCAGCGCACGGCAAAAATCGTCGCCGAGAAGGTCAAGCAGATCCCGGCCTTCGCCGACATTCCCAAGCGTGAGTTCGAAACCAAACGCTCCGGACGCATGGGCAAGACCGGCACCCTGCACAACATGGCCGGACAACTGTGCGGCACCAGTTACGCAATCCAGTACATGGATCAGTTCACCACCGAGCCGAAAGGCGAAGCCGGTGACGGCGACCTGTTCGGTGATTCCGGCAACCCGCAAATCACCCTCGTGGGTACTTCGCACAGCGGCAAGAACTACAACTTCGCAGGCTTCCTCGAAGAAGCCATCGGCGCCGACATCCTCAACGTCGCCTTCCCCGGCGGTGGCCTGGAAGGTTCGATGCTGCAGTACCTGGGCAGCGACGAATTCCAGAAATCTCCGCCGAAAATCCTCATCTGGGAATTCTCGCCGCTGTACCGCCTCGACCAGGAAACCATCTATCGCCAGATGATGGCGCTGCTCGACAACGGCTGCGAAGGCAAAGAGGCACAGATGTCCGCGAGCACCACGCTCAAGCCGGGCGGCAAACAAGAACTGCTGGTCAACAGCAAGAACCTGAACCTGCAGAACAGCAGCCATCAGGTCGACATCCGCTTCGCCGACACCTCGGTGAAAACCCTGCAAGCCACCCTCTGGTACATGAACGGTCGCCACGAGGACATCAAGATCGAGAAACCGGAAACCTCCGACACTGACGGTCGTTTCGCCTTTGAGCTGCGCACGGACGAAGACTGGGCCTCGCAAAACCTGCTCGCGGTCGAAGTCCAGGGCCCGGAAGCGGGCACCGCGCCACAGAAAGTCGAAGCGAAAATCTGCAAACGCAACGTATTCCCGGGCGCTGGGCAACAAACCGCTCAGGTCGGGCAATGAGGTCTGCTATGCGAAATCCGAAACTGAAAACTCTGTTGGCGCCAACGCTGCTCGGGCTGGCGATCTTCGCCGGCAGCGCGCAGGCCGCCGCGCCGCTGCGTCCTCCTCAGGGCTACTTTGCGCCTGTGGATAAATTCAAGACCGGCGACAAGAGCGAAGGCTGCGACGCGATGCCGACGCCGTACACCGGACCGCTGCAATTTCGCAGCAAATACGAAGGCTCGGACAAGGCCCGCGCGACACTGAACGTGCAGTCGGAAAAAGCCTTCCGCGACACCACCAAAGACATCACCACCCTGGAGCGCGGCACCGCCAAGCGCGTCATGCAGTTCATGCGCGACGGTCGCCCGGAACAGCTCGACTGCACACTGAACTGGCTGGTTAATTGGGCCCGGGCGGATGCATTGATGTCCAAAGACTTCAACCACACCGGCAAGTCGATGCGCAAATGGGCGCTGGGCAGCATGGCCTCGTCGTACATTCGCCTGAAGTTCTCCGACTCCCATCCGCTGGCCCAGCACCAGCAGGAAGCCCATGTGATCGAGGCCTGGTTCAGCAAATTGGCCGATCAGGTGGTCAGCGACTGGGACAACCTGCCGCTGGAAAAAACCAACAACCACTCGTACTGGGCCGCCTGGTCGGTGATGGCGACATCGGTCGCGACCAACCGCCGCGACCTGTTCGATTGGGCGGTCAAGGAATACAAGGTCGGCGTCAACCAGGTCGATGCCGACGGCTACCTGCCCAACGAACTCAAGCGCCAGCAACGCGCCCTCGCCTACCACAACTACGCCCTGCCGCCGCTGGCGATGATCGCCAGTTTTGCGCAGGTCAACGGTGTGGATCTGCGTCAGGAAAACAACGGCGCGCTGAAACGTCTGGGTGATCGGGTGCTGGCCGGGGTGAAAGACCCCGACCAGTTCGAGAAGAAGAACGGCAAAGAGCAGGACATGACCGACCTGAAACAGGACATGAAATTCGCCTGGCTCGAGCCGTTTTGCACGCTCTACACCTGTTCGCCGGATGTGCTGGAGAAGAAGCACGGGATGCAGCCGTTCAAGACCTTCCGCCTCGGTGGCGACCTGACCAAGGTCTACGACCCGTCCCATGAAAAGGGCAACAAGGGTTCCTGAGGACACTGATAAACCCTGTGGGAGCGAGCCTGCTCGCGAAGAGGATCCGACATTCAAAAATGATGTCGTCTGGCACACCGCTTTCGCGAGCAAGCTCGCTCCCACAGGTTAAGTGTCAGGTTTGAGATGTGTGAGTTAGCTCTCCAGTTTTCAGCGGGGGGTTTGGGGGGGCTTTGGCCCTTGACTGTTGGTTCAAACATGGAGAGATCGGGATGGTATTTTCATCCAACGTGTTCCTGTTTCTGTTCTTGCCGATCTTTCTCGGCTTGTACTACCTGAGCGGGCAACGCTATCGCAACCTGCTGCTGCTGATTGCCAGCTACGTGTTCTACGCGTGGTGGCGGGTAGACTTCCTGGCGCTGTTCGCCGGCGTCACCCTGTGGAACTACTGGATCGGCCTGAGAGTCGGCGCCGCCGGCGTGCGCACCAAACCGGCCCAGCGCTGGCTGCTGCTCGGCGTGGCGGTGGACCTGTGCATCCTCGGCTACTTCAAGTACGCCAACTTCGGCGTCGAAAGCATCAACGCGATGATGACGTCGGTCGGTCTCGAGCCGTTCATCCTGACCCACGTGCTGCTGCCGATCGGTATCTCGTTCTACATCTTCGAGTCGATCAGCTACATCATCGACGTCTACCGCGGCGACACCCCGGCCACCCGCAACCTGATCGACTTCGCAGCGTTCGTGGCGATCTTCCCGCACCTGATCGCCGGTCCCGTGCTGCGTTTCCGTGACCTGGCCGACCAGTTCAACAACCGCACCCACACCCTCGACAAATTCTCCGAGGGCTGCACGCGGTTCATGCAGGGTTTCATCAAAAAGGTCTTCATCGCCGACACCCTTGCCGTGGTCGCCGACCATTGCTTCGCCCTGCAAAACCCGACCACGGGCGATGCCTGGCTCGGCGCGCTGGCCTACACCGCGCAGCTGTATTTCGACTTCTCCGGTTACAGCGACATGGCCATCGGCCTGGGCCTGATGATGGGTTTCCGCTTCATGGAAAACTTCAAGCAGCCGTACATCAGCCAGTCGATCACCGAGTTCTGGCGCCGCTGGCACATCAGCTTGTCGACCTGGCTGCGTGACTACCTCTACATCACCCTCGGCGGCAACCGCAAAGGCACGCTGATGACCTATCGCAACCTGTTCCTGACCATGCTGCTCGGTGGTCTGTGGCACGGCGCGAACATCACCTACATCGTCTGGGGTGCCTGGCACGGCATGTGGCTGGCGATCGAAAAAATGCTCGGTCTCAACACTTCGCCGCGCAGCCTCAACCCGATCCGCTGGGCGCTGACCTTCCTGCTGGTGGTCATGGGCTGGGTGATCTTCCGCGCCGAGAACCTGCACGTTGCCGGCCGCATGTACGGCGCGATGTTCAGCTTCGGCGACTGGTCGCTGTCGGAACTCAATCAGGCCAGCCTGACCGGCCTGCAAGTGGCGACTCTGGTGGTGGCCTACGTGACCCTGGCGTTCTTCGGCCTGCGTGATCTGTACACCAACCAGCCGCCGGTCAAGAGCAAACCTGAGGTCAACGTCGAGGCCAACGGCCCTGCCACGGCGACTCCAGGCCTGATCAAAGCGGCTCCGGGCGAAAATCCGGCGAGCATCCATGAGCCTGGCTACACCGTCGGCGTCGACGCCCAGGTGCAACCGGCGTACTGGACGGCGGACTGGTCGCGCTACGTGATGCGCGGGCTGATCCTGCTGCTGTTCATCGCCTCGATTCTCAAACTCTCGGCGCAAAGCTTCTCGCCGTTCCTTTACTTCCAGTTCTGAGGGATCTGACATGACCCGCTCATTACGCATCTTCTACATCGCGCTGTTTCTGCTGACCCTGCTGGTGCTCGGTCTGTGGTCGGTGCGCAGCTTCTTCGGCTTCAGCACCAACGCCGATGCGACGGTGCTCAACGGCCGCTGGACCAAAGCCGTGGAAACCCACTACGACGATGAATTCCCGATCAAGCGCCTGGGCACCAACCTCTGGGCCGCGCTGGATTTAAAACTGTTCAACGAAGGTCGTCCGGGCGTGGTGCTCGGTCGCGATCAGTGGTTGTACAGCGATGAGGAATTCAACCCGATCGTCAACGAAGAGCTGAACCTGCAAGGCAACTATGCGCTGGTCGAAGGCGTGCGCCAGACCCTGAAAGAGAAAGGCGTGAAACTGGTGATGGCGATCGTGCCGGCCAAGGTTCGCCTGTACCCGGAACACCTGGGTGAAGTGAAACCGGCGAGCATTCACGCCAACCTTTATCAGGACTTCCACGCCCGCGTCGCGGCCGACAAGATCCTCGCCCCCGACCTGCTCGGCCCGCTCCAAGCGGCCAAGCAGAACGGTCAGCAAGTGTTCCTGCGCACCGACACCCACTGGACCCCGGAAGGCGCGGAAATCGCCGCCAACACCCTGGCCAAAACCATCGCTGACAAGTTCCCGCTCAGCGGCGAGCCGCAGCGCTTCGTCACCACCCCGGCGGAAAAGGTCACGCACAAGGGCGATCTGCGTCTGTTCCTGCCGCTGGATCCACTGTTCGAAAACCTGATGCCGGCCAAAGAGCCGCTGCAAAAGCGCAACACTGTGGCCGCCCAACAACCTGCCGGTGACGACGCCCTGTTCGCCAACAGTGAAGTGCCGGTGGCACTGATCGGTACCAGCTACAGCGCCAACCCCAACTGGAATTTCGTCGGTGCGCTCAAGCAAGCGCTGCACAGCGACGTCGTCAACTACGCCGAGGACGGCCACGGCCCGATCCTGCCGATGCTCAGCTACCTGAAAAGCGATGACTTCAAGAACAGCCCGCCACAGGTGCTGATCTGGGAGTTTCCTGAACGATATCTGCCTGTGAACAACGAAATCGGCGACGCCGACCCGCAGTGGGTCGCAGAGCTTAAACAAGCCGGCGCGCGCCAACAAAACGTAGCTGTAAACACTAAATCCGAGACGCCCGATCGGGCGCAAAACTGAAAGAGAGGTACACCATGACTTTCACTACAACTCCTCGTCGTCTCGCTAAACGCATTGCTCTGGTCGCCGGCCTGAGTGTGTTGTCGGTCCAGGCCTTTGCCGGTGGCGACGCTGCGCTGTACGGTCCGACTGCACCGAAAGGCTCGACCTTCGTCCGTGTCTACAACGCCAGCAATGCTGAAGTCAGCGCCACTGTCGGCAGCACCAATCTGAGCGACGTCGCGCCGCTGGCCAGCAGCGACTTCAGCTTCATGCCGGGCGGCGACTACAGCGCCAAGGTCGGCAGCCAGACCCTGCCGGTGAAACTCGCCGGTGATCACTACTACACCCTGGTCAACAACGCCTCCGGCGCGCCGCAACTGATCGAAGAACCACCGTTCAAGAACAAGCAGAAATCCCTGGTGCGCGTGCAGAACCTCAGCGACAAGTCGCTGACCCTGAAGACCGCCGACGGCAAGACCGAAGTTGTGCCGAACGTGGCCGCCAAGGGCCGTGGCGAACGTGAAATCAACCCGGTGAAAGTCAGCCTGGCGCTGTACGAGGGCGACAAGAAAGTCGGCGACGTGAAACCGGTCGCCCTGGAGCGCGGTGAGGCAGCAGTGCTGTACGTCACCGGCAACGGCAGCAACCTGTCGCCAGTCTGGGTAAAACGCCCGGTATCGACCCGCTAACCATTTCCCGACCTGACGCATATCCCCTGTGGGAGCGAGCTTGCTCGCGAAAGCGGTCTGACATTCAACAGATGTGTCGACTGATACGCCGCCTTCGCGAGCAAGCTCGCTCCCACAATGAATCGGGTTGTCAGTTCGGGTAGGCGACAAAAACAAGAGTGAAACGACACAGGTTCGTGGCTCTAACCCAATCGATTTTATGGAGTAAACAATATGATTCCGGTGATCTTGTCAGGTGGTAGCGGTTCACGTCTTTGGCCGCTTTCGCGCAAGCAGTTTCCCAAGCAGTTCCTCGCCCTGACCGGCGAACACACGCTGTTCCAGCAAACCCTCGAGCGCCTGGTGTTCGAAGGCATGGACACCCCGATCGTGGTCTGCAACAAGGATCACCGCTTCATCGTCAACGAGCAGTTGGCCAACCGCAATCTGGAATGCCAACGCATCCTGATGGAACCGTTTGGTCGCAACACCGCGCCGGCCGTGGCGCTGACCGCGATGATGCTGGTCAATGAAGGTCGCGACGAACTGATGCTGGTGCTGCCGGCCGACCACGTCCTCGAAGACCAGAAAGCCCTGCAACGCGCCCTCGCCCTGGCCACCGTCGCTGCAGAAAACGGTGAAATGGTGCTGTTCGGCGTGCCGGCCACCAAACCGGAAACCGGCTACGGCTACATCAAGTCCACCGGCGATTCGCTGCTGCCGGAAGGCGTCAGCCGCGTCTCGCACTTCGTGGAAAAACCCGACGTCAAACGCGCCACCGAATACGTCGAGTCCGGCGGTTACTACTGGAACAGCGGCATGTTCCTGTTCCGCGCCAGCCGCTTCCTCGAAGAGCTGAAAAAGCACGATCCGGACATCTACGACACTTGCCTGCTGACCCTCGAACGCAGTGCTCAGGACCCGGACACCATCACTTTCGATGAAGCCACTTTCGCCTGCTGCCCGGACAACTCCATCGACTACTCCGTGATGGAAAAAACCCAGCGCGCCTGCGTGGTGCCACTGACTGCCGGCTGGAGCGATGTCGGCTGCTGGTCGTCGCTGTGGGAAGTCAACGAGAAGGACGCCAACGGCAACGTCAGCAAGGGCGATGTGGTGATCCAGGACAGCAAGAACTGCATGATCCACGGCAACGGCAAACTGGTGTCGGTGATCGGTCTGGAAAACATCGTGGTGGTCGAAACCAAGGACGCCATGATGATCGCCCACAAGGACAAGGTCCAGGGCGTCAAGCAGATGGTCAACACCCTCAACGAGCAGGGCCGCAGCGAAACCCAGAACCATTGCGAGGTTTACCGTCCGTGGGGTTCCTACGACTCGGTGGACATGGGCGGTCGCTTCCAGGTCAAGCACATTTCGGTCAAGCCGGGCGCGTGCCTGTCGCTGCAGATGCACCACCACCGTGCCGAACACTGGATCGTGGTCAGCGGCACCGCCGAAGTGACCTGCGACGAGAACGTGTTCCTGCTGACCGAAAACCAGTCGACCTACATCCCGATCGCGTCGGTGCATCGCCTGCGCAATCCGGGCAAGATCCCGCTGGAAATCATCGAAGTGCAGTCGGGTTCGTACCTGGGTGAAGACGATATCGAGCGCTTCGAAGATATCTACGGTCGCTCCACCCCGATCGAACGCGGCGTGTCGGTGAAAACCATCGCGCAGTGATCGCTCCGTAACAGGAAGCCCCCGTCCAGCCCGCTGCGTCCCCTATCCGCAACGGGTTGGGCGGGGGCTTTTTTTTGGTTCTTCACGGATTACCGGGAAAGACGCTCTTGATCTTCATGAAAAAGAATTCGCTATCCCGGTAACCGTACGCCA